>NZ_NPFX01000014.1:0-826875 GCF_002259335.1 Rhodococcus sp. 14-2483-1-1 | reverse complement strand
GCCTCCGGTTCGGCTGTGCGCGGGCTTGACTCCTCCGTGGGGCGCAGGTGGCGGGCGGGGGGGACGCGAGGGGGGAGCGCGGGCAGGGGCAGGGGCAGGGGCAGGGGCAGCGGCATGGTCAGGGGCAGCGGACGATCAGCTCAACCCACCATTTTCTCGTACAGTCGCTCCACGTCTGCGTCCGTCCAGCCGGGCGGATCGAGGATGTCGGCCCACATCCGCACCGCGTCGGCTCCGTAGCTGTGGCCGTGACCGTCGTCGACGTCGGTGGAGAAGACCTGATCGAAGGTCAACTGCCAGAACGTGACGAACGGGAACCACTGCACTCCAGGGTCGACGTCGGTGCCACGCGGTTCGTTCAGCCAATCGGGTCGGCCCAGGATCAGATCGGGTGACCACCACACGATGGGGTCGGATGCATGCTGCCAGTAGACGATTCGCGGCTCCTCCCACGGTCCGCCGATGTCGAGGTCACCGGAAGACCCGGCGAAACGGACGTGTTCGCCGCTGTCGATGACAGGCAGGATCTCGCGGGAACCGGCGTCGCGTCCACCGGTTATGCGGGCCCATTGAGGTGTGAAGTTCGGGTTGCCGACCCACAGGGCACCGTCGATGCGCGCGATCATGTCCTGGGCACCGCTGAATGCATCCTGCCCGCCGTATGCACCGAGGCTCTCGCCGAACAGCACCAACTTGGGTCGTGAATCTTCCGGAAGTTCGCTCCATACCGCGTAGATCGCCTCGAAGAGGGCTCGTCCGGCATCCTGCGGGGTCTGGCGGTCGGCCAGAAATGCCATCGGGCTCGGCAGGAACGAGTACTGCATGGACGCAATTGCCGAATTACCGTCGTACAGATACTCGAGGGGGCCGGCCACGGATTCGTTGACCCACCCACGTCCGGTGGTGGTCGCTACACCGAGCACGGCCCGCGAGAATGCGCCGGTACGTTCGAGTTCGGCCACCACGCGCTCTGCGACGCCCTCGACGGTGTCGGCCGACTCGACTCCGGCGTACGCGCGGATCGGTTGCACTGCAGGTCTTCCGGTGAAGTCGCTGATCTCGTCGGGCGATGCTCCCGAGACGACGAACCGTCGACCCTCCTGCCCCAGCGAATCCCATTCCTCGTTCGAGGCATCCGAACCCGAAAGTTCGGCGGCCGTAGGCTTTTCCACCCCATCGTGGTTGCCGCGATCGGCAGTCGATGCGGACTTCTCCGCGACGGCAACAATTCCCCGAATCAGTGCACCGTTGACAGCGAACACCACCAGCAGCGCAACCACGATCACGCTCGCGATCCTCGCCACCGGCCTCGGAACGTACTGCTTGCCCCAGCGCGTCAGCGCCCGAGTCGCTCTGCGCAGCAGGCGGCCGAGAGCAAGCACCGCCACCGCTACCACCAACGAGAGCAGCAGCACCGCGACGTACAGCGGACGGCCGGGGTCTTCCACGCCGACCAGCTTGCGGACGATCTGCTGCCACCAGGATCCGAGGATCAGGAACAGCGGAATCACCACCACTGCAGCCACGGCCAGCGCCCACCACCCACGTCGACGCCACTGCTGCGACCAGTCCGGTGACACTCCGCAGAGCCGGACCACCCAGGCAATGAGGCATCCCACGCCGTAACCGATCGCGACACTGATACCGGTCGCCACCGCCTGCAGGTACCACGCACGGGGCAGCAGGGACGGAGTCATCGACAGCGCGTAGAACACGAGCGCGAAGAAGATCCCGACGGGATGTAGTGCGCGGCAGTACCGATCCGCTCGTGAATCCCGCCAGTACGAACTTATCGAGGCCGACCGCTGTGTGGTCACCCGTCGATCGTATTGGCCCGCCGACTGGGCCGCACCCACTTCGACGTGCAAGCATTCAACGCATGAGTGTTCTGGTCTGCTTCCATGCACATCCCGACGACGAAGTGTTCGGCACCGGCGGGGTGATGCGTCTGGCTGCCGATGCCGGCCATCGCGTCGTACTCGTCACGGCAACCGACGGTGCCCTCGGAGAGTTTCCGGACGGAATCCTCACCGACGGCGAGACCCTGGCAGAGCGCCGACGCATCGAGCTGGATCGTTCGGCCGCCGTTCTGGGAGTGGACCGCATCGTTCGGTTGCACTACGCCGATTCCGGCATGGCGGGCACTCCGGAAAATGCCAATCCGGAGGCCTTCTGCAACGTCGACGTCGACACCGCGGCTGGGAGATTGGCCGACGTGCTGCTCGAAGAGCAGGCCGACGTCGTCACCATCTACGACCCGAACGGTGGATACGGCCACCCGGACCACATCCAGGTGCATGTGGTCGGCAAGCGCGCCACCGAGATCGCCGAGACCAGGTACGTGTACGAAACCACGACCAACCGCGATCACATGCGCCGACTGATGGAGGCAAATCCGCACTGGGGCGAGGAGGCGTCACCGCCGGACATGGAGACGTTCGGACTGCCGGAAACCGAGATCACCACGGTGGTCGACGTGTCCAGCGTGATCGCGGCGAAGCGAGCAGCCATGGAAGCGCACGAGACCCAGGTCGGCGATTTCGGTCCGTTTCTGCAGATGCCCATCGAACAACTCACCACCGCCTTCGGCACCGAATGGTTCAGGAAGTTGCGCGGGACCGGTGGCGTCGGCCTGACGGAGACCTCGCTGCCACTGTGACACCCCGCAAGAGGTGACACCACGCACGAGGTGACACCACGCGGCACATGAAAGGTGACGCAAGCGCGACGTACGCGTCGTGCAAGCGGTCGGGGCGATCGTTGTCCCATGACCACACCAGCTATCGAGGCCGACGGCCTCGTCAAGACATACGGTAAACAACGCGCGGTCGACGGTGTCAGCCTGACCGTCCCTACCGGGGCGGTCTACGGAGTCCTCGGCCCCAACGGCGCGGGCAAGACCACAACGGTCCGCATGCTCGCCACCCTCCTTCGACCCGACGGCGGCTCGGCCCGAGTTTTCGGCCGAGACGTCGTCGCCGACGCCACCGCGGTCCGGTCGCTCGTCGGCGTCACCGGTCAGTACGCATCGGTGGACGAGGATCTCACCGCGACCGAGAATCTCGTCGTCTTCTCCCGGCTTCTCGGCCTGAGTCGACGCGACAGCAAAGCCAAAGCCGTCGAACTCCTCGAGGAATTCGAGTTGACGGACGCAGCGTCGCGACCGTTGAAGTTGTTCTCCGGTGGCATGCGGCGGCGCCTCGATCTGGCCGCGAGCCTGATCTCGGCACCGCCGCTGCTGTTCCTCGACGAGCCGACCACCGGGCTCGACCCCCGCACCCGAGCCCAGATGTGGGACACCATTCGTCGGCTCGTCGCGGCGGGCTCGACCGTTCTACTGACAACTCAGTACCTCGACGAGGCCGACCAACTGTGCGATCGCATCGCCGTCATCGATCACGGCCGCGTGATCGCCGACGACACCGCTGACGGGCTCAAGTCCTCGGTGGGCACCTCGGCGCTGTCCCTGACTCTCGCGGACCGAAACCAGATCGACGACGCCCGAGCTCTGGTTGCGAGGCAACTGGGCACAGACGTGTCGGTCAGCCCCGCGTCTGCTCGTCTGACTGCACCCATGACCGACACATCGATGACCCCCGACATCTTGATTCGACTGCGCGACTTCGGCATCGACGTCAGCGAAATCACCGTCACCAAACCCAGCCTGGACGAGGTATTCCTGACCCTCACCGGCAAGAGCGCAGACGAGGACGCAGCATGACCACCACTCTCACTCCGCAAACTTCGACGTACATCGACCCCGCCGACCGTCCGGTCGTCCGCCACATCGGCCTGGCCCGTACCGCCGCCCAGTCCGCCACCATGGGATATCGCGGGCTGCTCAAGCTCCGACACAATCCCGAACAACTCACCGACGTGGTGCTGCTACCGGTGATCTTCACCCTGATGTTCAGCTACATCTTCGGCGGCGCGGTTGCCGGGGACGTCACGTCCTACCTGCCGATGATCGTGCCCGGAATCCTGGTGCAAACGGTGATCACCGGTTCCGTCGTCACCGGCACACAGCTGCGAGAAGATATGGACAAGGGCGTCTTCGACCGATTCCGGTCTCTACCGATCGCCCGAATCTCTCCGCTTGCAGGAGCATTGATGGCCGACGTCATCCGCTACCTCATCGCGGCGGTCGTCTGTTTCCTCACCGGGTTCGCGATGGGTTACCACCCGGCCGGAGGATTTCTCGGCCTCGCCGGAGCCGTCCTGCTGGTGATGTTCTGCGCCTGGGCGATCAGCTGGATATTCGCACTGCTGGGCACCTTGATGAGCAAAGCCTCCTCGGTCCAGGGCATCTCGATGCTGGTGCTGTTCCCGCTGACGTTCCTGTCCAACGCCTTCGTCGACACCTCCACGATGCCGAGCTGGCTGAGGGCTTTCGCCGACGTCAACCCCGTCTCACACCTGGTGACGGCGGTCCGAGAGCTGGCGAACAACGGGCACTTCGGTATTCACGTCGTGTACTCACTCGTCGGAGCCGTGGTCATCGTCGCCGTCTTCGCCCCACTGACCGTCAAGTCGTACATGCGCAAGGCCTAGGACACGGGTAGCGAACTCAAGATCTCCTGCAGTGCAGCATGTCTGGTGATACCAGCAGCCCGCGCGATACCGGCGTCGACCGTAGGGTCACCGACAATCGCGCGGGCTGCGGCCACGTGCCGATCGATGCGCATCGACGGAAAATCCTGGCGACCCACCGCCCGGTCCGACGCGGCCAGCAACCGAACTCCACGTTCGCGGTCCCCGCACTGCACCTCGAACGAACCCACTGCGCACGCAACAGCGCCGAGCATCGGAATATCGTAGAAACCGCCAGGCACCAACGCATTCCACGGCGTGCGCACCAGCTCCCCCACCGCTTCGCGCATCTCCGCCGCACGAGCGTGCAATACATGCGCTCCGACGGCCGCGCACACCAGAATCGTCATGAACGGATCGCTCGCGTCCTGCGATGGCCAGCCCCCGATGGCCAATGCTTCCCGAAATTGCGCCAAACCTCGTTCGACGTGACCGTCTTCCACGTCCGCCGCTGCCCGTGCCGCAGTCAACGACGCGGACGTCGACTGCTGCTGCGCACGATCCCACCGAGCGCCGGAATCGTGGGCAGGCCCCGGATCAGCGGTGTCACCGGAATTGCCCGGGCTCCAGTCCTGCGCCATACCTCCCGACGCCAATTCCTCCACCAGCGCCCGCCCCTCGTCCACCCGACCCGCTCCGATCAGGGCCATTGCCAGGAAGGTTCGGGTTTGCATGCTCTCCTCGTAGGCATGCATCGTCCACATGACATCGGCGGAGGTTCGGTAGTACTCGGCGGCCGTGGCTTGATCGCCTGCCAGACCGTAGGAGCTGGCAAGTGTTTGCGAGGTGGACCCCACTGCCCACAGATCACCACGACTACGCGCGATGCCGAGAGCGCGCTCACCGTCTCGAATCGACTCGTGCAATCGCCCCGAATTCTGAGCGAGCATCGCGCGAACCACGTACGCGTTGCAGCGAACGTCGCCGTATTCGGAGCGCGTGGCAAGAGCCAGTTTTCTGGCCAACCCTCGCCCTCCGATGTGGTGCACGAGCACCTCGGCATTGAACCGCAACCCCGGTGCGATGTCGGTTCTGTGGCGCAACAGATTTCGTAGATCGACTCGAACTCGGGCTACCCGACGCAGTTGTCGTCCGTAGGCGAAATGCGCCGCCAGAACCAGCATGCACATGACGGCGTTGTCATCGGGTGTTTCTGCGATCCCGCGGCGGATACTGCTCTGCACCCTGTCGGCCCAGTTCAGCACCTCGGAATGCGCGCCGCGCATGGCCCAGAAGTAGCCCAGTACCGAGAAGAGAGTGCAGACGTGCTCCGAAACATCATGTGCGAAAGAATGTCTCATCATGGAGAGCAGGTTGTCGTGCTCCGCCTCGAGCAGCAGAACCATCTCGGCCGGACGCCCGCCGGCATAGCCTGCGGAAATCCTCGTCGACACCGCAGTCGACCAGGCTCGCAGGCGTAGTGCGACCTGCTCTTCCTCCCCGCTCGCGTCCAATTGCTCCTCGCCGTACTCGCGGACGGTCTCGAGCATGTGGTACCGCACGCCCGTAGACGTCTCGGCAACTGTGAGCATGGACTGGTTCACCAGACCGTCGAGCGCAAACGAAACATCCTCGACCTCGGACCATTCCGCCACCGTTCGCGCGGCGTCGAGATCGAAGCCCGCAGGAAAGCGACAGAGCCGGCGAAGAGTTGCCTGCTCTGTGCCGTCGAGCAGATTCCAGCTCCAGTCGATGACCGCGTGCAACGTTCGATGTCGTTCCGGACGGGTTCGGTCCGTCGATCTCAGCAGCGCGAATCGTTTGTGCAACCGCGTGCCGATGTCCTCCACACTCATCGACTTCACTCGCGCTGCGGCCAACTCGATGGCAAGGGGCAGGCCGTCCAAGGTGTGACACAGGGCCGCGACAGCGTCGGGATCGAGTCGCACGGACGGGCGAACTGCACGAGCTCTGACGCAAAAGAGCTCAGTAGCAGGCGAATTCGGGCCGAGCATGCCGAGAGAGGGCAGCGGAAACACCGATTCGGCCGTCGACCCCATCGGCGAACGGGAGGTCGCCAATACCGTCACCAGATCCGTCGCAGCCACGAGCTCGTCCACGACTGCAGCCACCTCGCCGATCACGTGCTCGCAGTTGTCGAGGATCAACAAACCTCGGCGAGTCGAGAAGACGTCGACCAGACGCTCGTGAATCGAGTGCACCCGGGCGACCTGAAGACTGCCGACAGTGTAATCCGCCTCGGTCAATCCGAGGGTGGCTCCGATCGCCGAGGCGACGTCCTCGCCACTGCGCAGCGACGCCAATTCGACGAACGCCACCGGCATCGAATCGGCAGCTCGATGACCCAGGGCATGTGCGATGCGCGTCTTGCCCGCGCCGCCAGGACCGAGGACGGTGGTGACGCGAGAGGTGTGCAGCAACTCCTCGATCGCAACGATGTCGTCACCTCGACCGATCAAGGCATTGGGTGCGGCACGAAGCCCGATGGTCTGCAGCACCTTCGGCGCGTCGTGACCGAGAATTTCGGCATTCAGTGCGGTCGTCGCGGGCGAGGGATCCGCTCCCAACCGCTGGGCCAGATAGTTGCGCAAGTCCGCGAACACCGTCAGCGCGTCGTTGGGTCGGCCCACACCGTGCAGCGCGCGCATGAGGTCGGCAGCAGCACGCTCGTCGGCTGGATCCTCGGCCGCGCGGGCCTGCGCATGCGGCAGAGCGTCGCCGTATCTTCTCAGACCCAGGAGGGCCGCGACCTGCAGCGACTTCAGAGCCATCCCAACCGCGTCGGCCTCGACCCGAACCGAGTCGATGGGCTCACCGCGCCACAGACCGAGGGCTTCGACGACCAGGTCGAGTGCATCCTGGAAGTGCTCCTGAGCGAGGCGGCCCTCCGCGCCGCGGGTCAGAGCACGGGCCCGGCCGAGATCGATGTCCTCGGCATTCAGAACCAACCGATATCCCCCGGGCCCACTCTCGAGAGCGCCGCTGGGCAGCGCCGATCGCAGTCGAGAGATCTGTGTCTGCAGAGCATTCTTCGGTGATCGGGGAGGCTCGCCGGGCCACACCTCCTCGATGAGCCCCTGCGAGGACCGCGCCCGCCCCGGATCCAGCGCCAACGCCACGAGCAGGGCCTGCGCCCGCGTACCCGATACCGGCACGGGACGGCCGTCGATCACGGTCGTCACGACGCCGAGGATCCCCACCACCGGAAGTTCGGCCGTGAGGTGCGTCGTCTCGGGATCCGCGATGTCGTGGGGCACTGTCCTCAGATCGTAGGCCGCGGGGCCGAACGCTTCGAATTGACGTTTGGATTGTTTTGAGACCCTAACCAAACCGTGAGACGGTAGAGTGACCTCGTCGCCTGACTCGAGGGCGCGCAATTTACACCTGATCCCCGTCATCGAATCGGAGAGGCCGGAGAAGCGATGCGTTCGTCCGTGGGTGTGTCACTGGGCACGTGCGGCATCCGCACGGCCCGGACCACCGAAGACGGCACCTGGAGCGACGGCACCCCGTTCGACGACTGGCAGCTCTCCCCCTCCGCCGAGGACGTCGCGCGCGTGGTCCGCGGAATCGTCGATCGGCCCGACGCACCGCAGTCCCTGGGCGTCGCCCACCGCACCCCCGTGGAGCGGGCACAGATTGCCGCCGCCCTGGCCGAGGAGTACGTCTCCGACGTGCACCTCATCGACGAAACCGGCGCGGCACTGGAATACCTGCGGCCCGGACTGCCGTCACACCACCGAACGATCGCACTGTTCGACGCCGGAGACACAGGCGTCGGCGTCGACATCGTGGACGTCGAATCCGGCCGCTCCTACGGTTCGACGCGCACCACCGCCATCAGCGGTAGCGCGTTCGACGCTGTCGTCCGCGAGCACATCCTCGGTCTCGGCATCGTGCGACCGCCGCAGTCTCCCGACGAAGAGAGTGCACTGACGGCCTTCTGCCGAGGAATCAAGGAAGCGCTGTCCACACACCAGACCACCAGCACACCCGACGGCGAGCACGTCCTCCTCGAGCGGCACATCTTCGAGTTGTCGATTGCGCGCTCCACCGAGCAGGCCGCCGCGACGGTACGCCAACTCGGTCTCGAAGCCGAGTTCTATCCCGATGCCGTCGTCGCCATCGGTGGAACCTCCAATGTTCCGTTGGTCCGGGCCACGCTGGAACGCTTTCTGCAGCTGCCGGTCATCGTCCCGGATCGGCCGGAGCTGGTGGTCGCCGGCGGAGCGGCTGTGCACGCCACCCACGTGGACGCGGCCCATGTGCCGCCCCTCGTCTCACACCGACCGGCACTGACCCGGCTGGGAATGATCGCCCTGCCGATCGCGGGCGTCATCGCGGCCATCGGGCTGTTCACCGCTATCGGGTCCAGCGAAGGAGACCAACCGCTGAGTACCCCCGCCAGCGTGGGCGAGCGCGTTTCGCAGACCACATCGCCTGTGGCCGGCACTACGACGACCTCGACGACGGCACCCACACCCGACGTCCCGCCGCCGGCCCCGACGACGACTTCCGCGCCGCCGCCTGCCGCCGACCCGGAACCCTATGTTCAGTACCAACCGCACTACAACCCACCGGCACCTGCGCCGGCACCGACGGTGCCACTGCCACAGATTCCCGGCGTCCAG
The DNA here is from genome assembly GCF_002259335.1 of Rhodococcus sp. 14-2483-1-1. Taxonomy (NCBI): domain Bacteria; kingdom Bacillati; phylum Actinomycetota; class Actinomycetes; order Mycobacteriales; family Nocardiaceae; genus Rhodococcus; species Rhodococcus sp. 14-2483-1-1. The sequence continues at coordinate 817,693 of NZ_NPFX01000014.1, read as the reverse complement.
ATGCCCGTCATCCCACTACCGGTGTTGCCGCGCCTGCCGTTCTGACCGGCCGCGTTCTCGTCCGTCGAGCGGATACGGAAGGATCGTCGCTCATGGCCACCACTGCGCAATGGATCGAAGGCGCGCGACCGCGCACACTCCCGAACGCGATCGCTCCCGTCCTGGTCGGTACCGGTGCAGCCGTGTCCCTGGACGCCGGGGTGTGGTGGAAGGCGCTGCTGGCCTTGATCGTCTCGCTGGCCCTGATCGTCGGCGTCAATTTCGCCAACGACTATTCGGACGGAATCCGCGGCACCGACGACGATCGAGTCGGGCCCTTGCGCCTGGTCGGTTCCAAGGCGGCCTCCGCAGGCGCGGTCAAGAGGGCCGCGATCGGCTGTTTCGCCGTCGGAGCCGTGGCCGGATTGGCGTTGGCTGCCACCAGTGCCTGGTGGTTGGTCATCGTAGGCCTGGTCTGCATAGCCGGTGCCTGGTATTACACCGGCGGCTCGAAACCCTACGGCTACAGCGGATTCGGCGAGATCGCGGTATTCGTGTTCTTCGGACTCGTCGCGGTTCTCGGCACGCAGTTCGTGCAGGCAGAGCAGATAGATTGGGCCGGAGTGTTGGCCGCGGTGGCCGTCGGATCGTTCTCGAGCGCCGTACTCGTCGCCAACAACCTGCGGGACATCCCCACCGATACCGAATCCGGAAAGCTCACGCTTGCAGTCCGATTGGGCGACACCCGCACTCGCTACCTGCATCTCGCATTGCTGGTGGTGCCGTTCGCGATGACGGTGGTTCTGATTGCCCGAACTCCGTGGGCACTGGTGGGCCTGCTGGCACTCCCCTTCGCTGCTCGCGCGAACTCCCCGGTACGCAAGGGTGCGCACGGGTTCGAACTGATTCCCGCACTGCGCGATTCGGGCTTGGCGATGCTCGTCTGGGGCGCGAGCACCGGTGTTGCGTTGGCCTTCGCCTAACGCTTGTCGGGCACGAACGCGCCGAGCAGGAAGTTCACGATCGAGATGATGATCGCGCCCCAGAACGCAGCGGCGAATCCCACGATCTCGAGGCCGTAGCCGGTCTGCGACGACAACCAGCCTGTCAACAGCAGCATCAGCGCATTGATCACGAGAGTGAACAGTCCGAGAGTCAGAATCAGCAACGGCAGCGAGAGCAGCTTGACCATCGGCTTGATGAACGCGTTGACGATTGTGAGCACGGCTGCGATCCCGAGCAGCACCACGATGTCCCACCCGTCACCGCGACCCGAACTGGTGACGGTGATCCCGTCGACGAATTCCTTGGCGACCCAAATGGCAACAGCGTTGATCACGAGCCGAATCAGAAAGTTCATGGCCGCCATCGTAGGGTTCGCAGCGTCGGGCGGCTACGGCGTCCGAACGAGCAGGACCGTCGACCGCAGTTCATCGAGCGAACAATGCCGCTGCACCAGTTCGGTGAACCATGGATCGGCACCTCGAACCAAACCGAGAAGTACATGTTCGACGCCGATCTTGCGATCGTGTCGTTCGACGGCTTCCTTCAGCGACAGCTTCAATACTTCCTTGGCCGACGGCGCGAACGGTATGTGATTCAGGCCGTCCGCTTGCGCCCCGTCGACGGCGTGCGAAACCAGGGCGGCGTCGACGGTCGTCAGGACCGCGTCCAGGTCGATCCCGAGTGAACTCAGCGCACGCGCATCCTGAGACTGCGCGTCCGCGCGTACGCCATCCACGGTGAATCCGGCCTCGGCGAGCGCGTTCTTCAACGGCTCTTCGGCGACCGCGAGCGCACCGAGGAACAGATGGGTGGGCTCGATACGTGGCGAGTGCAGTGCCCGCGCTTGCCCCTGGGCACCCAGCACGACTGCTCTGGCGGACGTGGTGAATCGCTCGAACATGATTGTCTACCTTCCCTTTCCGCCGTGCTTCTTGTGGACCGCCTGCCTACTGACGCCCAGCGAGTCCGCTATCGCCTGCCACGACCATCCCTGATTGCGGGCGGTGCGAACCTGAACGGCTTCCAGCCGCTCGAGCAACCGTCGAAGAGCCGCTACCGCACGCAGCCCCTCCCCCGGATCGGGACTGGCGGCTGCGGCTGCAAGTGCAGTGGCTTCGGTCATGCTCGTCAATGTAGGTTGACAGACCGACTTCTGTCAACCTTGATTGACAGGGGAGTCCGGCAGATCCGGCACAGAGTTCGGGCGGCGCTCAGTGATCCACGGCGATGTCGACGAACACTCGCCCGCGATCGTCGCGGGTCGCCGTCGCGAGGCCTGTGTACTGAACGCCGCCGAGATCGACGTCGACGCGACCGCCGTCGTTCGTGAAATTTCGCCACCAGTTCTTCTTGTCCGGCATCGCCACCCTGACTTTCAGGTGATCACCTTTCCGGCTGATAGCCAGCGGTAGTGAAATCTTCTTGCCGGACTTTCGGCCGGTGTAGGTCAGGATGCCCATCGACCGTCCGAGCACCCTGTCGAGCACGGGTGCCTTCATCACGACCATGAAAACCCTGTTGAACGCTGCCGCCGACTTCTGAAATGTGTTCATCGTGTGCCCCTCCGAGCTCGCTCCCGCACCTGCCCGCGAGCGTAGCCCTCGAGCAGGTCGACCGAGCCGTCACAGCGATGACACACCATCCTCCATCGACTCGGCGAGGGTAGCCAGAGCTTCGAGAACACGCGTCCGTTGCGCACCCAATGCGTCGAACAGTCTTCCGTGAGCGTCGAGTTCGCGAGGAAAGACCTCGTCGACAACGCCCTTTCCCCGATCGGTCAGGGTGATCGAAGCAGACCGTCGATCTTCGGCGCTGGGCACTCGATCCACGAATCCGCGGCGTTCGAGTTTGGCGAGTGCCTTGCTCACCCCGGCGCGAGTCATTCCGAGCAACTCCGCCAACCGCACCGCGGTCACCTGCTCGACTGCATAACGAAGGGGCACCATCAACTCCACCTCGGCGACGGAGACATCGGCGGCGGCGTATATCGGCTCGACGGCCAGATCGAGCAGCGCGACGATTCGTTTGATCTGGGCCACCACCTGCATCGGCGAAGTGTCCAGTTCCGGATTGAAGTCGGTCCACCGTGCGCAGGTCAGCTCGCGGAGCGAGTCATCGGCCATCGTCACCACCAATATTGTTAACCAGTTGACAGTTCTGCTACGTTCGCACTCCAGCCCATCGACTTCGAGGAGTGCTCTTGACATACGACACCGTAGTCGTAGGCGGCGGACCGGCCGGGCTCAGTGCCGCAACCCTTTTGGCGCGGGCACGCCGGCGGGTGATCGTCGTCGACGCCGGAGAGCCGCGCAACGCTCCTGCCGACCATGTTCACAACTTTCTCTCCCGCGACGGTTCCTCACCTGGGGACTTGCGTGAGGCCGGACGCCAGGAGGTTCTCCGGTACGACGGAGAGATACTGCAGGGCAACGTAACTCGAATCGAGAACGGCTTCGAGATTCACCTCGGTGATGGCACGGTCCTGACTTCCCGATCGGTATTGGTGGCCACCGGGCTTCGCGACGAACTACCCGACATCCCCGGCGTCCGAGAGCAGTGGGGTTCGGGGGTTCTGCATTGCCCGTACTGCCACGGCTACGAAGTACGGGATCAGCCCATTGCCGTTGTCGGCGGTCCCAACCGGCCGTTCACGGTCCATCAGGCGTCTTTGATTCGACAGTGGTCGGAGGACGTCGTCTTCTTCACCAACGGCATCGAACTGAGCGCCGACGAACGCCTCCGACTCGGCGCTCGCTCCGTCGATATCATCGACGCGCCCGTTGCCCGAGTCGTCGTGCGGGATGGTCGCGTCGTCGGCATCGTGCTGTCCGACGGGACCGTCGTTCCTCGAACAGTCGTGTTCGTCGGCCCGACGTTCGTTCCGAACGACACGCTGCTGACTCCGATCGGATGCTCCCGCCTCGACGACGGGTGGGTCGCTACCGACCCGACCGGACTCACCAGTGTCGACGGCCTGTGGACTGCAGGGAACGTCTCGGATTCTCCCGCCCAGCTGATCAATTCGGCAGCAGCAGGATCGAAGGCAGCGATCGCCATCAATCACTACCTCCTCGAACTCGATGTGACTCGCGCCGTCGGCGCGCTCTGAGGGCCTTCCACCAGGGCCGGGGAATGTGTCGGTGCCCTGGTTTACGCTCGTGGCAACGAGGTCGAATACGTGTTCGATCTCCGGTCGCTGGGGGGTGACATGGGGCTACGAAAAGCGGCGTGGACGACGGACGAACATTCCGCGCTCGCCGACGTTCTGGGCGCGCGTCGGAGGATCAACGCTGCCGTCGCGTCGGAACTCGCCCTCATGGACCACTATGTCCGAAATCGAACGGCATGCGCATCACCGTGGGACACCGGGGTGACCGAGAAAGATCTGTTCAGCTCGGCGATCTGCGAGCTGGCGGCGGCTCTTTCATCCACCTTCGCCGCTGTGAACAACAAGCTGCAGATGTGGCGTCAACTGCGCCCTCTCGTGCGTCAGGGTTTCATCGACGGTGCGCTCGACCTGGAGCGAGTCAGGACGATCCACGATCATCTGCTTCATGCTCGGCCGGAGACGGTCGTCGCTCTCGAGCCCGAAATTCTCAAAGCCGCCCGGGAGATGGCTCCGAGCACCTTGGGCCGCGAGATCGACCGACTGCTCATCGAGGCCGACGCCGACTGGGACCGCGCGGTGCGCAAGCGTGCCGCTCGCACCGAGAAGCGAATCCGTCTTCGTCGCCGTGCACGGGGACTGTCGAGCCTGACCACCCTGATGACCGACGGCGAAGCCGACGAACAGCTTTCGCGGATCGACGCCGAGGTCACGCGTCTGCACCCGGAGGATCCGCGTTCGGACGACCAGCGTCGAGGCGACGCCCAGACTGCATTGATGCGCAGCGAGGCACTGCTGTGTGAGTGCCCCACATGCCAGGTGTCTCGCGGGGACGCGACGGATCCGGAGGCCCCTGATACCCACGAGACCGGTGGTCCGAGTCCGGAGACAACCGAGCCCTCGGACACGAATTTCGACGCAACCGGTGAAACATCCAGCGACATTTCGAGTCCCACTTCGGACACGATGCCACCGGCCGCACCACCACCCAAGCCTCCTGCACCTGATAAATCGGCGCCCGATACCGCGATGCGATCGCGGCCGGGCGGAGGAACGCTGATCGAACGGTGGCGTGGCATCGTCGGGCACGACCCCATCGGCGTCCACGCCTTGTATCCCGACGGCCACGGGGGCATGAAACTCCCGCCTCCGGGTGCACTGAGCTACACGCCCAGTCGATCTCTCGCGGCGCGAGTTCGTGCCGAACAGCCGTACTGCCTCCATCCTGGCTGCAACGTGCCTTCGGAACGATGCGACCTCGACCACATCGTCGAATTCGACCGACAACAACCCGAGAAAGGCGGCTGGACGATTCTCACGAACATCGGTCCGCGCTGCCGGCTCCACCACAACCTCAAAACGCGGAAGCTGTGGCGCACCGAACTACTCCCGGAAGGAGTCCTACATATCGTCGATCCACTCGGAAATCACTACTTCACCCCACCCGCCCTGTGAAAACGAATCACCTAGGGTTGGTTCGGTGAGCACCGCAAATCTGACCCGGACCGAAACTCGCAGGCGATCGCGACACATCGACGGGGTGAAGTATCTCGTCCATCTGGATCTCCTGCGAGCCGAGGACATGGATGTCGATACCTTCGAGACGGTCACGACCATCGAATTCGACGCCACCACCGCAGCGACATGGGTCGACTTCATCGGTGCCGCTGTCGACGAGGTCACCGTCAACGGCACCGACGCTCAGGTCGATTACGACGGCGCTCGCATCCAACTGGTCGGACTCACCGAGCACAACATCGTTCGGATACGTGCTCGCGGGCGATACAGCAGGTCGGGAGAAGGACTGCACCGCTTCGTCGACCCGGTAGACGACAGCGTCTACCTCTACACCCAGTACGAGCCGGCCGATGCTCGCCGGGTGTTCGCAAACTTCGAGCAACCGGACCTCAAGGCCTCGTTCACGCTGACGGTCACGGCACCACCGGCGTGGACGGTCTTGTCCAACCGCGCGGGGGTCACCGACGACACGGTCACCACCTTTGCCCCGACCCTGCCCATATCGACCTACATCACCGCGGTTGCGGCCGGCCCGTATCACGGCGTCGAATCATCATGGACGCGAGGCGAACTGACCGTTCCTCTCGGCGCATATTGCCGAGCCTCACTCGCCGAGCATTTCGACGCCGAGGACATCTTCGACATCACGAAGCGGGGCCTGGACTTCTTCCACGACAAGTTCGACTATCCGTACCCGTTCGGTAAGTACGACCAGATCTTCGTCCCCGAGTACAACCTCGGTGCGATGGAGAACCCCGGGCTCGTCACGTTCACCGAATCGTACGTATTCCGTTCGGCGGCAACCGAAGCCCAGTACGAGGCTCGCGCCAACACGATCTTGCACGAGATGGCACACATGTGGTTCGGCGACCTCGTCACGATGCAGTGGTGGGACGATCTGTGGCTCAAGGAGTCGTTCGCGGACTACATGGGTGCGTACGCATCGGCCGAGGCCACCCGATTCACCGATGCCTGGGTCAGTTTCGCGAACCGCCGAAAAGCGTGGGCCTATCTGCAGGATCAACTCCCCACCACTCATCCGATCGTTGCAGACATCACCGATCTCGAGGCCGCCAAGCTCAACTTCGACGGCATCACCTACGCCAAGGGCGCGAGCGTGCTCAAGCAATTGGGGGCATTCGTCGGTGCCGACGCCTTCTTCGCTTCCTCCCGCAACTACTTTCGCACCCATGCCTTCGGTAACACGACTCTGACGGACCTGTTGAGCGAGATGTCCACCGCCAGCGGACGCGATCTCGACACCTGGGCGGCCGCGTGGCTGCAGACCACCGGCGTGTCCACACTGTCCTTTACGGGTGATGCCATCGAGCAGACGGATCCGCGGCCGCACCGCATCGCCGTCGGACTCTACGATCTGAACGAGGACGGGAATCTGACGAGAACCCACCGCCGGGAACTCGACATCACAGAAGCGCGAACACCGGTCGACTTCGAAGATGCCGCACTGGTCCTGCTCAACGACGACGATCTGACCTACGCCAAGATCCGATTCGACGAGCGCTCCACCGCCACCGTGCAGGCTTACCTCGACCGCGTCGTCGACCCGCTCGCGCGAGGGCTCGTGTGGTCCGCGCTGTGGAACTCCACCCGGGACGCTGAGCTCTCTGCGCGCGAATACATCGATGTCGCAACCAGATTTGCGCCCAACGAGCCCAAGATCGGCCTTCTCTCCGCGGTGACGGCCAACGTGGCATTCACGCTCGGGCACTATCTCGGTGACGATCGGCGGGACGAACCCACCCGGCAATGGCTGAATGCGTCGTGGACGCAACTGCAGTCGAGCGAACCCGGGAGCGACGCACAGTTGGTGTGGGCGCGTGCGGTCGCATCGACTGCGCAGCTGGACGACCTCCTTGCGGAGGATTTGCGCTCACTGCTCGATGGCACTCGCACCATCGCGGGGCTGCGACTCGATCCTGATCTCCGCTGGGCATTCTGGCTGGCACTCGCCGCCACCGGCCACGCGACTTCCCACGACCTCGATGGCGAACTGGCCTCGGACGACACCCTGTCGGGACGCACCGCTCATACTGCGGCGTCGACGGCGATCCCCGACGCCGCCGTCAAGGCGAGGGCGTGGGCCGCCGTCACCGAACGCGAGGACATCTCCAACGATGTGCTCGACGCCTTCATCACCGGGTTCGGGGCTGGTCACCGACCGGACCTCACTGCGCCCTACGACGACCGATACTTCGAGTCCATCTCGTCGTTGTGGACCTCACGCAGTATCGAGATCGCACGGCGAATCGTCGTTCGCCTCTTTCCGCAGCAATCGTCTACCGACACCGCAGACTCGTGGCTCGCCGACCACGAGTGGGCACCGGCAGCGCTACGGCGCTTGGTGATCGAGCAGCGAGACCACCTGGCCCGGAGTCTGCGCGTCCAGGCCCGGCTAGGGTGACGAACATGGCTGACCACGATGCTCGACGCTCGATCACCACCTCCGTCCTGGCCGCCGGTGGCTTGCTCGGCGGCTTCGCTGTTGCCCGGCAATCGGGCAATCGGCAACTCGGCGGAGCAGTCCTAGCGGCGGTCGGCGTGGCGTGCACAGCGCAGTGGCAGAAATCCTCGGGCTCGGCTCGCGCCGGCGCACTGCTCGGGACCTACCTCGTCGCGTTCGGCGCTTCGCACCCGCTTGCGAAGAAGATCGGTGCGTGGCCGGCTGTCGGCACGGTAGCCGCTGCAACTGCGGTGGCGTCGTTGATTGTGAGCAGGTAGGTCGGCCATCGGGGCCCAGTCAGAATGCCCCGGTACGAATGAACTTTTCGAGAGCGGCGGTCGGTTCTTCGAGATTCATGCCCTGGTCCGCGACCCAAGTGTCGTCGAAGTATGTCTGCGAGTACCGATCTCCACCGTCACACAGCAACGTCACCACGCTGCCGCGTCGGCCTGCGGCGATCATCTCCGAGATCAATCCGAAGGCTCCCCAGATGTTGGTGCCCGTCGATCCGCCCACCCGCTTTCCGAGTGCCTCCGAGGTGAATCTCGCGGCGGCGACCGACGCGGCATCGGGAACAGCGATCATTCTGTCGATCACCTGGCCGACGAACGACGGTTCGACGCGCGGTCGTCCGATGCCCTCGATGCGGGAGGACAAGCCGGTCTCGAATCCCGCGTCCCCGGTCTCGTAGCCACCGATGAACGCCGAATTCTCTGGGTCCACCACAGCCAGTTGCGTTGCGTGCCTGCGATATCGGATGTATCGGCCGATCGTGGCGCTGGTTCCACCGGTCCCCGCGCCCACCACCACCCAGTCGGGAATGGGGCATTCCTCCAGCCGGAGTTGATCGAAGATCGACTCCGCGATGTTGTTGTTGCCGCGCCAGTCGGTAGCTCGCTCGGCATGGGTGAACTGGTCCATGTAGTGGCAGTCGGGTTCGGCTGCGAGCCTGTGCGCCTCGGTGTACATCTCGCCCGGCCGATCGACGAAATGGCAACTCCCACCATGAGACTCGATGAGCGCAACCTTGGCCGGGCTGGTGCTCCGCGGCATCACTGCGACGAACTTCAGGCCCAGCAGTCGAGCGAAATACGCCTCACTGACGGCGGTGGAGCCCGACGATGCCTCGATCACCGTCGTACGCTCGGTGACCCACCCGTTGCAGATCGCATAGAGGAACAGCGACCGAGCCAGCCGATGCTTCAAGCTGCCGGTGATGTGCGTGGACTCGTCTTTGAGGTAGAGCGAAATCTCCCACGCTGCAGGAAGGGGGTAACGCAACAAGTGCGTGTCGGCGCTGCGCTGCGAATCGGCCTCGATCAGCCGGACGGCATTGTCGACCCAGGTCCGTGATCCCGAGTGATCGACCGATGAAGTCACTTCTTGCCGTCTTCACCGCGCAGTTTCGACTGCAGGTCCGCACGCGCGGTGCGCCGGTCCTCGTCGACTGCCGCGATGGATTCGTTGACGCGGATCCGCATCTTCTTGAACAGGAGCAGCGACAGAGGCAATGAGATGAGCACAGCGAAAATCGCGGCGACGAGAACCGGAACCTCCACGCCGAACAGTAAACCGACGCCCACGATGACGGCAGCGATCACGATGACGAGGGCCAGTCGCGCAAAGGTGTAGACGCCGAGGTTCACGGCGAGGGACTTCTTGGCCGACCTAACCGGAACGACATTTCCGCTGGTCGGTTCGCTACTGTCGGCATTCGTCGCTTCACTCACGGCCTCCAGGTTACCGGTCTCACCGGGCATTCCGACCCGCCCCCGCAGTGACCGATTTGTCCATTACCTCCCCTTTACCAACCTTGTATCAGTCGAGTACCTAGGGGTTCGAGTGCAACCATGGGTTCCGAACGCAGCAGACCGATATCTCCGGTTCGACGCAAATGCACCGAACCGCATCGTAGGAGGACACGACAGATGAGCGCACCCACATTCCAGAAGGCTCAGGACTCACTGCTCACGCCGGGTCAGGTAGCCGCGCTTTTTCACGTCGACCCCAAGACCGTGACTCGCTGGGCACACGCCGGACGCCTCGGATCGCTCCGCACTCCCGGTGGACACCGTCGGTTCCGTGAGACCGAGGTCATGCAGCTGCTGACCTCTCTGACGACCGAAGCCGGCGTACACCACTGAGCCGGACGCGATACCGAAGTACCCGCAGACTCCGCACCCGTACGAACTCATCGAACATTCTCAGGAATCTTCGACGCTCGACGGGTGCGGAGGTTGTTGCATCGCGGCTACCCTCGTAGTAGGAGGTGCGTCGTGATCTATCTATTGGCGTTGATCGGCTTGGTGGCAGTGGTGGTTCTGTTCTGGAAGGCCTTCGGACCCAGCGCAGGTGCTGCGCCCACCCGCACAGTCGGACCAGATGACGATCCCGATTTTCTGTGGCGAATCAATCGTGAAGCTCGCCGCGGCGGGAAAGACGGAACCGAGGCCGGCACCGAACCGACCGAGTAGGGTTCGGCAGCTTCTCAATCGGGGCGAGAAGCGGTGGGCGAGTCGGGAAACCCGGCCGCTACCGCTGCCGCCACTTCCAGAAGCGCGGTGCGGGTCCGTCCACGAAGACGATCCAGCTCGATTTCCGCACCTTCTTCGAGATGCGGGTCGAACGGAATCGTCCGTACATGGGCGCATCGTTGCTCGAAGTGCTCGATGACCTTTTGCAAATCGACTTTTCCCGCTCTGGGCCGAACCCCGTTGACCACGGCCACCGACGTGGCCACCAATGATCGATACCCGTGAGCATCGAGCCAGTCCAACGTCGCCGACGCGCTCCGTGCACCGTCTACCGACGCCGAGCTGACGACCACCAGAGTGTCGGTGCCTTCGAGAATGCTCTCCATGGCCGAATGCATCAAACCGGTTCCACAATCGGTAATCACGATGCTGTAGAACTTCTCCAACATGTCGACCGCGCGGTCGTAATCTTCGCCGCTGAACGCCTCCGACGCTGCCGGATCCGAATCGGACGCCAACACCTCCAATCGGTTGGCATTCTGCGACGTGTAGGCACGGACGTCGCTGTAGCGATCCAGAGAATCCATGTCACGCAACAAGTTTCGAACGGTTGCAGTTGTTTCGCAAGGAACCTTCTGCCCCAGAGTTCCGCGGTCGGGGTTCGCATCGATCGCGATCACTCGATCACCTCGGATGTCGGCGAACGTCGACCCGAGCGTGGCGGTGGTGGTCGTCTTGCCGACACCGCCCTTCAGTGAGAGCACCGCGACGCGATAACACCCCACGAGCGTCCGATCGACCTGTGCGGTCAGCTCGAGCCGACGCTGCTGGGCGGCGCTGTTACCGACATCGATGTGGCCGCCGGACATCACGTACAGCGCCCGACGCCACCCGGAAACCGGTGGCACATTCGCCGATCGAACGAGCAACGAGTTGCCGAGATCGTGCGAGGAGACCGGCTGCACGGTCAGACGATCACCCGACAGGCTCTGACCGACCGCCGCTGCCTGGGGACCCAGACCATGCGCGTCGACTGCGCCGCGCTGCTGCGGCTGGTGCTGTGCGACGGATTGCGGATGCGGAAGTTGGGGCCACGGACCGGCCTGAGCTGGCCACTGGTTCTGCGGCGCACCCTGACCTAGAGGCATCATCGGCCCATGGGGCTGCGTCCCGTTGTTCTGCGGAGCCCCGTTCTTCTGCGGAGCCCCGTTGTTCTGCGGAGCCCCGTTGTTCTGCGGTGCCCAAGGGTTCTGCGGCGCTCCATAATTCTGCGGCATCCACTGCTGAGGTGGCGGTGGCCCCGATGGCACCGGCGCCGTAGGCGGACTCTCGATCGGCTTCGCCTCGGGAGATGGGGCCACGGTGCTCTGCAGCGCAGAAGTCGCCTGCTCAGCGGAGGCTACGGGAGTCTTCGTAGACGTCCCGCTCGCAGTGACCCTGTCCACCTCATCGCCAAGCACCGCCACCGAATCGGCGAGCACCGCCACCCCACTGGAATCCGTAACCTCATCAGGTCCGTCGGCCGCAGCATCTGTCCCGCTCCCTGCTTCACCACCGATGTCGGTCGACTCGGGAGCGTCTTGCGCCACCATCGCAGGGTCCACGGAAACCGGCGGCGGACCAGACGTGGGCGTGGCCTCGTGTGGCGCTACCGGTGGATTGTCCGCGCTCTCGGGCGGCATGGTGATGGGGGTCGAGCGGAACGGTTCCCGTGGAACCGCAGGCTTCGCGTCGGACACCGGTGTGGTTTCGACGGCAACCGCAGGCTCCGGATCTCGGTCGTCCGGCGGGTCGTCGTCCAATGGTCGGACGGGTTGCCAATTGTTCTCGTGCCGATCGGCCATGACCGATTCCCCCCAGTTCGCGTCCTACATCCTTCGATCCGGCTCGGATGTCTCCCCCATCGAGCCGGATCGGACGCTACCAGCTGAGCGGCCTGCGCAGCGGCCGAGTGCTAGTTCAGACCCGCGTAGCTGTGCAGGCCCGAGACCACCATGTTGATGATGAAGAGGTTGAACAGCATGGCGGTGAATCCGGCCACGTTGATCCACGCGGCGCGGGTGTTGCGCCAGCCGGAGGTGGCGCGGGCGTGCAGGTAGGCGGCGTAGATGATCCAGGTGATGAACGACATCGTTTCTTTGGGATCCCAGCCCCAGAAGCGTCCCCATGCGGCCTCGGCCCAGATCGCGCCGAGGATGACGCCTGCTCCGAAGAGCGGGAAGGCGACGATGGTCGTCTTGTATGCGAGTCGGTCGAGGGCTTGGGCGTCGGGCAGCTTGGAAGCGAACTTGCCCCAGAACCCGATGCTTTCCTCTCCCAGTGGCTGCTTGATGCGCAGTAGGAACAGCAGGGAAGCGACGCCGGAAACCAGCAGGATGCCGCTACCGACGCTGACGATGGTGACGTGAATGGGCAGCCAGTAGGACCGCAGTGCCGGGACGACCGGGGCGGCGTCGGCGTAGAGCTTGGTGGCGGCGAAGAACATCAGCACGATGATCGGTGCGAGAACGAACACCAGCATCGGACGCATCGTCTTCTTACGCAGGGCGATGACGGAGGTCAAGGCCGCGGCTGCGGTGGCCATGGTGACGAACTCGTACATGTTGCCGAGCGGGAAGCGGTGCGTGGCGAACCCACGCAGCACCACCGCGGTGATGTGCAGGATGAGGGCCGGCGCAAGCAACGCGAAGCCCATGCCTGCCAGGCGGTCGGAGAGCGGGCGCTTCGGCGCTTCCGCGACGCGACCCGGCCGGGTCTCGACCACCGGGGCACCTGCGCCGACCAGTTCCTTGGCCTGAGCAGCCGTGGCCTTGGCCGACGCGTACTGAGCGATGAGCAGAACGAATGCGAGCACGTAGATGGTGAACGCTGATTCGAACGACCAGTCGCTGTACTGCGAGAGGGTCTCGTTGATCGGCATCGGTCAGTTCTCCTGTTTCGAGGTGTCGCCGAGCAGGCGGGTGCACAGGCGGTCGAACTCTTCGCCCCACCCCGCCTGATCGGTGCGTGCAAGTCCGCCGAGGTCTACTACAGTACGTCGTGCCTGGGCGTCGGCGGTGAGCCGGACCCAGATTCTGCGACGCTTGATCACCAGTGAGACGAGCAGCCCGCCCATCATCGTGAGTGCGAAGACGAGCACCCAGGTCTGAGCCGGGTCGTGCGAGACCTGAAGGTTGACGAACTCCTTCGCCCCATCGAACGTGACGACGGTGCCGTCGCTGAGCGTCGCGGATTCTCCCGGCATCAGGTTGACGCGATCCTGCTTGACCAGCCGACCCTGGGCGATCATTTCCTGGTCGAGCGAGAAGATGGACTGCGGCAGTCCGGTGTCGAGGCCGGTGTCGCCCTTGTAGATGTCGATCGCGACGGCGGGGTCGTTCATCGCAGGGAAGCTCGACGACAGCAGGCTGCCGTGGAACGACGCCGTCGGCGCGAACAGTCCCTCGATGGCGATCTGGTTCTTCCGGCGGTCCAGTGCGTCGGGATACAAACCGCCGGGCGGGTCGACTCGCAGCACGCCACTGGACAGGAAGGTCGTGGCGTCCGTCGGTTGCCACTGGATGGTGTCGGTACGGGTCTCACCGTTCGGGAACGTCACGGTGAAGGTCGGTGCATAGCCGTGGCCCTGCAGGTAGACGCGGTCGCCTGCGACGCGCAACGGGTGGTTGACCTGAAGCTGATCGTCGCGCCACACGTTGTTCGTCAGGTCGTCGCCGGCCTGGTATTCGATGTTGGAGGTGAACATCTCGGCCTGGCCGTTGTCGAGGTAGTCGGCCTGAAAGTCCTTGACGCGCACACACAGTGGCTCGAGGTCTGTGCCGTCGACGAGATTGCCTGCGCGGAACGAGTCGTAGTTCGCGGGGGTCGAGGTGCAGAACCCGGGGCCGTCGTCGGCGATCACGATGCGGTTGCCCTCGTAGCCGAGCAGTTTGCCCATGGCGATCGCGGCCAACAGCCCGACGAGAGAGAGGTGGAAGACGAGGTTGCCGAGTTCACGGACGTACCCCTTCTCCGCCGAGAGCGTCACTGCTCCGCCGTCCTCGGTTCGCTGAGCAACGCGCCAGCCGCGCAGCTGAGCACGCACCTGCCCGGCAATGTCCTCGGGTGTGCCGTCGACGTCGTACCGACTGTGGTGCGGCAGCCGCGAGAGGTTGCGTGGGGCGCGAACAGGCTTGGTACGCAACTGCTTTGCGTGCTCGATACACCGCGGCAGGATGCATCCGATCAACGAGACGAACAGCAGTGCGTAGATCGCGGTGAACCAGAAGCTGCCGAAGACGTCGAACAGCTCGAACTTGTCCATGATCGGGCCGAGGGTCGGCCGGTCGGCGATGTATTGCTCGACCTTGCCTGCGTTGAGGCTGCGCTGCGGCACCAGGGCACCGGGCACTGCGGCGAACGCCAGCAGGAACAGCAGCACCAGCGCGGTGCGCATGCTGGTCAGACCGCGCCAGGTGTTGCGAATCAGGGCCACTCCCCTGCCCAGCACCGACTGCTTGTGGGGCGGCGACGCTTCGGTGCGCTCTTCGACGTCGGTGGTCATATCGGCAACACCACATCGGAGACGAAGGCGTCGCGTACCCAACCGACGAACTGATCCCAGGCACCGGTGACCAGTGCAATTCCTACCGCTATCAACATGATTCCGCCGAACACCTGTATCTGTCGTGCGTGTGTACGTAGCCAGCCGACGCCTCGAAGCGCGCTGACCGAACCGAACGCGAGGATCACGAACGGCAATCCCAGACCGAGGCAGTACGCCACGATGAGGGTGACGCCGCGCGCTGCCGTCGCACCGTCGGTGCCTGCGGCGAGCGAGATGACGCCTGCGAGTGTCGGCCCGAGGCACGGGGTCCACCCGAGTGCGAACACGCCTCCGAGCAGCGGAGCGCCGGCCAGTGAACCGATCTGCTTCGGCTCGAAGCGCACATCGCGCTGCAGTGCGGGGATCAGGCCGACGAATACCAGTCCCATGGCGATGGTGACGACGCCGCCGATGCGCATGAGCAGCTCACGGTTGATCGCCAGCACCGATATTGCGCCGAACACCGACGCGGTGGCGAGGACGAACACCACGGTGAACCCGAGTACGAACAGTCCCGCCGCACCGGCTACTCGAACCCGTCCGTTGCGCACCTTCGTCTTGACGGCGGCCTCGTCGGCACTCACGGCCGGCGCGTCGGCTCCGACGACTCCGGCGAGGTAAGACAGGTAACCCGGTACCAGTGGAACGACGCACGGTGATGCGAAGGAGACGAGTCCGGCCAGGACGCAGGCACCGAGAGCCAGGATCAGCGGCCCGGAGGCCGCAGCTTCCTGAAAACTCGCGCCTATCCCGGCGAGATACATCGTCTCTGTCACGGCTGCACTGGCTCCTCGGCTGCTATCCGTTCGACGACGGGCTGCAGGTCCTCGGCGAGCAGTTCACGCAGGAACACTGCGGCGACACGATGCTGCCGGTCGAGCACGACGGTGGTCGGGATGACGGAGGTGGGAACGCCGCCGAGTGCAGTGAGCGTGCGCATCGGCGGGTCGTAGATCGAGGAGTAGGTGACGTTGTTGCTGACGACGAAATCCTGTGCGGCGGTTTGTGATTCGTCGCGCACGTTGATGCCGAGGAATTCGACACCGGAGGCCTTGGTGGCCTCGTAGACCTTCTCGAGGTCGTCGGCTTCACCGCGGCACGGACCGCACCACTGTCCCCAGACGTTGAGCACGACGACGTCACCGTCGTAGTCCGACAGCGAGGTCGTCTTGCCCTCGGTCATCAGGTCGGGCCCGGACAGTTCGCCGAGGGCACTTCGCTCGGACGGCGGATCGTAGAAGATGTCGGTCTTCCCGCCCGGCGAGACGAATTGGAAGGTACCGCCCTGAGCAACCGCGTCGGTGCCGGTCGAACAGCCGGCGACGAGGGCCACCGCGGCAACCGCGAGCACAAATCTACGCACCGGAGATCCTCGGGTCGGACGCTCCCGCTGGCTCGGAGTAGACGAGGTCGACGAGCTGATCGCCCTCGTAGACGAGCGACGTCAGCGACGCGAGTCCGCACTGGCGATTGCGCGGGTCGTGCCAGAGCCGGTCGCCCTGCAAGAAGCGGCGAAGCGTCCACACCGGGAGTTGGTGGCTGACGCAGACGGCCTCGTGCCCGACGGCCGCGACGCGGGCTGCGTTGACGGCGGCGAGCATGCGGTGCGCGATCTGCAGGTACGGCTCGCCCCAGGAGGGCGTGAACGGATCGCGCAGTTTCCACCAGTGTCGTGGCCGACGCAGCGCACCGTCACCGACGGCGACGCGCAGCCCCTCGAATTCGTTCCCGGCCTCGATGAGGTTCTCGTCCTCGGCGATGGTAAGGCCGTGAGCCGCCGCGATGGGTCCGGCGGTCTCCTGGGCGCGCAGGAGCGGCGATGCAACGACGTGGGTGATGTCGTGGCCGGCGAGAGCGTCCGCCACCGACTTGGCCTGTGCCTGACCGGTGACCGAGAGCTTGAAGCCGGGCAGCCGCCCGTAGAGGATGCCCTTGGGGTTGTGCACCTCGCCGTGCCGGAGGACGTGCACGATGGTGCGCGTCGTCGAGTGCGGATGTGTTGCGGGGGCCTCGGTCACGTCGGGGTCCTGTTTCTCGCTAGTCGGGTGGGGAGTCAGTTCTGTGTAGACGTCACAGTGGTGCGGAAGCAGCCGCTGCGGCTTTCGCGGCGGCGGGGGCTGCGTCGGCGATGATCTCGAAGGCTCGGTCGTCGAGCGCGGCCGAGACGAACCAGGCCTCGAATGCGCTCGGCGGCGGGTAGACACCGCGCGAGAGGAAAGCGTGGAAGAACGCCGGGTATCGCCATGTCTGCGCGGCCTTGGCCTGCGCGTAATCGGTGACGGGTCCATCGGCGAAGAACACACTCACCATAGTGCCCGCGAACTGCACCTGATGGGTGACGCCTTCGGCGGTGAGGGCGTCGCCGAGCAGCGTTCCGAGCCGCTGCGAGTTCGCCTGCAGCTTCTCGTAGACGGCTGCGTCGGCCAATTGCAGGCTCGTCAGGCCGGCGGCGACGGCAACGGGGTTACCGCTGAGCGTGCCCGCCTGGTACACCGGTCCGGCCGGCGCGAGGTAGGCCATGATGTCTGCTCGGCCACCGAATGCGGCAGCGGGCAGTCCACCGGACATGACCTTGCCGAAGGTGTACAGATCGCCCGCGACACCGTCGATGCCGTACCAACCGGCGGCGCTGACGCGGAACCCGGTCATCACCTCGTCCATGATCAGCAGCGCGCCGTGCTCGGTCGCAAGACGGCGCAAACCTTCGTTGAAGCCGGTGACCGGGGCAATCGCGCCCATGTTGCCTGCGGCGGCCTCGGTGATGATGCAGGCGATCTGGCCGGCGTTGGCCTCGAAAGCGGCGGACACGGCGGCGAGGTCGTTGTAGGGAACGACGATGGTGTCCGACGCCTGTGCGCCGGTGACTCCCGGAGAAGTCGGGAGCCCGAAGGTCGCCAGACCCGAACCGGCGTCGGCGAGCAGCGCATCGACGTGGCCGTGGTAGCAGCCGGAGAACTTCAGGATCTTGGTGCGGCCGGTGAATCCGCGAGCCAGACGCACCGCGCTCATGGTGGCCTCTGTGCCCGAATTCACAAGGCGAACCTGGTCGACCGGGCCGACTCGACGGACGATTTCTTCGGCGAGCTCGATTTCGCGCTCGGTGGGTGCACCGAACGACAGGCCGGTTGCCGCGGCCTTCTGGACGGCTTCGACGATGGCCGGGTGAGCGTGCCCGTGGATCATCGGACCCCAGGACGAGATGAGGTCGACGTAGGACTTCCCGTCGGCGTCGGTCATCGTGTATCCGCTGGCCCGCGTGATGAACCGTGGGGTTCCTCCGACCGATGCGAAGGCCCGCACCGGCGAGTTGACGCCACCGGGAATCACCGTGCTCGCGCGAGCGAAAAGTTGGGCCGATACGGGGGCGTCGTCGCCGAGAGGAGCAGTCACGACTTCCAGTGTCCCAGGTTCGGCGAAATCACCAACTACAGGGCGTAATAATGAGCTCGCCCGACAGCCTCAGTCGTCGGTTTTGTTGTCCTCGGGCATGAACACCATCGCAATCAGGATGATGCCCCAGATGCCGAGGGGCCACAGAGGCCAATAAGCGGTCGGCTCGCCGTCGGAGATCCACTGGACGGCCCAGATTCCGTTCATGACGACGGCACCACCGAACCACCATCGCCACTCGTCCAGATACTCACGCCACTTGCTCGTCGTGTGGGCGACGTCCCTTGCTTTAGATTCGTGTGCCTTCGATTTCTCTGCGTCCGGCAAGTCGCGAACGACCTCGGCCAAGTCGCCGCGAGTTCTCGACGCCCACACCGCGTCGAGGCGTTGTTCGTACTCGACCAAGGTCAAGCGGCCCTCGCCCATCGCCAGGCCGAGTGTGTTCACGACGACCTCACGTTCGTCGTTGCTCACGCGCAGGTCCAGCCGATCGTTCTTGTCGACATTCTTTCCCATACGCAGCCTCCCGACACTCGTGTCCGTTTTGTCACCTTAACGGTTGAGTGCGCTACGCACCGGGTAGTTGGTTTCGATGACGAACACCGACAGAACACACACCGATAGCTCCGCGGACGGGGTCACCAAAGTCGCCGAACTGATGTCCGACGCCGGACTCTGCATGTTCACCACCGTCGGTGGAGACGGCCACCTCATCTCGCGTCCGATGGCGCTGCAGGAAGCCGAGTTCGACGGCGACCTGTGGTTCTTCGCCGCACACGACTCGCGCAAGGTGGCCGACATCGCGGCGAATCCGACGGTCAACGTTTCGTTCCAGTCCGGCGAAGGCTGGGTGTCCCTGTCCGGCACCGCGGCCGTGGTCGAGAACCGAACGAAGGCCGAGGAACTGTGGAACACCCGGGCGGCCACGTGGTTCGAGAAGAATCCCGATTCACGCGAGGTGGCACTGATACACGTGGCCGCCGAGGGTGCGGAGTACTGGTCGACCCCAGGGTCGAAGGTCTCGAATCTGATGGCCTACGCCAAGGCCAAGATCACCAACGAGCGGCCGAACCTCGGCGAGCACGAGGTCGTCGAGCTCGAGCTACCCCACAATTCGACCGACTAGTTCCGCTCGTGCCGGGGTGCTGTCGGGGGCACGTCCGGATCGACCACGAAGTTCCGGTGGTCTGTGACGTTGCGGTCGTCCGTCACATTGCGGTCGCCGGCTATGTCCCGGGCATCTGTTCCATTGCGGTCGCCGACGATGCTGCGATCGCCTGTCGCATTGCGGTCGCCCACGGCGTCACGGTCATCTGCGAGAGTCCGGTCATCTCGCACGTTGCGGTCGTTTGTCATGGTCCGGCCGTTCTTCACGTCCGGGTCGATCCGATTCGCGCGCTCGAACTCCGAGTCGACCTCGTCGCGCGATGCCGCCGCAACTCCCTGGTGTGACTGGGCCTGCTGTGCAAGTTTCTCCGCCTCGGCAGCTTTGACGTCGGCCTCGGCCTGCGCCCGACGCGCCTTGGCCTCGCTTTCGCGAGCGAGCAGTTCACGCTCTTCGACGATGGCCGCTTGATCGGCTGCCTTCTCGCGAATATCGTTCGCTTCCAGCCTCTTTCGCTCCTTGCCTTTGCGCGCCACGACCAGGGCGACGGCAACGACCAACACTACGACGACTACTGCAACGATGATCCACACTGCGGTACTCATAATTGGAACTCCCGATCTGTTTCGAATGCCGAAGCGGCAGACGTTCCCCGTCGGTTACCCGAGTAACGAATCAGTAAACTCGCCGAACATCGTGCGGGCGAGCGCACCGAATTCCTTCTCGTCCAACAGGCCTGCACCGCCGGGCACTGATGCGATCAGCTCGACACCCGTCACGAGCGGCAACTCCTCCAGGTTGACCCGCGCCGCCAGACTCGGTTCGGTCGACCACGACCCGATGACCAGGCCGGAACACGTCACGCCCGCTGCATGCACAGCTGCGACTGTCAGCGCGCTGTGATTGAGCGTCCCCAGCTCCGCCCCTGCCACGATCAGCACCGATGCGCCGACGGCTGCGGCGATGTCGAGCGCGGTGAACCCTGCGGCACCCAAACGCACCGCTACTCCGCCCGCACCCTCGACCAGGACGAGGTCGTGGGTCTCGTCGAGTGCGAGAACCGCGTCGACGACGGCGGTGAGTTCGAGCATCGGCCGACCGGACCGGCGGGCCGCGACATCAGGTGCGAGTGGCTCGGGGTACCGCGCCAGCTCGATTCCGCGAACTCCCGAAAGACGCTCCACCACATCGATATCCGACTCTTCCGGGCAGTCGTCCCCCACTCCGGTCTGCGCCGGTTTGCATACCGCCACCGTCCGTCCGTGCGCCCGAGCCGCGGCCGCGAGCGCTGCGGTCACCACGGTTTTGCCGACGCCGGTCGACGTTCCGGTGACGAGCAGCACGGTCATCCCGGCACCGCCGCATTCGAGAGCGCCGAATTCAATACTGCAGCATTCAATACCGTCGCCAGAACCGCTGCGGCACGGTCGATGTCGGCATCGGTGAGGTCGGCGCGGGCGGTCAATCGCAGCCGAGATGCGTTCGGAGGAACCGACGGCGGCCGAAAGCACCCGACGCGCACGCCGAGCTCGAGACAGTCCCCGGCCGCGCGGACGGCACGCTCGGCACCACCGAGTATCACCGGAACGACCGCCGATGCAGTCGGTTCCACTCCCGCCGCAGAGGCCAGTTGTGTTGCCCGAACACCGATCGCAGCCACTCGATCGGGTTCGGTGCGCAGAATTTCCAGAGCGGCCGATGCTGCGCCCACCGATGCCGGGGCGAGCCCGGTGTCGAAGACGAAGGTGCGCGCGCCGTGCAGCACCTCGTTGCGGACGGCGGCCGGGCCGAGTACGACGCCTCCCTGCGACCCGAGTGCCTTGGACAGCGTCGCGGTGATGACCAAATCGGGCGCACCGGCCAGGCCGGCGTCGTGGACGGCCCCGCGTCCGCCGGCTCCACGAACGCCCAGCCCGTGCGCCTCGTCGACGACGAGTACGGCGTCGCGTCGCCTGCACACCGCGTACAACTCGGCCAGCGGCGCGAGGTCGCCGTCGGCGCTGAACACCGAATCGGTCACCACCAGAGCCCGCGTCTCGGTGCGCTCCCGCAGCAGTCGGTCGACGTGCTCGGGATCGCAGTGGTGCGCGACAGCAACCCGTGCCCGGGACAGTCGACAAGCGTCGATCAGCGATGCGTGCGACGCGGCGTCGGAGATCACCAGCGCGTCACGTCCCGCCAGCGCGGTCACGACGCCCAGGTTGGCGGTGTAGCCGGAGGAGAACACCAGCCCGGCGTCGGCACCGACAAAATCGGCGAGTTCGTCCTCCAGTTGCTCGTGTGCCGTCGTCGTGCCGGTCACGAGCCGCGATCCGGTGGATCCGCCGCCCCACCGGCGCACTGCAGCGCAGGCCCCGTCGATGACAGCCGGATGTCGGGCCAGACCGAGATAGTCGTTCGACGCCAGATCGAGAACTACGTCCTCGGCTGTGCGGGCAACGACGACGCGCTCGAGTCCGGCCTCGCGTCGGATGCGCGCGGCGGCGTCGAGCCACTCCAGTGCGGTCATGGCAGCACCATACTTGAACGCTGTTCAAGTGTGGCTTCGGGCCACCGCCAGCATGGCCCCGGCGATGGCCGTGACGTCCTCGCCGGTGCAGATGTACGGCGGCATCGCGTAGACGAGGCGACCGAACGGCCGCAGCCACACTCCCGCGTCGACGGCCGCAGCGGTCGCCCGTGCCATGTCCACCGGAGTGTGCATCTCGATCACCCCGATCCCGCCCAGCACCCGGACGTCGGCGACGCCCGGCAGCGAACGAGCAGGTGCCAACCCCTCTGTCAGACCCGATGTCACACCCGCGACCTCGGCGCGCCAATCGCGCGAGAGCAACAGTTCCACCGAGGCCACCGCGATCGCGCACGCGAGCGGATTGCCCATGAACGTCGGCCCGTGCATCAGGCCACCGGCCTCACCGCCCGAGACCGTCGTGGCCACCTCGGTGGTGCACAGCGTCGCCGCCAGGGTCAGATAACCGCCGGTCAAGGCCTTTCCCACACACATGATGTCCGGCGCAACACCGGAATGATCGGCGGCGAACAACTCCCCGGTCCGGCCGAAACCGGTCGCGATCTCGTCGAAGATCAGCAGTACGCCGTACTCGTCGGCGAGGCGACGCAGCTCGACCAGGTATTGCGCGTCGTGGAATCGCATACCGCCTGCCCCCTGCACGATCGGTTCGACGATGATCGCCGCCAGCTCGCTCGCGTGCGCCGAGAGCACCTGCTCGAACTCGGCGACGTAGGACTCGTCGAACTCCGTGGGTGGAGCCGGTGCGAACACCTGTTTCGCGAGCACGTCGGTCCACAGCGTGTGCATCCCACCGTCCGGATCGCACACGCTCATCGGAGCGAACGTGTCGCCGTGATAGCCGCCGCGCCAGGTCAACAACCGCGTGCGCCCGTCCTCTCCACGGGCCCGCCAGTACTGCAACGCCATCTTCACCGCGACCTCGACCGAGACCGATCCGGAATCGGCGAGGAACACCTTGTCGAGCCCTGAGGGGGTGATCTCGACCAGCAGCTCGGCCAATCTCGCCGCCGGAGCGTGCGTCAGTCCGCCGAACATCACGTGACTCATCCGGCCCAGCTGATCGTGCGCGGCGGCGTCGAGCACCGGGTGCCGGTAGCCGTGCACCGCCGCCCACCACGAACTCATCCCGTCGATCAGTTCCCGGCCGTCGGCCAGGCTGAGCCGCACCCCGGACGCACTCTCGACCACCAGCGGTGTCGCGGTCGCCGGAAACCGGCTGTAGGGGTGCCACAGGTGGTCGGAATCGATTCGACGAACGTCCTCGGAAGTCAACACGCCACAGCACCCTGCCACAGCTCTCCTCGAGCGACGGCCGCGTCGCCCCCGAAGGCGAAATGTCCGAATCCGTTAGCATCGCAGCATGATGATGCCGCGCACCACGACGAGACTTGCAGTCGTTGCCCTCGCGTCGACTCTGACACTCTCCGCCTGCGGCGGCACGGCCGAAACGCCTGCGGCCACCTCCACCACGACGGCACCGGCCTTCGTCGTCGACACCTCGACTCCCATCGGTGCGCTCAACGACCGAATTCTGCAGTGGATCAACGGCGAGAACGCACCCGATCCCACCGAAGTGGAGGCCGTCGTCGGCCCCGAGTTGGCCGAGGCCGTGGCCCCGCTGGGCGGACTCGTCACCCCACTCGAACAATTGCGCGCCGGTGCACCGAACGTGGCCACGGGCTTCGAGGCCGGCCCTGATACCGGCGTCCTGCGCTTCACCACCGCCGACGTCCCGGCCACGATTTCCACCTCGATCGGTGCCGATGGCAAGCTCGACGGATTCCTGGCCAGACCAGACACCCCCGAGATCTCGTCGTTCGACAACCTCGATGCGGCGCTGTCGAAGGTGGCCCCGAAGTACTCCTACAGTGCGTCTCGTCTCAATGGTGGTGACTGCGAGGCCGTCTACTCCACCAACGCGGACGCAGTGCTGCCGCTGGGGTCGGTGTTCAAGTTGTACGTGCTCGGCGCGCTCACCGACGAGATCGAGGCGGGCACTGTCCGATGGGACGAACAGCTCACCGTTCGCGATGCGACCAAGAGCGCGCCGTCCGGCGAATTGCAGAATCTGCCCGACGGCACCGCGGTGTCGGTTCGGGAGGCCGCCGAGAAGATGATCTCGTTGTCCGACAACACCGCAACGGATCTGTTGATGGAACGACTCGGCCGCGACCGCGTCGAACGCCAGCTCGCTGTCATGGGGCATCACGATCCGTCGGTCATGACGCCGATGATGGACACCCGGCAGTTCTTCGTCATCGGATTCGGCGATCCGAACATGCGGGCCGAGTGGTCCGGTGCGGACCCGGACGGCCGGGTCGAGCTGCTCGCCCGAGCGGACTCGCGGCCGCTCGAGATCGACTTCGAGAACTTTCTCGACAATCCGGCGTCTGCCGACGGCGTCGAGTGGTTCGCCAATGCGCAGGACGTCTGTGCGGCAATGGGCTACCTGGCATCGGGTCCGGCAGCGGAGGAGAACCGCCGGATCCTGGCGATCACCCCGGGTGTGCAGCTCGACGCCGCACTGTGGCCGTATTCGGGCTTCAAGGGCGGCAATGCACCCGGTGACCTCGCCGGCGTATTCCTGGCCACCGATGCGTCCGGTCAGGACTGGATCGTCACCGAACAATTCCAGGCCGAGGGTGCGATCGATCTGATCCCGTCCAGCTACGCGTTCCTCGTTGCTCAGGAGGCGTTCGCGCTACTGAAGTAGGTGTGATTTGTAACATCGGTGTTACTGCTGCATTACACTCACGGTCGTGGAGGCACAACACGAACCAGCCCAGCACGCGTGGCCTACGGGCTTCAAAGAGTTCCTGGTCAGCGAATTCACCGACTTCAGCCCCCTGGTCAACCGGGCTCTGGAGGACAACTGTGCGTCGCTGTTCCACGACGGTCCGTACGCGAAAACGGGCTTCTGGCGCACCTGCAGAGCGGTGTTCAGAGAATTCGTCTGGCCGGTCTGACTTTCCGGCCCTCACGCGCGGCGGCAAAAGGTTACCGTCGAGTATGGCAACCACAACGGATCACCTTCGGAACACTCTGGACGGCCGCTGGCGAGATGTGAAGAACGAGGCGCGCACGCAGCTCGCGCGCGACGAGTTCCGACCGCACTACACGCCGAACACCGTCATCGCCCGCACCAAAGCACTCGAGCAACTCAAGCTCCTCGCCGCCGCCGGTGCGGCCGACAACGGCTTCAAGAAAGAACACGGCGGTACTGGGGATGTCGGCGCTGCAGTGACGATGATCGAGATGCTCGCGATGAGCGACTTGTCTTTGATGGTCAAGGCCGGCGTCCAGTGGGGACTGTTCGGTGGTGCCATCGAAAATCTCGGCACCGAACGTCACCACGAGGCATACGTCCCGAAGATCATCAACCTCGAACTGCTCGGTTGTTTCGCCATGACCGAGACCGGACACGGCAGCGACGTGCAGTCGCTCGAGACCACGGCCACCTACGACCCGAAGACGGACGAATTCGTCGTCAACTCCCCTACGCCGTCCTCACGCAAGGACTACATCGGCGGTGCCGCCGAGACTGCGACCGGCGCCGCTGTGTTCGCCCAGCTCATCACCGCCGGACCGGGCCAGGAGCCCGAAAGCCATGGTGTGCACTGCTTCTTCGTGCCACTACGTGACGAGAACGGCGACGACCTGCCCGGTGTCACCACTTCGGACTGCCAGTACAAGGGCGGCCTGCCCGGGGTGGACAACGGCCGCATCATGTTCGATCACGTCCGGATCCCGCGAGACAACCTGCTCAACAAGTACGCCGATGTGTCCGACGACGGTACGTACACCTCCCCCATCGAGAACAAGTCCCGACGGTTCTTCACGATGCTCGGCACGTTGATCCGTGGCCGCGTCACGGTCGGCGGCAGTGCCGCCGCTGCCGCGCGGGTCGCTCTGGACATCGCGACGCGATACGCATTGCAGCGCAGACAGTTCGCTGCACCCGATTCCGATCAGGAAGTTCTGATCATGGACTACCTGGTGCATCAGCGTCGACTGTTCCCGCTCATCGCCAAGTCCTACGCCCTGCAATTCGCACAGAACGAACTCGTGTCGAAGATGCACGAGCTGCAGACCGCGGACAGCCCCGACGCCGAGGAGCAGCGCGAGCTCGAGTCACGTGCAGCCGGCCTCAAGGCGGCGAACACCTGGCATGCGACCGCCGCGATTCAGGAAGCCCGCGAAGCATGCGGCGGCGCAGGCTATCTCGCCGAGAACCGGCTCATCTCGCTCAAGGCCGACACGGACGTGTTCACCACGTTCGAGGGCGACAACCATGTGCTCACCCAGCTGGTGGCCAAGGAACTGCTCACCGCGTACGCCGACGACGTCAAGTCCATGAGTCCGGTCGAGTGGGTCAAGTTCGCCGCCGATATGGTCGGCGACCGAGTGGTCAAACGCACTGCAGCGCAAGCGATCATGCAGACCATCCTGGACCGCCGCCAGGACAACGAGGAAGAGGGCTCGCTGTTCAATCGCGGCACCCAGGTCAAGATGTTCGAGGATCGCGAGGAGTACCTGCTCTCCACCGTCGCTCGCCGGTTGCAGTCCAAGTCCAAGGAGACCAGCCCGTTCGAGGCGTTCAATGCGGTGCAGGATCACGTGCTGCACGCTGCGAGCGCGCACATCGATCGCATCATCTTCGAGGCCTTCATCGCCGGCATCGAATCGTGTGAGGACTCGGCCACCCAGGATCTGCTGCACGAGGTCTGCGATCTGTATGCCCTCTCGGTGATCGAGAAGGACAAGGCCTGGTTCATCGAGCACCGCTACCTGTCCACCGAGCGGTCCAAGGCCGTCACCCGCGCCATCAACGAGCGCTGCCGCACACTGCGTCCGCACGCGGAGTTGCTCGTCGACGGTTTCGGTGTGCCCGACGCGTTGGTCGGTGCGGCAATGCTCGGCGAGCCGGGAGCGGGAACCGAGGAAGAGCCGGCGGCCAATCCCAGTCACGCGCACTGACGCATGACGGGATCGGAGCCAGGAGACCGAACCGACTAGGGGACGATCGCGAAAACTCGGCAGGGGCCACCGGTCGCGCCGGCGTGCTTGGGTGCGCCGACGACGACCGTCGCCCCTGCCGGGGGCACCGCATCGAGATTCGCCAGCGCTTCGACTCCATACCGGCCCGCCCCGAGAACGGCTGTGTGCGCAGGGTATTCGCGGTCGTTCATCCGGTCGAGGCTCAGTGTGTCGACCCCGATTCCGACGATGTTGCGCTCGCGCACCAGCATCTGTGCCGCGCCTGCGCCGAAGCCGGGCGCAGCACGCTCGGCAAGTCGGGTCTGCCACCGACTGTGCATCGCGACCAATGCTCGATCGGGTATTCGGCCGTGCTCGCGCTCCCACCGGTCGATGTCCTCGGGTGTCACCACAGCTTCCGGATCGGCCTCGGCCCGCGCCGATATGTCCACGACGACGAGTGGGGCGATCAGATCGTCCAAGGGCAGCACGTCGGCCGTCGCCCCTCCGCGAACACGGTGCGCAGGGGCATCGATGTGCGTGCCGGTGTGCTCCCAGTACGAGAGCTTGTTCACCAGGAACCCACCGAGCTCGTAGGCCGCGACCGGGCGCATCGAGAACGGTTCGCTGCCCGGCCACACCGGAAACGTGGGGCTCAGGGTATGCGTCAGGTCGACCAGTCGGCCGGCCGGAACAGCCGCGGCGACAACGGGTTCGGCACGCACCGCCCCGCTTGCCGCGACCGTCAGTGCAGCCGCGCCCAACGATCCGAACAACGCCCTACGGCCTAGTTTGCGGTGAACCGTCTCGACGACCTCGGGGCCACACATCAGCCGGCAGCGGGAGTGACGAGCAGAACCTTGTCGTCGGACCCGTTGTCGGTGGTGAGCAGAAACGCTCCGTCGTTGCCGAAGCTGGTGAGCGAACGCAGGCGTCCGTAGGTGCCGACCAACGCATCCGCCTCGTCGACGTATTCGGTGCCGTCCTCGGACAACTTGAGGAACACGAGTTTCTCGCCCTGCTGACTCGACACCACCGCGGCACCGTTCCAGGAGCCCCATCCTGCACCGTTCGCGAAGGTGAGGCCGGGCGTCGCGATGGTGGGGCTACCCGAACTCCAGACCGCCGCGAGTGCACCGGGCACCCGGGTGGGATCGGTCATCGGTACCGATTCGTCGTAGATGACCGGGAGTCGGTCGGGGCGGTAGCCGTAGTTGCCGCCGGGCTCGAGCAGATTCAGTTCGTCGTCGCGAGTCGTACCCTGCTCCACCTCGTAGATCTGTCCGGTCCCGGGGCGGATGGCCAAGCCCTGCACGTTGCGATGGCCGAGCGTGAAGATGCGATCCGGTGAATCGGCCGCCGGGGAACCGTCGGCGTTGACGTGCAGAACCTTGCCGCCCAACGAGTTTCGATCTTGCGGCACCGTCGGCGTTGCGGTGTCGCCGGTACCGACGTACAGGGTGCCGTCGGGATGAGCGAGTATGCGGCAGCCGCCGTGACGCCCACCGTCGGCGACGGGAATGTCGTCGATCAGGGTGCCGGTGCGCGTCAGCGCGGTCCACGCCGTGTCCACCGTCCACGAGAGGACTGCAATGTGGTTGTCGCTGCCGCCGCCGCCCGCGCTGCCGGTTCCGGCGCTGCCCGTGCCTGCTCCGCTTTCACCCTGCACACCTTGGCACGTGTAGATCGTTCTGGATGTGCCGAAGTCCGTCGCCAAAGCGATGCCCATGAGTCCGGTTTCCCCCGATGCGTACAGATCGTCGAGGTCGGCATCGAGCTCGCGGGTGGCCCCGTCGACGTCGCGGATCACGAACCGCCCGGACCGTTCACCCGTCAGCACCGTTCCGTCGGGCGCGACCACGGCATCCCACGGTTTCGCGAGTCCGTCGAGCACCGTGGTGACCGTCAGATCAGGAAGCGGATCGGTTTGTGCCGTCGCGCCCGTCGAACATGCCAGCGTCAGGAAGACGCTGGCGGCGAGTACTCCGGAACTGGACACCAGCTTGTTCATCCACACTCCTGACGACGATCTGCGACCAGCCCGATATGACCGGTATCACATGATTTTAAACACAGTCAGGAGGTGAACCGCCAGCTCACGACGCGAGGCGGTACCCAGCCTCGGCGACGGCAGCATCAATCGTCCCAATATCGAGCGCCGAATCACTGCTCACCACAACGGAACCGGCGTCCACGTCCACATCGACACCGGTGACCCCCGCGATCTCGGAGACTTCTTCCTTCACCGACGCGGCACAGTGTGCGCACGTCATGCCCTCGACCGAATATGTCGTCTGCATCGTCGACTCCCCTTCTGTCGTCAGGAGCGCACGAGGCGCGCGATGGCCTCGGACGCTTCTTTCACTTTCGCGTCTGCTTCCGGCCCGCCCTGCCTCGCGGCCTCCACGACGCAGCCGGCGAGATGGGCATCGAGCAGCTTCAACGAGACCGACTGCAGCGCTTTGGTTACGGCAGAGACCTGGGTGAGAACGTCGATGCAGTATCGGTCGTCGGCGACCATGCGGGATATCCCGGCCACTTGACCCTCTATACGACGCAATCGCTTCAGCAGGTCGTCCTGCTCGGCGCTGTAGCTGCTCATAGGTTCACTATACCCCTACCGGGTAGGGGGTGACCCTTCCGTCCGGACTCGGCGCACACCATCGACGATCAGCAACCCCGCGACGATGACGGCGAGGGCGGCCAGCGCGATCCAGGACCCCGAGTAGAACGTCCCCTGATATGCCGGAGACACGTCGGGAACCGCGGGGAACTCGGTGGTCCGCACACCCATGTTCCAGCACGCCACGGCTCCGATCCCCGCCAGGAGCGCAACCACGATCTCCACCCAGCCGACGGACTTCCTCACAGGTACTCCCGTTTGGCCGTTTCGAGGGCCGCACGCAACCCGTCGTCGTCCTTGGCCCAGGCCTGAACCAGCCCGCCGCCCACCAGCCGTAGCCCGATTCCGTGGCGCTTCCGCGGCACACCCGAAAGCTCCCCGAGCACTCGCGCTGTCTCCCACCTCTTGGGCTCGTACTCGTCGTCGGCGTACTCTGCCGGAGGAAAGATGTCTTCGATATCGGCGACGTCCACCGTCTCCGTGCCCTGACGCAGCTCTCGGGTGGTGAGTTCGACGCTGACGTGCATCCGAGCGGCGCGCAGCTGAACGTAGGTGAGACCGACGAGGATCAGCGAGAACAGCACGAGTGCGAACCAGTGGATCACAGGACCGGACGCGAGCTCGACGGCGAGTACCACGAGGCAGAACGCAGGCCCCCAAGCCAACATGCGCCATCGACCACCGGGTTCGTGGAACAGCACGGTCTCGCCCGCCGACATCTCACTGCTCACGATGAAACCACTCCCGCGCCGACGGTCGGTAGACGAGAACGGCCGCGAGAACAAGGCCGATGGTGATCACCAGCGGAACGAACGGGAACACCAGTGCCGCGAAGATCAGCAGCAGAGCGGCAACTCCCGACAGCGCCACCAGAGCGCGTCGAAATCTGCGGTCACCGCCGCGGACGTGGCTCGACATCAGCCCGACGGCCAATCCGACCACTCCGGAGATCACGCCGAGGCCGCGGAAGACGGTGAGGAACGAATTACCCTGTGCTTCCGAGCTGAACGAGGCACGAATCTGATCGGCGGGGAGCGTCAGGGCGATCATGCAGACGACGATCAGCAACACAGCCGAGGCCAACCACAGCCAGTAGGCGGCCGAGACCACCCGGGGACGGACGATCGATGCGTCGGTGTCTGCGCTCACGCCAGACATCCTGCCACCGCGGGGTGGGAAAGGGTTCCGGCGGCAGAAATTCCGTACGGGCCCAGCGCGCTCAGCCTGCAGAGATTCCCAGCGCCATGATTGCGATCGCGGCCGAGACGGCGAGAAGCAACCCGAGCAGCGCCCAACCGGGACGGCCGCTCTCCTGGGGACAGGGCTCACGGTCGGCTGCCGGCTGGGTCACGCTCGCTACTGCAGGGGTGTTCTCTGCCATGTCGGATCCGATCACTCGAAAAGATATCGAGAGTGATGCTAGTCACACAGTAGAGTTCACAGCCGAGAACACGCCCGAAACTTCCGAGTTCCGACAACTACCGCCGTCTGGACGCGACGAAGTATTCGTTGGATTCACGACGATGCATCAGGTAGATCGCCCCGGCGGCAAGTACACCCTGGCCGATACCGATCACGCCCATCACGATGTTCATCGCCCCCGCCGTCGATGCCATGGCGAACAGATCGAGGATGGTGGTGAACACGATGAACGATCCGATGACGGTCAGCAGCATCCGGGCCCACATCTTGCCCGCGCGCATCCGCTTGACCCAGAACAGGAACAGCGCCCCGAAACCGATCACGACGAATATGGTGACGACCAGCATCACCGTCACCATCGACTGCGTGGACTCGACGGTCATGTCCGCTGCCGCGTCCTGCGCCGCGAGTTCGTCGAGCAGAGACTGCGCAAATTCCTCACGCGCCCCGAACAACGTCCATACCGAGTACAGCGCCGAGAGAGCGCCGATCAGCGCCACTCCCCACCACAGATGGCGAGCCGTCTCCACGTCGACCGGTGCCGGTCGTGGAGTCGGCTCCAGCTCCGGAGCCGATTGCGGGAACCCGTGCTCCAGCTCCCAGCGCTGCCAATCCGGTTGCGACGGTGGATTGTTGGGCGTGTTGCTGTCGGGGTTGTTTCCCGGTGGAAAATCGTTCACAGCCAGCCCGCCACTTCGGTTGCCCAGTAGGTCAGTACGACATCGGCACCCGCACGCCGAATTCCGACGAGCGATTCCAGCACCGCCGCATCGCGATCGATCCACCCGTTCTGAGCGGCGGCGGTGATCATGGCATATTCCCCGGAGATCTGATACGCCGCAACCGGAACCGGCGACATCTCGGCCACATCGCGGAGTATGTCGAGGTACGACATGGCCGGCTTGACCATCACCATGTCGGCACCCTCGGCAAGATCGAGCTCCACCTCGTGGGTGGCCTCTCGGCGGTTCCGCGCGTCCTGCTGATACGTCCGACGATCGCCCTGCAGCGACGAGCCGACGGCTTCCCGGAAGGGGCCGTAGAAGGCCGAAGCGTACTTCGCGGAATATGCCAGCTGCCCCACCTCGACGTGACCGGCCGCGTCCAGTCCGGCGCGGATCGCACCGACCTGTCCGTCCATCATTCCGCTGGGTCCGAGCAAATGAGCACCCGCATCCGCCTGCGCGACGGCCATGTCGACGTAGCGCAGCAGGGTGGCGTCGTTGTCGATCGAGCCGTTCTCCCCCAGCACCCCGCAGTGGCCGTGCGACGTGAACTCGTCAAGACACGTGTCGGCCATGATGACCGTCGAATCTCCGAGGTCGGTCTTCAGTCGAGCCAGTCCACGGTTCAGGATTCCGTCCGGATCGATTGCCCCCGAGCCGGTTTCGTCCTTGTCTTCGGTTTTCGGCACACCGAACAGCATGACGCCACCGACGCCTGCCGTCACGGCATCCTCGGCCGCAGCGCTCAGCGAGTCCAGCGTGTGCTGGAACACCCCGGGCATCGAACTGATCTCCCGCGGCTCGGAGATGCCGTCGGCCACGAACATCGGCAGTATCAGATGCCGTGGCTCCAAGGACGTTTCGGCTACCAGCCGACGCAGCGCCGGGGTACGGCGCAGGCGTCGGGGACGATCGGTGGGGAACACAGCTGAACCTGCCTCACTTCGTTCCGGCTCGTGCGCGCCTGTGCGTACTCCTGGCGAGTACGCACAGGCGCGGACTTCAGGCGCGTCAGCGCCTACGTGACTTCTTGCGCGGCGGGGGCAGTGCACCCTCGGCGCGCAGGCGAGCTGCGTGCTCGGCGAGCGCCTCGACCAGCGGTCCGACCTGAGCCGACTCGGGCTGCACGTCCACGCGCAGACCGAACTCGACGGCCGTCTCCGCGGTCTTGGGGCCGATGCACGCAACGAGTGTGCGGGCGTGCGGCTTTCCGGCGATGCCGACCAGGTTCCGGACGGTGGAGCTCGACGTGAAGCACACTGCGTCGAATCCGCCGGTCTTGATCATCTCGCGGGTCTCGGCGGGGGGCGGCGCTGCCCGAACAGTGCGGTACGCGGTGACGTCGTCGATCTCCCAGCCGCGTTCGCGCAACCCTTCGGCGAGCGTTTCGGTCGCGATGTCGGCACGCGGCAACAGAACTCGGTTGACCGGGTCGAACACCTCGTCGTACGGCGGGAAGTCCTCGAGCAGTCCGAGCGAGCTCTGCTCCCCCGACGGCACGAGCTCGGGATTGATGCCGAACGAGCGCACCTTCGCCGCGGTTGCCTCACCGACGCACGCGATCTTGACGCCGGAGAACGCGCGGGCGTCCAGCCCGAACTCCTCGAACTTCTCCCACACTGCCCTGACGGCATTGGTGGAGGTGAAGACGACCCACTGGTAGCGGCCGTCGACCAGGCCCTTGACGGACCGTTCCATCTGGGCCGGGCTGCGCGGGGGCTCGACGGCGATGGTCGGAACTTCGATGGGGATGGCCCCGTGCGTGACGAGGCGGTCGCTCATTTCACCGGCCTGGTCCTTGGTACGCGGCACCAGCACGGTCCAGCCGTACAGTGCGCGAGACTCCCACCAGGACATCTTGTTTCGGCCGGAGACGACCTTGCCGACGGTGACGACGAGGGACCCGACGAGCTCGGATCCGGCGTCGTTCAGGGTGGCGAGGGTGGCCTCGACGGTGCGCTGCTGACGGGTGGTGCCACGAACGGTGATGGCCGCAGGCGTCTGCGGTGCCAATCCGTGTTCGACGAGGGCACTGGCGGTTTCGGCCAGGTGACCCGACGTCGCGTGCAGCACCAGCGGGCCGGGAGCAGCAGCGAGCGCTGCCCAGTCGACCTCACCGCGGACGTCGGCCTCGGTGTGGCCCGAGCCCAGTGCCATACCGGCGTAGCTGGGCACCGCGGATCCGGCGGGCAGGCCGGGGAGCACCTCGAAGGGCACATGCGTCCGAGCGACGGCGCTGACCTCGGCGATCACCGAATCGGTGGTGAGCGGATCTCCGGAGACCAGGCGAACGACGTCGTGGCCGTTCTTGGCCTCGGCGAGAAGCGTTTTGGCGACCTCGGCGGGCTCGCCGAGCGCCGGACGAACCTCGACACCGTTCTCGCCCGTCTCCGCGTCCCGAGGGACATCGGCACCGACGAGCGCGGTGACGCCCTTGTCGACGTCGGGATCGGTGAATGCGAGCTCGGCCGCTCCGAGCACTTCACGTGCCCGGACCGTGAGCAGAGCCGGGTCACCCGGCCCGGATCCCACGAACAGGATCCGTCCGTTGGTGTTCTTGCGGACTGGGCTCATCGGTTGTTCTCCAGTGCTGTCTTGTGTGGGTACTGCAGTTCTATCGGGGTTGCCGTGCCCCGTTTCGGAATCAGTC
Source organism: Rhodococcus sp. 14-2483-1-1 (assembly GCF_002259335.1). Lineage (NCBI taxonomy): Bacteria > Bacillati > Actinomycetota > Actinomycetes > Mycobacteriales > Nocardiaceae > Rhodococcus > Rhodococcus sp. 14-2483-1-1. Next base: position 783,140 of record NZ_NPFX01000014.1, on the reverse strand, counting down.
GAGCGGTGGCGATCGACTCTCTCCGTACGACCGGACGGGTCGCCGTGCGTTTGGCGCGTCCGCGGACGGGTGCCGTTATGGCCCTAGACATGAGATCCACCCTGTGCGTGAGAACCGGCCTGCGCTGGTTCGGTGACTGAAACGAGTTCGCGGGCACCGAGATCGAGCAGTTCGCGGGCCAATTCTCGGCCCAGCTCCTCGGCGCGGTCGGGTGATCCGACGATCGACGCGCGGATGGTGTCGCTGCCGTCGATCGCGGCCACGCAGCCACGCAACGACAGTTCGTCGAAGATGCGGCCGTCCTCGTCGATGGATTCGACGACCTCGGCGATCGCGCCGACCGGAGCGGTGCAGCCGGCTTCGAGTTCGGCCAGCAGTCCACGTTCGGCTGCCACCGCGGCACGCGCGTGTGCGTCGTCGAGGGTGGCGATGGCCGCCGCGAGATCGGTGTCGCCGGTGCGGCATTCGACAGCCAGGGCACCTTGGGCGGGTGCCGGCAGCAGCTGCACCGGATCGAGTGCTTCGGTGACGACGTCGAGTCGGCCGATGCGAGCCAGTCCGGCGCGGGCGACGATGACGGCGTCGAGCTCGCCCGAGGCCACCTTCCCGATCCTGGTGTCGAGATTGCCTCGCAGTGGCCGGACATCCAATCCCTGTCCGAGAGCGCGCAATTGAGCAATCCGGCGGGGTGCCGAGGTACCGACCTTCGCGTCCGCGGGCAGCTCGCCCAGTACCAGCCCGTCGCGGGCCACCAGGGCGTCTCGGGGATCCTCACGGGCCGGGATGGCCGCGATGACGAACCGGTCGTCGGCGGCTGTCGGCAGATCCTTGTAGGAGTGCACGGCGATGTCGACGGTGCCGTCGGCGAGTGCCTCGCGCAGCGCTGCGGTGAAGACACCGACGCCGATCGTCTGTACGGGTGCAGCAGACAGATCGCCCGCGGTCTTGACGATCACCAGTTCGGCCTCGACCCCTGCCGCGGCGAGAGCCACGCGCACGGTGTCGGCCTGAGTGGTCGCGAGAAGGCTTCCGCGAGTACCGATCTTGACGATGTCGTTCACTCCGATCGCTCCTGACCGGCGGTGCCGCCGGGGTGAGAGTCCGAGCGCAGATCGGTACGGCTGGCGGTGAAGTCGTCGACCAGCTCCAGCGCGCCGATCTCCATCGGCGTCGCCACCGCGTCGACCGAACCGGGGCTCAGCTCGAACAACTCCCGAAGCGCAGCGGCGTAGGAATCCCCACCCGGGGTGCTGGCGAGCTGCTTGACGCGCACCGTCGGCGAGTGCAGCAACTTGTCGACGACACGGCGCACGGTGCGGGCCACCTCGTCACGCTGCGGCGAATCGAGCCCGGGCAGCCGCGACTCGAGGCGCAACAACTCCCCCTCGACCACTTCGGCAGCGCGCTGACGCAGTGCGGTGACGGTGGGGGTGACCTCGGCAAGCCGTTGTCCCGCAAGGTAACCCGAGAGTTCACTGGAGACGATCTCGCGAGCCGCCGACGCGTCGTTCGCCGCAGCACCGGCTGCGGGATCGCGCTGAAGCGACTCCATGTCGAAGACGGTGATACCCGGCAGCTGCGCCACTGCGGCGTCGACGTCGCGGGGCAGTCCGAGGTCGCAGATCACCAGGGGGTGCTCGGCGTCGCGGCCGACGAGGGCGAGGTGAGCATCGGCGATGGAGACCACGGCCCCCACCGCACCGGTACAGGTGATGAGGATGTCGGCCTCGGCCACCGCGGCGGGCAGATTCTCGAGGGCGACCGAGGTTGCCGGGATTCCGTTCGAGACGGCGTTCTCGGCCAGGTGGTCGGCCCGCTCGCGGGTGCGGTTGACGACGGTGAGGCCGCCGATTCCGGCGCGGCCGAGGTGTGCGACGGCGAGGCCGCCCATGGCTCCGGCTCCGAGGACGACGGCCTTGCGACCGGCGAGGGAACCGCCGAACGTCTCGGCGGCGCGATCGAGGGCCACCGAGACCACCGAGGCTCCGGCGGCGTCGATGCCGGTTTCGCTGTGTACCCGCTTACCGACGCGCAGCGCCTGCTGAGCCAGTTCGTGCATCACCCGGCCGGAGGCCTGCTGGCCGTCCGAGGCGGCGTACGCCGACCGGATCTGGCCGAGGATCTGCTGCTCGCCGATGACCATCGAGTCCAGGCCGCTGGCCACTGCGAACAGATGCTCGACGGCGGCCTCGCTGTAGCGCACGTAGGCGTGCTTGGTCAGGTCCGCGATCTCGAGTCCGGAGTGTTCACCGAGTACCTCGCCGACGGCGGTCAGTGCGCCGTGGAAGGCGTCGACGACGGCATAGATCTCGACACGATTGCACGTGGACACCACCATGACCTCGGAAATGCTTCCGCTGGCCATCAGTTTGTCGGTCAGTTTCGGGCGATCGGTGTCCGTGATGGCGACACGCTCGAGGACTGCGACGGGAGCGCTACGGTGCGATATCCCGACGAGAAGGACACTCACGGTGCAATCACCGATCCGTTTCTTGTCGAACTGTTGACTGGGCTTGGATTACCGGCGATGCGCGGGCCGTGACTGCGGCCGAGACGTGCCGTGGACGTGAGTGGAGGCGGCGAGACCGGCTGTGGCCGAGGCGCAGTGACGACGGTCGGCGAGGTCACGCCTGCCGGTTCGGACACGTTGCGGGAGCTGTTGAAGGAGAGCACCTGCATCTCCACCGCCAGGTCCACGCGCCGCACTTCGACGTGTTCGGGAACGTCGAGCACCATCGGCGAGAAGCTCAGAATGCACTCGACGCCGCCTGCTACGAGCTTTTCGGCGACGACGTGCACGGCGTCGTCGGGGGTGGCGATGACGCCGATGGTCGCCTCGAGTTCACGGCAGGCCTTGTCGAGCTCGTCGACGTGCCGGACGGTCAGTCCGTCGACGTCGGTGCCCACACGCGCCGGGTCGCGGTCGAAGAGGCCGACCATCGTGAAGCCGCGCCGCGCGAATCCGCCGTACCCGGCCAGCGCCTGTCCCAGATTGCCGACTCCCGCCAGTACGACGCGGTGGCCGCGATCGAGTCCGAGTGCGCTCTCGATCTTGGCGCGAAGCCGTGCGACGTCGTAGCCGACACCGCGAACGCCGTTGGGGCCGAGAAAGGAGAGATCCTTGCGCAGTTTTGCCGATCCGACACCTGCTGCGGTGGCCAGTTCTTCACTGGAGACGATGAGAACGCCCTCGTCTGCGAGGATCGAGAGGACCCGCAGGTAGGTCGCCAGACGGGTGACCGTAGCCTGAGGGATGACCCGCTCTACGCCGCTGGGCGACGGGCGCTCTTCGGTCACGTCTGGGGCTCCTCGTCCGAACGGCGTCGATGCCGGTCTTCACGCTGATCCTGCGTTCGTGTCTATTTCACGAATGCTGTTCACACCACGGTAACTGCTTGTGAACGAATGAACAAAGTTGCGCACACCGGCCTTCACCTGCACACGGAGACGAATCACACGTTCTTAGGGTGCCCTGCCCGAGCCAGATCGGCCCGCAATCGGGGCACGTCCACCTCCCAGTAGCTGTGCTCGATGCCGTCGAGCAGCACCACCGGCACTCGGTCCCCGTACTCCGCACGCAGGTCAGGCGATTTCGTCGCCGCCTCGTCGACGTCGACGACCGTGACGGCCACGTCGAACTCGCGGCACACCTCGCTCAACACCTCGAGCGCGTGGGTGCACGACTGGCAGCCTGCACGGGTGAGAAGAGCCACGCCGGGGGGAGTCGTCTGCATCCGTCCACTGTGACACGTCCGCAATGGAGACGAACGTCACAGACAGCCACCCGCCGGCCCGCCCTCACGGCCGGCTTCGCTTGTCCCCCGTCGGTCCTGTCGGACCCACGACTAGGCTGCGTGGGTAGCCGAGTGGGCTGTTTGCGTAACCGACCGGGCTGCGCGGGTAGACCGAGTGGGCTGCATCGAGTACTCGAGTGGGAGGAGGACCGAAGTGAGTGACGGGGGAACCGACCTGCCGATCGAGGCCACGCCCGATATCGACATGGTCGACACCGAGGATCCGCGCGGGGACAAACAGTTCAAGCGGCGTATTCGTAGGATTCGCAACCCCTTCGGTCCGTCCGATGCAGAAGTCCGCGCCAACGTGGCCGGCCAGGCCAGTGCCGACGCCGCGCTCGCGTTGCAGATCGAGTCCGAGGGCGCGATTCCGCGGGATCTCACCGCTGCGGCCTTCTTCGACGTGGACAACACCATGGTCCAGGGCGCATCGATCATCCATTTCGCTCGTGGGCTGGCTGCTCGCAAATACTTCACCAGTGGCGACTTGGCTCAATTCGCTTGGCAGCAAGTGAAATTCAGGGTCAGCGGCAAGGAGAACAGCGAGGACGTGGCCAGCGGCCGAGAAAAGGCGCTCTCGTTCATCAAGGGCCGCCCCACCTCCGAACTGACCATGCTCGGCGAAGAGATCTACGACGAGGTCATTGCCGACAAGATCTGGGCCGGTACTCGTGCTCTCGCGCAGATGCACCTCGACGCCGGCCAGCAGGTGTGGCTGGTCACCGCCACTCCCCTGGAACTGGCTCAGATCATCGCCAAGCGGCTCGGGCTCACCGGGGCACTGGGAACCGTCGCCGAGAGCAAGGACGGGGTGTTCACCGGCCGCCTCGTCGGAGACATCCTGCACGGCATCGGCAAGGCGCACGCAGTGCGCTCACTGGCTGTGCGTGAAGGCCTCAACCTCAAGCGGTGCACCGCGTACTCGGACAGCCACAACGATGTCCCGATGCTCTCGCTCGTCGGGACCGCCGTGGCGATCAATCCCGATACGGACCTGCGTGAGCTGGCCAAGAACCGGGGCTGGGAAATTCGCGACTACCGCACCGGACGCAAGGCCGCCAAGATCGGCGTCCCGACAGCGTTGGCCTTGGGCGCAGTGGGCGGCGGACTCGCTGCCGTGGTCGGCCGTCGCAAGGGCTGACCCACCCGGGCAGGGCGCTCAGAGCGTCAGCTGCATCAGGGTCAGATCGAGCCATCGGCCGAACTTGACGCCCACCTCCGGCATCTGCCCGACGGTCGCGAAGCCGAATTTCTGGTGCAGCGCGATCGAGGTGGTGTTCTCGGACTCGATGAACCCCACCAGCACGTGCACGTCGCCTGCCCTGGCCCGCTCGATCAATTCGCTCAGCAGCGCACTGGCCAGGCCACGTCGATAGAAATCCCGGTGGATGTACACCGAGTGCTCCACCGAGTGCCGGTAACCGCTCTTGACCCGCCACTGCCCGTACGACGCGTATCCGGCCACCCGGCCGTCGACCTCGGCGGTGAGGACGGGGTATCCCGCAGCGAGGCGACCGTCGAACCAGGCCGTGCGATCGGCGAGGTCGACCTGTTCCTCGTCCCAGATGGCAGTCGTGTTGGCGACGGCATCGTTGTGGATGTCGAGAATCTCGGGCAGATCTTCGGTGGTGGTGTCGCGAATGTGCACTGGCACAGGATAACCCGTGCGTTCACCCCAGGAAGACGTTGCGTCTCTTGGCCAGCAGTCGGTACAGCGTGTGCTGAATGGTTTCGCGGACGTGGTCGGTCAACTCGAAGAGCACCATCGGATCCTCGAACGCGGTGGCGTCGTACGAGTCGGTAGGAATCGGCTTACCGAACTCGATGTACCACTTGGACGGCAGCGGGATCAGGCCGAGCGGGCCGAAGTGCGGGAAGAACGGCGTGACCGGAAAGTACGGCATGCCCATCAGTCGAGCCAGTGGCGCGATGTCGCCGATCTTCGGGTAGATCTCCTCCGAGCCGACAATGGAGCACGGGATGATCGGTGCACCCGTTCGCAGAGCCGCCGAGACGAACCCGCCACGGCCGAATCGCTGCAGTTTGTAGCGCTCGCTGAACGGCTTGCCGATGCCCTTGAAGCCCTCGGGGAACACCGCTGCGAGTTCGCCGGTGCGCAGCAGGCGCTCGGCATCGGGGTTGCACGCCAGCGTGTGCCCGGCCTTGCGGGCGATGGTGCCGACGCCGGGCATCTCGAAAGCCATGTCGGCGGCCAACATTCGTAGTGGACGGTGCGCCGGATGGTGGTCGCGCACCGCGACCGACGCCATCAGCGCATCGACCGGGATGACACCCGCGTGGTTGGCGACGACGAGGGCACCGCCGTCGGACGGAATGTTCTCGATGCCTTTGACTTCGACGCGGAACCACTTGTCGAACAGCGGCCGCAGCAACGGAAGCCAGATGGCGTCGGCGAAGTGCGGGTCGTAACCGAACTCGTCCACGCTGTAATCGCCGGCCAGACGCCTGCGCACGAACTCGGCAACCGAGGAGATCTGGTCCACGACGGCGGTCTTGGTGTCGTCGATCATCGAGAGCAACGGAGTCGGGATCGCTGCCGAGGGGGGCGCGACGGCGGGGGCAGGGTCGAGCAGCGGCGTCGGCTCACGCGGCTCGGTGTAGGCGGAGGGGTGCCGTTCGCGCGAACCCTGCGACGCGCGGACCGAGCGGCCACCGTGCAATGGAATCACTTTGGCCACTTCACTCACCCGTCCCTCCCGAACTTCGCACTGTTTCCGAGCTACGCAGTGATGCCAGTGCGCGCGCCGTGGATGCGCCGGTATCGACGGCCGAGAGCAGTCGATTCTCGATGCCGTCCACCCACTCGGTCCTGATGACCGGGCGCAGCGCGGCACCGCGGACGAAGTCGTCGAATGCCTGAACCGTAGTCCACCGCGGCTCGAAGCCCAGGACCGAACGCATGCGGGTGGTGTCGAGGCCGCAGCCGAAGTGGAAGTAGTCGAGTTGTTCGGTGGTGAATTCCCGCATCATGCCGCCCATAAGAGCGCGGCCGACACTCTTGAACAGTGGAAACGGAACCGGCACCTGGACGCGCCCGGCTCGGCGGATCGCCTGCGACAGCATGATCGTGCCGTCGGCCCCGATGTTGAACGTGCCCGCCGGACCACCGATGGTGGCGCGCTCGAGCGCGGCGAGGGCGTCTTCCTCGTGCAACAACTGCATACGGGCATCGCGGCCGATGATGCTCGGGATCAGCGGCGAGGTCATGTACCGCGAGATGGTGCCGTTCAATCGCGGACCGATCAGCGGTGCCATGCGGAGGATCGACACGGCGATGTCGGGTCGTCGACGGCCGAGTCCGCGAACGTATCCCTCGATGTCGATGGTGTCCCGCGCGTACGCACCGCTCGGTGGGCGTCGGGCGCTCATCTCCTCGGTGAACTTCACCGGGTCCTTCGCGCTGCAGCCGTACACCGAGGAGGACGAACGCAGCACCACCTTCTCCACCGTCGGAGATTTCTGGCACACCGCGAACAGCTGCATCGCGCCGATGACGTTGAGGTCTTTCATCGTGGCGCGGCCGCCGGATTTGGGAGGTTTGGCCACGGTGGCGGCATGCACGACGGTATCCACGCCGGCATTACGGATCACTTTGCCGATCAACGGGTTTCGGATGTCGGCACGGACGAACTCGGCGCGGCCCATGCGTCGGAGCAGATCCTTGCTCGGCGACAGCGCGTCGACGGCGATCACCCGTTCGATCTGCGGGTTCTGGGCCAGTCTGGTGACGAGGTATCCGCCGAGAAAACGACTCGCTCCGGTCACCAGGACCACTCGGGGCGCGGCAACACCACGATCGCTCGGACTCACTGCGCACCCCCAACATCGGCTCCGGTCCAAAGCCTACTGGATCGGTGGGCAGACGCGAGGGTGAGAAGCGAAGCCCACGTTCGAACGCCAGGAGGCCCGCCACCGATGGTGACGGGCCTCCTGGTGAAAGCTATGCCGGCAGAACTACTTGCCGAGTTTCCTGCGCTGCACGCGGGTACGACGAAGCAGCTTGCGGTGCTTCTTCTTCGACATGCGCTTGCGACGCTTCTTGATCACTGAACCCATGCGGGTGTCCTCACGTTCTTCTCTAGCGTTTTCGCGCACGCCGTTTGCGTACGCCTACCTGACAACCAAGCCCTGAGGGCTTCGAGCCAAAAGCCTTGGTCACCGAGCTGGCGCTGGGGCCACGTACTCGCCCACGGCTGCACACCGGCTGGCTGGCACGACGAGCGCCAATCCTACCGGTCCGAACCGGCACTTACGAAACCGGCCCCGCGTGCACTACTAGCCTGCGTCGAAGTACGAGGTCTCGAGATAGTCGTGAACCGCCTTGGCGTGCACACGAAAAGATCGACCCACTCGTACAGCGGGCAATTCTCCGCCGTGTACCAGCCGGTACACGGTCATTTTCGAAACCCTCATCAGCGTCGCCACTTCAGCGACAGTGAGGAACTGCGTTCCGGCCAGAGCCGGTTGACCATCCGGGGACGAACCCTTGGACGGCTTGTTTATAGACGCCATCAATCCACATACCTCCGGCACGTCTCATGCGGCAGGCTTCCCCTCCTGCCGAACAGACACGCACGTGCTGCCCCCGAGCCTATAGGGACAGATGGGGTTACTGCGACGGGAGTGGGGAAAAGATTTTTCAATCTGCTGTGATGCCCATCTCAATGGATCGGGCATTCGCGGCACCGAGAGCATCGAAAAACGCTGCTCGGAGGCCATTTCGTTCCAATTCTCGCACTGCTGCGGCCGTCGTACCGCCCGGCGAGGTCACGGCGTATCTGAGCTCGTTCGCACTCTCGTCGGAGCGATCAAGCATCGCCCCGGCCCCCACCATCGTCTGAATCACGAGCGCAGACGCCACGTCGCGCGTCAGTCCCAGACCCACTCCCGCGTCGATCATGGCCTCGGCCACCAGGAAGAAATAGGCCGGACCCGACCCGGATACGGCCGTCACGGCGTCGAGCTGATGTTCCTTGACCACCACGACCTTGCCGACGGCCGAGAGGATGGAACGCACCAGTTCGAGATGCTCGGCGCGGGCGTACTTGCCCGGAGCCAACACACTGACACCCTCCCCCACCAGCATCGGGGTGTTGGGCATGACCCGGACGACAGGGAAACCGGCGGGGAGCTTGGGCTCGAACTTCGCGGTGGGAACGCCTGCGGCCAGTGAGACGATGAGTTGTTCCCGATCACCGTCGAGCTCGATCTTGGTGATCTCGGTCAGTGCGGTTTCGACGTCGGCCGGCTTGACCGCCAGCACGATCACGTCGGCCCCCTCGGACGCGTCGCCGACGGTGGTGGTCAGGACACCGAATTCCTTCGCGATCTCCTTCGCACGGGCCTCTGACTTCTCGGCGACCACCAGATCGCGCACTGCGTGGCCGGACTCGAGGAGTCCCGCAATCAACGCCTCGCCGATCCGTCCGCCGCCGATCACTGCAATTCTCGTCATGCGGCCAAGCCTGCCATGTCAGTTCGAGCGCGGCACCATCGCCAACTGTCTGCTCTGCACCACGACGGCACCGGTCGAATCCAGCACCACGTGGTCCTCCTCGAACCAGGTGCTGCCGATGACGGTGCTGGTCGCCGCCACGCGCAGCCACCCCGGTGCCGGACGGCGCCGCAGGTAGGTCGTCAACTGCACGGTCGGCGCCCAACCGAACATTCCGCGGTTCATGGTCACCGGAGCCGAGATGTCTCCGGTCATCAATGCGAACAACACCGCGGTGTCGATGTCGGCCTCGTCGCCCGCGAAGGGACGCACCCACAGTCTGATCTCCGCCTCGCCCTGCGCGCCGGTCAGGAACGACGCCGAGGACTCGTCGATACGCATCTCGCAGCCCTTGGCGACGTGCACGATGGACGCCATCGGATGATCCCCTGCCACCGCGAGTGTCTCGGCGGGAGGTTCGACGGCCATCGACGCAAGTGACGTCGGCGTCTCGTGGTGGGGTTCGTCGGAGTCGGGACGACCCAGGGTCACCACCGCCCGCACGGCAACGCGTCCGGCCTGGGTGAGTTCGACGTCGACGTGGGAGACCTGGCGACCACGTTTGCGCACCACTGTCGACAGCGCAACCTCGCCGGGATCGGGAGCGGCCAGGTAGCTGACGCTCACAGCGAGCGGCTGGATCTCGGCCTGCTCCGGGTCGGTCAGGACGATATGCCTGCGCGCTGCTGCCGCGCAGACGGCGAGCATCGCGCCGCCGTGCACCTTCGGACCGATGGTCCAGGTGGAGTCGATCGCGCCCGCGAACGACGCAGTGTCGGCGGCGACCTCGAGCGCGGTCAGGGTGGTGGCGGCCTTGAAGGGGCTGGCAGAACTCATTCCCGACAACTTACCGGCGGCCTCAGGACAGGTGTGCGCGGGCGAACTGCAGTGCCTGTCCGAGCATCGAGGAACGTTCGGGGACCGTGCGCGCGTTCTGCGTGTTGATCTCGATCACTGCCTGACCGTCGAAGCCGCGGCGCACCAGTTCGGTGCACACCTCCACGCACGGCTGACTGCCGTGCCCGGGGATCAGATGCTCGTCGACGGACGCGCCTCGGCCGTCGGCCAAATGCAGGTGCGCGATGCCCTCGCCCATCCGATCGAGCATCTCGAGGGCGTCGGAGCCCGCGGTGGCAGTATGCGAGAGGTCGAGGGTGTAATGACCGTGGCCGACGTCCGTCGGGTCGTACGACGGGGAGAACGCCGACAGGGCGGCACCCGGGCCGCCTCGTCGTTCCAGTCGCTGCGCCGATTTCTCCTTGCGTCCGAAGAACCTGTCGGCACGCATCGGAAACATGTTCTCGACTGCAACCACCACGTGCGAGTTCGCTTCCAGTTCCGCTACCTGATCGGCGAAGCCCTCGCTGTACTTGCGTTGCCAGCGGAACGGCGGATGCACGACGACCGTAGCCGACCCGAGTTTCTCGGCCACCTCGACCGATCGGGCCAGTTTGACAATCGGATCCGATCCCCACACCCGCTGCGAGATCAGCAGACACGGCGCATGGATGGCCTGAACCGGCATCGAGTACTCCCGAGAGAGCGCGGCCACCGCGTCGACGTCCTGGCTGACCGACTCGGCCCACACCATCAGTTCCACGCCGTCGTACCCGAGTTCGGCTGCGTAACGAAACGCCGCCTCCGTGTTCTGCGGGTACACCGATGCCGTGGACAGCCCGACGTGTATTCGCTGCGCAGCCATCGTGGTTCCAGCTCAGCCGGTACTGAGCTGGAAGGCGAGCGGACCGAGCGTCACGAACACACCCACGGCGATCGCGATGACGATCGATATCAGATCATCGGTGCGCCGGAGAATTCTCACCACTGCCACGAGACCGACGATCACCAGCACCGACAGCACCAGGGCGACCCATGGCAACACGTCCCACAGTTGCTCGAAGCCCTTGAACAGCAATGCGCCGACGACGACGGCCACCACTGCCTGACCCACGAGCACGAGCCACTGCCGAACGGCACCGCCCTTGCCCTTGGCGGCCGAAGCACGGCGGCCGGATCGGGTCGCGGGGCTCGCGTCGGTCTCGGTTTCCGGTGCCGCAGCAGTGTTGTCCTCGGCGTCGCGCTCTGCATCCGGCTCGACGAGATCGACGGCCTTTGTGGGAGCGGATGTCGCAGGTTCCTCGGTCGAAGCGACCTTGCCTGTCGGGGTGGATTCCGTGTCGTCCGGGCGCGCAATGCGCGCAGACACCGCGGTCTTGGCGACGTCGTCGACGTCGATCACCGCTGCTCGCGGAGTGACGTCGGTGTTCGGCTCGGCCACCTCGACCTGGCGCGGCGCGGTGAATCCTGCGGGCTTGCGGTTCCGCCCCTGTTCGGCCGCGGTGGATCCATACGGCTGACGATCCGGTGGCGTCGTCGGCGCAGCCGGACGATGACCGCGCTCGGTGTCGTCGTGCGACCGGTTGAGCAGGTCACCGGCCACCGTGGTGGAGCCGGACAGCAGTTCGGGCTCGGGCTGCTGCTTCTCGCGCCTGGCCACCGGTTGGAACGCGGTCGGGCGAGCGCTCTGCGGCCGGGCCGGTTGTGGCCGCGAGGACAGGAATGCGGGCGCGTCGTCGGGCGTCACGCGATCGTCATCGGCCTCGACTCGGCCAGTGGCCGGCGTGTCACGGTCGGCCGGAGGCGGGGCGGGCGCGTCGACCACCGGGGCGCTACGGCTGCCCGGCTCGTCCCGGACGACCGGGATTTCACCGGTGAGCTCGGCGACGGAGATGCCGCCCTTGACGCCTCGGCGACGGCGTCCACCGGTGCTCAGGTTCGTCTGCTGGCCGTTTCGGGCCAACAGCTCGGCAACCGAGATCTGCCCGGTGTCTTCTGGATTGTTCTCGCTCATCTCGAACTCCCCACCAGATCGCCGTCGGTTTCGGTGTCCAGCTTCCTCAAAATCAAACCTTCCCTCAGCGCCCACGGGCAGATCTCGAGTGACTCCACCGACAATGCCCGCATGCTCGCCTCCGCTACCAATGCCCCGGCCACCAGTTGTGGCGACCTGTCGGCGCTGACGCCTTCCAATTCTGCACGGTCGGCGGCCGTCATCCGCGATATGAAGGCTATGAGTTGCCTCAAGCCGCTCGCAGTGAGCGTCCGCGTCACTCTGGGACCGGCCGCGGAGGGCGCGGCACCGGTCAAGCGAGCCAACGAACGGAATGTCTTCGACGTTCCCACGGCCCGGTCGGCGTCGCCGGCCGCGAGCAACTCCTTGGCGGGGGTCGCCAATTCCGCATCCAGCCAATCCCGGAGAACCGCGATACGACGCTTGCCCGGTGGATCCTCGTCGAGCCAATCGCGGGTGAGGCGACCGGCACCGAGTTGCAGAGAGAATGCGACGTCCGGATTCTCGTCGCTTCCGCTGGCCAGTTCGAGCGATCCGCCGCCGATGTCGAGTCCGAGGATGCGCCCGGCGCTCCAGCCGTACCAGCGTCGAACCGCGAGAAATGTCAGCCGCGCCTCGTCGACGCCGGACAATGTCTGCAGGGAAACTCCGGTTTCGGTGAGTACTCGAGCGAGCACGTCCTCCGAGTTGTAGGCGTCACGCACCGCCGAGGTGGCAAATGCCATCAGTTCACTGCAACCCGAACGTTCCGCGATGGCTGCGAACTCACGAACCTCGTTCACGAGGCGATCCGCGCCCGCAGGGGTAATGTTTCCGTGCGCATCGGTGTTCTCGGAGAGGCGCAACGTTGCTTTGCTCGAGCTCATCGGGGTGGGGTGAGCGCCGCGGTGGGCGTCCACGACAAGTAGATGCACCGTGTTGCTACCGACGTCGAGCACCCCTAATCGCACAGGTCCACGGTACTGGGTCTAGCGTCGTCGTTTGTGACAGCAGGTCGTGAGCAGCCACCGTTCGCTGCAGAGGTCGAGATGGATTTCCCACGAGAATGGGTCGAATTCCCAGATCCAGACAATTCGGAACACCTCATCGCCGCCGATCTGACGTGGCTCCTGTCCAACTGGACCTGCGTCTTCGGCACTCCGGCATGCCAGGGAACCGTCGAGGGCAGGCCCGACGACGGGTGCTGCTCGCACGGCGCATTCCTGTCCGACGACGACGACAAGCGCAAGCTCGACGAGTCGGTGAAGTTGCTCACCCCGCAGGACTGGCAGCTCATGGACAAGGGTCTTGGCAAGAAGGGATACGTCGAATACGACGATCTCGACGACGAGCAGTCGCTGCGTACGCGCCGCTACAAGGGTGCGTGCATCTTCCAGAACCGTCCCGGCTTCGAGGGCGGTATCGGGTGCGCGCTGCACTCGATGGCGCTGCGCAAGGGCATCGAGCCGCTCGAGGTCAAGCCCGATGTGTGCTGGCAGCTGCCGATCCGGCGCACCCAGGACTGGGTGACGCGGCCGGACGGCTCGGAGATTCTCAAGACCACCATCGGCGAATACGACCGCCGCGGCTGGGGCGAGGGCGGTCTCGATCTGCACTGGTACTGCTCCGGCTCACCCGACGCCCACGTCGGCGCGAAGCAGGTGTTCGAGTCCTACAAGCCCGAATTGACCGAGCTGCTCGGCAAAGCCGCGTACGACGAACTGGCGTCACTGTGCAAGCGTCGCCGTGGCCTGGGTCTGATCGCCGTACACCCGGCCACTCGTGAGGCCCAGCGTCGATAGAGCGGCTGCGCCGCATGTGAGCGGAACCTCGTAGCCCACTACGAGTTTCCGCGCACATGCCGCAGTCACTACCCCTCGAGCTTGTAACCCAACCCGCGCACGGTCACGAGATGTTCCGGCTTGGCCGGGTCCGCCTCGATCTTGGAGCGCAGTCGCTTCACGTGCACATCCAATGTCTTGGTGTCGCCGACGTAGTCGGCTCCCCACACCCGGTCGATCAACTGTCCGCGGGTGAGCACTCGACCGGAATTGCGCAGCAGGTACTCGAGCAGGTCGAATTCCTTGAGCGGCAACGTGATCTGCTCGGATCCCACCATCACCACATGGCGTTCGACGTCCATGCGCACCGGGCCGGCCTCGAGCACTCCGGTGTCGACTCCGCCGTCGACCTCGGCGTCGGAGCCCCGACGCAGTACCGCGCGGATGCGGGCGATGAGCTCGCGTGCCGAATAGGGCTTGGTGACGTAGTCGTCTGCTCCCAGTTCGAGGCCGACCACCTTGTCGATCTCGCTGTCGCGTGCGGTCACCATGATGACGGGAACACCTGAGCGCGAACGCAATTGCTTGCACACGTCGGTGCCGCTCATCCCGGGGAGCATGAGATCGAGCAGCACGATGTCCGCTCCGGCGCGATCGAACTCGGCCAGAGCCGACGGTCCGTCGCCCACGACGGTGGCCTCGAACCCTTCTTTGCGGAGCAGGAAGGCCAGTGGATCGGCCAACGACTCTTCGTCTTCCACGATCAGGACGTTGGTCACTGATTCTCTCTTTCTGTAACCGCAGCGTCGTCTTCTTCTTCGAAGTACGCGGGGATCTGGAGGGTGAAGGTGGATCCGGTGCCCAGCTTGCTCCACAACGAGATGCTGCCGTTGTGGTTGGCTGCGACGTGTTTGGCGATGGCCAGGCCGAGGCCTGTGCCGCCGGTGGCCCGCGACCGAGCTTTGTCGACGCGGAAGAATCGTTCGAAGACGCGTTCCTGGTCGCCTTTGGCGATGCCGATGCCGCGGTCGGTGACCGCGAATGCGACCTGCGAGCCGCGTAGTGCCCGGCTGACCGAGACGGGCGATCCGTTGGACGAGTACGCGATCGCGTTCTGGATGAGGTTGGCGAGCGCCGTCACCAGTAGAGCTTGGTCGCCGAGTACTTCGAGTCCGCTCGGGTGATCGGTGGTGACGGAAATGCCGGCGTTCTCGGCGGCGAGCTTGGAGCGGTCCATCGCCTCGTTGACGACGGTGTCGACGTCGACGACCTCGAGGTCGGGTAGCTTCTCGGCCCCTTGCAATCGCGAGAGCGCGATCAGCTCGGTCACCATGTTGCCCAGACGTTTGGATTCGGCGACGACCTTGCCGCCGAAATGCCGAACGGAATCCGGATCGTCCGCGGACTCGAGCAGAGCCTCGGCCAGCAGGCTCATCGCACCGACGGGTGTCTTGAGTTCGTGACTGACGTTGGCCACGAAGTCGCGACGCGTCGCTTCCATCCGCACCTGCTCGGAATCGTCGTCCGCGAACAGTACGACGAAGCGCTTGTCTTCCTTGCTGAGCAGGCGCGCGACGCATCGGACGGCGATCTTGTCGCGGCCCGGTCGCGGAGCCTTGGAGCTGAGATCGACTTCGACGGGATGGCCGTCGGACAGTACTTTCGTCGCCGCAGCCCAGGCGCGCTCGTCGATCGAACGGTTACGCACCAAACCGAGCTCCTCGGCCCGTGGATTCGACAGCACGACGTCGTGAAACTGATCGACGACGGCGATGCCGCTCTCCGACGCGAGCACGATCAGGTCCAGTACCTGCGACATCGTCAGGCCGGACGTGGCGCGGCGACGCTCCGAGTGTCGAGTGTTGAGGTACGGGATGAGAACACCGCCGACGAGGTATCCCACGAAGGCCGCGGCAATTGCCAGTAGTACGGCCGATGCAACACTCACACCGGAATCGTACGTTCGATGGACAGCTCACATACGCAGGGTGCAGGCATTTCCCTGGTCGTCATAGTCCTCGTCGGCAGTGTTCTTCGTTCGTTCACCTGCAGTTTCGACAAACTGCCGGTTTGTGCGCGGTGGAGTTACTTACCGCCCTGATTTGCCACGGCAGCAGCTCCCGCGGCCGCTGCTTCCGGATCGAGGTAGGTGCCGCCCGGATTGGTGGGCTTCAATTTGCCGTCGACCTCGGTGAGGTCGTACTGCAACGGGATACCGGTGGGAATGTTCAGTTCGGCGATGTCCGCGTCGGAGATCTCGTCGAGGTACTTCACGAGCGCACGCAGCGAGTTGCCGTGCGCGGCGACGAGCACGGTCTTGCCTGCCTTCAGGTCGGCGACGATCGTCTCCTCGAAGTACGGGATCAGCCGCTCGACCACATCTGCGAGGCATTCGGTCAGCGGAACGCTGTCCAGATCGGCGTAGCGGGGATCGGCATCCTGGCTGAACTCGCTGCCGACCTCGATGGCGGGCGGCGGGGTGTCGTAGCTACGACGCCACAGCATGAACTGCTCGTTGCCGTACTTGTCCTTGGTCTCGGCCTTGTTCAAGCCCTGCAGCGCGCCGTAGTGCCGCTCGTTCAGTCGCCAGTCGCGAACGACAGGAATCCAGTGGCGGTCGGCCGCGTCGAGCGCGAGGTTGGCGGTGCTGATCGCGCGACGCAGCAGCGAGGTGTACAGCAGGTCGGGCAGCACTCCGGCCTCGGCAAGGAGCTGACCGGCACGCTTGCCCTCGGCCTCACCCTTCTCGGTCAGTCGCACGTCGACCCAACCGGTGAACTGATTGGACGCGTTCCATTCGCTCTCGCCGTGGCGGAGCAGAATCAGGGTTCCGATACTCATGTGGTCAGTTTCTCATGCGGGACGCTGGGGAGTGGAGCCTGCGGAACGACCTAACGCTGGGGGTCGTGGCCCGCGTGCGACGAGCACGCCGACGACGACGATCATGACCGCGGCGGTGAGGGTGATCGGGATGGGAATGATCGGGTCGAACAACACGAGTAGGGCGCCCACCGGAACCGCGATGTTGACGACGCGATCCGCGTTGGAACGAATCGCGATCAGCCACACTCCGAGGACGAATATCGCAATCGGCACCGTGACGGTGAACGACGCGGCGACGTCGCCGAGCTTGCTGTGTTCGGTGAGCACGTCGATCTCGACCTCGATGCCGGCCGAGAACGCGCCGGCGGCCGCAAAGATGAAGTAGTGCGCGTAGCCGTAGATCAGCGAGTTGCCGAACTTTCCGATTGCCCGGTGATGCGGCGGCCAGAAGTAGATCCACCACAGACTCGCGGTGACGACGAGTGTGAGGACGGAAATGGAGATCAACGGTGCCAGGGCAGTCTCGTCGTGCAGCGCTTCGATGATGGCGTTGGCCGATGCGAGCAGACTTTCGCCGAGCAGTATCAGCGTGAACAGCCCGTAGCGCTCGGTGATGTGATGCGGATGCCACGGCGTCGAGCCGCTGCGTTCGGCGATCACCGGAACCGACATCTCGGCAGCCGCCAGCACGAAGAACATGATGACAGCGGCCGTACCGTCGAGCAGCACCATCCAGAGAATCCACAGAACCTGCACTCCCGCAATGCCTATCGCGTACGACAGTGCGGTCTTCTTGTACTCACTCGACCGAGATGCTCGAACCCACTGCGTCACCATCGCCACGCGCATCACGACGTAGCCGAGTACCACGATCGCGAAATTCTTGTCCACGAACGCCGATTCGATCCCCGCGGCGAGCACCAGGACTCCGGCCATCTGCACAACGGTCAACGCGCGATACAGCCAGTCGTCGGTGTCGAACGACGTGGCGAACCAGGTGAAGTTCATCCATGCCCACCAGATCGCGAAGAACACGAGCGCATAGCTCAGAAGACCGTCGGCAAGGTGGTTCTCGGTGAGTGCATGGTGGAGCTGCACTGCCGCGATACTCACGGCCACCACGAACACGAGGTCGAAGAACAATTCGAGTGGACTCGCGGCCCGGTGCGGCTCCTGGGGATCACGCGGTCGCATCGGCACCAGACGTGCAGTGGAGAGATTCACGCTCGCAGACTAAGTCATCCCATTCGCGAACGTTGTCTCGATTGTGTTGCTGCGGTTGCCTTTACGGACATTTCGGGCATGTTCGACGGTACGGCGCGACTATTTGCGAGACCTCACACCCTCTTTGCCGACCGCGCGCCGGGATTCAGGGCACAGCGGGGGTGCGAGGTCGAGAGAAAGGGTGTGGGGTTGCGGACCTACTCCCCAGACCCGCTCCGATACCGCCGATCCGAGCTCCCACACTCTGATCGACCGCTTCGGTGTCGACGAAATAGCGGCGAAACACCGAACGCATCAATTCGATGACCTCGATGTGCTGCCTGATCACAGCAGCCGCCGACCCTTGTTCGCCATCGGCCAGTCGCTTGAACTTCGCACCCAACAATTGAGCCGACGGAAGGGTGCCATATGCGTCGATGTCCACGAGATAGGCGGTCTTCACCAGCATGTCGTCCAGGTGGTCCAAGTACGTTGCACACACCGCGTCGCAGTGAGAAGCGACTTCCTCTGGTATCTCGAGGACCCCTGCCTCCGCCTGATCGGACAGCTCACGCCATTTCTCGGTCGCACTCCACAGGTATTCAGAGCCAGAAGCCATCGTGGAACCTCTCGTCGTCGTTCTAGTTGGCGTTCGGTGGCAGAAACCCGTTGAGCGCCTCAGCGACCTGCGCGACTTCGGTACATGGGTCGCCGAGCGGGGCCCGAGAACCGCGCCCATCGAGGATGAAGTACACGATTCCACCGTCAACCTCGTGTGCGATGCCACAGTTCACCTCGGCATCCTGGCCCGACCTCCGAAACTCCACTCCGCCGTCGACCTCATCCTCGAACCCTCGGAAGCGTGTGTTCTGCTTCAAGTACTCGAGGTCGTGAGATGACGAGAAGACCCCAACGTAGAACCAGGATCCAGGTTCAGGGTTCTTCCAACTACACACCTTCCAGTCCGAGGCGACCGAGTTCCCACCGCGGAGATCCGGTTCCTTGCTCCCCACATCCAATCCCGCGGCCTCGATGGCATTGTTCGGGATGGTGCATGGATCCCACGGCTCACTCGACACAGGCGCAGCAACCACCGACGTCGGCGAATCCGCCACCGGCGCTCCCGACGTCGAATCGCCACATCCGGCGACCAGAACCATCACCCCGACCACGCCTGTCACCCACCACCGCATCACGCCGCCACTCCCCTCGTCGAACCCACCTCACCCCTTGGACGCGGCGAACGTCGGCTCGGTTCCACGACGACCTCACACCCCTACTGACGACTGCGCGCCTCCGCTCACTTCAGAGCGAGGGCGCGCGGTCGTCAAAAGAGGTATGAGGTCACTACCGAGACAAGAATCAGGCGCAGTTCGACGGTGCCGGCTCACCTCGGAATCGTGCGTCCACGTAGGCGTAGGCCTCGGGCAGTCCGACGAGCGATCCGCTGAAGTGCTCCGCGAACGGGTACGCCCGGAACTGAACGGTGGCACCGGCTGCGCAGTAGCGATCGACGGTTTCTTTCACCGGCGCGAACGGGGTGATGAAGTCGTTGATTCCCTGCCACATGTACACCGGTGCCGTCGGAACGCCTTCGTAGTCGACGAGACTGTTCTTCTTCAACACCGCCTGCGCGGACGGCAGCGATGCGATGTCGACGTTCGACAGATCCCGCGCGCTCTTGAACGCTCCGCCGATGATGATCGGACGCCTGCACTGGTTACTCACCTGATCTCGCAACGCCAGGCCTGCCGCATTCAGGTTCTCCGAGACGGGGAACTCGGTCGGGTATTCACGTTCGAGTCCGAGCGATGCGGCCAGCGCCATTCCGAACGCGGGGTGCGGAATCGGGCTGTAACCCAGGTTCTTTGCGATCAGTTCGAGGTCGGCAGGAATACCGCCCTGCACGGTGGCGACGATGTTCAGCTCGGGGGCGTAGGTGGGTGCCATGGCACCGGCCCACGATGTTGCCAGCGCACCGCCGGAGTAGCCCAGCAGAGCGACCGGACTCTCCTTCAACGGCAGCTGCTCGAAGTTCTGCACGGCGCGAACCCCGTCCAGCGTCAAACGGCCTTCGTATTCGGCAGCGCCGTAGGCACCGTTCGGTCCGAGGTAATCCGGCACCGCAACCGCCCAACCGCGGGCGACCATCCCGAGGTACAGGCTCGGAGCTTCACCGATCTCGTACGTGAAAAGACCGTGCGATGGTGCACATTTCACACCCAGAGCATTGATCACTGCCTGATACGACACGAGCGGCGTGCCCGCACCTCGGCCTCGGGGCATCAGCACGGTGGTCACCGCGGCGACGGGAGCACCTGCGGAGTTGGTCGACCGGTACTTGAGTTGCCAGATGTCGGTGTTGGGATACATCCATGCGTCGGCCCGACGGCTGGCGAGGATGTCACCCGGCGCGTGATCGGCTATGTCCGCCGGTGCCGCGTAGAAGACGTCCGGATCGGGGATCGTCGGCGCAGGAGCCGCCGAAGCTGTTGTCCCCGTGGCGAACAAGGAAGCGCAGAGTGCCACCAGAATGGACCCCAGGGCAAAGAATTTTCGGATCACGGTGAGCCTTTCGGAGTAAGCAAATCGAAGTGTCACGGCACTGTTTTCATGGGCACTATGGGTAGAGAGAACTGGTTGATCGGATCCGTCGAGGAGAAGGTGACGTCCGCCGGGCCGGGTCCACCGGCGAAGGACGGGTCGGAAGCGGTGATGTCGACTCCGATGCGGTGGCCGCGGTCGAATCGATGGACGATGCTGGGCAGCGAGATCGTCACCGGGTCCGCGGATCCGGTGAGGACGGCGGGTGCGACGAGCCCGTGAATCGGACTCCGCACACCGTTCGGTGCGACGTCGAGCACGGTGACGAAGACCGTCGCAGGCCCGGACACCATGGGACTGATGGACAGCTCCGGTGCACCGACGACGTCGACCGGTTCAGCCAGCGGCGCGGTTGTCCAGGTCACGGCCGAACCGGGTAGCGAGACCCGAGGCACTGGAACCTCCGCGGCGATGTTCGGAAGCCCCAGCGTGGTGGGCATCGGCGATCCCGCATCCCGAATCGTCTGTGTCCATGCATTGTTCGAGGCAACATTCTCGGACAGCGTGCCGTCTACCACGTCGAATGTGCGCCTGGTGCCGACAGGAAATGTGTCCGATTCCTCGTAGGCCGGCGACGCGACGCCGGTGTAGGGCACCCAATCTCGGAAGTAGGTGAATGCCGGCCCTGGGTCGACGTCACGATCCTTGAGGTGTCGGTCGAGCCAATTGCCCACCAGCGCCGCTTCGTGCTGATTGAACGGATCGGGGGCCTTGATGTCGAACTCCCCCGGATAGCCCTTCCGATCGTTGTGTCCCCACGAGTGCCAGACCATGGACGTTTCCACTCCGCGCGCCCGCAGAGTCTCGAACGTGGCTGCTGCCTCGTCGAGGCTGAACAGTGAATCCTTCTGGCCTTGCGTGAGCAGAACCGGGACATCGACTCGATCGAGATAGTCCACGGGTGAGACGTGACGCATCGCCGCCAGAGTTCCCGGGTCCGGTTCGCGATTGGCAGCGAAGGCGGACGCGGCGTCGCAGACCCACTGGGCATAGTTCGGGCATCCCTGTGCCCGCGCCGGATCGGCTGCGTACCCTCCGGGACCGGTCAGGACGGCACCGGCCGCCAGAAAAGCCGAACCGAACACGCTCTTGACGGGGCCGACCGACCTGCGTCCGGCTCCGTCCGGTGCCAGCGAGCGAGCCAGATCGTTCCACGTGATCATCGACGCGACGGTATCCAGTCGCGAATCCACCGATGCTGCCGCCAATCCCGTTGCACCGGCATAGGAACCACCTAGATAGCCGACGCGGGGATCCTGCGGAGCATCGAGGCGAACGACGTCCAGAACGGGAGCTTCGACAGAGAGAGCGGCGTCGGTGAACACGCCTTCGCTGTCGCCGGCAAGGTAGCCGATGAGGTCCGACGCCGCCATACCGTCGTAATCGGGATCGGCGAAATAGATCTTGCACGTCGAGCCACCGAAACCCAAGGCGGAGTAAGACAGAACTACGTAGCCGTGGGTCGCGAATCTCGCTGCGGCGCCCGCTTGATCGTCCTTGGATCCGCCGAAACCGTTGCTGGTCAGGATGGCCGGAGCCCGGTTGTCCGGTCCGAGACCAGTTGGAACATAGATGTCGCCCACGACAGTGCAGTGCTGATCCCGCTCAGGACCAACCACGACGTCGAAATATCGGGTCTGCACCGAGAAGTCGCCGAACGATTGCGGGGCCAGCACCGGAAGGTCCGCTGCATGAGCGGGTGCCGTGGCCACGACCAGAGCGGTCGCGGTGACACCGACGACGGTCGAGAACAGCTTCATCGGACGCAGTTCGTCGGCGGTGCGACACCTCGAAACCTGTTGTCCAGGAATGTGAGCGCAGCGGGAAGACCCTCGAATGCCGCCTGAATGTGCTGCGGGGCATGAACGACGTCGAACTGCAGAGTCGCCCCGTTCGCGCAGTACCGTGCGGCAGTGTCGCGCAGAGCACCGATGGGGATCAAGGGGTCGTTGTCGCTTCCCCACAGCAGCGTGGGTGCCGTGGGAACTCCCGCATACTTCACCAAACTGTTTTCGTCGATGATCTGCTGCGCCTCCGGACTGTCCACCAAGGACGTAGTGGTCGAGACCGCCAGTGCGCTCTTGAAGGCTCCGGTAGCAAGGATCACCGGTGTGCACGCATTCGAGACCTGATCCTTCAACGCCAGACCGGTGGGATTGAGCTGAGCCGTGATCGGTAGACGGTCGGGGTACTCGCGTTCGAGTCCGATGGCCGCGGCAAACGCGAGCCCGAATGCCTGATGCGGCTGGAAACCCAACGCGCGAGCGATGTTGTCCAGATCGGCCGGCACCCCTCCGGCTGCGGCACCGACGATGTTCAGCTCGGGTGCATAGCTCGGAGCGAGCGCGGCAGCCCACGCCGTCGCCATTCCACCACCCGAATACCCGGCCATTCCTACCGGACTGGCCGACAGTCCGAGCTCGGGAACCCGCTGCGCGGCGCGAATTCCGTCGAGTGTGATCTGACCGCCGAGCTTGGCTGCGCCATAAGCACTTTTGGGACCGAGGTGGTCCGGGACTGCGACCGACCAGCCACGCATCAGGGCCAGGTTGAGAAATTCACGCTCCTGAACACCGGTCGTCGGATCGGCCCCGAACAGCGATTCCGACGGCGCGCACTGCAACCCGAGCGCGTTGACGAACGGCTGATACGACAGCAGTGGCCCACCGGGTGCGCGGTTCGCCGGCGCGAGAACGGTTGTCACAGCAGCGATCGCGTCTCCTCGGGAGTCGGACGATCGATACTGGATCTGCCAGATGTCGGCACCCGGGTACAGGGGACTCGAGAACCGCCTGTTCGCCACGACGTCACCGTTGTTCTTACCGGTCAGGTCCGCCGCAGCCGCATAGAGCGTGCCGGGCACCGGTGTCGGATCGGTCGGCGCGGCCGACGCGTGTGGTGCAGTGACGAACAGCATCGACATCAGCCCGACGGCGGTCGTCAGGGTCAAGAGGGTGCGGCGCATGATGACAGCTCTTCTCGATTTTCATTGGGCCCGGGCCATTCGTCGGACCGGGGAAGTCTCAGGTCGATTTTCGGATCGGCATTTGTCGTTCGGGGCCTGCCGGTCATGGTGACCGCTGGGGTGCCGTCAACGGCTCTCGCACGCATTCGGCGGCCGCTCGATCGCCTCGTGGCAGTGCCATCGCGACAGCGGTGGCCACGGCCATCGTCGCTGCCAGTCCGAACAGCACGTTCTGCTGCGAGGCCAGATGATCCGACGCCACCGGCAGCGCGGGAAGCATCGCGAAATACACGGCACCGGCGGCCGCGGTACCCACCGCCGACCCGACTTGTTGGACCGTCGGCAGGATCCCCGACGCGGAGCCGATGGCATCCGGGCTCACACCGGCGACGATGGTGCTCTGCAGCGGCGCGATCACCGACCCAAGGCCGACCCCGACCAGAACCAGTGGGATGGTCATCGGCCACGGAAAGCCGGGCCGATCGAAGTGATCCACGGCGGCACCGAGGACGAACAGCGCCGCTCCCATCGTGGCCGCACCTACCGCCACTACGCGAGAGTCCCAGCGGTGGAACGCTATCGGCGCGGCCAGCGACGCGACAACAGCCCCGACGGCGAAGGGGATCGTGATCACTCCCACCGTCGACGCGCTGTCGCCCAGTCCGGTCTGCAGCGTCACCGACATCGTCAGAACGAATGCAGTGAAGGTGCCGTACACCAGCGCCGAGACGACGCACCCACAGGTGAACCCACGCTCGACGAAAATGCGGGTATCGACCATGACGTGTGCACCCGCCGCGCTCCTGCGCCGTTCCCACATCGCGAAGACGGCCAACAGAACCAGGCCGATGCCGAATGCGGGTACTGCTGCCATCGGACTCGCGCTGGTCATGATGGGGTACACGATCGACACAGCACCGATCGACCACAGGGCAACCCCGATCGGATCGAACAGGCCACCCGACAGCACGTGCCCCGAGCCGGCGGAGACATACCGCCGGGCGAGGACGATTGCCGCCACCGAGATCGGAACGTTGATCAAAAATATTGCGCGCCAACCTGTTCCGAGGATATCTAGGTGAAGCAGGACCGCGCCGATGACCGGTCCGGCCAGACCTGCGAGCCCTGCCGTGCCGCCGTACAAGGCGAACGCAGTGGTGCGCCGCGCCCCGGAGTAGGTTGCGGTCACGATGGCCACGGTCTGAGCGGACATGGCGGCACCCGCAATTCCCTGCAGGACGCGACAGAGGATCAGTAGTTCGATGGTGGGCGCGTACGCACACAACACCGACGTCGACGCGAACATCGCAGTGCCGACGACGAACGTGTTTCTACGCCCGAATACCTCACCTGCTCTCGCCATCGTGAGGAGCGCGCACGCAAATGCCAGTAGATACGCCGCTGGTACCCAGACTTGCTGTGCACCTGTCCCGTCGAGGTCCAGGGCGATCGTGGGCAGCGCAACGGTCACGGCCGTGACGTCGATCATCTGCATCGTCACCGCCAGCAAACAGGCGCACAGCGTCATCCACGAGCCGCTGCGTCGGCGTGTCATACCCTGCTGACGTCCGGAAGCTCGTGCGCGAACGTACTCGCATCGGGGAGCTGCGGTACGTAGTCGCCCGATTCGACCACAGCAGTGAAGATCTCGGAGATCTTGGCGAAGTAGAGATCGATCGAGCGATCGGCCTCGTCCGTTCCCGGGTACAGAAATTCCACGCCGGTGTGATCTTCGAATCGGTTGACCCACATGAAGACTTCCTCCGAGCTTCCACGGTTGCCGTACAGCCCGGCCCCGGCCGCGTCGAGTTCGGCTTCACCGGGCAGCTTTCGGACGTCGACGTACGAGATCATCGGCGCGGTCCACCCCGGTTGTGTGGTGATTCCGTGTTCCGGGCCGACCAGTTCGAGGACTCGATGGTAGGACGTGTTCGCCAGCAGCTTCCCGGAATCGAATGCCTGCTGAGCAAGGACTGCCAAGGTGAGAAACGTCGGCTGCGTGCCCAACTCGAACTGCACGGGAACGAGGCTCGAGAACCAACCGATCGAGGCGAATTCGCCCGGCAGAGTTCGAGTGCTCTTGGGCGTCAGGCCCAGGTAGCTGCTTCGGCCGGCCAGTTCGTATTCCGCCAGGGCTGCCGCGGCGAAGATGCCTCCGATGAATTTTGCTCCCACTCCGGCACATGCGTCGTCGACGGCCTGCGCCTTCGCGCCGTCGAACAGCGGAAACGAATTGTGCGACGTCCTCGTGTAGTCGATACTGTTGCGTCCCAGCGGAAGTGGGAATGTCGGAAGATCGCCGCCGTTGTCCGTGACCAGATCGATCCAGGTCCGGACGGCCGCGGACTCCAGAGTCGTGGTGTCGCTCTCGCTGCGCTCGCGCCGGCAGTACTCGATGTAGCTGCCCGGGGTGAACAGTCCATCGGACTCCCCCGTCACCGCGTTGCGATAGAGCTGTCGCAACTCGTAGTACGTCAGCGCCTGCGAAATGCCGTCGGTGTCGAGGTGATCGACCGCCGCGTACACCACAAAATGGTCGTCGTGCTCGATCGTCCCGAAGGAGAAGCAGTTCCAACTCTCCGGCCCCGGGGTGGTGTCCTGCACGTGCGTGCGGATATCGGCGGCACTCGAGGGCACACCGTAGGCAGTCGGCTCGAGCACGATGTCGTCGACGTCGACGACGTGGCGCACCGATCCGACCGACGTGGTCTCGAACCAGCTCGAGAACGAATCATGCCGCCTGACAAACGTATTGAACGCTTGCCCCATTGCTGCGCTGTCCAACTTTCCTTCGATGCGGAACGTGACGAGGCACAGTCTGGAGAAGCGAAAGGACGATCCTCGGTTTCGGAACGCGGCCTCGAGGTACGCCTGCTGGATGTGGGACGGACGTGCCGGATGGACGGGTGCCGCTGCGGCAGCGTCCCGTGAGGCGTCGGTAGGCGACCACGTGGTGAGTGGTCCTGGAGCGGGCTTCCACTCGTCGATGAGTCCGAATGCAACCACGACACAACCTTTCGAAGGGGAGAGATACGACGCAGCACAGTGCGGTGCGTCGGAGGGGCCAGTGCACCATTCGAGCGAGACGGAGAACACCCCACGGCCCGGCATTTTGGAAAATCGACAACGATGCGCGAGATATCTGTGTCAGAACTGAAGGATCGTCAAGATTGTGGTGGGGGCCAGACATTCGATCTAACGTCGGACACTCATCGCGCTGACCGACACCCAGGCTCCGCGCTGCCCCCACGATGTCAGGAACGGTAGATGATCGACCGATACCGCCTGCGTGATGCGACCGTTTCGGCCCTGAGTGTGCTCGCGACCGTCCTTGTTCTCACGTCGGGCACAGCAGCAGTGGCAACTGCCGAGACAGCATCGTCGGTCGTCGGAGTAGAAGGCATCGGGGAACGCCGCGACGCCGTGCACGTGCATTCCGCGGCAATGGACCGCGACGTCGTCGTCGACATCTTTCGGGCGGAGACACCCGGTGCGCCCACCCTCTATCTGCTCAACGGTGCAGCCGGCGGAGACGGCGGCAGCAGCTGGTTCGATCAGACCGACATCGCCGGTTTCTTCGGTGACAAGAACGTCAACGTGGTGGTCCCACGGGGTGGCGCTGCAAGTTATTACACCGACTGGTTGCACGACGACCCGGTGCTGGGCCGCAACAAGTGGTCCACGTTTCTCGGTGTCGAACTGCCGCCGTTGATGAACGCACTGCTCGACAGCAACGGCGTCAATTCCGTCGCCGGTATCTCGATGGCCGGGACGTCGGTTCTGCAGCTGGCCATCGCCCATCCCTCCGTCTACCGATCCGTGGCCTCGTACAGCGGATGTGCCCGTACCAGCGACCCGGTGGGCGAGATGTACGTCCGATCCGTGGTCGAAGCGCGCGGCGGTGGATCCACCGCGAACATGTGGGGGCCTGCAGGCAGTGCCGACTGGATTGCCAACGACCCGTACGTCAACGCCGAAGGCCTGCGTGGTGTCGCGGTGTACATCTCGAGCGGAACGGGAGCGCCCGGCGCGTTCGATGTGCCCGGCGGACCCGGCATCGGTAGTGACTACGGCAAGCTCGCCCAGCAGCTTGCCGTCGGTGCCGTCATCGAGGCGACCACCGATTCGTGCTCGCACCAGATGCAGCAGCGCCTGCAGGAGTTGAACATCCCCGCCACCTACAACTTCCGACCCAACGGAACCCATTCGTGGGCCTATTGGCAACAAGACCTACACGACTCGTGGTCGGTGATCGCGCCGTCGATGGGACTGCCGACCACCTCCTGAGCCGTGACTTCCAGCGATGACGAAGGAAACTCGATGAGCCGAACCGACACCATGGGCACTCCTGCTCTTGCCGCCACCTGGGCCCGTTCACCCTGGCCGCTCGCCGACATCATCGCGGCCAAACGCGGCCGAACGGTCTCGGTCGTCCTCCCTGCCCTCGACGAGGAAGACACCGTCGCGGACGTGATTGCCTCGATGACTCCCCATCTGGGAAGTCTCATCGACGAAGTGGTCGTGCTCGATTCGGGCTCGACCGATCGTACGGCTGTCCGGGCGCGCGCGGCCGGGGCCACGGTCGTCTCCAGGGAAGAGGTGCTCCCAGCCCTACCCGTCGTCGGCGGAAAGGGAGAGGTCCTGTGGCGCGGAGTAGCGGCCACCTCGGGCGACATCGTGGTGTTCGTCGACTCGGATCTGGTCGATCCGGGCTCGCACTTCGTGCCGTCGCTCGTCGGTCCGCTGCTCATGCACGAGGGTGTCGAACTGGTCAAAGGCTTCTACCGTCGCCCTCTGACGATCGGTGACAGCACCGACGAGGATGGTGGCGGACGCGTCACGCAGTTGACGGTGCGGCCCCTGCTGACCGCACTTCGTCCCGAACTGGCCGGCGTCTTCCAGCCGCTGGGCGGCGAGTACGCCGCCACTCGCCAATTGCTGGAAACTCTGCCCTTCGCCCCCGGTTACGGCGTCGAGATCGGACTGCTGCTCGACACGTATCACCGCTCGGGTGCGGGCACGATCGGGCAGATCGGACTCGGAACGCGCCGCCATCGAAATCGGCCGACCTCCGAGTTGGCCGTCATGAGTCGACAGATCATCGCCACGATGTTCTCGCGGCTCGGTCTCGGCGATTCCGGCGCCGGATTCACCACCTTCTCGACCACGGGACCTCAGGTCTCGATGAGTGTGGCACCGCTGTGCCTGGTCGACCGTCCCCCGCTGATCACCGTCGACGACTACCTACGTGCCCATCGCCGGCACTCGATGAGCGCGCCGGCCTGACCCGAATACAGACGCACCCTCCACCGTCGAACACGGTGGAGGGTGCGCTGGGTCGTGCAGAAGATCGAGCTACTTGCCTGCAGCTTCCGACGCCCGCAAGTCCTTGCGGAGAATCTTGCCTGCCGCAGACTTCGGAACGGTGTCGATGAATTCGACGCGTCGAACCTTCTTGTGCGGGGAGACGCGCTCGGCGACGAACGCGATGATGCCGTCCTCGTCGATCGTGGCACCCTGCTGGCGCACGACGAACGCCTTGGGGATTTCTTCGCCCTCGTCGTCGAGCACACCGATGACGGCAGCGTCGGCGATTTCCTCGTGCGTGAGCAGCAGGGCCTCGAGCTCGGCCGGCGGCACCTGGTAACCCTTGTACTTGATCAGTTCCTTGAGGCGGTCGACGATGTAGACGACGCCTTCGTGGTCCGCGACAGCGATGTCACCGGTGTGCAGGTAACCGTCGGAGTCGAGGGTCTCGGCGGTGGCGGAGGGGTTGTTCAGGTACCCGACCATCACGTTCGGTCCCTTGACCCACAGCTCGCCCGGCTTGCTCAATCCCTCTGTGGGAAGCTCGATTTCGTCGCCCGTGGCCGGGTCGACGAGCTTGTTCTCGGTGTTGGCCAGGGGCTGGCCCACCGAGCTCAGCGGCATGTCGTCGCGGTCGAACGGGATGGCGTGGCTGACCGGGCTGAGCTCACTCATGCCGTAGCCCTGGCGCACCCGTGTGTTCAAGCGCTTGGCGACGGCCTTGCCGAGCTCCTCGTCCAGCGGTGCGGCACCCGAGAAGATGGTGTGGACGCTGGAGAGGTCGTACTGGTCGATCATCGGGTGCTTGGCGAGCGCGACGGCCACCGGCGGTGCGATGAACAGGTACGTCAGCTTCTGGTCCTGGATGATGCGCAGGAATTCGACGAGGTCGAACTTCGGCATCGTCACCAGGTGTGCGCGCAGCTTCAACGCGATGTTGAGCAATACCGTCAGGCCGTAGATGTGGAAGAACGGCAGCAGCGCCAGGATCGCGTCGTCGCTGTCGATGCCCACCCGCGGTTCCATCTGTGCGACGTTCGCGACGAGATTGCGGTGCGTGAGGATGACGCCCTTCGGCACACCCGTCGTACCGGAGGAGTACGGCAGCACCGCAACATGCGTGGCCGGATCGAACGAGACCTCGGGGGCAGGCGCGCCCTGGGTCAGCAGATCGCGCAGATTCGGATGCCCCTCTGCACCGTCCAGCACGATGACGTGATCGGCATCGATGCCGACCTTGTCCGCGGCCGCCTTCGCCTGCGGGTACAGCGGCGAGACGGTGAACAGGAACTTCGCGCCGGATCCGGTGAGCTGCTTGGCGATGTCCTCGGCGGTGTACAGAGCGTTGATCGTCGTCGCCGTTCCGCCTGCGCGCAGGATGCCGTGCAGCACCGACGCGAACGCGGGGACGTTCGGCGAATGCAGTCCGACGACGTCACCGACCTCGAGCCCGCGCGCAGCGAGCGCACCTGCAATGGCGTCGACTTGGCCGATCAGGGTCTTGTAAGTGGTGACGTCACCCGACGTGCCGTCGATGAGAGCAGGCTTGTCCAGATCGGACTCGGCGATCGACCCGAACAGGAAGTCGTAGACGCTCAGATTCGGGATCTCGACGTCGGGAAAGGGACTGCGGAAGCTCATGGCTCTCCTTCGAAAAACTGCGGCAACAATGATCGAACCTTACAGTGAAAGCGGTCACATCGGACAGCGACCCTACCGCTGAGTCAGGTAGGGCGTCCGCTAACTTCGGGACGCATACGGTTTGCCCGCTGCTGCCGGTCCTCGCACGTGGCCCACCAGCCCGGCGACGGCGAAGATGGTCACCACGTAGGGCAGCATCAACATGAATTCGCTCGGCACCGGAGACCCGATGATGCCCAGCACGTTCTGCAGATTCGACGCGAATCCGAACAGCAGTGCGGCCAACGTCGCGCGCACGGGATCCCACCGCCCGAAGATGACTGCGGCGAGTGCGATGTAGCCGGCACCGGCAGTCATTTCCTTGCCGAAGGCTCCGACGGAACCGAGCGTGAAGTACGCACCGCCGAGTCCGGCAATGGCACCGGCGAGGCAGACGTTCCAGAATCGCGTTCGAGCAACGTTGATTCCGACGGTGTCGGCGGCTTGCGGATGCTCACCGACGGCGCGCAGTCGCAGACCCCACTTGGTGTGGAACAGGCCGAAGAACACGAGCGCCACGGCGATATACATCAGGTACACGATCAGCGTCTGTCGAAACAGCACCGGCCCGACGATCGGAATCTGCGAGAGCACCGGAATGTCGATGCGCGCGAAGCGCGGTGGCGAATTGAGCGTCTCGGCGTTCTTGGTGAGCACCACCGAGTACAGGAAGCTGGTCAGTCCGACGACCAGGACGTTGAGCACCACACCCACGATGACCTGATTGACGAAGTAGCGAATCGAGAACACTGCCAGCAGCGACGCGGTCACTGCGCCGGCCACCAGAGCCGCGAGCAGCGCCACGTAGGTGGACCCGGTGATCGACGCGACAACGGCGCTGACGAAAGCGCCTGCGAGCAACTGGCCTTCGATGGCGATGTTGATGACGCCGACGCGTTCAGAGATCACCCCACCCATCGCGCCGAAGATCAGCGGTGTGCTCAGAGCGACTGCGCCGATGAGCAAACCGGGCACCGGAATGGTCTCACCGTCGGCTGCCCACGCGAGAAAGCCGAACACGAACAACACCGCGAACACCGCGAGCAACCACAGAGGCGTCGATCGGTATCGCGAGGCCAGCAGCGCCGCGTAGCCGGTGATGACGGCCAACAACACGACCACGATCAGCCCGGTGCCGTACGACGGCACACCCACGGCCGGCAGTGCGAAGAAGTCGCCCTCCGATGCCAATGCGAATGTGCTTGTGCCCGAACCTTTCTTGACAACGAACAGCACCAGAGCGAGCAACGTCACGACCCCGAGGATCGACGGCACCTTCCAGCTTCGACCGAGTACTGCCTCGGCGGGGGCGACGACGGGGGCGGTCACAGTGCACCCACCTTCGCGGTCTCGGCCTTCGCCAGTTTCTCTTCGCCCGGTTTCGGCAATCGGAACACCGCTCGCACCAGTGGCGGCGCAGCGATGAACAGCACGATCACCGATTGCACGACGAGCACGATGTCGATGGGTACGCCCTCGGCCGCCTGCATGGCGAATCCGCCGGCCTTGAACGCGCCGAACAGGATTCCCGCGACGAACACGCCCCACGGTTTCGATCGGCCGAGCAGTGCGACGGTGATGGCGTCGAATCCGATCCCCGCATCGATGTCGGCGCTGAAGCCGGTGGTGACGGTGCCTAATACCTGGGCAACTCCGGCAAGTCCGACGAGCGCACCGGACATGATCATGGCGTAGAGGTAGATCCGGTTGACGTTCATACCGGCGACGCGCGAGGCGTGCGGATTCTCGCCGACTGCGCGGAAGCGAAATCCGAGACTCGATCGCTCGAGCAGCCACCACACCGCGACGGTCACGAGGATCACCAGCACGAATCCGAGGTGCAGGCTGTAGCGATCACCGAAGAGCTTGGGGAACACCGCGGTCGACGCGATAGGAGCGGTCTTGGGATTGTTGGATCCCGGAGCCTGCAGGGCACCGGGGGTACGAAGTAGGTACGCAACGAGGTAGAACGCGATGTAGTTGAGCATGATGGTGACGATCACCTCGTGAGCGCCGGTGCGCGCCTTGAGGAATCCGGCGATTCCGCCCCATACCGCGCCGCCGAGTACACCCGCGACGACGGCGACCAGCAGGTGCAGTCCGGCCGGCAGGCTCACCCCGAATCCGACCCAGCCCGCACACGCGGCGGCGATGAGCATCTGGCCTCGTCCACCGATGTTGAACATGCCGACGCGGAAGGCAAGGGCCACACCGAGTCCCGCGACGATCAAAGGAGTGGCGAACGTCAGAGTCTCGGTCAGTGGCCGGATGCCGTTCTCGAATCCGGGCCGACGGAAGTTGTACACCGAGCCCTGGAACAACGACGAGTACGCGCCGGCAACGGAATCCCAGATGGCCTTCAGCATGTCCGAGGGACGCGAGAAGAAGTAGCCTGCCGACTCCTGGACGCCGGTGTTGGTGGCGGCGATGAGCACGGCACCGACGATCAGCGCGAGCAGTACGGCGAGAACCGAGATGATGGCACTGCCGGTGAAGATCTGCCGGAGCACTACATGTGACGCGGACGGCTGCGGAGGTGTCGGAGGCGGCGGAGCTGCCGGGGGCTGCTGGGTCTCACTCACCACGCTCACCGCCCATCATCAATCCGAGTGTTTCGCGGGACGTATCCCCGGGGACGATTCCCACGATTGCTCCTCGATACATGACGGCGATGCGGTCGGCCAGCGCGGCGACCTCATCCAGTTCGCTCGAGACCACGATGACCGGGATCCCCGAATCCCGAGTGGCGACGATGCGCTTGTGCACGAATTCGATGGATCCGACGTCGATTCCGCGAGTCGGCTGGGCCGCGACGAACAGCCGCAGATCGCGGCTCAGTTCGCGTGCGAGTACCACCTTCTGCTGGTTACCACCGGACAGGCGTCCGACGGCCGTCCCGATTCCCGGTGCCCGCACATCGAATTCGCTCAGCTTCTCGGATGCGAACTTCTCCAGATAGTCGCGCTGCACCGCTCCGCGCCGCACGAACGGCATGCTGTTCGAGCGGTCGAGCATCAGATTCTCCGCAATCGAGAACTCGCCCACCAAACCGTCGACGGTACGGTCCTCCGGCACGAAGCCGACACCGGCGTCGAGCACGTCCTGCACCGTCGATCCGACCAGCGAGCGACCGTCGAGACTGATCTTTCCGGACACGTTGTCCTGCAACCCGAGTAGAGCCTCGACGAATTCGGTCTGCCCGTTGCCCTGCACTCCGGCGACGGCGAGGATCTCCCCCGCCGCGACCTCGAGGCTGACGTCGTCGACGGTCTTGTTGCCCTGGGCGTCGAACACCGACAGATTCTCGACGACCAGCGCCGCCTCTCCCGGAGACGCCGGATCCTTCGAGACGGTCAGCTGCACATCGCGTCCCACCATCATGGCCGCGAGTTCGGTGTTGGAGGCGGTCGGTTTCGCTTCGCCGACCACCTTGCCGAGCCGGATGACGGTGATCTTGTCTGCCACTTCGCGCACTTCGCGCAGCTTGTGGGTGATGAAGACGATGGTGGTGCCCGACGCCGCGAGCTCCCTCATGATCCGCATCAGATCGTCGGTTTCCTGCGGCGTCAGGACGGCCGTCGGCTCGTCGAACACGAGCACCTTGGCCTCACGAGAGAGCGCTTTGACGATCTCCACCCGCTGCTGCACGCCGACGGGTAGGTCGTCGACGAGAGCATCGGGATCGAGATCGAAGCCGAACCTCGCGGAGATCTCTCGTACCAGCTTTCGTGCTGCCACGAGATCGAGTCGTCCACCGAGCGAGGTGGTTTCGTTGCCGAGCACGATGTTCTCTGCCACGGTGAACACCGGTATCAGCATGAAGTGCTGATGCACCATGCCGATGCCGGCGGTCATCGCCTCGCCCGGACCGGCGAAGTTCTGCTCGACGTCGTCGAGCAGAATCTGGCCCTCCTCGGCGCGATACAGGCCACTGAGCACGTTCATCAACGTGGACTTGCCTGCACCGTTCTCGCCGAGGAGGCAGTGGATCTCGCCGGATTCGACGCTCAGATCGATGTGGTCGTTGGCGATCAACGAGCCGAATCGTTTGGTGATACCGCGAAGTTCGAGCTTCATATCCCTTTACGACCGCTTGCTGCTACTTGGGTGCCGACGGCGACTCGACGGTGATGGACCCGTCGACGATGCCGGCCTTGATCGTATCCAGCTCGCCCTGCAGTGCGGGGTCGACCTTGGACTCGAAGTCGTGGAACGGTGCGATGCCGACGCCGTCGTTCTCCAGGGTGCCCACGTAGGGAGCGTTGTCGAACTTGTCTGCACCGGAGTTGGCCACCACCTCGTCGACGCTGGTCTTGAGGCCCTTGGTCACAGAGGTGAGCAACAGGTCGCCGACCGACGGGTCGGATTCGAAGACGTCGGCGTCGGCACCGATGAGGGCGACCGGACGCGAGGAGTCCCGAATGGCCTGCGCCGCACTCTGATAGATGGGTCCACCGACCGGGAAGATGACGTCGGCGTTCTGGTCGATCAGACCCTGAGCGGTGTTCTTGGCAACTTCGTTGGCGGTGAATCCACCGGTGAACGAGCCGTTCTGCGAGGGCACGTCCCAGCCGATGACGCGGACCGCCTTGCCCTTCTGCTCGTTGAAGTAGTTCACGCCGTCGGCGAAGCCGTCCATGAAGATGGTGACGGTCGGCAGCTGGGAGCCGCCGAACGTGCCGACCACTCCGGTGGTGCTGTAGCTCGCGGCCGCGTATCCGGCGAGGAAAGCCGACTGCGAGGCGTCGTAGGTCAGCGGCTTGACGTTCGGCAGGTCGATAGTCGAGTCGTCGATGATCGCGAAATCGATGTCGGAGTTGGCCTCGGCTGCCACCTTGGTGGCGTCGGCCAGATCGAATCCGACGGTGACGATGAGGTTGCAGCCCTGATCGACGAGGTTGTTGATGTTGGGGGCGTAGTCGGTGGGTGACGCGGACTCGACGGTGCGCGGCTCGACGCCGAGCTCCTGGGAGGCTTCGGTCAAACCCTCGAACCCGAGCTGGTTGAACGACTTGTCGTCGAATCCGCCGCTGTCGGAAACCATGCAGGGCAGGAAGTCACCGGATCCGCCTCCACTCGATCCTTCGTCCTCGGGAGCGGATCCACAGCCTGCGATCAGGGCGATGGCACCGAGCGACGCGACGCCGCCGAGTGCTGCCTTCCGCGTACTCGTGCGGGTAACGAATGACAAGATGTCCTCCAATTTAGATGTGCTTCGTCTGGTTCGGGACGCTACTCGCGCGGGCGAGGGTGCGCAGGATTTCACTCAGGTGTCGTTGTCGGATGCAGCCTTATCGGATGCAGCCTTGTTCGGCACAGCCTTGTTGGGCTCGGCCTTGTCGGGCAAGCTGCCGCCTTCGCGGAGTATTCGTGCTTCGTCCTCACGCACCATCACTGCCGGCCCCGCTGCCACCACCGATGGGTTCGGCGGCGTACCGGGTCTGAATACGTTGAAGAATACGTTGAGGACCACCGCCACGATGCTGGCGGCACTGATTCCGGAATGGAAGATGGTGACGAACCAGTCCGGAAACTCGTCCCAGAAGTCGCTCGCGACAACGGGAATGAGGCCGAACGCCAAGGTCACCGCCACGATGACCACATTGGAGTTGTTGTCGTAGTTCACCTTGCCGAGGGTCCGGATGCCGCTGGCGGCGACGGTTCCGAACAGAGCGATGCCTGCCCCTCCGAGTACCGGCAGCGGGACGACACCGACGACTGCGGCAAGAACCGGCGAAAGGCCCAGCAGCGCAAGCACGCCGCCACCCACCGCCACGACGAAGCGGCTCTTGATGCCGGTCATCGCCACCAGACCCACGTTCTGCGCGAAGGCCGTCGCCGGGAACGTGTTGAAGATCGGGGCGACGGCAGAGGACACCATGTCGGCGCGCAGGCCGTCACCGACGCGCTTGGAGTCGACGTCGGTTCCGACGACCTCACCGACGGCGAGGATGTCGGCCGTGGTCTCGACCATGATCACCAGGATCACGATGGTCATCGAGACGATCGCACCGACGGCGAAGATCGGTGACCCGAATGCGAACGGCGTCGGTGCGGCCACCACGGACGCGTCACCGACACCGTCGAAGTCGGTCTTGCCGACGATCAGTGCTGCGATGGTGCCGACGACGAGTCCGAGCAGAATCGACAGCCTCGACAGGCCAGGAATTTTGGTCATCACCAGCACGGCGAGCAGGGTGAACATCGCCAGCCCGATATTGGCGGGATCGAGATAGTTCGGGTTCGGGGCACCGCCCACCATCTCCTGGCCGGTGATCCACCGCGCGGCGACCGGCATCAGCGACAGTCCGAGGACGGTGATGATGCTGCCGGTCACCAGCGGTGGAAAGAACCGAATGATCTTCGAGAAGAACGGCGCGATGGCCAACCCGATCAGCGCGGCCACCAGCACGGCACCGAGGACCGTGCGCAATCCGGTTCGGCCGTCTTCCGCACTGCCGATGATCGTCAGCACCGTCGAGACCGAAGCAAACGAAATGCCCTGCACCAGCGGCAGTTGCGAGCCGAAGAACGGGATACCGATGGTCTGCAGGACGGTGGCCACGCCACTGACGAACAGCGCGCACGAAATCAGCAGGGCTTGGTCGGCACCGGACAGCCCGGCCGCTCCACCGACGATGATCGGTACGGCAATGACGCCACCGAACATCGAGAGAATGTGCTGCAGACCGTAACCGAACATCTGCAGCACCGGCGGGCGGGCGTCCTCGGGCCTGGTCATGAGAGTCAGGCTATGAACCGGACGTTACGGGCAGCGACACCGACCCATTTCGAGCGAGTTACGCTTGCTCGGCCTTGCCTGCTCCCACCAGATGCTCGAACGCCTTCAGGTTCGCCAACGATTCGCCACGCGAGACCCGCCATGCCCATTCACGTTTGATGGACTCCGCGAATCCCAGTTCGAGCAGCACGTTGAAGTCGCCGTCGGCAGCCTCGAGGGTCTGACCGAAGATCCGATCGAGTTCGTCACCGTCGACAGCCCGCAACGACATTCGCCCGACGAGGTAGATATCGCCGACCTTGTCGATGGTGTAATGCACCCCGTACAGCCGACGGTTACGACGAAGCAGGTACTTGTAGACGCCCTCGAAGTTCTCGTCGGGCTTGCGGCAGACGAACGCCTCGATGCGCACCCCGTGATGTCCGACGGTCAACATCGTCGTCGTCTTCAGTTTGCGTTCACCGGGCAGTTCGACGGTGAACACCTCGCCGCGCCGCGTGTAGTCCAGTTCGCGATCCTTCAGGACCCGGTCGATCAGTTCGGCGGTCTCGCTCATGCAGTCACAGCTCCTGATCTGCGCAGTTTCGACAATCCTCGGACCCGTCGCGGAGAGAACTCGCTCGGTGCCTCACCGCGGTCGAAATGGAATTTGGCCTGACGGTAACTCTCGATGAGACCGTCCGCGGTGTGCTCCCACGAGAAGTTTTTGGCATGCCGAGGTGCCGCACTTGCCATGTCCGCCAATGCAGTTCGATCCGAGAGCATGGACGCGAGCGCATCGGCCCAGTCCTCGGTGCGGTGGCCCTGCACCAGACGGCCGGTCTCGCCCGATCGCACGGCCACGCCGAGACCGCCCACATCGGCTGCCAACACCGGCGTTCCGCACGCCTGGGCTTCGATCGCGACCAGCCCGAACGATTCGTTGTAACTCGGCACCGCAACGACATCCGCGGCGCGGTAGACCTGTGCCAGACGTGACGACGGTTGCGGCGGCATGAACGTCACCCGCGGGGTGATCCCGAGACTCTCGGCCAGATCGATGAGGCTGTCGGGTCGATCCAACCCGCTGCCCGACGGCCCGCCGACGATGAGGACCCGTAGTGGCGACGACGGATCTCGCTGCAGCACTTCGGCGGCCGCGGCGATGAGCACGTCCGGAGCCTTGAGCGGTTGGATGCGTCCGACGAATGCGACGATCGACTCGTCGGGGTTCAGACCCAGCTCGGTGCGGGCCGCAAGCTTGTCCCCCGGATTGTATTGCGCCAGATCGGCTCCCGGCGCAACCACGTCGATCGAGTCCTGCGAAGCCCCGTAGATCTCGACGAGGGACTTCGCTTCCTCGGTTGTGTTGGCGATCAGCCGGTCTGCCTCGGCCACCACTTGCTGCTCGCCGATCTGGCGCGCCGCAGGCTCCGGTGAGTCACCATGCGCCAACGAGGCGTTCTTGACAGCGGCGAGGGTGTGCGCGGTGTGTACCAGCGGCACTCCCCAGCGATCGCGCGCGAGCCAGCCCACCTGACCCGAGAGCCAGTAGTGCGAGTGCACCAGGTCGTAGTACCCGGGCTCGTGCCGGGCTTCCTCACGCAGAACCCCGGCCGCGAACGCGCACAGCTGGGTGGGCAGGTCGTGTTTGTCCAGCCCCTCGAACGGGCCGGCGACGATGTTGCGGACCAGCACTCCGGGTGCTGCCTCGACGACGGGAGCATCGGTGGACGCCGTGGCCCGGGTGAAGATCTCGACCTCCACACCCCGCTTGGCCAGCTCTTTGGCGCTCTGCAACACGTAGACGTTCATGCCACCCGCGTCACCCGTTCCGGGCTGCGCCAGTGGGGACGTATGCAAGGACAACACAGCGACCCTGCTCAGCTGGTGTCCAGTCACTCCCTCAGTGTGCACGCCTCCACATTACGTCTCGATAACTACCCCTTCAGACGACCGGGCAGACTCAGACCATCCGGGAGTGCAGCCGGCGGAACGACCCAGGCTGTCGAGAAACTCGGTCACCTCGGTGAAAAAGCGCTGCGGATCGGCCACGAACGGTCCGTGATCCACGCCCTCCCAGTACGACGCCACGGCCGTGGGTATCAGCTCCGCTGCATGACGCCCGGCGGAGACGTCGACGACGGTGTCCGCGGTGCCGTGCAGCACGAATGCCGGCACATCGAGGCTGCGGAGCAGGTCGTCGTGCCCGACGGCACGATCGAACAGGGCGGCGCGCACTCGCGGCCGGGTGGACAGGGTCAACCCGAACAGCGCCTGTGCTTCCGTCCCCTTTCCTTCCACCGGCCCGGTCAACGCGTTGCCGAAGCTACCGAGCGCCTTGATGGCTACGCGGGGCTCCTCGGCCATCGCACCGGGGATAGCCGCCCGCATGGCCGTCCCCACGCGTCCGCCTGCCTCTCCCCTGCCGATGCTGGTGATCGCGCCGACGAGCACGATGCCCGCCACCGCGCCGGATCCGTGTTCGGCAAGGTAGTCACAGATCACCAGACCGCCGTAGGACCAGCCCAGGAGCACTGCGTCGGCGGTGATGCCCTCTGCAGCAAGCACCGCCTCGACGTCCCCGGCCCAGATCTTCGAGTCGTCGTACCCCGCCGCGGGGGCGTCGGAGTAGCCGTGACCCCGCAGATCGACGGCGACAACGCGGTACCGCGCGGCCAAGTTCGCCAACAGTCCCTCGCCCCAGCACGCCGAGCTCTGCGCCCACCCGTGCAGCAGAACCAGTGGTCTCGCCTCCGGGTCACCGCTGACGCGGTAGACGATGTTGGCTCCGTCGATTCCGGTGGCCTGGCGAACCGGTCCTGCTGCAGGGGTGCTCATAGTGGGTGAACCTACGCGGCAGCTCTGCGCATCGACGCGAGCGGATCGGAGTACAGGGAGCTGAGAGAGACCACCGTCGCGGCGTATTCCTGCACCCGGTCGCCGAATCCGGTGACGCGAATATCCCGGCGTGCCAGCGTCGAATGCGCGGTGAATGCCTCGCCCACGTGCGGGATTCCGGCCGGGTACGCGGTGAACGCCTGGCCCCCGAGTACGACGCGATCCGGATTGAACATGTCGCGCAGCAGCGCCACCGTCCGACCCAGTATCCGAGCGCGCTCGACCAGCAGTTCGCGCGCCGCCTCCGAACCGCCCTGCGCTGCCTGGTACACCGCGGCGATACTCGGATGTAGCTGCGGCGCAGCGACATTGGTCGCTCCGCGGGCTACGCTCGCAGCGACATCGGTCGCTCCGCGGGCTACGCTCGCAATGATTTTGCGGTCGACGGCAGCAGCGACCACCGCTCGATCACTGACGGAGGCCTCGAGGCAGCCTCGATTACCGCATCCGCACAGCGCCGACGACCCGGTGGGCAGGTGGGCGATGGACCCGGGGCCGCTCGCCGGGGTGTGGACGCGGCCGTCGATCGTCAGAGCCATGCCTGCGGTCTCGCGAGCGTAGAAGTAAAGAGAGGTTCCGCTCGTGCTCTGCGCTGCCGCGGTGTCCGACAGTCGAGGTGCTAGCAACAATTCCGAGGCTGCCATCGCCTCGACGTGCCCGGACACCGAGATGGGAAGGCCGAGTCCGCCGCCGATGATGCCGGCGACGCGGCCGTTCTCCCACCCCAGTCGCGGGTGGTCGACGGTGCCGTTCGCGGTGTCGACACGGCCGCCGATGGCGACGCCGACCCACAGCGGTGTGCGGCGGTGCCAGCGTCCGGCAAAGGCACCGGCGCTGCGGGTGACGGAAGCCAGCGCCGCGTCGGGGGATCCACCTGGCGTAGGGATTTCGACGGCGCCGAGGATGCGCCCGCGCAAGTCGCTGACGGTGATGCCGGTGACGACGGCACCGATGTGGATGCCGATCGTCGAAAACGGTTCGTGGTTGACCTCGAACGGCACCCGGGGCCGTCCGATCGCTCCCGATGCCGTCAGGTCCGCACGCTCGCGCAACAGCCCGACACCGAGCAGAGCCGATACCTGCCGATTGACGGTGGCGATACTCAATCCTGTTGTGCGAGCTGCGCTGTCGCGCGAGATGGGCCCTTCGACGCAGGCCACTCGCAGCACCGACGCCACGGGGCTGTCGACGATCCGCAGATCGGGTGCGACGAGTTGGACGCGCGATGCGGGAGCGGTGACCCGTCCGGGCGAGCGCAGAGCGGGGCGAGCGTGGTGGTGGTGCAGCGTGGTTACGGACATCCGTCGTGGATCCTCAGCAGTGGAGACCGTCGTCGCGAAATGAACAACGACGACGGTGCGAAGTGATGCAGGTCAAGGGGCGAGCACGGTGGTCACGAAAGACCACGACACGCGAATCGACTGCCCGTAGCGCAAAAAAGGCTAGAGACAGGTTCCTTGGCCGAGACAACACAGTTCCCGAGGGAGCGGCAAGCGAGAACCGAGGGACGCGGTCACATAGGTGACCCGCATCGCGGTGGTCTCGCTGGCGGACATGAGTCCAAAATTAGCACTCGAATCCCGATTGTCCAATCGGGCCCGTCCAGAAGCGCTGTTTCTCCCGAACTAGAATTTCCCCATGACCTCGCCCGAACACATCGCACCCGATACCCGAATCGCCGTCGTCACCGGAGCGAGTTCCGGCATCGGCGCGGCCACCGCCCGCCAACTCGCCGCCGACGGATTCCACGTGGTGATCGGTGCCCGCAGACTCGACCGGCTCGAGGAGTTGGCGTCGGACATCGGCGGTACGGCTCTGGAACTCGATGTCACGGAAGAGGATTCGGTTGCGGCCTTCGCCGCGGTGATCCCCCGCGTCGACGTCCTGGTCAACAATGCAGGCGGCGCAAAGGGACTGGCTCCGGTGATCGACGCCGACCTCGACGACTGGCGCTGGATGTGGGAGACCAACGTCCTCGGCACGCTACGGGTCACAAAATCGTTGCTGCCCAAGCTGATCGACTCCGGCGACGGCCTCATCGTCACGATCACCTCGGTTGCTGCGTTCGAGGCGTACGACAACGGCTCGGGGTACACCTCCGCCAAACACGCTCAGGCCGTGCTGCATCGGACACTACGCGGCGAACTGCTGGGTAAGCCGGTGCGGTTGACCGAGGTTGCGCCCGGCGCCGTGGAGACCGAATTCTCGCTCGTCCGCTTCGACGGTGACGCCGCCAAGGCCGACGCCGTCTACCAGGGCATCACACCGTTGGTGGCGAGCGACATCGCGGAGGTGATCGGCTTCGTGGCCTCGCGCCCGTCGCACGTCAACCTCGATCAGATCATCATCAAGCCGCGCGATCAGGCCGGCCCGGGGCGCTTCTCCCGTAAGTAGCCCATGTGCATGGAAACTCGTAGTGCGCTACGAGTTTCCATGCACGTGCGCGGAGCGCTCTACCCAGCGGGCGCGGGTGCCGTTGTGGTTGTTGGTGCCGTGGTCGCGGGGGTCGTGGTTGCGGCTGCTCCGCCGGCAGGAAGCGCCGACATCGACTCCCAGGTCGGCCAGTCGATGGCCCAGTCGTACAGGTCCCCGTCTGCTGCGGACAAGTCGATACGGGTGCCGGTGACCTCCACCGGATCGCCGTACATCGCTGTCCCGAAGTACTGCTGTGCGTCCTCGGTGGAGAGGTTGATACACCCGTTGGTGACGTTGGACGCGCCCTGCACGCCGGTGGTCAGCGGATTGGCGTGGATGAACTCACCGTTGTTGGAGATGCGCACGGCCCAGCGTTCGCGCACGTTCTCGTAGAACGGCGGGTTGGACATCAGGAAATCCTCGTGCTTCTCGGTGACGACGTGGATGCCGCTGCGGGTGACGTTGCGGTCCTCGTTGCCCTCGCCGTAGCTCACGGGGATGTCCATGATCGTCGCGCCGTCGCGGACCACCTGCATGCGGTGGCTGGTGGCGTCGGCGACGACCACCTGGCTGCGTCCGATACTGAAATTCAAGGTGACGTCGTCGGCTCCGTACGCGCCGTCGCCGTAGTTCACGCCGTAGAGCTTCGCGACCACCGACACCGTCGTACCGGGAGCCCAGTAGTTGGTGGGACGCCAGTGGATGCGTGAGCCGTTGTCGTCGGGGAACCAGGCCCATGCGCCGGGAGTCGGCGGGTTGGTGGTCACCGTCAACGCTTTCTCGACGGCCGCCTTGTCCTCGATCGCCGAGTCGAACTGCAGGATGATCGGCGCGGCGATGCCGACTTCCTGGCCGTCGCCGATGTTGGTGCTCACCGAGGTTCGGCTGTCCGGTTCGACGGTGGTGAACGCACCCTCGATGGGCACGGTCTTGTTGTCGCCGCCGACAGCCGAGCCGGACCACGTGTACTCGACGCCGTACCCCAACGGTTCGGTGACGGCGTACGAGGTCTTGTCCGGTGAGAGTGCGCCCTGGACGACCTTGCCCTCGGGGTTCGTCAGCGCAACGTCGGTGAGCGTTCCGTCGGTCACGGAGACCGAGATGGGCGCTACGGGGCTGACGTCGACGGCACCGTCGGCCGGGTTCGCGGTGACCTTCGCAACGGGCGCGGCCTCGGTGGTGGGGGCTGCAGCTCCCGAGCCTCCGTCACCGGATCCGACGGTGCAACCTGCCACCAACGCCACCAAGGCGACGAGCACGGCGATCAACCACACCGCGCGCGTCCGTTTTGTCTGTTCTACCTGCTCATGCACGTTATCCAACGTACCTGCGTCTGCGAACTGCCCCACTTTTCCGGGTCATTTTGGGGGCAGTCTCACAGCAGAGTCAGAGCTTCTGCGTGCGGAGCTCGTGGCCCTTCGACGTCAGGCAGCGGCCGGTTTCGAGGTTCCAGTCCCAACCGTGCAGGTTGCAGGTGAGCTTCTTGCCCTCGACG
Organism: Rhodococcus sp. 14-2483-1-1; assembly: GCF_002259335.1. Taxonomy (NCBI): domain Bacteria; kingdom Bacillati; phylum Actinomycetota; class Actinomycetes; order Mycobacteriales; family Nocardiaceae; genus Rhodococcus; species Rhodococcus sp. 14-2483-1-1. Next base: position 739,106 of record NZ_NPFX01000014.1, on the reverse strand, counting down.
ATGCCGAACTTCGTCAGGTCCGCTTTCAGGTGCGGGCAGCGGCGTTGGATCTCGTAGCCGCCCATCGTGATCGTGGCGGTGTCGTCGTGTGCCTCGGAGAACCAGCCGTCTGCGTAGGCGATGCGTTCGTCGGTGAGACATTTGAAGAACGTGTACAGGAATTCGTTGTAACCGCCGACGCGTCGGGCCCGGAAACGGGTGGACAGGAAGATCGAGTTCACCCAATCGGGCTCCTCATCACGCACTGCGGTGCGGACCAGTTCCGGCGGAATGGTGAAGCTGTAGCGGAACTTCTCGTCCGAGATCGGCTCTCGCACAATTCTTTTCGGAAAGTCCAGCACGACGGTTTCGTCGCCCATCGTGATCCCGACGGGGTAGCCGATGCCGTCGCAGATCAGGTCCGTCTGCGCCATGATCGGCTCGAACAGTCCCCGCAATGGCTCGAGCAGCGGCTCGCCCTCGGCCGGAGCCCAGCCGGCTTTCTCGGCCGCGATGACCGATGCCTGACGCTGGGCGTAGGCCTCGATGTACTCGGCCTTGCCGGTGGTGAAGATGGCCTCCGCCTCGGCGGTGGGAATGGGGTGCTCGTGCGAGAGCAGCTCGGAACCGTCGAACGTTGCGGCGGTGCCCGGCATCATCAACAGACCCTTGTCGTGCCCGTGCAGGCGCATCTGCTCGAGAAACACCATCTGATCCGGGAACACGTTGGCCGGGTCGCCGTAGACGTCGTTGAGGAAGCGCAGATCGTCGTCGAGGAAACACGGCGGGCCGGCCGACGGAATCACCCAGGTGGAGCCGACCTGTTCGATGTACTGGCGCGCTCGATCCATCTGCCGCTGACGCTTCTGGATGCCGAAGTTCTTCTTCGCCCGCGAGACCATGTCGTAGACCATCGGGTACCAGATCGCGCCCGAGTACTGCAGCATGTGCACATCGACGGGGCCGAAGTTCTCGGTCATCACGTCCAGGTCCACCGGCCGTGCGTCGTTCATGTTGAACGCCACGGTCTTTCCGTCGGAGACGACCAAGCCCGAGTCGCCGATCGGACCGTCGGCTGGTGCACGCAGCGCGATGATCATGATGTCGAGATCGCCCTTGGGGCCGGAGATCGTGTGTTTGACCGAGTCCGTCGTCTCGTAGAACTTGTGGAAGCCGAGCTTCTCGAGCTCGTGCTTGAGGTCGAGCACCGGGTAGTCCGGCAGCAGCACGGTCGCGTCCTTGTTGACGTGCTCGGCCAGGTTCCGTGGATCGAAGTGGTCCTTGTGCAGGTGCGAGACGTACAGGTAATCGCAATCACCCAACTCGTCCCAGTCCAGGCCCGAGTTGTCGGGGAACGGGAACCACGATGCGTAGAACGACGGGTTCACCCACGGATCGCACAGGATGCTCCCGGCGTCGGTCCGAATATGGAATCCCGCATGTCCCACGCTGGTGACCTGCACTGATTTACCTCCTACGAGCCGGGCTTTTCAAAGCTCCATCGTATGCGCCGTTTCGGGCGGCTCTAACCCAGCGCGCAGTTGACGAGGTCACACTCGGGTGTGAGCGTGACGCCGAACTTCTCCTGCACACCGTCTCGGACGTGCGCGGCGAGCGCCATGATGTCCGACGCGGTCGCCCCGCCTCTGTTGGTGATGGCCAACACGTGTTTCGACGACAATGCCGCGGTGCCACGCCCGAATGCGGTGCCGTAGCCGCGCGGGAAGCCTGCGTTCTGGATCAGCCAGGCAGCCGGGATCTTGGTTCCCGCGGGGTCGGGAAAGCTGGGCGCGTGCGCAGCGGCCTCGGGCACCTCGGGCAGTACCGGGTTGAGGAAGAACGATCCGACACTCCACGTGTCGTGATCGCTCGCGTCGAGCACCATCCCCCGCTCGCCGCGCAGAGCCAGTACGGCGCCGCGTACGTCCGGCACCGGTACGACGTCGCCGATCTGCACGTCGAGACGCTCCGACAGTGCCGCGTAGCGCACCGGTAGAGACTCGGTCGTCTTCTTCAGCGCGAACGTCACGTCCAGAATCACGTACCGCGAGGATCGCTTGAACACCGACGACCGGTGCGTACCGAAACCGCACTGCGCCGGCGTCCACACCGCCGTCTCCTCGGTCTGCCGGTCGTAGACGGTGAGACTGTGCAACAGCTCCGACGTCGACGCGCCGTACGCGCCGACGTTCTGGATCGGCGTCGCGCCGGTGGTTCCGGGAATGCCCGACAGCGCTTCCATCCCGGACAGACCTGCATCGATCGTCGCCCGCACGACGGCATCCCACTCGACGCCCGCATCGACGGTCACGATCTCGCCGTCGATGTCCAGCCGCGAGCCGGTCACCTGAATCACCCGACCGTCGAACCCGTCATCTCCGACGACCAGGTTGGATCCACCGCCGACGACCAGCACGTCGGTTCCGGCCCGATCCGCGTCGCGCACCAGCGAAACCAACTCGTCACCGGTCGTCGCGACACAGAATTCACGGGCCGGGCCGCCCACTCGAATAGTGGTGAGCTCCGAAATTGCAGTAGGCACGGACTCTCACGCTACCGGTCGCGCACGAGCGCTGGAGTCACCCGGTAACCTGCGGGGATGCCTCGCCCCATTGAGCACAGCTCGACTGTGCCCGCCTCCGCCGACAAGGTCCACGCCGCACTGACATCCGAGCAGTACTGGAAGGACCGCATCGAGCAGATCGGCGGCCCCGGTGCCAGCCTGAAGAGCGTCACCGTCGGCGACGGCACCATCGACGTCGTCATGACCCAGTCCGTCCCCGAAGAGGAGTTGCCGTCCGCGGTCACCGCCTTCAAGAAGGGCGATCTCATCATCGAGCGCACCGAGAGCTGGGGACCGTTCGACGGTAAGCACGCCGCCGGCACGTTCGGAGCAACCGTCGAAGGGGCACCGGCACGCATCACCGGCACCACCACTCTCGACGGTAAAGGCGATACGACGACCGTCGCACTGGCCGGCACCACCGAGGTCAAGGTCCCCATCTTCGGCGGGAAGATCGAATCGATGATCAGCGAGCAGGTGCTCTCGCTCATCGACAACGAGCAGGACTTCACCGGTAACTGGATCGCCGCACAGGCGAACAGCTAGCCTGGCGCACTATGGCTCGCCGAATGAACTACTCCGCCCGGTTCACCCACTCGACGCAGCAGGTCTATGCAGCGCTGTCCAGTCGCGATCACTGGGACGCGCGCATCGAGGAGATGCGTAAGTACTCGGAGAACGAGCTGAAGAGCTTCGAGGTGTCCGACGCCGGAATCGACATCGTGATGCACCACGTCATCCCGCGCACCGAACTGCCCGACATCGCGCAGACGGTGATGAAGAAAGACATGGTCATCACCCGCAACGTGCACTTCGACGCGTACGAGGAAGTCACCGCGGGCCACTACGACGCGTCGATTCCGGCCGGTCCGGGTTCGTTGAAGGGCACCACGTCGCTCTTCCCCACCAACGGCGGTTCGACCCTGCGCACCTCCTCGGAGGCCAAGGTGTTCCTGCCGTTCATCGGCGGCAAGCTCGAGCAGCTCATGCTGGTCAACCTCATCGACCTGTGGCGCGGTGAGGGCGAAGTGACCGCCGACTGGCTCGAAAAGAACGCCTAGCCCACTGAAGGGGCCTGAAGGCGTCATCACCCGCGGCACCACCGGCATCAACCGGTTACGTCGCAGCGACCGATGGCTCATGCACGATGCCGACGTTCGACGCGTCCTGCGCGAATCACCGGATCCCCTCGTCGTCGACCTCGGGTACGGGGCGATGCCGAACACGACTCTCGAACTCGCGGGCAGACTGCGCACCGTCAGGCCCGATCTCCGAGTCACCGGTCTGGAAATCGACCCCGCCCGCGTCGTTCCGGGGAGTGACGGCGTGGAGTTCGCCCGTGGCGGATTCGAGTTGGCCGGTCTGCGCCCGAACCTGGTGCGTGCGTTCAACGTACTGCGGCAATATCCCGAGGACGCGGTTCCGGCTGCGTGGCAACGCATTCAGTCTCGCCTGGCACCCGGCGGCCTGCTGGTGGACGGTACCTGCGACGAGTTGGGTCGACGCTGCGCGTGGGTATTGCTCGACGCCGACGGCCCGCGGTCCCTGACTCTGGCCTGGGATCCGTTCGATGTCGAGATGCCGTCGGACATCGCGGAGCGACTCCCGAAGGTGTTGATACACCGCAACATCGAGGGCGAGCTGATCCACGATCTGCTGCAGCGAGCCGATCGAGCGTGGTCGGTCTCGGCGCCACTGGCCCCTTTCGGTCCCCGCCTACGCTGGCGCGCGGCTCTGAAAATACTTGCCGAACAGGGGCTTCCGATCACTCTCCCCCGCCGTCGCATGCGAGACAACGTGCTCACGGTGCCCTGGGCGACGGTTGCGCCGAGATGAACGATCTACCCCTCACGGTCAGACCGTGCGCGCCCGAAGACCTTTCGAAGCTCGAGCAATGGTCGAGCACAGATCCGGTCGACTGGGTCGATCGCGCTCGTCTCCACGAGGACATGGCGTCGGGCAATTACCGATACGAGTGGACCTGGCTTGCCGAACGCGCGGGCCGTCCGGTCGGGCGCGCTGTGTGGTGGGGCCGTCCGGGCGCAAGCAGCCCCGTCACCCTCGACTGCTTGTCGGTCGTGCCTGCCGAGAAGCGACCGGCCGACGTCGGCGCTGCCCTGATCAGCAGCGCTCGTGCGGCCTTCGAGCACACCGCCGATCTCGAATTCAATGTCGATGTGGCGGTGAGCAATTCGCGAGAAGCCTCGTTACCGTCGGCATTGGCGTGGCGCGAATCGGCCGCGCACCGGGGTGGTTTCACCCGTACGACCGAACGCGTCTCTTTCGCCCGAACCGCTGACGATCCGGTGCCCGCGGCCTCGACTCGTCTGCACTTCTCGGCGGGCACCGATGCGCAGTTCCTCGCAGTGTTCGAGGCCGTCGCAGCCGGAAGCCTCGACTCCCATACCCGCGCCATGGTTGCCGAACACGGAGTAGCCGCACTCGCGGAAGACGATCTCGCCTTCTACGGTTCCCTACCGGGGCGGCGCGAGGCCTGGCAGATCGCGAGCCGACCCGACGGCACGACTGTGGGCTTCGTGGTGCCGACGAGAAATGCCTACGACGCGGCCATCAGCTATCTCGGAGTGCTTCCCGAGCATCGCGGTCAGGGGTATGTCGACGATCTGCTGTCGCAGATGGTCCGGATGCACCACGACGACGGGCAATCCCGCATCGTCGGAACAACCGATGTGGTCAATGCCCCCATGCGTTCTGCCTTCGAGCGCGCAGGTTTTGCCGTCACCCGTACCCGGATCGTGCACGCGGGCTGGTGATCACGTGCAGGCAGACAAGGCCAGTTCGACGCGTTCGGCCACTCGATCGGTGCTGCTGCCGGCCTCGGAGTACAGCGCTTGCGGGTCGACGCGACCGATCGCCACGGCGTCGCACACCACCTCGTCGAGGGTCAGTTGCGAGATTCCGCCGGCGGCGAGATCGAGCACCGTCCGCACCGGCGTGGTGATGTTGAACGTGCCGGCCGATTCGACGTCACGAGGCTCGAGCCGCAGACGGTGAACCGCAAGTCGGGTATCGCTCAGGCGTAGGTCCCCGAACGCGCACAGGTGCACGAACTGCGGGTGCAGGTGACCGAATCCGTGCAACTCGGCGGCGCTCTGGTGCGAGATCACTGCCTCGCCTCCGAACCAGGCGCACCACATCGCGAACACCTCGAGCTCGCTGTGCGGCCATTGGCCCAGTCGGAACAAGTTGCGCTCGACGCGGGTCCACGTGTTCGTCGCCAGGTTGACGCGCACCATTGCCGAATCGAAGCCGAGCTCACCGGCCTGCTCGGCGGTGAAATAGCCGTCTTGACGAGTGGCGAGCGAGTGCAGTTCCTGCACACTCGGTCCTGTCGTACCCATGCCGCAAGCGTACGGCAAAATGTGTTACAGATCACAAACTTTGGTACCGGAGACATCTCTTCGGCGAGTTTCACAGAGCTTGCTCAGAATCATCGGGAAGACTGCCGGGAATGTCCTCCACAGCCAAGCGCAGCAGCGTGCCGTTGATTGCAGTCTCCGTCGTTGTAGTCCTCCTCGTCGCCGTCATCGGTGGCGAGTTGTTCGTGCGTCAACAGATCAAGTCGTGCCTCGCCGGCCAGCTCGAATCCGAGCTCGGCAGCCAGGTCGAGGTCGGTCTCGGCCTCAAGCCGGTTCTGCTGTCCTTGGTGGACAAGAAGGTCTCGTCGGTCACCGTCGACAGCGACGACGCGCGATTCGGGCCGGCCGAGGGCATGGTCGTCCACGCCGAGGCACGGGATCTGAACCTCACCCAGTCCGCGGATTCCGGCGGCACCATCGGCAGCTCGAGTGCGGATATCTCGTGGTCCACCGACGGCATCACCCGCACCCTGCAGAGCCAGGGCATCGGCGCGATCGTCTCGGGCGTCACCTCGGATGCATCGGCGGGCACCCTCGAATTCGCCGTCGGTGCGCTCGCGAAGCTGACCGTCAAGCCGCAGGTCGCCGACGGCAGGGTCGACTTTCAGACCGTCGACGCGTCGATCCTGGGTCTCGGTATCCCCACCGACCTGGTCGACTCCGTCGTCGGAGTGCTGACCGACAGCCTGCAGGCGTATCCGTTGGACATGACCCCGACGTCGCTGACCGTCACCGACTCCGGCATCGAGCTCACACTCGAAGGCGGGCAGTACACGATTCCCGCGACCCAACAGAACCAGAATCAGCAGACCCCCGAGGGCTGCTCACTCGTCGCGTAATCCATGTGCGCGGTAACTCGTAGCAGAGTACGAGTTACCGCGCACGTGCGACGCAGTCGCTCTAGCCCAAACCGTCGAGCACCGCACGGGTACCCGACAGCCCCAATCGTGTTGCGCCGGCGTCGATCATGGCCAGGGCGGCCTCCGTCGTACGGATGCCGCCGCTGGCCTTGACGCCCAGTCGACCGCCGACGGTCTCCGCCATCAATCGCACGGCCTCGACGCTCGCGCCGCCGGCCGGATGGAAACCGGTGGATGTCTTGACGAAGTTCGCACCCGCGGTTTCTGCTGCGCGGCACACTTCGACGATCGCTTCGTCGGACAGCGCTGCCGATTCGATGATCACCTTGAGTACGGCATTGCCGATGCCTTCACGGACGGTCACGATGTCGGCCAGAACGGCGTTGTAGTCACCGGCGATGGCGGCTCCGACATCGATCACCATGTCGACTTCGTCGGCACCCTGCTGCACCGCGAGGCGCGCCTCGGATCCCTTGATCAACGAGTGATGCTTGCCCGACGGGAATCCGGCGACGACGGCGGTGAGCATTCCCTCGGCGCGAATCGGCAGCATCGACGGCGAGACGCACACCGCGAGGACTCCGAGCTCACGGCCCTCCTCGATGAGCGCGGTCACGTCGGCGGTCGTGGCTTCCGGCTTGAGCAGCGTGTGGTCGACCATTCCGGCGAGGGCGGCGCGGGTGAGTGTCATGTGGTCCAGCTTTTCACAGCTCTGCCATTCGCAGCCCTGTCGGTCTACGATTTTCGGTCATGACCGCAGCGTCGCTCGCCGCCACCTTCAATGCCACCAGCAGGGAGTTCGACGCGGTGACGCCGCAGGTCTGGGGACCTGCCGGGCAGTCGCTCGCCTTCGCACTCGAGCTGGCACCCGGCGACGTCGTTCTGGACGTCTGCTCCGGCACCGGGGCATCGGCAATTCCTGCGGCGGCCGCCGTCGGACCCGACGGCATCGTGCATGCCATCGACCTCGCCGACGATCTGTTGGAAGTGGGCCGGGTGAAGGCCACCGATCGCGCACTGCGCAACATCGACTTCGTCGTCGCCGACGCCACCGAGTGGCAACCCCCGTCGACCGTTCCCGTCGCCGGATACGACGCTCTGGCCTGCTCGTACGGCATCTTCTTCCTTCCCGATCCAGAGCAGGATTTTGCGCGACTCGTCTCGTTGGTTCGCCCAGGCGGGCGCGTCGGAGTGACGGTGTGGCGCAAGGGCTCGGTCAGGGAGTACTCGGGCGCGTTCTTCGACGTGATCGGCAGACACTGGCCGCCGAGCGCGGGCCCTGCGCCCGACCCGACGGCCGAAGTCGACGATCACCCGATCCGCAGGATGGAGACAGCGGATCTCCTCGGTGCCTGGCTCACCGCCGCCGGCACCTCCGATGTCCGGGTCGTCGAGCTGTCCAATCATGTTCCGGCGACACAGTCGTTCGTCTGGGATTTTGTGCTGGGCAGTGCACTGCGCGGTGCACTGACTCCGTTCGACTACGGAACTCGCGCGCAGATCCGGGCCGAGTTCTCGGCTCTGTTGACCGAGCGCGGGATCGATTCGATCGATCTCGGGACACTGGTGGCAACCGGGGTGCGCACGCCCTGAGAGAATCGTCGGCATGAGTTCTTCCGTATCCGAGGATCGCCGCTACGTTCTGTCTCTCGGTTGCCCCGACAAGACGGGCATCGTCGCCCGCATCTCGACCTTCCTCGCCGAGGTCGGTGGTTGGATCGTCGAGGCTGCCTATCACGCCGATCCCGACACCGGTTGGTTCTTCACCCGGCAGGCTGTACGGGCGTCGTCGGTGGACATGAGCATCGTTGATCTGCGTGCACGGTTCGCCGAGGTGGCCGCTGAGCTGGGCCCGGAAACCGAATGGGCACTGCATGATTCGGGCGAACCCAAGCGCGTGGTGCTGCTCGTCAGCAAGGAAGCGCATTGCCTGCACGATCTGCTCGGACGGGCGGCGGGCGGCGAACTGCCTGCGCAGATCTCCGCGGTGATCGGCAATCACAAGTCGCTCGAGCCGATTGCCGCCGCGCACGGCACACCGTTCCATCACGTCGAGTTCGCGAAGGATCCGGCCGAGCGCGGACCCGCCTTCGAGAAGGTGCGCTCGCTGGTCGATTCCTACGACCCCCACGCTGTGGTGCTGGCGCGCTTCATGCAGGTTCTGCCGGAATCGCTGTGCGCGCACTGGGCGGGCCGGGCGATCAACATCCACCACAGCTTCCTGCCGTCGTTCGTCGGTGCCCGGCCCTACCACCAGGCCTTCGCGCGGGGCGTCAAACTGATCGGTGCGACGTGCCATTACGTCACCGCCGAGCTCGACGCGGGTCCCATCATCGAGCAGGACGTCATCCGCGTCGACCATTCCGACGAGGTCACCGACATGGTGCGTCAGGGCCGCGACATCGAGAAGCTGGTGCTCTCCCGTGGTCTGCGTTGGCACCTGGAGGATCGGGTGTTGGTGCACGGCCGCAAGACCGTGGTGTTCAGCTAGAGATTTCTCAGCCGAACCACTTCGGTGTTGAATTCGTCGATTGCTTCCACCGAGCTCATGTGTCCGATGCCGGGGATCACGATCAATCGGCTCAGATGGTCGTGATCGTCCAGGGCGCGGGCGAGTTTGCGGGCGTGCACCGGCGGGGTCAGTCGGTCGGCAGATCCGACCAGGACGCTGGTGGGGACGGACATGTTCGCCAGCGCCTCGCGGATGTCGAGGTCGCTGATGGCCGCGCCCCAGATGCCTCGTGTGCGCGGGGCGCATTCGAGCACGATCTTCTCGCAGAACGCCACCTCGGCTGCGGTGGCTCCGGGAGCCATCGAGATGTATTTGATGGCTTGGCGCGTCACCGGCGACGGCCGCAACGGCAGCGCCGAGCTCAGCACTGCTCGACCGACCGGTGCCGGAACGCGTGGGAAGCGCTGCGGCAACGGGATGACAGTGGTCTCTCGGACGAGAGAGTCGGTCGCGGTGCTGGCGAGGAGCACGGCACTGACGAGTCGATCGACCTGTTCGGGGTAGTTTCCGGCCCACGCCATGATCGACATACCGCCCATGCTGTGCCCCACCAGGACGGCCTTGTTGTCTTCGACGACAGTCGCGGCGAGCACGGCAGCGAGGTCGTCGGCCAGCACGTCCGGGCTCAGAGGCCGCGTTCCGACGTCGCTGCGACCGTGGCCGCGCTGGTCGTACGCGATGACGCGGTATCGGCCGGCGAGGGCGTTGATCTGCGGAAACCAGTAGTCGGCCGAGCAGGTCCACCCGTGGCTGAAGACGATCGGTTCTGCATCGGCATCACCGTAGCTACGGACGTGCAGGTGAGCTCCGTCGTCGGTGACCACCTCGGTGATGTGCGGCTCGATCGTGGGGTGCTGCAGAAGCTCGTCCGGCCGAACGTCCGTCGTCTTGGTGAACGAATGCAGGCGACGCCGCCGGACGACGAATGCACCGACCGATGCCGCCGCGGCCGCGCCGCCGATTCCGAACAGCACACGTTCGACTACCTTGCGTGAAACCACAGAAAATCCCCTCTACCTCGACCCCCTGGCGGGTTCGGTAGACGGTACGCCCACAATCCCGTGGGCGTCGATGCGCCTGCCTACCAGCGGGGTCCGCGCTGAATGCTGTCGATCTTGGGTCGGACGTCGACAAGGTAAACGCACACCGCGACGACGCCGATGATGCCCAGGAATCCGATCACTCCGGAGACCAGGATAAGGAGCAGACCCACGAACAGGATGGCCAGCCAGGCGGTCTTGGTGAGCTTGTCCACGGCAGGAAAGGCGTCGGCGCGCTGACGCAACGCGTGGAAGATCGCGAATCCTGCGCCTACCACTCCGAGGATCTGCAGAAAGGTAAGGATGTAGTAGCTGAAGCTGCCGGCGATGCTCACGCGGTCAGTGTACGAGAAACGACCCCCGCACCGCGCGGCGCAGGGGTCGTTTTCTTTACGAATGCTTTAGCGAGTGGTCTTCTTCGCCGGAGCCTTCTTGGCCGGAGCCGGGGTGGCCTTCTTCGCAGCCGGTGCCGGTGCCGTCTTCTTGGCCGGAGCCGGGGTCTTCTTGATGGGCGAGTTCGCGTTGCTGCGAGTCTTGGCCTCGACCGTGCCCGCGACACCGCTCACCTTGTCGGAAGCCTCGATGGCCTTGTCCTTGGCCTCGTCGCCTGCTTCGTCGATGTTCTCGGCGAGCTCGTCGGCTGCGTCGGAGATCTCCTCGGCACCCTCACGAACCTTGTCGGACGCGATGCCGGCCAGAGCTGCGGCGCGCTCGCCGACTGCGCGAGTCTGCGAAGCGACGGTTCCGAGAGCCTGCTCGGTGAGGTCGACGACGTCGTTGGCTGCCGAGTTGGCACGCTCGAGGCCCTCTTCGACGGCGGGCGTACGGCGAATGCGCTCGACGGCCTCTTCGCCGCGCTCGGCGAGGGACGTGTATAGGTCGGAAGCAACCTTGAGGTACGCCTCGGCAACCTTGCGCAGCTCTTCCGGGGTGAAGCGCTCACGCAGTTCGGCGATTTCGTCGGGGAGTTCCGCGGGCAGGGCAGCGAGGCGCTCGCGCAGGTTCTCCACGCCCTCGGTGACCTCTTCGGAGATGTCGGCGAGCCGAGCGTTGACCTCGCTGGTGCGGCTCTCGGCGCGCGAGCGCACCTGAGCGACGACGTCGGCTACGGCCTGGACGACAGCGTCGCCGGCACCGACGGCTGCAAAGATTGGGGTCTTGACGTTCTCGAAGTTCTTGGAATCAGACATCGGGTGTCTCCTGTTCGTCGGGTTCGGGCTCTTGCGTCGACTCGTTCTCACGACAGAACGAGTCGTAGATCTCGATCAGCACTTGCTTCTGCCGTTCGGTGATGTGCTCATCGCCGAGCAGAGCTTCGCGCACCGGACCGTGGGGACGCGCTTCCAAGATCCCGGCCCGGACGTACAGCACCTCCGAGGAGACGCGCAGACCCTTGGCTATCTGCGCTAGTACTTCTGCGGACGGGTTGCGCAGTCCGCGTTCGATCTGGCTCAGGTAGGGGTTGCTCACTCCGGCCCGACTGGCGAGTTGCCGCATGGATACCTGAGCGGCTTCCCGCTGCGACCGGATGTAGCTCCCGATGTCCTGCGCTGCAGTCGTCACGACTGAAGCGACAAGATCCCCCGCCTCGGCGACAACCTGCGTCGCCTCGGTCGCCTTGGCGACCAGATCCCCCTCGTTCTCGGCCATCTCGGCCTCCTGTTTTCGGTGTCCTACTGGACGGTACCGAAGGGTGCTAACTATTGCAAGCACTCTGCTAGCGCTAGTGTCCGAAGATCAGGTCCGAGATCGTGTAGATGGCCAGTCCGGCGATGGATCCGACGACGGTTCCGTTGATTCGAATGAACTGAAGATCACGTCCGACCTGCAGTTCGATCTTCTTGCTCGCTTCCTCTGCATCCCACCGAGCAACGGTGTCGCCGATGATCGTGGTGATCTCGTCCGCATAGTTCGCAGCGATGTACCGCGCTCCTCCGAGCAGCCAACCGTCGGCCTTCCCGCGCAATTCGTCATCATCACGGAGACGAATTCCGAAGTTGACGGTGTTCTCCTTGATCTTGGTGCGCAACGTACTCGTGGGATCGTCGACCGACTCGGTGATCAGGCGCTTGGCGACCTTCCAGGTGGCCGCAGCCAGGCCGGTGATCTCCTCGCGGCCCATGATCTGCGCCTTGAGCTTCTCGGCCTTCTCGATGGTGGTCGGGTCGTGCTGCAGATCGTTGGCGTAGTCGATCAGGAACTTGTTGGCGGCAAGACGCACGTCGTGCTCGGGGTTGGACCTGATCTTCCAGGTGAACTCGACGAGCTCCTTGTAGACTTTCTCGCCGAGCAGGGTGTCGACGAACTTCGGCGACCAGTTCGGGGAGTCCCGGGCCACGACGCGATCGATCATTTCCTGGCTGCCCAGAGCCCACTGATGAGCCCGCTCGGCCAGCATGTCGATCAGCGGCAATTGGCGGTTCTCGCGGAGCAACTCGTCGAGAATGCGGCCGATGGGCGGCCCCCACTGCGGATCGGCGAGTCGGCGCACGATGGTGCTGTCGATCACCGCGGTGATGTCCTCGTCGTTGAGCACATCGACCACACCGTGCAACACCGTCGCCGCCTCGGCCGCGACGCGTTCGGCGTTGTCGGGCTGGGCGAGCCAGGTACCCAACCGCAACGGAACCTGCGCCGACGCGACCTTCTCCGACACCACCTCGGGCGCAAGGAAATTACTGCCGACGAACGAGCTCAGGCTTGCACCCAGCTGGTCCTTCTTCTTCTTGATCAACGCCGTGTGGGGAATCGGGATGCCGAGCGGATGCTTGAACAGCGCGGTCACCGCGAACCAGTCCGCGAGCGCGCCCACCATTCCCGCCTCCGACGCCGCGCGTACGTACCCCACCCACGCGCCCGCACCCGTCGACTCCTGCCACCGGCAGAACAGGTAGACGATGGATGCGAATACGAGAAAGCCCGTCGCGACCGTTTTCATCTTGCGGAGGTCGCGACGCTTGGTGTCGTCGTCGAAGTTCATGAGCTGCACAACCGACATTGTGCCCAGAAATGTGTCGGATCAACCGGACACGGCCTGCAATGGTGTCGGAGAAGGCGCATAGGGTGGAGTTGTGGCGAGAAATACGACGGAGGCAAAGCTGGGCGAGTCCGAGCCGAACGAGGAGAAGCCCAAGGCCGAGAAGCCGGATGGCCGCAAACGTCGGTGGCGCGAGCACAAGATCGCTCGACGCGAGGAACTCGTCGACGGCACGTTGGCCGCGATCCGGTTGCGCGGCCGCGAGATCGGAATGGACGAGATCGCGTCGGAGATCGGTATCTCGAAGACGGTGCTCTACCGGTACTTCACCGACAAGAACGATCTGACCAGCGCCACCATGTCGCGGTACGTCGAGACGACGCTCGCCCCGCGGATCTACTCCGCCATCTCGCACGAACTCGACGAGTACGAGCTCACCCGTGTGGTGGTGACCGCCTACGTCGAGACCGTCGCCACCGATCCCGAGGTGTACCTCTACGTCATGGCGAACAACGCGGGCAACAACCGCGACGTCGTCGCCGAGTCCGAACGGATGATCGCCGAGCTGCTCTCCACCGTCCTCGGTGAGCGACTCCGTCAGCGCGAGATGGATTCCGGCGGATCGGTGCCGTGGGCCTTCGCCATCGTCGGCGCGGTCCAGTTGGCAACACACTGGTGGATTTCCAACAAATCCATGTCGGCGGACGATCTGATCGATTACCTCTGCATGATGATGTGGGGCGGAATCCACGGGGTCGCGATGGCCGACGGCTCCCCCGCCAAATTCAAATCACAACCGCACCCGCTGGTCGACGAGCCGAACGAGTCCTGACGCTCGTCAGTTTGAGAATCGGCCCGGTCGGACATTCGAACGGGTATGACTACCGATACCTTGACCGGACGCCGCATCGCCATTCTCGCTACCGACGGCGTCGAGCAAGTCGAGCTGGTGCAGCCTCGTGAAGCCGTCGAAAATGCCGGAGCCACAGTCACATTGGTTTCGTTGGACCACGGCGACATCCAAGCGATGGAGAGCGACGTCCATGCCGCCGACACCTTCACGGTCGATCGCGTCGTCGCCGACGTCTCGGCCGACGACTTCGATGCGCTGATCCTGCCCGGCGGAACCACCAACCCCGATCAACTCCGCGTCGACGCCGAAGCGGTTGCCTTCGTGCGTGATCTCGTCGCCGCAGGCAAGCCGGTGGGCGTGATCTGCCACGGAGCCTGGACGCTCGTCGAAGCCGACGTACTGAAGGGACGAACGTTGACGTCCTACCCGAGCATCCGCACCGACATCCGCAACGCAGGCGGGACGGTCGTCGACGAGGAAGTAGTCGTGGACGGCAACCTGGTCTCGAGCCGGAACCCTGACGACCTGCCGGCCTTCTGCGCAAAGATCGTGGAGCATTTCGCCGCTTGATAGGTTAGCGTGCCCTATGCGCATTTCTCGTTCGTTGGCTCTGCCTGCGGCAGCCCTCGCCTTCGCTCTCACCCTGACCGCATGCAGCTCCGACGCCGGTGACGGCGACAGCGCCGATCCCTCCGAGGCCGGCGGCATCGTCGTCACCGACATGTTCGGCGACGTCGAAGTACCGGCAAACCCCCAGCGCGTGGTGGCCCTCGGTTGGTCCGATGCCGAAACAGCGCTTGCTCTGGGTGTACAACCTGTCGGAGCCAGCGACTGGCTCGGTGTGGGCGGAAACGGCTTGGGGCCGTGGGTCGACGAGTCCTACGACACCGACCCCACGATCGTCGGCACCTTCGACGTCGACATGGAA
The DNA here is from genome assembly GCF_002259335.1 of Rhodococcus sp. 14-2483-1-1. Taxonomy (NCBI): domain Bacteria; kingdom Bacillati; phylum Actinomycetota; class Actinomycetes; order Mycobacteriales; family Nocardiaceae; genus Rhodococcus; species Rhodococcus sp. 14-2483-1-1. Next base: position 724,014 of record NZ_NPFX01000014.1, on the reverse strand, counting down.
TCGGTCGCGGCTCTGGCACCGGACCTGATCCTCTGGACGCGCAGCACCAACGACAAAGCCGTGTACGACCAGCTGTCCGACATCGCACCCACCGTCGCGGCCCCACCGGGAACCGACGTCGCCTACGGCACCACCTGGGACGGCCAGACCGACATCGTCGCCCAAGCGCTCGGCAAGGTCGACGAGGGCAAGAAGCTCGTCGACGACACCAAGGCACTCTTCGACGACACCGTGTCCGCCAACCCGGAGTTCGCGAACAAGACCGTCGCCGTCGGCACGCTCTACAGCGGACAGATCGGTGCCTACGTGCGCGGCGACACCCGCGTCGACTTCCTCGAGTCCCTCGGCCTGACGAACACCCCGGCCGTCCAGAACCTCGCCGAGCCGGGAGCGTTCAGCATCGAGCTGTCGGAGGAGAACGTCGCCGCCCTCGACGCCGACCTCACCGTCATGTTCCCCATCGGCACCGGACCCGAGGTGATCACCGACAACCCGTCCATCCAGGGCCTACCGTCCGCACGCGACGGACGCCTCGTGGTACTCGGTGACCAGAACCTGTCCAACGCATTCTCGGCCGCCTCGGTCGCGGGCACCCGATACGCACTCGAGAACGCCGTGCCACTGTTCGCTGCACCACTGAAGGGCTAGATCACAAGTCCCCGGGGGCTTGTCACACTCTCCCCGGCGGGCTTGTCACACCCTCCCTGGTGGGAATCCACCCGCGGCGATTGGGCCCCAGGTGTCGATCACGATGCGTATCAACGACTTTCCCTGCTTCACCATCGCCGCGCGGTACTCGTCCCAATCCGAGTGCTCGCCGGCGATGCTGCGGAAGTACTCCACCAGAGGCTCGACGGCGTCGGGTAGATCGATGATCTCGGCCGTACCGTCGACCTGCACGTAGTCGCCGTTCCAATCGTCACTGTGCACCAGCACCGTGACGGCCGAATTGCGGCGAATGTTCAGCACTTTCGCACGCTCGGGGTACGTGGCGATCACGATGCGGCCCTCGGAGTCCACTCCGGCGGACACCGGCGAGACCTGCAGACCGTCGTCGCGTTTGCGGGTGATCAATGTGTGGTGATGCCGCGGAGAGACGAACTCGAGTAGCTGCTCACGCGTTGCGGATTCAGCTTTTGCAATCGTAGGGGCCATGCATTCCATCGTAGAGAAGTAGTCTCATCGGTCATGGCCGACAAGTCGAAATTGTGGACGCAATCTCCCGTCGATGTGCTGCGCGCCAGTGCCTCTCCACGCGTGGAGGACATCGATTTCACGGCTACACCGGGGTTCGACGGCAAGAAGGCACACGGCAACGACGTCCTCGAAGAGCGCGGCGCAGTCCTGGCCGCGCTGCAGGAGAAGCTCTACGCGCACGGCCGAACCGGTGACAGTCGATCGGTTCTGCTGGTGCTGCAGGGAATGGATACCGCGGGCAAGGGCGGGATGGTCAAGCACGTCATCGGCATGGTCGATCCGCAAGGGGTGGACCTGGCGTCATTCGGAGTTCCGACGCAGGAGGAGAAGCAACACCACTACCTGTGGCGCATCCGAAAGGCACTGCCGCGGGCCGGTCGAATCGGGGTGTTCGATCGCTCCCACTACGAGGACGTACTCGTTGTCGCGGTCCACGATCTGGTTCCACGAGAGGTGTGGGAGCAGCGGTTCGACGAGATCAACGCCTTCGAGAAGGAGTTGACCGACGAGGGGACCATCGTGGTCAAGGTCGCGTTGTTCGTCTCGGCGGACGAGCAGAAGAAGCGTTTGCAAGAACGGCTCGATCGGCCGGACAAGTACTGGAAGTACAACCCGGGTGACGTCACCGAGCGTGGTTTCCTACCGCAGTACCGGACGGCGTATCAGCGCGTTCTCGATCGCACGGATACCGATCACGCACCCTGGTATGTCGTGCCGGCCGACCGTAAGTGGTACAGCCGCTTGGCTGTCACCGAGATCTTGATCGACGCACTCGAGCAGCTCGATCTCGATTGGCCCGCACCCGATTTCGACGTCGAGCTCGAGAAGAAACGTCTCGCCGAGAGCTGAAAGAGAAGGGCCCGCGACGTATGGTCGCGGGCCCTTCTTTTCATGCTCGGTGGAGCGTGACGAGGATCAGAACGTCGCTGCGTCGATCACGAAGCGGTAGCGCACGTCGGACTTGACGACGCGGTCGTAGGCCTCGTTGATCTTCTCGGCCGGAATGACCTCGATCTCGGCACCGATGTGGTGCTCGGCGCAGAAGTCGAGCATTTCCTGGGTCTCGGCGATGCCGCCGACCATGGAGCCTGCGAACGACCGGCGGTTGGCCAGCAGGTTGAATGCGGGCACCTCGAGGGGCTTCTCGGGAACGCCGAGCTCGACGAGGGTGCCGTTGCGGGCCAGCAGTCCCAGGTACTTGCCCATGGGCAGGTTCGCGGAAACGGTGTTGAGGATCAGGTCGAACTTGCCCTGCAGATCCTTGAGCGCGGAGGTGTCCTTGGTGGCGTAGTACTCGTCGGCACCGTAGGCCTTGCCGTCGGCTTCCTTTGCGTCCGTCTGGCTCAGCACGGTGACGTGTGCACCCATGGCGTGGGCGATCTTGACGCCGATGTGTCCGAGGCCGCCCATGCCGATGATGGCGACCTTCTTGTCGGGGCCCGCTCCCCAGTGCTTGAGCGGCGAGTACAGCGTGATGCCTGCGCACAGCAGTGGTGCCGCGACGTCGAGCTCGACGCCCTCAGGGATGCCGAGCACGAACTTCTCCGTGACGACGATCTGGGTGGAGTAACCACCGTTGGTGAACTCACCCTCGTAGGTCGTCGAGTTGTAGGTCTGGACGACGCCCTTGGTGCAGTACTGCTCGTCGCCGTCCTTGCATGCCTCGCACTCGCCGCAGGAGTCCACGAAACAGCCGACGCCGACGCGGTCGCCCACCTTGCGGCTGGTCACATCGGTGCCGACCTCGGCAACGATGCCGGCGATCTCGTGTCCGGGAACGACCGGGTACGTGGTGCCGCCCCACTCGTTGCGAGCGGTGTGGATGTCGGAGTGGCAGATGCCGGCGAACTTGACGTCGATGAGGATGTCGTTGGGGCCGAGAGCGCGTCGCTCGATCGTCGCCTTCTCGAGCGGAGCGTCAGGAGCGGTGGCCTGGTAAGCGGTAGCTGAAGTCATAACTACATTGCTACCTACGCATCTGTGTAAGCGCAACACAGCTACCGCTTCGACCAGGCTATTCCTGGGCTAAACGAGTCGTTCGCAACAGTAACGTCAGCCGTTCTTGGCGATGTTCGCTCCGAGCCACAGGCCGTACGCACCCAGACCGACCAGTCCGATCTTGCGAGTCTTGGGGTACGCGATCGCGATGCCGACTGCCAATTCGGTGGCACCGTTGCGACTGATCCAGGTTCGCGTGTCCTTCGGGAACGGGAGCTTGGTGATTCCCTCGAAGGCCTCGGGGACCACGAAGTGGGCGGCGCCGGTGGCGGCCAATCCGATTCCGAATGCCTTGGTGACCAGACCGTTCGACTTCTTGGACTTGCTCACTGACGCGCTCCCTGCGATCGACGTGGTTGAACTGGCAAAACGACAATAGCGCTACGAGACGGCGGCTACTTTGCGACCCGGCCGTTCTCGTAGCGATAGAACCCGGCTCCGGACTTCTTGCCCACCTGCCCGGCCTCCACCATGCGCAACAGCAGCGAAGGGGCGGCGAACAACGGCTCCGCGAACTCGGAGTGCATCGAATCCGCAATGGCTTTCACGGTGTCGAGGCCGATCAGATCGGCGAGTGCAAGCGGCCCCATCGGGTGTGCGAGTCCCAGCACTGTTGCCTTGTCGACGTCTTCCTTGGTGGCGAATCCGGATTCGACCATCCGAATGGCCGAGAGCAGATACGGCACCAGCAGCGCGTTGACGACGAAGCCCGAGCGGTCTGCGGAGCGCACCACCTGCTTGCCGAGAATGTCGCCTGCGAACCTCTCGGCGCGGTCGGCAACTGCCTCGGAGGTCGCATCGGTGGTGACGAGCTCGACGAGCGGCAGTACCGGCACCGGGTTGAAGAAATGCAGTCCGACGATTCGGTCCGGGGCCGTGGTGGCAGATCCGAGCGTCGTGATGGGAATGGAGGAGGTGTTCGAGGCAAGTACGGCACCGGGGTCGATCACAACGGCGTCGAGCTCGGCGAAAATGTCGGCCTTGACCTTTTCGTCCTCGAGTACTGCTTCGACGACGAGTTGACGGTCGGCGAAGTCTGCGAGATCGGAGGTGAAACGCAGGCTGCATGCTGCTTGCTCACGCTCGCGTTCGGTGATCTTGCCGCTGCTGACACCGCGGTCGAGCGATTGCAGGATACGGCTGCGACCGGCTGTCGCGAGTTCGCGAGTCTGCTCGTACACCAACACGTCGACGTGTGCGCGGGCGCAGACCTCCGCGATTCCTGCCCCCATCTGCCCGGCTCCGACGATCCCCACCCTCTCGACCGTCAAGGCAAACTCCTTTGAAATGCATTGCACAACAACAGCTTTAGGCGAGATGAGGGTAACTCTGATGGGGTACGAGCAAACGTGCCCAGATACGAGTCAGGCGGCCCGCAACGTAACGCTGGGGCCGCCTGACTAGTGCGCTGAAGATCCGGGGAGGCGGGCTAGCTTAGTGGAACTGGCCTTCTTCGGTGGAGCCCTTCAGTGCTGCCGTCGAGGTGTTGGGGTCGACGGTGGTGGCGATGCGGTCGAAGTAGCCTGCGCCAACCTCACGCTGGTGCTTGATGGCGGTGAAGCCGCGCTCTTCGGCAGCCTTGAACTCGCGCTCCTGCAGGTCGACGAACGCGGTCATGCCTTCGCGGGCGTAGCCGTGAGCCAGGTCGAACATGCCGTAGTTGAGCGAGTGGAAGCCTGCGAGGGTGATGAACTGGAACTTGAAGCCCATCGCGCCGAGCTCCTTCTGGAACTTCGCGATGGTGGCGTCGTCCAGGTGTGCCTTCCAGTTGAACGAAGGCGAGCAGTTGTAGGCGAGGAGCTGGTCCGGGAACTCGCTGCGAACCGACTCGGAGAACTTCTTGGCGACCTCGAGGTCCGGCACGCCGGTCTCCATCCAGATGAGGTCTGCGTACGGTGCGTAGGCCTTGGCGCGAGCGATGCAGGGCTCGATGCCGTTCTTGACGCCGAAGAATCCTTCTGCGGTGCGGGTTCCGTCGAGGAACTCACGGTCGCGCTCGTCGACGTCGGAGGTGATCAGCGTGGCTGCCTCGGCGTCGGTGCGGGCGATGATGACGGACGGCACGTCTGCGACGTCCGATGCCAGACGTGCTGAGGTCAGGGTGCGGATGTGCTGCTGGGTGGGGATGAGCACCTTGCCGCCGAGGTGGCCGCACTTCTTCTCCGACGCGAGCTGATCTTCCCAGTGCACACCTGCGGCGCCGGCCACGATCATGGCCTTCTGCAGCTCGTAGGCGTTCAGTGCGCCACCGAAGCCGGCTTCGGCGTCGGCGACGATCGGTGCGACCCAGTTCTTGACGGACGTGTCGCCCTCGATCTTGGCGATCTCGTCGGCGCGCAGGAGTGCGTTGTTGATGCGGCGGACGACCGACGGCACCGAGTTGGCCGGGTAGAGGCTCTGGTCCGGGTACGTGTGGCCCGAGAGGTTCGCGTCGCCGGCAACCTGCCAGCCGGAGAGGTAGATCGCCTGGAGGCCGGCGCGAATCTGCTGCACGGCCTGGTTACCGGTGAGGGCACCGAGCGAGTTGATGTAGTCCTCGTTGTTCACGAGGTCCCAGAGGATCTCGCTGCCTCGGCGAGCGAGTGTCGCTTCTTCGACGACGGTGCCCTGGAGGTCGGAGACCTGCTGTGCGGTGAAGTTACGGGTGACGCCCTTCCAACGGGGGTTGGTGTCCCAATCCTGCTGGATCTCGGCGGTGGTCTTCGGGGTGCCGGTGGTCGACATCTTCAGCTCCAGTCTCTTCTGCTTCTCGGCCTGCCTCGAGACGAATCTTCACATCGTTGCCAGGCCCTTCTGGTGTACTCCAAAACAATGGCACAACCGAAAACATGCGTCTACCAGTTGTTAGTGCCAATCTTGGCTAGCTTTCCCGGCACCCTTGCTAAGTTTGCAAATTTTCGACTGCCACAAACCTCGCCGATCGGACGGCTGTGTTACTCGCCGGTAGCGACGAATCCCCAGTTGATGAACGCAATGCACAAAAACTCATACAGGACGCTTGTACGGTTTGGCGACGGCGTCTGAATCGAGTCAGAACCGCAGCGTGATGTGATCGACATCACAGCTGTCTCGTCCCACGATGTGAGCATGGCACGGGTTGCTCCCCTCGACACCACTTTCGCGGGGATCCCCCGACCGACGCCACCGAGTGGAGCAGAAATTGCACTCGTCCACAGGCTGGCACCTGTCCACAGGGCTTTCGATTTCCCCAGGTCGAGCATCGAAGACCACCCACGCCATCGCCGACGCGATGCGGCAACGGAGAGTTGGCCCGTCAGGTCCGGTTGGCAGTGACGAGGTTCGCCTCGGAACCGGAGCGGGCCTTCGGCCGGGCATTGCATCGGATCGGCCCGTATCTGGAGATGAATGCGACAGTCGGCTCGAGGTGGACGGACGCGAATTCCACAGTGCAGGAGAGGTGTTCAGCAAGGATCGACGTAGACAGAACGCCCTGGTACTCGGTGGCCGGTTGGTGCTGCGCTACTCGGCGTTCGATGTGCTTGCCGCGCCGGACGTGGTGGCTGCCGAAATCGCGTCGGTTGTCAGGCGGCGTCGGGAATCGCGGCGATGAGAGAGCACACCGTGCTTCACTCGCCGGGCCGCACGAGGGATTTACCGGATCCACCGCGCCGAGTGGAGCACCCATTGCATCAGGCGCCGCGATGAACCCACAGAGCAGAAAATGCTCCACTCCCGTGCCCGCGTACGAGATTCATCGCACGCGCCCACGGGAGTGGAGCATCAGTTGCAGGGAAGGATCAGATGCGGACGCCCGTGTGCTCGTCGCTGGACGCGACCACCCGCGAGGTGATCGGGGCCCGACGCGACGCAACCACTCCGAGCGCGCCCATGGCTGCGATCACGAGTCCGCCGACGATGGCGAACAGGTCCGCTGCCAACAGTCCGGACGGGAACACCATCAACGCGGGAGACACCGCGAGCAGCAGACCGAGGCCCACGTGGGTCCAGTGGCTCTGCCTCGACGAGGATCCGATGGCCCATAGAGCCGATGATGCCGCGAGTATGCCGAGTACGAGGATGGCACCGGTGACTTCTTGGTCTCCCTGAACCGGGAGCCAGACGGTGGATGCGACGAGAACTGCTCCGGTGACGAAGACGACGACGTCCCTGACGATTTCCGATGTGCGTTGACGGTTGGACATGACCGCTCCTCGAGGTGCGTGGTGAATAGCTCGTATACCGGTATACGCCTTTACTTCGGCTAATGTTCCCGACGATCACCGAATTGTGATCCAGCAGCTAGTTGCGAACGGTGTTAAGGCATTTCTTCGCAGGCGTAGCCTGGCGATGTGTCCAAGACCTTCGTCGGTGTGCGGCTACGGCAGCTCCGCAGCGAACGCAGCATGAGTCAGGTATCGCTGGCACAGAAGCTGGGGATCTCCGCCAGCTACCTCAACCAGATCGAGCACGATGTGCGCCCGCTGACGGTGCCGGTGCTACTCCGGATCTCCGAGGTGTTCGGCGTCGACACGTCGTTCTTCTCCTCCGAGGACGACACCAGGTTGGTTGCCGAACTCCGTGAAGTAGCGCTCGATCAGGACATGGGCATCGACGCCGACGCACACGAGATCGCCCAGATGGTCAGCTCGCACCCACAGTTGGCGCGGGCAATGGTCAACATGCACCGCCGATACCGCAATACGACGGCTCAGCTGCTGGCCGCGACCGAGGAACGCTTCTCCGACGGCAGTGGCAGTGGTTCGATCAGCAAGCCTCACGAAGAAGTGCGCGACTACTTCTATCAGCGACAGAACTATCTACACGATCTGGACACTGCGGCGGAGGCACTGACCTCAAGGATCCGATTCCATCGCGCCGACGTGGGCGGTGAGATCGCCAAGCGGCTCCGAACGGTGCACGACGTGCAGATAGTCAATCGCATCGACCTCGGCGAGAACGTGCTGCACCGTTTCGACCCGCAGACCAGAGTGCTGGAGATTTCACCACATCTGTCGGGTGGACAGAAGGTGTTCAGGTACGCCGCCGAACTGGCCTACCTCGAATGCGGAGATCTGCTGAACAGGATGGCCGAGGAAGGCAATTTCTCCAGCGAGTCGTCGAAGAAGCTGGCGGTGCTCGGTTTCGCGAACTACTTCGCTGCCGCGACGGTGTTGCCGTACCACCACTTCCACGACGTAGCCGAGGATTTCCGGTACGACATCGAGCGGCTCTCGGCGTTTTTCTCGGTCAGTTACGAGACCATCTGCCATCGACTCTCCACCTTGCAGAGACCGGAGTTGCGGGGTGTGCCGTTCTCGTTCGTCCGGGTGGATCGCGCGGGCAATATGTCGAAACGGCAGTCCGCCACCGGCTTTCACTTCTCGTCGAGCGGCGGCACGTGCCCTCTGTGGAATGTGTACGAGACGTTCGCCTATCCCGGCAAGATCATGACGCAGATCGCCGAGATGCCCGACGGCCGCAGCTATTTGTGGATCGCACGCACTGTGGAGCGTCGAGCCGCGCGTTACGGCCAGCCGGGCAAGACCTTTGCCATCGGCCTCGGTTGCGAACTCCGCCACGCCGGAAGGCTGGTGTACGCCGACGGCCTGGATGTGCAGGGCTCGGCAGCTGCCACGCCGATCGGAGCGGGTTGCCGGGTCTGCGAACGCTCGAATTGCCCACAACGCGCCTTCCCGCCGCTGGGCAAGGACCTCGACATCGACGAGCACCGAAGTTCGGTGTCCCCGTATCTCGTTCGCTGAGAAGAAGGAGAATTCCCATGACGCGAATCGGCGTTGTACTCAGACCGGAAATTGCTCCGGAGGCATTGGTCGAAGCGGCCCGCGCAGCCGACGCCGCGGGCGTCGACGAAGTGTGGTTGTGGGAGGACTGCTTCTTCTCCGGCGGACTGTCGACTGCTGCACTGATTCTCGCGAGCACCGATCGGGTGAACGTCGGCATCGGGGTGTTGCCCACTCCGATGCGGAACGTGGCGTCGACAGCGATGGAGATTGCCACCATTGCTCGGGTCCACCCGGGTCGGCTCCGTGTGGGACTAGGTCACGGCGTCCAGTCGTGGATGGGCCAGATCGGCGCGCGAGTGCAGTCTCCTCTGACGTTGCTGAGCGAGCAGATGACCGCGCTGACGAGTCTGCTGGCGGGCGACATGGTCACTGTGCAAGGTCGTTATGTCTCGCTCGACGAGGTGAAGTTGAACTGGCCGCCGCTGCAACCACCGCCCCTTCTCGTCGGTGCGACCGGGCCGAAGACGCTCGCCCTGAGCGGTCGACACAGTGTTGGAACAATTCTCACCAGCGAGACGACACCGGAACAGGTTCGTACAGCCATCGACCACATCGACGGTGGACCCGACCACGACGTGGTCGTCTACGTGTCGGTCGGATCCGATTCGGATGCAGCCACGATCGATATCCAACGCTGGATCGATGCCGGTGCCACCACCGTCGTACTCGAACCCTCTGCGGACGCAGCGGATCCGACCACGTTGTTCGCTCACGCGGCGACTGCGACGGCGCGGTTCAGGTCGCAGTGAATCCCCGGGCGCGGTCCTTGTCCTCGGTCGTCCACAGCGTGGTCGTCACCTCGGCCCGCACCAACGGAATCACTTCCTCGGCGAACTGTCGTAACGTGTCCTTCTGACGCTCGAAGTCCAGGACGTGGTTGATCGAAACCGACTGCAGGTCATGCCCGTACGCATCGTGATAATCGAGGATCTTCGCGGCGACCCGTTCCGAGGAACCCACCAGGGCCGGCCCCCGCGCGACGGCGTCGTCGATGGTCCGAAAGCTCGTCACCTTACCTTTGGCCGCCGGGTCGTGGGTGCGCTTGTCCTGCTGCGCGACGATGCCCTCGTAGATCGGCCGATATTCGGCAACGGCAGCCTCGGTCGTCGCACCGAGGAACAGTCCTCCGGAGCCCGAACCCACGTAGGCCTTGTCCGGGTCGTGCCCGTGATGAAGGTACTGCTCGCGGTAGCGGTCGATCAGAGTCTTGTAGTTCTCCCTGGGCTGCAATGCATTTGCCGTGAAGATGGGATCCCCCCACTCGGCGGCCAGATCGACCGCCTCCACCGAGGTGGCCGAGCCGTGCCAGATCCGGAAGGGGCCGTCGAAAGGCCTGGGCAGCGTCGTGGCGTCGGACAACGGATGTCGATGCCGGCCGGTCCAATCCACGTGCTCCTCACGGATCAGTCTGCGGAGCAGTTCGTAGTTTTCGGTGAGATACTCGTACTGGCGCGCGATGTCGAGTCCGAACAGCGGGTATTGCAGTACCTCGTTGCCTTTGCCGATGACGACTTCGAGTCGACCTCGACTCAGTTGGTCGATGGTGCCGAGGTCTTCGGCAATGCGGATCGGATCCAACACCGACAGTACGGTGACGCCGGTGGACAACAGGATGCGTTGCGTGGCCTGGGCGAGCGCGCCGAGAATGACCGTCGGGGAGGACGAGAGCACGTCTCCCGCGTGCCGTTCTCCCACCGAAAACGAGTCGATCCCCAGTTCTTCTGCGAGAACGGCAAGTTCGATCAACCGGTCGAATCTGTCGGCCGGAGTCACCACTGCACCGGTGACCGGATGGGGAGGGTTGAACACGATGTCGAGGACCTGAAAGCGCATAGTGCTACCGAGACTTCCAGCCGAGCGATTCGAACGACTTTCTGAGTGTCACGCGCGGGCCGATCGCCTCGCCGCTCCGCAAGCGGGACAACACCGACGCGGTCCAGGATGCCGTACGGCCCTGCGTTACATAGTATTCCGCAAGTCGTTGCTCGTAGACGGGCACGGCCGCGTCCGCTGACTGGGGGTCGTACAGTTCGTGGTGGAGCACCGAGGAGATGGGCAACCGCGGCTTCACCCCGGCGGTCTCGTCGCCCGCCCGGCCGATGGCCAAGCCCACCACCGGGATCGACTGTTCGGCCAGCCCCAACTCAGCAGCAATCTCGTCGGGTGCGTTGCGCACCGCCCCGACGTATACGGTGCCCCATCCGAGCGACTCCGCGGCGACGACGGCGTTCTGCGCGGCGAGTGCAGCATCGATGGCACCGAGAATCGTGCTGTCGAAGTAGTCGGCACCACCGAGCTCGGCGTCGTGCCCGGCGGCGAGGCGTCGGGCCCGCCCGAGATCGGCCACGAACACCAGGAACACCGCCGCATCGGCGATGAACGCCTGATTCGCCGCCAGCGCCGCAAGGCGCTTCTTGCGCGCCGGGTCCTGTACTGCGATCACGCTCCAGGCCTGCAGGTTCGACGACGTCGGCGCGGATTGGGCTGCAGCGACGATCGTCTCGATCGTCGCGTTGTCGATCGGATCCCCGGTGAACGTCCGCACCGAATGATGCGACAGCAGAACGTCGATGGTCTCGTTCGTGTGCGCCAACGCTGTCAGAGCAGGATCGCGGTAGCGCTGCTGAACCCACGAGGCCGAAGAGGAGGTCACGGACTCCAGAGTGCCCCTGCCATCGCCGACGCGCCACAGTTGCGCTCGGCATGATTCGAAAGCTACCGCTCCCGCAAGAACCGCCCCGCATCCGCGAACGCCCGTGCTCGACGCGTCAGCGTGGGTGGCGCGGGCGGCTCGCCTCGCCACAGGCGGTAGAGGGTGCTCATGCTCAGGATGAGTCGTTCCGGTGAGTCCCAGTGGGCGTACTGCCCGAATTCGCCTGATTTCAGCAAGTTCAGAGCGGCCTCGGTCGATCCGAGCCCTGCGTCGAAGCAGCTGCGTCCGGCCTCCCCCACCCAGGTCCAATAGTTGCGGACGGCGCGGATCTCGTCGGTGCCGCACAGAGGGCCGTGGCCGGGAACGTAGAGCGCTGCATCGAGTTCGAGGAGGTGGTCGAGTGCGTCGATCCAGTTCTGCAGCGGTCCGTGCCAGAGCACCGGTGTGGCGTCGATGAACAGCAGATCGCCGGCGAACACGACTCCGACGTCGGGTAGGTGAGCAATGAGGTCGCCCTCGGTGTGCGCCGGTCCCAGGTAGCGTAGGTGGACGGATCGCCCTGCCACGTCGATGGTTTCGGTGGTTTCGAAGGTGTGGTCGGGCAGCCGCGGCAGTGCGCTGGGGAAGGTGGCATCGCCGCGGACTCGGTTCATGTACGAGCCCATTGCTCCGACCGGTCCGGGTATCCACCCGATCTTGCCGCCGAAGGAGGCGAACGCGTCCACCCCTTTGGGTGGTGTCTCTTCCTTCATCGCGTGCAACGACGCGGCGCTGGTGGTGATGCGCGCAGAGGCGGGAACCGAGTCGTTTCCCCACCAGTGATCGCCGTCGGAATGGGTGTTGAGCACTTCGGTGATCGGCGCATCGACGATCAGTTCGGCAGTATCGGCGGCAACGCGCGCTGCCCAATTCGTGTCCCAGACGGTGTCGATCAACATCGACGCGCCACCGGGCCCCACGATCAGTCCGGTGTTGGTCTGTCCCCAACTGCCGGGCGGCCGCATGAAAGCCCAGGTCCCGTCGGCGGTCTGCCGGTATCCCACCTCTGTGTCCGTCACCGCCTCAGGCTAGCCGGTGAGCCACTCGCGTAGGCGCGAGTCCCACTGTCGTTCGGGGAAGCATCTGTTCAGCACCTCGATCATGATGGGTACGGCCGTCGATGCGCCCGGTGACGCACCGAGTACAGACGCGATCGTGCCGTCCTGCGAGGCGACCACTTCGGTGCCGAACCGCAGTTCGCCGTTCTTGACGATCTGGGCACGCTGACCGGCACTGACGATCGACCAGTCTGCCGAGTCGGCACTCGGCACGAACTCGCGTAGCGCGGCAATCTTCTTCCCTCGGGTGGCGGTCAACTCCGAGAGCAGCAGCCTGATCAGCGGCGTGTTGGCTCGGGCCATCGACAACAGCGATCCGACATTGTCTCGGCTGATCGAACGCGGAAGGTCCAGCAGCGATCCGTGTTTCAGGAATTTCGGGTTCGCGCCTGCGTACGGGCCGAAAAGGATGGAGCGCTGCCCGTCGACGATGCGAGTGTCCAGGTGCGGAACCGACATCGGTGGCGCGCCGATGGGCGGCGTCCCGTACACCTTGGCGTCGTGGCGATCGACCACCTCGCTCCGGTCGCAGCGCAGAAATTGTCCACTGATCGGCAACAGCCCGAAGCAACGCGCATCGGGAATTCCGGCTCTGCGCAGTAACTTCAGGGCCCAACCCCCGGCACCGAGGAACACGAATCGGGCGCGCTCCACCGGTCGACCACCTCGGACGTCGAGTCGCCAGGGTCCATCCCGATCCTGCGAAAGCCCACGTACTTCCCGTCCGGTCTCCACGCTGGCCCCTGCCGAAGTCATGGCGTCGAACAGCTGCCGCGTCGCTGCGCCGAAGTCGACGTCGGTACCCGTCACGTCTCGGGTCGCAGCCCAGCTGCCGGTGCGGCCCTCGGCAACCAGCGGTGACCACTGCTGCAGCACCGCAGCGTCTTCGGTGTACTCCATCGCCTCGAACATCGGGTGACTGCTCAGCGCGTGATGCCGAGCGCGGAGAAACTCGACGTTGTCGGAACCCTGGACCAGAGTCATGTGCGGCACGGGGCGCACGAAGTCGGCCTGGGGCAACGTCGCCCAGAAACGCCGAGTCGTTGCGAACTGCTCGGCGATCCGCACGGCACGGTCGATGTCGACGGAACCGTCGGATCGCACTGTCGTGTAGTTGGTTTCGCACAAACCGGCATGCCCGGTTCCGGCGTTGTTCCACCCGTCGGATGCTTCCGCGGCCACCCGAGGAAGGCGCTCGAGCACCCGAATCGACCAGGTCGGTTCCAGTTTCTGCAGCAGCGTCCCGAGCGTTGCGCTCATGATTCCGCCGCCGACAAGAATGACGTCGTCCACCGCCCACCCCTTTCTCGTACTAAGTACAAGTCACGCTAGCACCGACTCGTACACCTGTATAGTTCGATCGATGCCGCGCCTGAGCAGGACTGCCGTCGTCGACGCCGCTCTCGACGTCGCATATCGCCACGGCTTGGACTCGCTCACTATCCGCAAGATCGCGACCGAACTCGGCGTCTCCCCCATGGCGATCTACTGGCATGTCAAGAACAAGGACGAGCTACTCGATGCCATGGGCGACCGCGTCTGCCAGGACCTCGAGCTCACCGTTGATCCCGCCGCCCCGTGGTGGCAGCAGCTACGCACCGTGCTCGAGGACTTCATGCGCGCCTTGCGAGCCCACCCGGGCGCAGCCGACATCGTTGTTCCTCGAATGTTGTTTTCCCCCAACAGTAGGGAGGCCATGGAGTTGGCTCTGAAAGCCCTCGGCGAGGCCGGCTTCTCCCTTCCCGACGCCACCCAACTCGCCCGCCATGGCGTCCGGGTCGCCATCTCGCTCATCACCGAGCCCTTGTTCACCGGTGTCGAGGTCGAGCCCGAGCGTCGGGCACACGTCGAGTGGGAGGTGGCCTCGACGATGGAATCTCTCGATCCCGAAGAGTTCCCGAACATCCTGGCGTCGGCCGAACATCTCGGCGATCCCACCTCCCGTCCGGCGTTCGAGAAGCTCGGTCTCGAGACGTATATCGCCGGGGTCAGAGCGCTCGCCGACAACCGTGACATTTCGTCCTGATCCTTCGGCGAATGTTGGACATGTTGTCGGGTGGCGAAGTCTCGTCCGTAGGTGCAGGCTTTGCAGAACCGAAATATTGGTGGAGTGACGACGCTAGGGGTTGTGAGATGACGGTGCCTGTCCTGCAGAACTACATCGACGGGGCGTTCGTCACGCCCTCGGGCACCGAGATGCTCGATGTGATCAGCCCGGTGAACGAGACGGTCGTCGCCCACTCCCCCATCTCCGACGCGGCCGACGTCGAGGCCGCAATGTCGGCTGCCGCCAGCGCATTCGAGACCTGGGGCAAGACGACCCCGAGTGAGCGACAGAAGGTGCTGCTCGAGCTCGCCGACGCCATCGAGGCGCACAGCGACGAGATCGTCGAAGCGCAGAGCCGCAACACCGGCCAGCCCAAGGCCACCATTGCCGCCGAGGAGGTGACGGTCGGCGCGGATCAGATCCGATTCTTCGCCGGTGCCGCCCGGATGCTCGAGGGCAAGTCCGCGGGCGAATACATGGACGGCTTCACCTCGTACGTGCGCCGCGAACCGATCGGCGTCGTCGGCCAGGTGACCCCGTGGAACTACCCGTTCATGATGGCGATCTGGAAGATCGGGCCCGCGCTGGCCGCCGGCAACACGATCGTGCTCAAGCCCAGTGACACCACCCCCGAGAGCACGTTGGTGTTGGCCAAGCTCTCGAAGGGCATCGTTCCGGACGGCGTACTCAACATCGTCCTCGGCAACGGCGGCACCGGTGCGGCAATCGTCGAACACAAGACTCCCGGACTGGTGTCGATCACCGGATCCGTCCGCGCCGGCATCGCGGTGGCGGTGGCCGCGGCCAAGCAGCTCAAGCGGGCGCACCTCGAACTCGGCGGTAAGGCACCGGCGATCGTCTTCGACGACGTCGACATCACCAAGGCAGCCGACGGCATCGCCGAGGCCGCGTTCTTCAACGCCGGTCAGGACTGCACGGCCGTCACCCGCGTTCTGGTGCACGAGTCGGTACACGACACCCTCGTCGATGCCCTTGTGGCCAAGGCGAAGACACTGAAAGTCGGCCTCCCCGACGACCCCGATACCTTCCTCGGGCCGCTGAACAACGTCAACCACTTCGGCCAGGTGAGCGCCAAGGTCGACGGAATCGGCGCACATGCCACCATCGTCACCGGCGGCAAGCGCATCGGCGACAAGGGTTTCTTCTTCGAGCCCACCATCATCACGGGCGTGCAGCAGTCCGATCCCATCGTGCAGGAGGAGACGTTCGGCCCGGTTCTCACGGTGCAGAAGTTCTCCGACGAGGCCGAGGCGATCGCTCTCGCCAACGACGTCGACTTCGGCCTTGCATCGAGCGTGTGGACCTCTGATCACGCACGCACACTGCGCATCTCGGCAGCTCTGGACTTCGGTGCCGTCTGGGTCAACTGCCACATCCCGTTGGTCGCGGAAATGCCGCACGGCGGATTCAAGTACTCCGGCTACGGCAAGGACCTCTCGGCCTACGGTGTCGAGGACTACACCCGCATCAAGCACGTCATGAGCTCGACGGAGACCATCGCATGACCTCTCATCCCCTCGATCCCCTGTCCAGCGACGAATTCACCGCCGTAGCCGAGGTTCTCGGTCGCGATCACGGCGTCGGCGACGGTTGGCGTTATGCCTCCATCGAGATGATCGAACCGGCCAAGCCCGAGATCGCCGCGTTCGACGCGGATGGGACCGTGCCTGCGCGTCGGGCGGTGTCAGTGGTGTTGAACCGCAACGAGAACACGACCTTCAAGGCCGTGGTGTCGCTGGACGATCGCACCACCGAATCGTGGACGCACATTCCGGACGTGCAGCCCAACTTCACCGTCGACGAGTGGGAGGAGGCCGACGAGGCCCTGCGTGCCCACCCCGATGTGATTGCTGCCCTTGCCGATAGAGGCATCACCGATCTGGATCTGGTGTTCATGGACACCTGGACCTACGGCGAGGCGGTGACTCCGGAGAAGTACAAGGGTCGACGCCTCGGCTGGTCGGATACCTGGGTGAAGGCCGCGGCGGGTGCCAATCCCTACGCCGGGCCGGTCGGCGGGTTCCACTGCGTCATCGACGTGAACACGATGGAATTGCTCGAGATCGAGGACACGTATCGCGTCGAGCGGCCGGAGATCATGGGCGAGTATGTCCCTCGCCACATCCCGGAGCGAATCAGGAACGCCAGCACGCGTCCGCCGCTGAAGCCCCTCGAGATCACTCAATCCGACGGGCCCTCGTTCGAGCTCGACGGCAACAAGTTGACGTGGCAGAACTGGTCGCTGCGCGTGGGATTCAACTATCGCGAGGGCATGACACTGCATGCCGTCAGCTACAACGACAACGGAAACGTGCGCTCCGTTGCCAATCGAATGTCGTTCGCGGAGATGGTCGTTCCCTATCGCGATCACACCGAGGATCACTATCGGCGCACCGCCTTCGACATCGGGGAGTGGGGACTGGGTTTCATGACCACCTCGCTCGAGCTCGGTTGCGACTGCCTCGGCGAGATCCGCTACCTCGACGCGGTGCTGCACAACAGCAAGGGTGAGCCGTACACGATCACCAACGCGATCTGCATCCACGAGGAAGACAACGCCGTGCTCTGGAAGCACGTCGATCACGACGCCGGAGCCGAGGTACGGCGCATGCGCCGGCTCACGGTCAGCTTCCACGCAACGGTCGCCAACTACGAGTACCTCGTCTACTGGCGGTTCTACCAGGACGGCAATATCGAGTGCGAGGTGCGCGCGACGGGCATCATGGTCGTCGGGCACGCTGGTCGACAACCGTACGTACGCGCCGTATCACCAGCACTTTCTCGTCGCCCGGCTCGATCTGGACATCGACGGCACCGAGAACACCGTGTATGCCAGTGAGACGCAACGGGTTCCGATGGGCCCCGACAATCCGTACGGCCTCGCACTCACTCAGGTCAACACTCCCCTGACCACCGAGTCCGAGGGCAAGCAGGATTACGACTGGAACACCCAGAAGGCATGGAAGGTCGTCAACGACAACGTCACCAACGGTCTCGGCACGCGTCCCGCCTACAAGTTGGTTCCGGGTGCGGCGATTCCGTCGATGTTCGATCCGGCGTCGCCGATCTTCCAGCGCGCCCAGGTGATCGGCCACACCGTGTGGGTCACCCCCAACTCGCGCGACGAGCGTTGGCCCAGTGGTGAATTCGTCAACCAGAGCGGTATCGATCACGGCCTGCCGGAGTGGACCGAAAAGGATCGCAGCATCGAGAACACCGATGTCGTCGTCTGGTACACCTTCGGCATCCACCACATCACCCGGCCGGAGGACTGGCCGGTGATGCCCGCGGACACGGTCTCGTTCTGGCTCAAACCCTTCGGGTTCTTCGATCGAAACCCTTCTCTCGACGTTGTGGCGTCGGAGCAGAAGTCGTGCCATACCGATCCCGGTAGCACCTGTCATTAGCTCGCCCGAACTCAGGGAAGGTCCGCCCATGCGTCTGATCGTGGGGTACCAGGCAACACCGAGTGGCGCGGACGGAATCGCCCTGGGCGCAACGCTCGCGCGTTCGCTGCAGGCCTCGCTGGACATCTGCCTGGTGCTGCCGCAGGAGCGTCCGGTGCCGTCCAAGGCGCCGGTCGAGGCGGCCTACGACGACATCTTGATCGACCAGGCCACCGATTGGCTGGACGAGGCACTGAAATTGGTGCCCGAGGACGTCGAGGCTCGTACTCACCTGCTGTTCGACGAGTCGTTCGCACAGGGCCTGCTCGACTGTGTGGACGAGTGTGACGCCTACATGATCGTCGTCGGCGCGGCCGGTGACGGTTTGCTCGGACGCCACTCGATCGGCACCGTCACCAGCGACTTGTTGCACGTCGCGCACGTGCCCCTCGCGCTGGCACCGCGCGGGTATCGGCACTCTCCCCCGCAGCGCATTCGCGAGATCACCTGCGCCATCGGAAATCGTCCGGGGGCAGCCGAACTCGTCGAGGCGGCCACCGACCTGTCTGCCACCGCCGAGTTGCCACTGCGCCTGCTCTCCCTCGTTTCCGCAGATGAGCGATCAGCACCGGGGCCAGGAGGTCTCGCCAAGGCCGAGGACGTGCTGCGCACCGTACAAGCCGGACTGCCCGACGGTTCGGAGGTGCAGTTGACGGTGGCCGAGGGTTCCGGCATCGAGAAGGCCGCCTCCTCGCTGGACTGGCACGGCGGTGACGTGTTGATGGTGGGCTCGTCTCGACTCGCGCAGCCTCACCGGCTCTTCCTGGGATCGGTTGCCGCCAAGATGCTTCGGGTCGTCCCCGTTCCGATGATCGTTGTTCCGAGAGAGGCCGGCGATGAATGAGCACAAGGTAGTGGACGTCGAGTCCAAGGGCCTGTCGGCCGGCCAGCTCGGACTGCTCGCGAGTGTCGTGCTGGGCATTTCGACCATCGCACCCGCGTACGCATTGACGGCATCGCTCGGGCCGACGGTCACCGAGGTCGGGGTGCACCTGCCGGCGATCTTCATCGTGGGCTTCATCCCGATGTTGTTGGTGGCGTTGGGCTATCGAGAACTCAACGCGGCCGAACCCGACAGCGGTACGTCCTTCACGTGGGCGTCCAAGGCCTTCGGCCCCTACGTCGGCTGGATGGGCGGGTGGGGTCTGATCGCGGCCACCATCATCGTGCTCTCCAACCTCGCCGGGGTGGCCGTCGACTTCTTCTATCTCTTTCTCGCGCAGGTCACCAGCAACGATTCGGTGGCCGACCTCACCGGCAACAAGCTCGTCAACATCGTCACGTGCCTGGTGTTCATGGCTCTGTCGGCATGGCTCTGCTATCGCGGCATGCAGGAGACCAAGCGGGTTCAGTACACGATGCTCGGTTTCCAGTTGCTGGTGATGGCGTGGTTCATCGTTGCCGCATTCGTCAAGGTGGGTGCAGGCGACGGGGCCGACGACATCTCGTTCAGCCTGGATTGGTTCGATCCGTTCGGCATTCCGAGCTTCTCCGCATTCACGGCCGGCCTGTCGCTGTCGATCTTCATGTACTGGGGCTGGGACGTCTGTCTGACGGTCAACGAGGAAACGTCCGGTAGCGCAAAGATTCCCGGCCGCGCCGCTCTGGTGACGGTGTTCTTCATCATCGTGTTGTACTTGCTCACCGCGGTCGCCACCCTGCTGTTCGCCGGCACCGGGGACACCGGGAACGGACTGCAGAATCCCGACACCACCGACAACGTGTTCGCGGCTCTCGCTGGGCCGGTGATGGGACCGTTCGCGGTTCTGCTCTCGCTCGCCGTGCTGAGCAGCTCGGCCAGTTCGTTGCAGGCCACCTTCATCTCACCGGCGCGCACTCTGCTGGCGATGGGCCACTATCAGGCACTACCGAAGCGGTTCGCTTCCATCACGCCGCGATTCAGCACTCCAGGCTTCGCGACGCTGGTGGCGGGCGGCGCGTCGGCCGGCTTCTACGCCGTGATGCGAGTGGTGAGCGACAACGTACTCACCGACACCATCGCCGCACTCGGACTGATGATCTGCTTCTACTACGGCATCACGGCGTTCGCCTGCGTCTGGTACTTCCGCGAGGAATTGTTCACCAGCACGCGCAACGTGTTCTTCAAGTTCCTCGCGCCGCTACTCGGCGGGGTCGGGATGGCC
This sequence comes from Rhodococcus sp. 14-2483-1-1, assembly GCF_002259335.1. Classification (NCBI taxonomy): domain Bacteria; kingdom Bacillati; phylum Actinomycetota; class Actinomycetes; order Mycobacteriales; family Nocardiaceae; genus Rhodococcus; species Rhodococcus sp. 14-2483-1-1. Next base: position 703,646 of record NZ_NPFX01000014.1, on the reverse strand, counting down.
GTGGTGTTCGTGCAGACCTCGGTCGATGCGTGGGATCCCGAGTTCGGTAGCGGCTCATCACTGTTCGGCATCGGGATGGTCTTCCTCATCGGCGTTGGGATCATCGTTCTCGGCATCGTCATCATGTTGGTGGTGGCACTGCGCAAGCCGGAGTTCTTCAAGGGCGACATTCTCCGCCGCGATACTCCGTCACTGATCGTCGAAGACTGACGATCCCCCTGGCCTTCGTCAGGGTGGGGAATGCTCGATGCCGCGCTCCTGCAGACCTTGCATGATCAGCTCGGTGACGCGCACCCAGGCAGGCCGGTCGGCCCACTGCTCCGCGAGTAGTGCGTTGGCCGCAGGGTCGTCGAGACCGCGCTCGAACGACCATTCGCGGGCGTTACTGGCCCAGGTGTCGATCATCCATTCGACCGTGTCGTCCGCGAGCTCCTGGATCCGTGGGTCCTCGGGTTCGAGCTCGGCTGCTCGAAAAGAGCGCACCATGAGTGCCAGATAGCCCGGGTCCCTGAGCATGACGGCACCGAACTCATTCAGCCAGGGATCGAGCCGGGGCCGGTAGACGGCATACGTCAGTATCCAGGCGTCGCGATAGTGATCGACCACTCCGGTATCGATGCCCGCGTCGCGCAGGTGCTGGATCAGGCCGACGATCAGATCGGGAAGGACCAGCGCGTCGCCCGCGCGCAACAGCCCCAGTCTGTCGCGATCTTTCTCCAGACGTTCGATCCTGCTGTTCAGGTCGGCGTGGATCTCGAGCAAGGCGAGGTCGAGTGTTTCCTGCGAGGCGTCGAGTAGCTCGTGGACGCGCGCCAGTGGCACACCGGCCGAGGCAAGAGCAACAACACGTGACAGTCGCAGCACGGCCTCCCCGTCGTACAGACGGTAACCCGACGTGTCGCGTCGTGGCTCGTCCAACAGCCCCTGCTGGTGGTAGAACCGCACGGTTCGGGTCGTCACTCCCACATAGGAAGCCAGCTCACCGATACGCAGCATGGCGACCATTGTTGCCGATCAACCGTCCACTCCGGCAGAGTGCTGCACCGGTTCGGTCAGCTCACGCGCACCCGGACTCAGCACCGCATAGGCAGCAACAGCTGTCCATCCGACTCCCATGACGACGGCCCCGAGACCGAGATCGCCGCCGAGGAGCACCACCGACATCAGTCCCAACCCCATCGGACCGGCCACGAGTCCGCTCATGTTCAACCAGCCGAGGACGCGCCCCCGAACATCTGCGGGGACCTGTTCGGCCACGTAGACATTCCAGATCGGACCGAACAGCCCGGATCCGAGACCCATCACGAGCATCCCGGCCGCGACGATCCAGAACCCCTGCAGCTGTGCGAACAGCCAGATACCGATCGTCATCGCAGCCATTCCCGTCACGAACGTGGCCCGTCGCGATCGGGCGGCCACAAAAGCGAACAAGGCCGACCCCGCCAAGGCACCGACGGCGAACGCCGACATGGCCAGGCCGAGCTGCCCGGGTTCGCCGATCTCGTTGAAGTGGCCGGGCAGCAGCAGGCTGATCATCGGCGGGGTGACCAAACTCGCGAGGAATGCGAAAAGCAGCATCGCCCGCAGCGCGGGCGTGCGACGGATCAGGTCCAGCGCACTCCCCGACCCCGCGGCACCCGCCGCAAACGCCTGCCCCACGACCGGAACCAACGCAGTCAGCACCGCAGCGGCCGCCGACGAAGCGGCGGTGACGGCCACGACGTCGATCGGATCCAGCACGCTCAACAGCAGACCCGCCAGAGCCGGCCCGGCCAGGAACGCCAGCGAGAAACCGGTCTGAAAGAACCCGGCCACCGCCGTGACCGACGTCCCCGAGATCGACGCGACGTCGGCGAGCATAGCCTGACGAGCCGTCATCCCCGGCACATCGAAGACAGCGCCTGCCACTCCCAGCACCACGAACCATGGCACCGACAACCCCACCGTCGCACTCACAACGATCAGACCGAATACTGCAGCTGCACTGCCGAGATCGGAGACGACGGCCACGTTGCGTGCCCCGAATCGGTCGATCAGTCGACCACCGGCGAACGTTGCCGGCACCGCCGCGATGCCCGCCGCCGTAGCGATCAGACCTGCCGACGCCAGGCTTCCTGTCGTGGCCAGCACCAACCAGGGCAGGACGATAGTGATGGCCGAGTTGCCGAAAAGCGACAACGACGCGCCACCGATGTACAGCGGAACAGCAACACGGATGCGACTCATGCTTCGATGATCTGCATTGACGTTGCGTCAAGGTCAAGCTGTGCGTGCGCGCACCGGGCCACGATGCCATGACGAGGGCAGCGCGTGACGGACATCGACGCTGGATCGCTACTCGTCGACGACCGACCCAGGACTGCTGCTCAGATCTCTTCTGCCTCGAAACGCGCGTTGCGCTTACGCATCTGCCAGATGATCAATGCGACGACGCCGCCCCCGGCCACGGCACCCACGGCTGCGCCAGCCCACGAGCTCACCTGCGAGTAGACGTCCGACTGCAGCCTGACGAGGACTCCGACGTAGCCGACCGCTGCGATCACACCGACAACGATCCCTCGAAGCCGTCCGGCCTTTGCTGCGGTGTAGATGTTCACCCCGCGGACCGCCGAATAGCCGATCGTCGCAAAGCTGATCAGCGTGGAGACGACGAGAATGCCGAGCGCAATCCACGCTCCGGTCGTGTTCGCCGCCCATGGCAGAATTGCACCGCCGATGAGGCCGGCCCAGAGGAACAGTTGAAAACCGATGGCGGAGGCTTCGTTCCACACATCCCGCTGGCGTTCGTCGTCGTAGAACTCGTCGTCCAGATCGCCGACGATTCGCATGGTCTTGGTGAATGTGCTCATGTCACTCCTCGTTTCCGAACAATGTTTCGACAGTGGTGTCCAATGCCCCGGCCAGCTTCAGTGCCAGGTAGACGCTCGGTGCGTAGTCGCCGCCTTCGACGGAGACGATGCTCTGCCGGGAAACCCCGCAGGCCTTACCTAGCTCCGCCTGGGTCAGCCGCGCAGCTTTGCGGTGTTCACGCACCGCATTTGTTTTCAGCGCGTTGTTCATGACAAAAGTCAAGCTGACTTGTCAGGAAATGTCAAGCCTTCTTGTCATCAACAATGGCGCGGCATCACTACCGCGGCTCGAGGCCCATCAGGAGAGCCTGCAGCCCGAACTCGAAGGCATCCTCGGACCGCTCGCGCAGTTCCCCCGCAGCGTCCAGTGCCGCTTTCAGTTCCGGTTCCACGTCGCGGCTACTGAGCCACGGTGCTTCGGGAGCTGCCAGATCCAAGGCCGAACCCAACACGTAACTGTCGAGCACGGTGATGATGCGGAGCACGTCGGCAGGCGCGAAGCCTGCATCTGTCAGCACCCGAGCCAACGTGTTGTACATCCCGAACGCAGCGCTGCTGTTCACGGCCTGAGCCGTCAGCAAGGGAATCAGCCGTGGGTAGCGCCCGTAGCTGTTTCGATACCCGCGCGCGATCCAGGCGAGCGCCTCACGCCACGGCATACCGGCCTCCGGCATCTCCACCTCGGACATCGCCCGACCCCGCAGCAATTCGATGATCTCGTCACGTCCGGACACGTGGTTGTAGAGCGAGGACGGACTGACCTTCAGCTTCTTGGCCAGCTGAGGCATGGTGAATCCACCCGACTCTTCGACGAGAGTCAGGGCCGCCGTCGTGATGCGATCGACGTCGAGAAGGGGTGCCGACGGTCTTCCCACAGCATTTCTCCCGTATCCGTTGCGTTCGGGGCAGACATCAACGATACTTAACGAATCACATTCGTTTTAACAGGAGAGCGACATGCTGACCCTCACGAACCTCACGCCTCCCGAGGCGCTGACCCGGACCACCCCGACCGATCGGCCGCCACTGCGGGTCGGTCTGGTGCAGCATCGTTGGAATCCCGATGCAGCTGCATCGAAAGGCGAACTGCTCGAGGCCATTTCCACAGCCGCAGGCCTCGGGGCGCAGGTCGTCTTCCTGCCCGAGATCACCCTGCTGCGCTACCCGGCAGACACCCCCGCCGGTGCGAACCCCGGCCGCGCGGCCGAGGATCTGACGACCGGGCCCACATTCGGTCTGGCAGCCGAGGCCGCCGCCGCCAACGGCATCGTGGTCCATGCCTCGCTGTACGAGAAGTCCGAGGCAGCAGACGGATTGGGCTTCAACACCTCCATCATGGTCTCGCCCTCCGGCGAACTACTGGCCAGAACCCGCAAGCTGCACATCCCCATCTCGGCCGGCTACTACGAAGACACCTACTTCCGCCCCGGCCCGGCCGACGACCCGTACCCCGTCTACTCACCGGAGCAACTCGGTGGTGCCCGGGTGGGTCTACCCACCTGCTGGGACGAGTGGTTTCCCGAGGTCGCACGCAGCTACGCACTCGGCGGTGCCGAGATACTCGCCTATCCGACGGCCATCGGGTCCGAGCCGTCGTTCCCGGCGTTCGACACCCAGCCGCTGTGGCAGCACGTCATCGTCGGACACGGAATTTCCAACGGCCTGTTCATGGTGGTGCCCAACCGGTGCGGCGACGAAGGCGAGATCACGTTCTACGGATCGTCGTTCATCTCCGATCCCTACGGCCGCATCCTGGTTCAGGCACCGCGCGACGAACCAGCCGTGCTCGTCGCGGATCTCGACCTCGATCAGCGTCGAGAATGGTTGGAGCTCTTTCCTTTTCTGCTCACCCGCAGACCGGACACCTACTCACGCCTGACCGAGCCGGTGCGCTCGGACGCCCCCTACGGCGACGGACACGCTGCGACGCCGGTGATCAAGTGACCACGGCCGCAAAGCAATACACGATGCCGTCCGAGACGGCACCGCAGGACAAGGTGTGGATGGCGTTCCCGTGCGAGGGCTACTCCCTCGGCGACGATCCGGAAGCCAAGCACGAGGCCCGCTCCACCTGGGCGGCCGTCGCGCATGCGGTAGCGGAGTTCGAGCCGGTGACCGTCGTCGTCGATCCGGCCGAGCGCGCGGTGGCCGCGACGTACCTTTCTCGCGATATCGACATCGTCGAAGCACCGCTGAACGACGCATGGATGCGCGACATCGGCCCGACATTCGTTCATTCGGACGACGGTTCGGTTGCTGCCGTCGACTGGATCTTCAACGGCTGGGGCGCACAGGACTGGGCGCAGTGGGACAAGGATTGCCGCATCGGCGAGTTCGTCGCCGATCAGGCTGCAGTACAGAGGATTACGTCACCCATCGTCAACGAGGGCGGCGGCATCGCGGTCGACGGCGCAGGCACGGTACTGGTCACCGAAACCGTGCAACTCGATCCCGGTCGCAATCCGAGCCTGACGAAAGCCGACATCGAGGCGGAGCTGGCGCGGACCATCGGTGCGCAGCATGTCATCTGGCTGCCACGCGGATTGACGCGAGATTCCATGCGGTTCGGCACCCGTGGCCACGTCGACATCGTCGCGGCCATCCCGTCTCCTGGAACCGTTCTGGTGCACAGTCAACGAGACCGGGCTCACCCCGATCACGAGGTCAGCGCGCTGATCATCGACACTCTGCGCGCCACTCACAGTGGCTCGGGTGAAGAGTGGAACATCGTCGAGGTGCCCGCTCCGCAGACGTTGCGGGATGCGGATGGATTCGTCGACTACAGCTACATCAATCATCTCGTCGTCAACGGCGGCGTGATTGCCTGCAGCTACGACGACCCGGCCGACCGTGAGGCAGCGGCGGTATTGCGAGACGCCTATCCAGGAAGAAAGGTGGTGAGCGTGGACGCGAGGCCACTGTTCGAGAGAGGCGGTGGCATCCACTGCATCACCCAGCACCAACCGTCGGCGCGCGATCGCGGCTGACGGTCGGCGTTCGGAAGTCCTACGAGCTGCGTCGAACTTCCAACTGCTCGCCGACGACAACGGTCTGCGCCTCGGTGACGCAGTCCAAGCGTCCGTCGAGACGGAGTGACACGTTGTATTCGCCCGGCTTGAGGGCGAACGTGATGATGTCGATGCTGGAGATGTTGTCGCCGACGGTGACGCGGTGGCTCAGCGACAGCATGCCGTTGTGCAGAATCTCGCACATCTGACCCGGCAGGACGTTGTCGACGTGAACGGTGATGGTCTTGGGTCCGCCCTGAACCTCGATGGTGGGCTGCGGCGTGCTCGATCCAACGAGTCTGAGGTAGCTCTTGTCTCTGCGCACGGCCTCGACTTCCCTGTTAGCGTGCTCCACCGTGAGGTGAACGTCCGACGTGGTCTCGTTGGTACTTCGTGGCGCGACGAAGGGCGGATTGGTAGTGCACATCGTCATCGGCCTCGAACCGAGCCTCTCTTATCATCGGGCGCACGCTCGGCCACGTTACGAACCCGCGTCCGACCAGCCCTGCAACAGCCGCTGACACCGGACAATCGTGATGTCATCGGACAGAACATACCTCCCGGACGGCGGATCTGCGAACGGACTGATCGAAACCGATACCTTTACGTATCCTTACATCCTGTAACCCCAGGTCTAGGGACGGTTCACAGAATGCACGTCACTTGTTCGGGCCGAACCCGAGCAGTTCGGCCTTCTCGGCGGCGCGCTCGGCCTCCTGCACCCGACGCCGCCGATTCTTGATACCCACCACTCCAGCGGCGAGCCCCACCGGCGCACCGATCGCAGCCCCGATCCACAAGGACTGAAGATTGCCACCGCCGTAGTGAGCCAGGAGGCGAAGGGCCGCTCCTGCACCGGCGAGAAAGAAGAGCAGTCCGGCGAACGCTATCCGCGAGCGTCGAAGTTTCTGCGAGGCGTACATGTCGATCCCTCGCTCCCTGGCGTATCCCAACACCACGAAGGACACGGAGATCAGCACGAAGAACAGGCCGAGCGCCATCCACGCTCCGGTGACACCCGCCGCGTAGGGCAGGACCGCGCCACCGATCAGTCCGATCCACAGTAGAGACTGAAATCCGACGGCCGAGGCCTCGTTCCAGATTTCGCGTTGCAGCTCGTCGGCATAGAACTCGTCGTCGAGGTCTCCGACGAATCGGGCTGCTGTGACGAATGCACTCATGATCGACCCTTCCTTTGGGCTACGGATTTCCCGAAAGTCAACTCTGCTTGTCAAAAAATGTCAAGGATGATTGTCACTCGCCTGCTTTTACGTCGACGTAACGCGGGAAACAGACTCGTCACCGCGCAACATACCGGCGCAATAACTTCCCTTTACTGTTCGCAATCGCGAATACACCTCTGTATACAAACTCCGAAAGGGCCGTAGATGCCTGCTGTCTCGAAGCGCATGTCCGTCAAGCGCGTCATGGTCGTTCCCGCAGCTCTGGCTGCATTGAGCCTGGTCGCCACCGCCTGCGGCAGCAAGGCGAGCGACACCACCTCCGCGGACGGCGGCGGCAGCACAGCCACCTCGTGCGTGGACACCTCGGGTGACACCATCAAGGTGGGCTCGCTCAACTCCCTGTCCGGCACCATGGCGATCAGCGAAGTGACGGTGCGTGATTCGATCGCGCTGGCCGTCGAGCAGATCAACGCAGCGGGCGGCGTCAACGGCAAGCAGATCGAGGTCGTCGCCGAGGACGGCGCGTCCGAGCCCACTGTGTTCGCCGAGAAGGCCGAGAAGCTGATCAGCAGCGATTGTGTCGCAGCAGTTTTCGGCGGTTGGACCTCGTCGTCGCGCAAAGCGATGCTGCCCGTGTTCGAGGACAACGACGCTCTCCTCTACTACCCCGTGCAGTACGAGGGCCTCGAGGCGTCCAAGAACATCTTCTACACCGGTGCCACCACCAACCAGCAGATCATTCCCGCCCTGGACTACCTGAAAGAGAAGGGCGTCAAGTCGCTCTACCTGGTCGGTAGCGACTACGTCTTCCCGCAGACGGCCAACCGCGAGATCAAGGCCTACGCCGCGGCAAACGGAATCGAGATCAAGGGCGAGGACTACACCCCGCTCGGCTCGACCGACTTCTCCACCATCGTCAACAAGGTGCGCTCCGCCGACGCCGACGCGGTGTTCAACACCCTCAACGGCGACTCCAACGTCGCGTTCTTCCGCGAGTACACCAACGCCGGCCTCAAAGCTGCTGACATGCCGGTCATCTCGGTGTCCATCGCCGAGGAGGAAGTGGCGGGCATCGGAGCAGCCAACATCGAGGGCCAGCTGACCGCCTGGAACTACTACCAGACCGTCGACTCCCCGGAGAACACCAAGTTCGTCGCCGACTACAAGGCGAAGTACGGTGCCGACAAGCCCACCTCGGATCCCATGGAAGCCGCCTACACGTCGGTCTACCTCTGGAAGAACACCGTCGAGAAGGCCGATTCCTTTGCGGTGGCCGACATTCAGGCCGCGGCCGACGGCGTCAGCTTCGCCGCTCCCGAGGGTGAGGTCGTCATCGACGGCGACAACCACCACATCTCCAAGACCGCCCGCATCGGTGAGATCCGCCCCGACGGACTGATCTACACGGTGTGGGAGTCCCCCGAAGCAATTGCACCCGACCCGTTCCTCGAGACCTACGACTGGGCCTCCGACCTCAACTGACCACCACCCATGTGAGTGGAACTTCGTAGCCTGCTACGAGGTTCCACTCACATGCTCCGAAGGAGCTCCCCCATGGACGTCGTGATCGGACAGTTGTTCACCGGCCTGTCGATCGGATCCATTCTTCTGCTCGCCGCCCTCGGGCTCTCACTGACGTTCGGTCAGATGGGCGTCATCAACATGGCGCACGGCGAGTTCATCATGGCCGGTTCGTACACGGCCTACGTTGTGCAGCAGATCGTCTCGACCGGCGGCGCATCATTGTTCATCTCGCTGATCGTCGGCTTCCTCGTCGGCGGCGCGATGGGTGTGCTGCTCGAGGTGACGCTGATCCAGCGCATGTACCACCGTCCACTGGACACCCTGCTCGTCACGTTCGGCGTCGGGCTCATCCTGCAGCAGCTCGCTCGCGACATCTTCGGCGCTCCGGCGGTCAACGTCGTCTCCCCGGAATGGCTGAGCGGCGGCGTCGACATTCTCGGTGCCGTGGTGCCCAAGACCAGAATCTTCATTCTCGTCCTCGCGGTCGTCGCCGTGGTCGCACTGTCGATCGCACTGAAGAAGACCGCGATGGGTCGACGCATCCGCGCGGTGGTGCAGAACCGCGATCTCGCGGAGACCTCGGGCATCTCGAGCCGCAGGACCGACATCTCGACGTTCTTCCTCGGCTCCGGTTTGGCGGGAGTCGCGGGCGTGGCACTGACTCTGATCGGATCCACCAGTTCCACTGTTGGACAGAGCTATCTGATCGACGCCTTCCTCGTGGTCGTCGTCGGCGGACTCGGCCAGATCAAGGGCGCGGTGATCGCCGCCTTCGCCCTCGGAATCCTCAACTCGTTCATCGAATACAGCACCACGGCCTCGATCGCCAAGGTCATCGTGTTCGTCCTCATCGTGATCTTCCTGCAGGCCCGCCCGCAGGGCTTGTTCGCCGTCAAGACAAGGAGCCTGGTATGAGCGAGTTCATCGCCAAGCGCGGCGCTCTACTGGGATTCGCCCTCGCCGCGATCCTGCTGTTCGCCGTTGCTCCGGCCGTCCTCAGCGACTTCCGGTTGAATTTGCTGGGCAAGTTCATCTGCTACGCGATCGTGGCCGTCGGAATCGGATTGGCCTGGGGTCGTGGCGGAATGCTCACTCTCGGCCAGGGCGTGTTCTTCGGTATCGGTGCCTACATCATGGCCATGCACCTGAAGATTTCCGATGCAGATCTACGCGGCGACGACGTACCGGACTTCATGTCCATCGCCGGTATCCGTGAATTGCCCTCGTATTGGGTGCCGTTCACCTCACCCATCTCGACGATCCTGGGCATCCTGTTCGTGCCGGCCCTGGTGGCATTGGTTCTCGGCCTCGGCGTGTTCAAGCGCCGAGTCAAGGGCGCGTACTTCGCGATCCTGAGCCAGGCCCTGGCCGCGGCCTTCGCCATCCTGCTCATCGGACAGCAGAGCACCGGCGGATCCAACGGGCTCAACAGGTTCCGCACGTTCTTCGGGTTCAACCTCAACGACCCCGCGAACAAGCAGATGCTCTTCTTCATCGCCGCAGGCGTGCTGCTCGCCGTCGTCGCCATCACCCGCCAGCTGATGTACTCGCGTTACGGCGAGCTGCTGGTGGCGGTGCGTGATCAGGAGGAGCGCGTCCGCTTCCTCGGTTACGACCCGGCCAACGTCAAGATCGTGGCGTACGTCGCCGCGGCCTTCTTCGCCGGTCTGGCCGGGGCACTGTTCGTTCCGATCGTCGGCATCATCTCCCCCAACGACGTCGGCATCGTCCCGTCCATCGCGTTCCTCATCGGCGTCGCCATCGGCGGCCGCACCACCCTTCTCGGCCCGGTCCTCGGAGCCCTCGGGGTCGCGTGGGCTCAGACCACACTGTCCGAGCAGTTCCCGTCCGGCTGGACGTACGCGCAGGGTCTGCTGTTCGTGGTGGTCGTCGGATTCTTCCCCGCAGGCATCGCCGGACTCTTCGCCTTGCGCAAGCGAAAGCAGGAAGCCGAATCGGTCCCCGAGTCGAGCGCAGAACCAGAGAAGGAACTCGCACGATGATTCATGTCGAAGGCCCGCAGCCCACGTTCGGCGGCAACGCCGGTATGTCGAGTCAATACCTCGAAGTCCGCGATCTGACCGTCAGTTTCGACGGCTTCAAGGCCAACACGAACGTCGATCTGACGCTGATGCAGGGCGATCTGCGCTTTCTCATCGGGCCCAACGGTGCCGGCAAGACGACGCTGATCGACGCCATCACCGGTCTCGTTCCGGCCACCGGCTCGGTCACCAAGTCCGGCGTCGAACTGCTGGGCAAGAAGGTGCATCAGATCGCCAGGCTCGGCATCGGCCGAACCTTCCAGACCGCCAGCATCTTCGAGAATCTGACGGTGCTGCAGAACCTGGACATCGCCGCCGGATCCGGACGATCGGTACTGACGATGTTGCGTCGTCGCGGATCGGTGCTGCCTGCCATCGAGGAGGCCCTCGAGACCATCGGTCTGACGGCCGAAAGGGACAAGGCGGCCGGAATCCTCGCGCACGGTCAGAAGCAGTGGCTCGAGATCGGAATGCTGTTGGTGCAGAACGCCGACGTGCTTCTGCTCGACGAACCGGTGGCAGGCATGAGCCACGAGGAACGCGAGGAGACGGGCCAGCTGCTGCAGCGCATCGGCGGTGAGCGGACCGTGGTGGTGGTCGAGCACGACATGGACTTCATGCGCATGTTCGCCACCTCGGTGACGGTGTTGGCTGCCGGACGCGTTCTGGCCGAGGGCACAGTGGCCGAGGTACAGGCCGACCCGAAGGTCCAGGAGGTCTACCTCGGCACCGCAGCGGCGGGCGAGGAACTCGAACAGATCGCAGAAGAGGGAGCCGGTCATGCTTGAACTGGTCGATGTGCGTACCGGTTACGGCCGCAGCGAAGTGATTCACGGTGCTTCGCTGACGGTTCCGGCCGACGGTGTGGCCGCGGTGATGGGCCACAACGGTGCGGGCAAGACGACGCTGCTGCGCGCAGCGGTCGGATTGTTGAAAGTGAACTCCGGCAAGGTCATGTTCGACGGTGAGGACGTCAGTGCGTTGCGACCCAGCGCTCGCGTCGCCCGTGGCCTTGCCTACGTGCCGCAGGGTCAGCAGTCCTTCGGCCAGTTGACGACGGCCGAGAACCTGCAGGTGGTGGCCGACGGCCGCAAGCGCGGCAAGGCACTGATCGACGAGGCACTCGACCTGTTCCCGGCGTTGAAGGAATTGCTCGGCCGCAGAGCGGGATTGCTCTCGGGCGGGCAGCGCCAGCAACTCGCCATCGCGCGGGCATTGATCACCGAACCTCGGATGCTGATTCTCGACGAGCCGACCGAGGGTATCCAGCCGTCGGTGGTCGCCGAGATCGAACGCACCATCCTCGAGCTCACTCGCCGCGGTGGTCTCGGAGTGCTACTGGTGGAGCAGCACATCGGCTTCGCCCTCGAGTCGGCGCAGAACTATTACATCCTCGAGGCCGGCCGCATCACCTCGACCGGCGTCGGCGGTAGCGAGTCCGAGGCCGACGTGCGCGCAGCCATGGCGATCTGACCGGACGAATCGTGCCGCGCAGTGACCTTCGCGAGAAGGTCTATTCGTCACTGCGCCGGGATCTGATCTCCGGTGCCATCAGCTCCACCGAGCGGCTCGGCGAGGAGCGTCTCGCCGAGTTGTACGGGGTCTCACGCACTCCCGTGCGGGAGGCCCTGGCACGGTTGCAGGCCGACGGCCTCGTCACCCGCGACGAGGCCGGCCTGCACGCCTATCGACCCCGACTCGGCGACCTGCCCGATCTTTACGAGTTACGGGCCACACTCGAGGCCCGCGGCATCACACGTTCGACGTCGCAGTCCTTCGATCGGGCAGCACTGTCGACTCTGCTGGACACCTGGGTCGCGCTACGCACCGACCCACCCGACACCACCGACGACCTGGTGGCGCTGGACGAGAACTTCCACGTCACATTGCTTGCGGCGTCCGGCAATTCGGCACTCACCGAGGCGCTGTGCGCCGTCAATGCCAAGGTACGTCCGGTACGGATACTCGGCGGACTCGATGCATCGGCCGTCGTCTCGGCGATCGATCAGCACATCGACATCGTCGAGCACGTATTGGCGGGGACCCTCGATACGGCTCTGGAACTACTTCTCGCCCACATCGATTCCTCGCGCGATCGAGTGGTCGAGCGAGCCCAGCAGGCCGCGGCCCTGGCGGGTGCCGTCCGGATCTGACAGTGTCAACCGCGCCCCGACAGGATTCGATCGATGTCGTCGAGCACGGCCTGTCCACCCTTGGGTCCGACGCCGGTGATCCAGTAGGACTGATCCACCGCGTGCGGATTCGGCAGCGCGACCGCGTTGGCGGTGATCGACGCCGGGATCGCCGCCGGGTCCGACGGATCGGTGGCGGTGACGACGATCAAGTCCGCTGCCGCCTGGGCTGCCAGTTCGGGCGAGAGGTCCACCGAGATCTCGTCGGCCCATTCCGGCCGCGGCGGAGTGGTGAACCCTGCGCACTCGAGGGTGCTGCCCGCGAAAGAGGACGGTCCGTACAAGGTCAGCTCACCGTTGCGTGGCCGGATGAGTTGTGCTGTCTTCCCCTCGGTTCCGAACTTCTCGGCGATCTCCGCGCAACGGTCGTCGTATGCGGTGAGCAGTTCCTCGGCCTTCGCCTCTCTGCCGAGTACGCGCCCGACGAACCGGACACTGTCGCGCCACGGATCGGACTGGGAGGCGATGAATACCGTCGGCGCAATGGCGGAGAGTTGGTCGTAGTACTCGGTGTGCCGAGTCTCGGTGCCGAGAATGAGGTCGGGTTGCAGGGCCGCGATGTCCTCGATGGTCGGTTCGGCCACCGTGCCGACGGTCGCGATGCCTGCCGCTTCCGTACCGAGATACGACGGTACGCCGCTCACCTCACTGAGCACCGCGGTGCCGACGGGCACGACGCCGAGCGCGACGGTGGTGTCGAGCTCGACCGGCTCGAGTGTGACCACGCGCAGTGGGGTTTCCGGAACGTCGACCGTTCCCCGGACGGTCTCGATCGATCGCGTTGCGCTGCCTGCCCCGTCGGAGGAGGCGTCGGTGGACGAACACGCGGTCGCCGTCACCCCGAAGGCGGCGACGGTGAGGGCGAGGGCCGTGATGCGGGCATGGAACTTCGTCAAGGGTCCTCCGTGAGAACATAGTTCGGAATCACAAATAGGGTAGCCTACCCTATTTGTATCCGGTGACTCACGGCCTCCCAGTCGGTACGGTGTGGCTGTGACCACTCCACGCATTCCGTCCGGTACCGCCAAAACTCTCGGGCCCATCAACTGGGTCATCTGCAAGGTGATCGCCAAGGGAGCCGGTGTGCCGAATCCCCATCTGTTCACCACCCTCGGTCGCACCGGCGGATTGTTCCGAGCATGGCTGTTCTACAGCGGGCACCTGATGCCCGGCGGCAAGATCTCGCGCAAGGAATCCGAGATGGTGATCCTGCGCGTGGCTCACCTCCGAGAATCTGCGTACGAGATGGACCACCACATTCGGCTGGGCAGGCGCGCAGGCATCGACCGCGACCTGCTGGAGTCGATCAAGACCGGACCCGATGCACCGGGTCTGTCTTCGCGCTACCGCGCAATTCTGACCGCCGTCGACGAGCTCGTTGCCACCAAGACCCTCGCCGACGCCACCTGGGCGGAGCTCGCGACGCAGTTCGACGAACGTCGACTACTCGAGTTCATGCTGTTGGTCACCCAATACGACGGCCTGGCAACCACTCTCGGTACCCTGCGCGTCGAACGCGACTACACCGAACGCTGAAGATGCCCACCAATCGTCCGATACCCACCTCGCGGGCCGCGCGGGGAAGCGCCCTCGGCCGCGCGGTGGCCGGTCAGGCCATCCGCGGTGCCGGGGCCCGGATGTCGATGATCGGTCGGTCCGAGGAACTGCGAGAACGGATCTCGGAGAAACGATCGCTTCAGGCAGCCGATCAACTCGTGACAGTGCTCGGTAGCATGAAGGGCGCGGCGATGAAGCTGGGCCAGATGCTCTCGGTACTCGACCTCGCCCTGGTACCCGAGCAGCATCGACAACGCTTCCAGGACAAGCTCGCCGCTCTGCGCGATCGCGCACCGGAAGTCGATGTCGAGGTGATGCTGTCCGTCATCGAGGACGACCTGGGCGAGACCGTGGAGAACCTCTTCGCAGACTTCGATCGACAGCCCATTGCCGCAGCCTCGATCGGCCAGGTCTATCGCGCCCACCTGCCCGACGGCCGAGCCGTCGCCGTCAAGATCCAATACCCCGGAGTCGACGCGGCCGTGCGCGCGGACCTGAAGAACCTGGCACTGTTCCTCGAGTTCTGGCGCAACGCATTGCCTGCAGTGGCGGCACCGGAGCTGATCGAAGAACTACGACAGAATTTCGAGCGGGAGCTCGACTACATCGAAGAAGCCCGCACCCAATCGGTCTTGGCTCGACGATTTCGCGGTCACCCGTTCGTCGCCGTTCCCGACGCGATCGAGGAACTGTGCACACGGCGAGTTCTCGTCACCGAGTTCTTCGACGGCGTCTCGTTCGATCACATCCGCTCGCTACCGGTTGCCGAGCGTGATCGCATCGGCGAGATCGTCTACCGCTTCTACATCGGTTCGCTCTACCTGTACGACGAATTCTGCGGGGACCCACATCCGGGAAACCTCCTGCTCGGCACCGACGGCCGCGTGGGATTCATCGACTTCGGTCTGTTCAACCGCATGCGAGCAGAACACGTCGCGTTCGAGATCGACTGCTTACGGATGGCTTCGGAGGAACGCGGTGAGGATCTGCTCGCCACAATGATCGCCCGCGGCATCGTCGACGCGTCCTCCGGGGTCACCCCCGACGAGTGTCTCGAGTACGTCTACGCGGCGTCCGAATGGAACCTCGTGGACCGGGCGATGACAGTGACACCGTCGCTGGCGTCGAGTGGTCTGATGCTCGCGATCGATCCGCGCGGCGGTCAATTCACCGGCATGAAGCGACAGAACCTGCCTCCCGAGCACCTGTTCTCACGTCGCGCAGATTTTCTGACGTTCGGCGTTCTCGGCCAGCTGGGAGCAACGGCCAACTGGCACAGGATCGCTCGGGAATGGATCTACGGAGACTCCCCCGCCACCGAACTCGGCGTCGCCGAGCAGCAGTGGCGAGACCGGGCCCAATAGTCGTGCCGCAGGCTCCACTCCCGGAATAGATGATCCGCTACTGGGTGACGCGAAACTTCTTGCCCGCTGCGGTGCCGAGTCGATTGAGCGGCGCCATGATGTCTTGATAGCGCGGGCCGATGATGCGAGGAATGGCGTCGAAACCACGTGCGTCCGGGCCGATGAGCACTCGTGGCTTGTTCTTCTCCACGCCCGCGAGAATGACCTGTGCTGCGCGAGTGGGTGTTGTTCTGGCGATCCGCTGGAACGCTTCGGACACCTTGTCGGCGTCGCCCAGGCTGTCCATGCCTCGGGCGTTGGCCACGATGTTGGTCTTGATGCCGCCCGGGTGCACGCACGTCACGCCGACGGGGTGCCGCCCGATCTTCATCTCCTGACGCAAGGCCTCGGTGAATCCGCGAACAGCGAACTTGGCGGAATTGTAGGCACTTTGGCCCGGGATACCCATCAGACCGAACACGCTCGAGATGTTCACCAGATGCCCCTCGCCGGAGTCGATCAACGCGGGCAGGAAGGCCTTGGTGCCGTTGGCAACTCCCCAGAAGTCGACGTTCATGACCCACTCGAAGTCGTCCCAACTCATGTCGAGCACGTCCGCATTCAGCGCGACTCCGGCGTTGTTGACCACGAGGTCGACCCGGCCGAAGTCGCTCACAACCGAGTCTGCGTGGAAGTACATCGCGGCGCGGTCGGACACGTCCAACTCGTACGAACGGGTCTTGGCCCCGGCCTTTTCGCACGCAGCCACCGTGTCGGCGAGTCCGCTTGCGTCGACATCGGACAGCGCGAGTTGCGCACCCCGGCCGGCCAGGTCGATCGCCAGTGCTCGTCCGATGCCCGAGCCGGCTCCGGTGACGACGGCGACTTTGTTTCCGAGATTCTTCATACGTTCACGTTCTCTTTCGCTTGCAGCAGTTCGTATTCGGCGGGATCGATCGTGCGGGTACGCAGCCAGTACTGCCAGGTGAAACCCGGCCAGACGGTTCGGTTCACCCCGGTGCTGTCGAGATACCAACTGGTGCAACCGCCGGTGCTCCACACCCCGTTTCTCAGCTTGCGCTGTATCTCTGTGTCGAAGCGGTCCTGTACCTGCTCACGAACGGCGATCGCATCCGCGTCGCTCTGCTCGACCAGTTGCACTGCCCGCAGCACGTACTTGATCTGTTGCTCGATCATGAACACCACCGAGTTGTGACCGAGGCCGGTGTTCGGCCCGAGTAGGAAGAACGCGTTGGGATATCCCGCTGCGGTGATACCCAGGTGGGTTGCAATGCCGTTTTTCTGCCAGTGCTGCACAAGCTTTCGACCGCCGACGCCGGCGACGTTCATGCTGTCGAAGCCGTCGGTGACGTGGAAGCCCGTCGCATAGACGATGACGTCGACCTCGCGTTCGGTGCCGTCACGGTCGACGATCGAGCGTTCGCGTACCTCGGCGATGCCGCCGGTGATCACCTCGGCACGTGTGGAATTCAGCGCCTTGTAGTACGTGTTGGAGCCGAGGATTCGCTTACAGCCGATTCGGTAGCTCGGGGTGAGCTTCTCGCGCAGTGTCGGGTCCGAGATCTCTCTGCGGATGAAGCGTCTGCCTGCGAATTCGACGGGACGCAACAGCGAGGAGTGGCCGTTGAGGCCGATGGCCAACGCCTCCGCGCTCCAGTACACCGAGTTCCGAAAAGCTCTCCGTAGCAGCGGTACCCGTGCGAACACTCGTTGCACCACCGGCGGCACCGAGAAGTTCCGACGCGGCAGCACCCACGCCGGTGTGCGTTGATACAACTGCAACTGCGCCACTCGTCCGGCGATTTCCGGCACGAATTGCACTGCGCTCGCACCGGTTCCGATCACGGCCACTCGCTTGCCCGTGAGATCGACCTCGTGGTCCCACCGGGCCGAGTGGAACGCCTTGCCGGTGAAGTTCTCGATGCCGGGGAGCGTCGGGATGTTCGGTATGTGGAGCGCACCGACGCCCGAGACCAGGAACTGTGCGATGTACTCGTCTCCCTCGGTGGTGCTCACGTGCCAGCGCGCCTGTCTCTCGTCCCAGTACCCGCCGGAGCAGGTGCTGCCGAAACGGACGCTCCGGCGCACGTCGTACTTGTCGGCGAGGGACCTCAGGTACGCGAAAATTTCGGGCTGACCCGACCACATCTTCGACCAGTACGGATTCGGCTCTCCCGACAGCGAATACAGGTGCGACGGCACATCGCAGGCGCATCCGGGGTAGGTGTTCTCGCGCCAGGTTCCGCCGACCTCGTCTGCCTTCTCCAGCACCAGGAAGTCCTCGCGCCCGCGCTTACGGAGTTCGATCGCCATGCCGAGCCCGGAGAACCCCGTCCCGACGATCAGCACACCCGTGCGGTGCACCGTCATCGTCGACCGTTCGATGGCACCACACCGGTCAGTCTCCACAGCGCTGCGGTGATAGTGCCGTCGAGCATCCCGGCCGAATCGAGGAAGGCAACGGTGTTCTCCGCATCCCGCCGCCTGATCTCGGATCGCCGACGCCGCGACACGAACGCGCCCCGAGCAGGACTGATGCCGATGGATCGGTACACCTCGAACGACACTCCGAGACGAAGAATCACGTTGGCCAGCAGAGCGAGCAGCACACGGTTGTACGCGCGAGCCACCGCATTCGAGTTACTCTGAGCAGCAACCACTTCCGATCGAGCGGACGCAAAACGATCGGCGCTCCCGAGCCCATGGATCTTCACGGCCTGTCGAACGTGGGGCTCGATACCGGGGTCGGTCACCGCACCGGCCATCGACCGAGCGAAGGTCTCCTCGACCAACAAGATGGACGCATGCGATGCTGCACCCAGCGGTAGAAAGCCCAACAGCTTGACGGCTGTGGTCGTGCCCCGCGGCGGCTTGTAGGGTGCCACTTCCGTGGCGCGAACCAGCCGTCCGAAAGTGATCGTGGTCCGCGAACCGCCCGCAACCTCGTCGAGAGCATTGCGAGAATCGGCGCTGTTGAGCCCCTCCTCCGCTACTCGCCTGAGCTGGGTTCCGATCAGCATGGCCGACAGATACGACACCGTGCTCCATCTGCTCACTGCCTCGTGCAGAGCCAAGGTACGCCGGTCCTGCTCGGCCAACCCGCCCCACAGGCGGGTCCCGTACAACGTCACCGAGTCTCGCGGCAACGCCGACGCCTCACTCTGCCAGGGTGATTCCCAGTCGATGTCGACGTGCGGATCGTACTGAACCGCCGACGAGCGTGGGCTCATGCCAGATCGTCCGGCATTGCCCGCGTCATTTTCCACAGGCGACGGGTCACAACGCCCTCGCACATGCCGGCATCGGCGAAGAATCGAATCATGGGTTCGGAGAAGAACTGCATGTTGGTCTTGTAGGTGGGGCTGGCCATTGCGGTGACGATCCCGCGAATCGGATTGATACCGACGGATCTGTACACGCGAGGATTGATCAGTGCGAGGTACGTGAAGTTGGCGATCGTCGCAAGGATGACGCGGTGGACCGCACGGTTGACCCGATTGGTCGATTTCATCGCCCGCACCATTTCCTCACGGGCGTAGGTGATGTGCCGGGATTCCTCGATCACGTGAATGCGCATCATCTGCCGCAGGTGCGGCTGCATTTCGGGATCGTTCTGAGCTTCTCGCTGCGCCCGATCGAGTACCTCCTCGATGAGAAGCGTCCCGCCGTAGGTCGCCGGCCCGAGAGGAAGAAACTGACCGATCTTCGCGATGATCAGACCCGCTCTCGGCATGAGGTACGGCTTCAGGCCCGCCTTCTCGATCAGCTTTCCGAACATGATCGAGTGGCGCGATTCCTCGCCCACCTCGGCTATCGAGTACATCGAATGGTCGGAGAAAGTCCCTTTTCCGAACACCCGTAACAGGTTTGCGCTGAGAAAACCCTCGGCGTAGATACCGAACGAGAGAATGCTGACGATCTCGTGCCTACCCAGTTCGCGACGCTGCTCTTCGGAGAGCTTGTCCCACAGCTTGGTTCGGTACAGCGAGACTCGATGCTCCGGCATCCACCGCATACCGTCGACTACCGGAGCAGCCCAGTCGATGTCGATTTCCCCATCGTAGAACTTGTTGGCAGTCGACTTCAGCAAGCGATTCGCGGTTTTCTCACGAGGCCCGACGGCCCGCGCCCGGGTGGCGGACAGGTCCTCGGTCGTCAGCACCGTGCGCCCCGCGGCCCCCACGCCACTCACCCGTTCATCGACACTTGCTCGCTTCACAACCGATCCCCCTCGTGATCGATGACGCCCCCGCGACTTCTTGTAACCGAAACTCGCGGTAGCCAGTACCGGCGGTAGTAGGTAATATGACGAGTGTGGTTCAAGTCACCGGACGTGTCAACCCCGAACATGGTCGTCACTCGTCCCACTGCAAGAAAATCGACGCGCGTACCGAGCGCTGGCGGGAACACCGACTTCAGGTGCGCAAAGACCTGGTCGCCGCTGCTCTGGTGGCAATCGAGGTTCACGGTCCGAACGTGAGCATGGGCGACATCGCGAAGGTCGCCGGTACGGCCAAGCCCAAGCTTTACCGGCATTTCGCCGACCGATCGGATCTGCATGCCGCGATCGTCCAGCACGTCCAGGACCTGCTGTGGGACCGAATCATGGGCACCGTCAACCTCTTCGAGGATTCGGTTGCCGATCTGATCGATCATGGCGTTGCCGCGTACGCGGCAGTGGTCACCGACCACCCCAATCTGTTTCGGTTTCTCGTGCACGGCCACTTCCTGACCCGGACCGGCGACCGCCGGACCGCAGACGGCTCCGCGGGTGACCCGGCCCTGGATTCCGCGCGAACCGCGTCGAACATGGTCGCGCGCGTGCTGGCCGACGCCATACAGGTACCGGCAGTGGACAATTCGACCGTCGAGATGGTTTCCTATTCGACGTTCGGAGCGGTGGCGACCGCGACGGACTGGTGGCTGGGTAGCTCCGACCAGCACGAACCCGCCATGACGATCGAACGATTCACCGCCCATCTGGCGGCCATCGTGCGCGGACTCGTCGAGTCCTCGAGTGCGCTCCTCGAAATTCGCATCGAATCCGATCGACCCATGCATCTCGCATTCGTTCGCGACCAGGAGGAAGTAACCCGTGAGTGATCTATCCGGCAAGCCCGACTACCGCGGCCCGGCCATGCTGACCTTCGACAATCCGGCCGCGGAGTTCGATGTTCAGATCGATCTACGGGGGCACTCCCAACCCATCGACGGCGTCTTCCGGTGGTACGGACGAGTACGGCCACACGAGGCACTCCAGGGGTTCATGGAGGCCGCAGGCAGCAGCCGCAAGGGCAGACTCAGCACCGACAGCGGTGACGTGCCCGTCCTGGTGAGCGACGTGGACCCATGGGGCCGATACCGCTTGCAGGGCACCGGGATGCCGCCGTATCCGCTCGAACCCGACGTAGATCCGGACAGCGGGGCCGACGGCGTCGTTGCGCCGAAACTCGAGAGTCGGGCTCTCGAACGCGCCGCGGCATTGCTCGAACCCGAATTTCGCGCGGGTGCCGTCACCACCGACGGCTATGTGGAACTGCTCGGCGGCACGCCTGCACCGTCACCCACGGCGGCCAGCCGGGCCATGAACAACCCGCTGGTGGCGTCTATCTACGAAAAGCTCTGGCGGCCCGCCGGCGTCGCGATGATGGGAGTCGGCGGACTGTCCATGTCCGCCGAACGGGCAAAGGCCGTCGCAGACCTGCGCCTGTCCGGAGCCATGAGTGTGTTGGACGTGGCATCAGGACCGGGAAATTTCACCAGGTACCTCTCCGACCACCTGAGCGGTGATGGCATCGCCATCGGGTTCGACATTTCCGAGCAGATGATCAGGCGTGCCGTCCGCGACAATCGCGGTCCTCACGCCGCCTACATGCGAGGTGATGCGCAATCACTTCCCCTCGCCGACAACACGTTCGACGCCGTCTGCTGCTACGCGGCTCTCTACCTGATGCCCAACCCGCTGACAGTCGTCGATGAACTGATCCGCGTCCTTCGCCCCGGCGGCCGGATTGCAATCATGACGAGTTACGGCCGCAGTGCCGCGCCGGTGAAGTCGATTCTGGGTGCGGTGTCGGGACACATCGGGATCCGCATGTTCGACAAGGATCAGTTCACGTCGATCTTCGAGACGCACGGCATGACCGAGATCGAGCAGGAGGTGCGCGGCCTCGCGCAGTTCGTCAGCGCTACCAACAGCGCTACCAACGCCCGCTGAACCGACGGACCTAAGTCTTGGGTCCGTAGTCACTCACGATCCACTGCCCGTCCTGATCGGTGACCGTCACCAACAGAAGGTTGGGCACCTTGCCGGGGTCGGGCTGTTGCACGTTCTGCGTCGTCTGCTGAGCGAACACCGCAACCTTGTACTCGCCTCCGGACTCGGAATCGATTGCTGCCGAAAGAACTTCGCCGGTCGCCACCACCTGGGACTCGTTCATGATCGCCGTGAGCGCCTCGCGGACACCGTCGTACCTGTCTTGCAGGGACTGCGACGCCCCCTGATCGACACCCTCGAAGAAGGCGTCGAGATTGCGGTAGTCGTACGTCAACGACCGCGCGGTGTATTCGGTCGCCGTGTTCAACGCCATCTGCCGGTCCTGATCATGGGTACGCTCGTCGGCCAGATCGCCTGCTGCCGAACGCCACAGCACACCGAACACCACTGCGAGCGCAATGCCCGGTACCGCGGCAGCGACCACGGACCACCGAATTCGCCGGCGTCGGGTGGAGTTCTCGGGCACTGCCGCCTTCTCCTCGGGCATTGCCGTGTTCTCATCGGGCACTGCTGCCTTCGCCTCGGATGCTTCTGTTTCGACCATGAGGGGGTGACTCCTGTCAGTTCGGAATTTCTACGGAGAGTTTCGCCGGGCCGCCGGGAGGAAACACCGTCTGCAATACGTCCACGATGGACCCCGCATCTACCCGCATCGGCTTGATGGGTTCGGTGTATGGCTTGAGAAGCGTTGCGATCAGAGCCAAGTCGGGCGACAGAGGCGTGAGATATTCGTCGATCTTCGGTCCGATCTTTCCGAGCGGATCGTCCCAGACGTCCGCGCCGACGTAGGAATACTGGTTGAAGCCCTCGAGCAGATTCGCGACACCCGCGCCCGTCGCACCCACGTACGGTGCGGCGTCGGTCATCACCGGGCCGTATCCGTACGCGTTGCGTCCCGCCTGCTGAGCATTGTCGTACAGGCGTCGAATTTCGCCGCTCTTGTCGCGCAGGGTCGCCGCCAGGAATCGGAAGGCTTCCACCAGACGGTCGACATCGCCTTCACGACCGTCGATCGCCGCCGATGCGGTCTCCGTCAATCCCGTCAACGCGTTCGTATCCAGTTGTGATGCAAGGGAATCACCCAGGCTCAGTGCTTCGCTGACGGTGACGGACGCGCGTACGTGATCGCTGCCGATCACGTCCCCGTCCGTGAGGTACGGCCCGCCCGTCCCTCGTGGGCGTAGATCCATGTATTGCTCGCCCGCGGCAGACAGGTTTGCGACGACCACCTCCGAGTCCTTCGGAATGCGGTGGGCGGCGTCGAGCGCGAGCGTGACGTCCAAACCACTCGGCACCACGGCGATCGACTCGACCCGGCCGACCTGGATTCCGCGGGATGTCACCTGCGAGGTATCCATCAGTCCGCCGGAAGTCTCCATGTGGACCACCACGTGGTCGGTCGTTCGGGTCGGATCGATGTCGAGTACACCGACAACCAGGTACCCGACGCTGGCCACCGTCATCACCACCAGCGCAACGAGCGAGACCACTGTGCCCGGCTTCATCGGACGATCCCGATGCCGCGCAGAATCCCGATCATGTTGTCGGCGAGGGCGCTCGGACCTTGGTCGGTCGACACCGACCGAACTGCAATGTTGGGCGTGGACTCGAAGTACGGAATCAAGCGCTCTCGCAACAGGGTATTGACCTTGTCCACGTTCATCGGCACCGTGGTGTCGGCGTTCGAGATCGTGATCAGAGCCGGCGCGATGATGTCGACGGCATCCTTGAGTTCCGGATATGGGCCCGCGAGAACGTCACCGATGTTCTGCGACATGTATCCCAGCATGAAGATCATGTGTACAACACTGAACAGGACCTCGGACAGGCCCTCCGATCGCTTCGGACCGAGCTCGAGCACGCGTTCGACACCGTCGCGCTGCGACACAACGGTATTCGAGACTCCCTCCGCAGCTGCGAGTATCCGATCGATCTCGCCGGTGTTGTCACCGATATCGGTCAGCGCAGTCCGAGCGGCCAGATTGATCTTGTCGACCTCGGCCGGATCCGGAGGAACAGCGGCGTTGACGTTGTCGACCGCCTCCTGCAATTGCACGTAATGACCGCCGGTCACGATGTTCGACAGTCCTCGCAACACGTCCTCGACATTGTCGGCCGGCACCGTCCGCTCCATGGGAATCACGTCACCATCTCCAAGGTACGGTCCCTCCGAGCCCGAGCCCGAGCCCGAGCCCGAGCCCGAGCTCACCGCGGGATCGGCCGGTGGCTGCAGCGAGATGTAGATCTCTCCCAGAATCGACGACTGCCGAAGCTCGGCGACGGTGTCGGTGGGTAGCTGAACGTCGGCGGACAGGTCGACCGTCGCCACAGCAGTGGAACCCACGAGGTCGACCTTGTCGAGAACGCCCGCATCGACGCCTTCGACGATGACCTTCGCCTTCTCGGGAAGATTGAGGACACTGGCGAATTCGATCTTCAGAGAGTACTTGTCTCCGGACACGTAGCTACCGGGAATCGGAAGGTCTGCCGGGTCGACGCTGCACGCCGACAGCAGCGCAACACAGCACAGCCCGGCGGCGACGCGCCTCATCGCCATCCCGCCGAACCGAGTACCAGCTGCACCAGTCCGACGTCGATGACATCGCCGCGCTGCTGGTTCGCCGAACACGTCGGTGCGTACTTGTTGAGCAGCGCACAGACCTCGTTGGGCGAGTTGGTGTCGATCTCGAACTGCGGCGGGTGATAGATCACGCGACCACTCTTGGAGTCGTTGTCGTACATCGTCATCAAGTTCTGCCCTATGGTCGGCACCTGTTCCAGAATGTCCTTGATATCGCCCACCCGTCCGAGCAGCACATCGACCACGGGGGCCGCCTGGTCGAGAAATGCGTAGACCTTGTCGTCGTACTTGGCGACGTTGCGCGCAAGTGGCGGAATGAATTCGGTCGTGAGGGCGACAGTGGTGCCGAACGACTGGGTGAACTCCGACAGCGTGATCATTCCTCGTTTGAGGTTGTCGAGCAGCTTCGCCACCTCGGGCCAGCTCACCACGAACGTATCGATCAGACCGTCGAGGTTGTCGATCAGTCGCCGCACGGTCGTGTCACGGTCGGCCGGATCGCCGACCAGTTGGGCCAGTTGGCGCAGGCTGTCGTTGAGCTGGGCACCGGATCCTCGCAGCGAACCATCGACCGAACGAAGTGTGTCGCCCAGGATTTCCTCGTGCTTGCCGTCGGCGTCTGCCGGACCCAGCAGGTCCGACGCCAGCCCCGATACGGCGTCGAGGGTGTCGCTGATCCCCAGCGGGGTTCGAGTGCGTTCCAACGGAATACAGTTCGCACGATCGAGTTCGGGCCCGTCGGTGTACGGCTTCGTGAATTCCACGTGCCGATCGGTGACGATCGAGCTCGACAGTGTCACGGCTCCGACGTCGGCGGGGAGCCTGAGACCGTCGTCGACATCCATCGTGACCACCACTGAGCCGTCGGTGTTCTCGATATTTTTCACCGTTCCGACGGTCACGCCGAGCATCGTCACCGAATTGCCCTCGTACAACCCGACCGTGTCGCCGAACTCGGCACACAGTGAGGAACTGGTCGGGGCGGTGTCGATGACCGCGGTCGCCGATGCGACCGAACCGACGAGCGTGACCACCACTGCTGCCGCCACGGCGATCCGCACGGTTCTGCGTCTCATCAGCACACTCTCCCCGGCAATGGAATACACACGCCGACACCGACGACCGTGTCCTGTGACTGATCGATCACGGGACCTTCGCCCCCGCCGATCAGGGCGGCGAGGCCGTCCGTGCTTTGCTGCATGGTCGTGATCGCTCCGTCGAAGTCACCGAGCTGTGCGAAGAGCTTCTGGGTGATCTCTTCGAGTTGGACGATCGACGGCTCCAGCCCCTTTTCGAACGCGACCACGGGCCGATGGAAGAGCTTGAACATTCGTCCCAGAAGGTCGAAGGCGCTGACGACGTCTGCGCGCTTGTCACCGAATCCCTTTGTCAGGGTGCCGAGTTCACGTACCAGCTCGGTGAGCATCACACGATCGGCGGCCAACGCGCCGACGTACTCGTCCGATACGACGAGTCCACGTTCGAGCTGATCCGAGCGGGTGGCGATCACGTCGGTCAGCGAGGACAGATTGTCCACGATGGCCCGGGTCGACTGTGGCTGCGTGCTGACGGCCTCGTCCAACTCGGCCACGGTCTGGCGCAGCGTCGACCCGTCGATATCTCGAACCAGCGGTGTTGCTTGCTGGATCGCGTCGGACAGCTCGTACGGAAGTTCGACTCGTTCCGGAGGGATCGGCGTCGAGCCGAGCTCGCCGTCACCGTGCGAGGTGAGCATGACGTAGTGACCACCGATCGGTGTCAGCAACTTCACGGTCATCGTCGACGCATCCCCGACGAACACGTCCGAACGAACGCTGAAGTCGACGTCGACATGATCACCAGCCAGCTCGACCGAGCGCACCGAACCGACGGAGATACCGGCGATTCGAATTTCGTCACCGGGCTTCACCCCTGCTGCCGAACCGAACTCCGCAGTGTAGGTCCGCTCACCGAACGGGATCGTGTACAGCGCAGCCGCAACGAGGAGGAGCACCACAGCGAACGCGACACCGATTGTGCCCCAGAAGAAATGGGTCTTGTTCTCCGATTGCTCGTCGCGAACACCCTTGCGAACCACGCGTGTCATTTGCACACCACCAAATTTTGCCCGCCGAGCACTATCTGGCCGATGCCCGGGATGTCTTGTTGCCCATGACTGCAGGTGTAGGTCCGGCTGCCCGGCTTGGGGATGCTTGCGTTCAGTCCCGTCAACAGGGACGGTGTGAGCGCGAGCAACTCGGTGACCTGATCGGTCTGAGGAAGCAACCGACGCAGCGCACCATCGACCGGTGCGTAACTGTTGTCGTACGCATCTTGCAAACTCTCCAGCAGACCGACGAACGGGGCGAGCCCGTAGTTGGCCTGGTCCAACGAGGCCAGTACCCCGTCCATCTGGGTGCTGAGCTTCGACACCAAACCGTGCAGTTGTTCGAGAAGGTCGGCAACGGAGGAGGACTGACCACCGATCGAATCGGAGATCTGGCCGAGATTGTCGATCAGCAGTCCGATGATCGACTCGCGCTGAACCGCGAACTGGGTGATGCGGTCCACGTCCCGGAGCACCGGCCCCAGGCCGGAACCATCACCCTGGACCATGCGGAGAATATTCTCCGTGAACTGATTGAGCTGCGCGGTGTCGAGGGTGTCGAAGATCGGTTTGAAACCGTTGAACAGTGTGGAGATATCGAACGACGGAATCGAGTGATCCAGCGGTATCGTCTCGTCGTCCGCCAGCGGGGCACCTGCGGCGGCGTCCTTCTGGATCAGCTCGACATACCGCTGCCCGAGGAGGTTCTGATAGCGGACAGCGGCCTGTGTGTTGGCGAAGATCGGCCGCTGGCCTTCGATCTCGAACTCGACTCGCGCGATGCCTCCGTCGAGTTCGACCGACGAGACCTTGCCGATCTGTACCCCGGACATGCGCACGTCGTCACCGGCGTACAACCCCGATACGTCTTCGAATTCGGCGCCGTAGGACGACAGCGGCCCGGTGACCGGGGTACGAAGGGCGGCAACGATGATCACCGCACACAGCGCGGTCACCGTGAAGAAGACGAGCAGTTTGATCGCTGGGCCGGCTACGTTCTTCACCTGTTCGCCTCCTCGTGTGCGGCAACGGCTCCGGCCAGATTGGGCATGGTCTCGACAATCAGATCGAGTTGCAACTGCGGCTTGCCGTCGACGATGGGGAATGCGTCGGAGATGCCGTCGAGCACCTGTGGCACCCGGTTGTAGCTGGGCGCGAAGGTGCCGATCGATGCCGTGATGGGCACGAGAAGATCGAGCGTCGTCGACAGCAGTTGGGTCAGGTCCGGATTGTTCTTCTTCAGCAAGTCGCCCACGGGAACCATCAACTGATCGCTCAGGCCGTCGTTGGCGGCGATGGTCCTCGCCCGATCTTCGGGGGCCTCCACGTACACGCTCTTGTCCACCACTCCCACCACCAGGTCGAGCAGGGGCGGAATCAGGTTCGCGATTCCATCACCCAGTTCTGCCCCTCGGTGCAGCTTCCAGGCCAACGGATCGATCTGGTGGTCCGCCATCATCTGTGCGGTATCGAAGTACGGCTTCAGATTTCGACTCACCTCGACAGAGGTGTTGGAGATGACGTCCAGCAGGTGCTGCACTTGATCGGTGTCGAGAACTGCGGTGAGGTCGGCGACTCGCCGGAACACACCGGTGACAGTTGCACCCCGCTGGTTCCCGGATATCTCGAGCGTCGAGTTCGCGGCGAGGGGACTTCCCGTCCCGTCCGACACCAATTCGATTGCAGTGGAACCGAACACATTCGACGACGAGAACTGCGCCTGCATGGTGTCGGTCAGCTCACCCGCCTGACTCGGATCGATCTCCAATTGCAGTCTCTGACGTCCGAACCCGACGGTCTCGATGTTGTCCACCGTTCCGATCGACACACCACGGAACTTCACCTCCGACCCGGGCGTCAGACCGTCACCGACCGACGCTGCGTCCAGAGTCAGCCCGAACGGCGAGTCGAAGGCACCCTGCGCATACGCCGTGAGGCCGCCGGCCAGAACAGCCGCGGCAACCGCAACCGCCAGGCCCCGCAGACGGAGCGTAGCGGGACCGGCCGATCGACCGGTCAGATCGTCGAACACTGCCATCTCTACCCCGAAATCCTTATGCCCGAGTCGAATCCCCACAGAACCAACGTCATGATCATGTCCAGCACCACCACAGCGACGAGGCTGGCTCTGATGGCACGTCCGGATGCACGCCCCACACCTTCCGGACCGCCCGAGGCGTAGTACCCCTGATAACCGTGGATCAGGATGATCGTCACGACGAAAACAGCCGCCTTGAGCAGTGAGAACAGCACATCCGTCGGCTGCAGGAATGCACTGAAGTAGTGGTCGTACGTGCCGGACGACTGTCCGCCGACCACGCGAACCACCACGGCGCACGATACGTAGCTGAGAATGAGTGTCAGCAGGTAGAGCGGCACGATCGTGACGATTCCCGCGATCACTCGGGTGGTGACGACGAACGGCATCGACTGTATGCCTTGAGCTTCGAGGGCGTCGATCTCTTCCGAGATACGCATCGCACCGATCTCGGCCGTCATCCGACATCCTGCCTGCGTCGCGAATCCGATGGCCGCGATCATCGGGGCCAGTTCGCGAGTGCTGGCGTACGCCGAGATGAAACCGGTCAACGGCTCCATGCCCACCATGCCGAGGGAATTGAATCCTTCGATTCCCACGGATGCACCCACCGCGACACCCAACACCACCAGAACCGAGACGGTTCCGCCACCGACGATCAATTTGCCACTGCCCCAGGTGATATCACTGAGGATGAGCAGCATCTGACGCTGGTAGGAGCGAACGGTGTGGGGGATGGCCGCCAGCACCTTGACGCAGAACGTGAGCTGATGACCCAGCATTTCGAGGACATCGAACGGCTTGCGCCCGAGATATCTGACGCCACGCGTGAGATGGGCGGTGCCATGCACTGTGTACCGAGAAGGAGTTGCCATCTCAGCCCAACTTCTGTGGCATGAACATCGCAACCAATTGAGTGATGACGACGTTGACGGTGAACGCGGATACCACACCGAGAACCACGGAGGCGTTGACCGCGTTGGCGACGCCTCGCGGTCCGTGGGCGGCGGACAACCCGCGGTGGCAGGCGACGATGATGACGATGACTCCGAAAATCTCGGTCTTCACCAGAGCTACGACGAGGTCTGCCACCGAAGCGAAGGACGCAAACGAGCTGATGTAGCTGCCGGGCGTCCCACTCTGAAAGCCGACGTTGATCGCATAGCCTGCGGCCAACCCCATGAAGATGATGAGGATGCACAGGAACGGCGCCACCAGCAGGATGGCTGCGAGCCGCGGCGCGACGAGTCTGCGCACCGGGTCGATTCCCATCGTCGACAGGGCATCGATCTCGTCACGGATGGTGCGCGCTCCCAGGTCGGCAGCGACCGCCGCGCCTGCGGCACCGCCCAACAACAGCGCCGCAACGATCGGGGCACCTTGGCGAATCACCCCGAGGCCACCTGCGGCTCCCGCGATGGACGTCGCGCCGATCTGATCGGTGAGACTGCCGACCTGGACGGACACGATGACGCCGAACGGAATGGACACCAATACTGCTGGAATCACGGTGACGGTGACGACGAACCAGGCTTGGTCGATGGTGTCGCGCCACGGATGACGCAGCGTGACGACATCGCGAAAGAGGTGAACGAAGGCAAGTATGCCCAGTTCCAGGGTCTGACCGAATGTTCTGAATCCACCGGACACCCCGTCGCTGACGCGCGCGAGCGTCGAAGTTCGCGACGACAATTCCCCACCCCCAGGCCTTACGAGAAGCGCGACTCCCCCGCGCAGAATCGAAAGCTACCAGCCTGCACTCGACCAAGTGACGTTTTCATCAGCAGCTGGGCTATGACTGTTCACAGAATCGATAGCACTGCTTCATGATTCGAGTTCGGACCACTCGCCCCGCTTTACTGATACTTTAATTTTCCACCGACTACTGGGAGAAACAGATTGACCACCCCTCCGGATCGCACTCGCATCGAATTCCCCGATATCTCCTCTCGCACGTGGGAGCACCCGTCGGACCGAGCTGCCCTGGTCACCCTGCGCACCCTCAAAGGGTTCGACACCGTTCTGCGCACGCTGTCCGGGCTGTTGCGCGAACGACAGCATCGCCTGATGTACCTCGCCACCGCAGTGCGCGTCGACGAACGCCAATTCAAGGACCTGAACGACCTGCGCACCGACTGCGTGCAGATTCTCGGGGCCGAGGAGACACCCGAACTGTTCGTGGTTCAGTCGCCGATGGTCAACGCGTTCACCATCGGCATGGACCGCCCGTTCATCGTCCTGACCACCGGCATGCTCGACATCATGACCTACGAGGAGCAGCGATTCGTCGTCGGCCACGAACTGGGCCACGCGCTGTCCGGTCACGCGGTGTATCGAACCGTGCTGATGCATCTGATGCGCCTCGCCGGCACCGTCGGCTGGGTTCCGGTGGGCGGCTGGGCCCTGCGCGCGGTCATCGCCGGCCTGATGGAATGGCAGCGCAAGTCCGAATTGTCCGGTGACAGAGCAGGATTGCTGTGCGGACAGGATGTGCACACCGCGATCCGCGTGCAGCTCAAGTTGGCGGGCGGCGCACGCATCAGCGAGATCGACGTCGACGCATTCCTCGAGCAAGCTGCCGAGTACGAGGCCAGTGGGGATCTGCGTGACGGCGTACTCAAACTGCTCAATCTCGAACTACTCTCGCACCCCTTCTCCGTGCTGCGCGCCGCCGAGCTCGAGAAGTGGGTCGACAGCGGCGAGTACGCGACCGTACTGCGAGGCGAGTACCCGCGCAGGTCCACCGACCACGAGGCCAAGGTGTCGGAGGAGTTCCGTAACGCGGCGCGCACCTACAAGAACAACTTCGACACCTCGGAGGACCCGCTGATCAAAACGGTTCGCGACATCGGAAGTGGCTTCACCGGTGCCGTCGACGCCGTCGGCAACGGAATCGGCGACGTGGCGTCGGACATCAAGGGCAGGTTCGATCACTGGCGAAAGTCGTAGGCAGAGCACACAGAACGAACGGCGGCGACCACCGAAGTGGTCGCCGCCGTTGTGTTCGGGGAGAGGATCAGAAGTTGATCATGTGGCCTGCGAGGCCGTGGATCGCTTCCTGCAGTGCCTCCGACAGAGTCGGGTGGGTGTGAACGTTGCGGGCCAGCTCGTTGACCGTAAGGTCCCACTTCTGGGCCAGGGTCAGCTCGGGCAGCAGCTCCGAGACGTCAGGTCCGATGAGGTGGCCGCCGAGAAGCTCGCCGTGCTCGGTGTCGGCAATGAGCTTGACGAAGCCGGTGGCATCGCCCAGGCCGTGTGCCTTGCCGTTGGCGGCGAACGGGAAGTTCGCCACCTTGATGTCGGATCCACGAGCCTGCGCTTCTTCGCGGGCCTGATCCTCGGTGAGACCGAAGCTGGCGACCTGCGGCTGGCAGAACGTCGCACGCGGCATCATGCGGTAGTCGTCGATCGGCAATGTCTCTGCGCCGCCGATGGTTTCGGCAGCCACGACGGCCTGTGCCTCGGCCACGTGGGCGAGCTGAAGCTTGGCCGTGACGTCGCCGATGGCGTAAATGTGGGGGACGTTGGTCTGCATCGTGTTCGTGATGCCGATGGCACCGCGATCGGTGAGCTCCACGCCGGTCTTCTCGAGGCCGAATCCTTCGACGCGAGGGGCGAAACCGACGGACTGCATCACCTTGTCGACGGTGAACGTCTCGCTCTCACCGGACTTGTTGTGCTTGATCTCGACGGTGACCTTGGAGCCGTCGTCGTCGATGCTCTGCACGCCTGCGCCGGTGATGACCTTGACGCCGAGCTTCTTGTACTGCTTCTCGATTTCCTTCGAGACGTCTTTGTCCTCGTTGGGCAGCGCCCGATCGAGGAACTCCACGATGGTGACGTCGACGCCGTAGTTCTTGAGCACGTAGCCGAACTCCATGCCGATGGCACCGGCACCGACGATGAGGATCGAACCCGGCAGATCCTTGGTCATGATCTGCTCTTCGTACGTGACGACGTTCTTGCTCAGCTCGGTTCCGGGGAGCAGCTTGGTGGTGCTGCCGGTCGCGATGATCGCGTTGTCGAACGTGATCGTCTCGGTACCGCCCTTGGTCAGCTCGACCTCGATGGTGTTGGCATCGGTGAACGTGCCCTGGCCGTCGTACTCGGGGATCTTGTTCTTCTTCATCAAGAAGTGGATGCCCTTGACGCGGCCGTCGGCAACCTTGCGGCTGCGGTCGAATGCCGCGCCGAAGTCGAAGGACGCTTCACCCGAAATACCGAACAGCTTGGCCTCTTTGGTGAAGAGATGCGCCAACTCGGCGTTACGGAGAAGGGCCTTCGAGGGGATGCAGCCGACGTTCAGGCACACACCGCCCCAATACTTCTTCTCGATGATGGCAGTGCTGAGTCCGAGTTGTGCCGCGCGGATAGCAGCGACGTACCCACCGGGACCGGCTCCGAGGACAACGACGTCATAGTGTGAGGTCACGAGGCCCCAGCGTAGTCGTGCTCTGCCGCACTGTCTCGACCTGGTCTTCGTTACCCGTCGGTAGCCTCTCGATCACCGGCCGACCCGAGGACGCGTCTGCTGCTAGAACTGTGGAATGGCAATTTCGGACGACCCGTACCTCTGGCTCGAAGACGTCACCGGCGACGCTGCGCTCGCGTGGGTGCGCGAGAAGAACGAGCTCACCGTCGAGGCGCTCAGCGGCCCGGGCTTCGAAACCACCGAGGCGAGCATCCGCGAGATTCTCGACACCGACGCCCGCATACCGTACGCACGACGCCGCGGGCAGTTCCTGTACAACTTCTGGCGCGACGGCGAGCACATCCGCGGCCTCTGGCGTCGAACCACGATGGACGAATACCGAACCGAGAATCCGGTGTGGGACGTTCTGCTCGACCTGGACGTGCTGGCCGAGAGCGAGGGCGAGAACTGGGTCTGGGGCGGTGCCCAGGTGCTGCGGCCCGATCAGAAGCTGGCGTTGGTCACCCTCTCGCGCGGCGGAGCCGACGCGACGGTGGTCCGTGAGTTCGATCTCGACTCCCGCACGTTCCGCGCCCCGGAGGACGGCGGATTCGCGCTACCCGAGGCCAAGACCGACATCGGCTGGATCGATGCCGACACCGTCTTCGTCGGAACCGATTTCGGACCCGGTTCGTTGACCGAATCGGGTTATCCGCGGATCACCAAGCGGTGGCGGCGCGGCACTCCCCTCGTCGAGGCCGAGACCGTCTTCGAGGGTGAAGCACAGGACATCTCGATCTCCGCCTGGCACGATCGCACCCCCGGCTTCGAGCGCGACTTCGTCCAGCGGGCCACCGACTTCTACAACTCCGAGACCTACGTACTCGACGGGTCCACGTTGACCCGGATCCCGACGCCCACCGACGCGTCGACCTCGGTGCACGAGAGGTGGTTGCTGGTTCGGACCATGACGCCGTGGACCGTCGGCGACGAAACTTATCCTGCCGGCGCACTGCTCGCTGCAGATTTCGACGAGTTCATGTCCGGCACAGCATCTTTGACGGTTCTGTTCGCCCCGGACGAGCATACTTCTCTACATCAGTACGCCTGGACCGAGAACTACCTGCTGTTGGTGACGCTGCAGGACGTACGAACGCAGTTGCACGTCCTGAAC
This sequence comes from Rhodococcus sp. 14-2483-1-1, assembly GCF_002259335.1. Taxonomy (NCBI): domain Bacteria; kingdom Bacillati; phylum Actinomycetota; class Actinomycetes; order Mycobacteriales; family Nocardiaceae; genus Rhodococcus; species Rhodococcus sp. 14-2483-1-1. The sequence goes on along the minus strand of NZ_NPFX01000014.1, from coordinate 669,359 downwards.
CCACGTGAAGAGGAGTGGGACGCCGGCACGATCGACGGGTTGTCGGACCTGACGTCCACCGAGATCGTCGGCACCGACGCCGAGGAGAACGGTGACGAGTTCTTCCTCTCTTCCTCCGGCTATCTCACTCCGGCGACGCTTTTGCTCGGCACGGTGGGAGCAGAGCTCGAGATCCTCAAGCAGGCCCCGGCGTTCTTCGACGCCGACGGTATGACGGTGGAGCAGTTCTTCGCCCGCTCGGACGACGGAACACAGATCCCTTACTTCGTCGTCCGCCGCGCCGATTCCGGGCCCGGTCCCACGCTCCTGTACGGCTACGGCGGCTTCGAGATCTCGATGACCCCCGGCTACAGCGGCGCAACCGGACGGGCGTGGCTCGAACGTGGTGGCACCTACGTCGTCGCGAACATCCGCGGCGGCGGTGAGTACGGGCCGTCCTGGCACACCCAGGTACTGCGCGCCGGACGCCATCTGGTGCACGAGGACTTCGCTGCTGTCGCACGCGATCTCGTCACCCGAGGCATCACCACCACCGATCGGTTGGCCGCGCAGGGCGGTAGCAACGGCGGCCTGCTGATGGGCATCATGGTGACGAAGTACCCGGAACTGTTCGGAGCGTTGGTATGTCAGGTCCCACTCCTGGACATGAAGCGATACCACCTGCTGCTCGCGGGCGCGTCCTGGGTGGCCGAGTACGGCGACCCGGACGACCCGGACGAGTGGGAGTTCATCTCGCAGTACTCCCCTTACCAGAACGTGGTGCCCGCGTCGGAGCGCCGGTACCCACCGATCTTGATCGCGACGTCGACGAGGGACGACCGCGTCCACCCCGGACACGCTCGCAAGATGGCCGCATCACTGGCCGAACTCGGCCACGACGTGAGCTACTACGAGAACATCGAAGGTGGACACGGCGGGGCGTCGGACAATGCGCAGTTGGCCTTCAAGACGGCGTTGACCTACGAGTTTCTGTGGCGACACCTAGGGGGAGACCGCTGATCACCCGGCGAGAGCGGCCTCGAACATCGGCCACGAGTTGTGCAGGTCGGTCTGCCAGTAACCCCACGAGTGGGTACCCCGGTCACGGAGCTCGAAATGAGCCGGAATGTCGAGCCGTTCGAGGGCGGTCTTCAAACGCCGAGTGCAGTCGCCGGTGGCCACCTCGATCGCACCGCCCACGACCATCTGGTTGAGCAGCACGAAGCCCGGTCCGTTGGGATTGGTGCCGTCCAGAGTGTCCGACGCCCCGGCCAGACCACTGCCGTTGGAGACGTACAGCGCTGTGCCACGCAGACTTTCGGCATTGACCACAGCGTCGTTGCGAATCCAATCCGGGTCGTTGTCCGGTCCCCACATGTTCGCCACGTTCGCACCGAGCGCCATGGACACGACCGTCTTGACGTACGCCTTGCCCAACGCATCGGTCGTCGAAGCACAGCCGCTGTACGAGCCGACGGCCTTGTAGAGCCCCGGATTCCGAATCGCCAGATTCAGTACCGAGGTCGCCGCCATCGAGATACCGGCAATAGCATTGCGCCCATCGGTGTCCAGCAGGTCGTCGATGAGCGGGGGCAGTTCGTCCGCCAGGAACGTCGCCCACTTGTTGCGGCCGAGGACGGGATCGTCGTGCTGCCAGTCCGTGTAGTAGGAGTAGGCCCCACCCACCGGCGTCACCACGTTGACGTTCTTGTCGGCGAAGAAGGATACGACGTCGGTTTGGGTGTACCAGTCCATTCCGTCGGTTCCACCGCCCGCACCGTTGAGCAGGTACAGCGTGGGACTAGGCGCCGTCCGGTCGGGTGAGCGCAGAATCTTGAGCGGAATCGTTCGATCCATCGCCGCCGAGTGGACGAACGCGGTCATGGCCACGTCGTCGGTCGCCTCGGTGCGAACCACGTAGGACGATGTGGACGGAATCGACAGCGGGTCGATCGGCGTCGCGTTCGCGAGAGGGTGCACCACTGCCGTCATGCAGGCGGCCACACACAGAACTGCCAGTCTGCGCCCTGCGGACGACCGGACGACCCTCGTCCCACCCCTGCGTCGACGAATCGAATCCCCCACGCCGTTCATAGTCGTGCTCACTAACGTCGTCGAACAATTGTTGGTTCAAAAGCTTTCTACACCAAAACGAACCGAAAGTATGTAGAAATGACGAATAGCGAGCGAAATACCGAAAGTTAATTCGAGTGAACTACTTGCGCATCCACTCGGCGACGAGGTCGGCCACCGCGGTGGGGTTACGGATCCAGCCGTTGTGACCGAGGGGCTCGTCCACGTGCTTCGAGGTGACGTCGGCACGAACGAGCTTGCGGACGAGGTTGTCCATGGAGCCGCGCGGTGCGAGGTCGTCACCTTCGATGGTCACCGCGAGCACCGGAAGCGTCAGCCGGCCCATGCGTTCCTCGTAGTCCATGTCCGCCCCCGCCGGCTCGATCGATCCGGTGCGCGCGAATCGGGACCAATCGTCGATCAGGACACGGGATTGACGACCGAAGCCGCCGATACCGATTCGGTCCCCCGGCCAGAATCCAGCGATGCTGCTGGTGATCGCCATGGCGGCCGCGCCCACGTACAGCGGAACGCCGCGGGTCGTGCCGAAGCCACGGTGATACGGCGACCCGGACGCCACCAGAATCAATCCGCCGAGCCTGCCACGGATACGGGCGGCGTACATCGACCCGAGCTGCCCACCCATGCTGTGACCGAGAAGGTAGGGCGTCGCCTCCGGGAACTGCTCCCGAACCACCTCGAAGATCGCCGGAAAATCGACCGCCACCAATTCTTGGTAGCCGTACCGACTCGCCGAACTCGGTTTCGGGACACTGTCGCCTTGACCGCGTAGGTCGCCTATCGCGGCATGAAACCCACGCGCGACGAGCGCCTCGGCAAACAAGCGGTAGTAACCCCCGGGAATGCCGAGGCCGGGAAGAACGACGATCACAGGCGCATCGTCACGTCCTTCGCCGGGAAACAGTGACACCGGCACTGTCGAACCGTCGGGCATCTGAATCGGAACCGTCTGCATCGGCCCACCCTATGACGGAGCGGGCTTTCTATGACGGAGCGGGCTTTCGACTGCCCATCCCCCGAGGGGCTACCTCACCCGATGATCGGATGGGAGTTACCGGCCGCATCGACGACGTCGACTCAGATCGACCGGACCGCCGCCGAACAGTGCACTGTCTCAGGATATTTCGATCGAACGGATGACACCTCGAACGACGAGAGCCGGGTCCGACGGTACGTCGGGCCCGGCTCGAAGCCGTGGGTCGGGAAGCTGTGAATCGGGAAGCTGTGAATCAGGTGGGGAGGCCGGGGACGTCGAGGGACGAGCCGGTACCTTCCGAGCTACCGAGAGCGAGCAGCTGCAGCAGGATCGTGAGCAATTCCATGAAAACTCCTTCGAGAGAGGGGGATTCGATGCCGACACAGCATCGTGAATCGTTGCAGGTTCGTCGGACGAGAGACTGCGGTCAGCCGTTCGGGCCCTCAGGCCCGCGGCGCGGCGGTCGGTCAGTCCGAGGAGGAACTGATTCCCGAGAAGAGCTGGAGGAGGATTGTGAAGAGGTCACCGAGTTCAGCGGACATGCGACAGACTCCTTGATAGAGGGGGATGTGCAGATCGAACGTGACGGTCGTCACTCGATTACCTCTGCAAGAAGATTTCTACCCGAACAGATAACGTTCTGTATACGCATTTGGAACTAAAAGTCGAAAATCTTAGTGAGCCATCACAAAACGGTCACGGTGCCGCCGATGCCGCGGCCGCCCCCCGACGGCGACCGCGGCACGTCACGCACTGTTTAAGCGGCGCTACCCGACGTCAGCACGCCGACGATCTGGTCGACGATCGCATCGACGATGCCGTCGTAGACGCCGGTGGCAATGTCGGAAATGAACTGCGCTGCTGAACCCATGGGATCTCCTGATGCTCGTGTGTACGTACAGCCGTAGGTGATACGACCTACCTCGTTCCTACCGCACACTCACCTCCGGTGCAGTACCCGGTACCAACTCGAGACCCCGAAGAGTCGGTACCGCAACGTTTTGCCGGAAAGCGCACCGCGTTCCGGTCGAAAACTATTCGCCGATCACGTCTTTCGCGCGACCTACGAGCAATGGGTCTGTTTCCCCGACTATTTCGGGGTCCTTGTTGGCGTAGTCGAATTTGTTGAGCACAAACCGCATCGCGTTGATGCGGGCGCGCTTCTTGTCGTTGCTCTTGACGACCGTCCACGGTGCGACGTCGGTGTCGGTAGCGCGAAAGTTCTCTTCCTTCGCAGCGGTGTACGCGTCCCACTTGTCCAGCGATGCAAGGTCCATGGGCGAGAGTTTCCACTGCCGCACCGGGTCCACCTGCCGAATGGCGAAGCGGGTGCGCTGCTCGTGCTGCGACACCGAGAACCAGAACTTGGTCAAGCTGATGCCCTCGTCCACGAGCATCTGCTCGAACAGTGGAGCCTGCCGAACGAACTGAGCGTGCTGCTCGTCGGTGCAGAAACCCATGACGCGCTCCACACCTGCCCGGTTGTACCAGGACCTGTCGAACATGACGATCTCGCCTGCGGCGGGCAGATGCGCGATGTAACGCTGGAAGTACCATTCCGTCGACTCACGGGCCGACGGCTTCTCCAGGGCGACGACACTGGCACCGCGGGGATTCAGGTGCTCCATGAAACGTTTGATGGTGCCACCCTTACCGGCAGCATCACGGCCCTCGAAGATGATGACGTGACGTCGACCGGTCTCTTTGGTCCACATCTGCAGTTTGAGCAGTTCGATCTGCAGCAGGCGCTTCTCCAGGTCGTATTCCGCCCGGGTCATGCGCTCGTCGTACGGGTAGTTCTCCCGCCAGGTATCGACGACGTGCCCGTCGGGAACCGTCAGCAGGACGGGGTCGTCGTCATCGGAGTCGTCGACGGTGAAACCCGACGTATCGGCAAGATCCACAGCTTTGGTGACGTCGAGCAAGTCGCTCAGGTTGGTGCGCGAAGCCTCACCGTTGCGAAGATCGTTGGCGGTCATGTGCCGAAAGTTAGTGCTCCTCGGTGACCAATCCATGGCGATTCGGTGAACAGCCGACGCATCATCACATCGAGAGCGCTTCCGGTCCGCAAGGGGGACGGACCGGAAGCATCCGACACGTCCGACCGTAATCCTCGCCGAAGCCTCCGGTCCAGGGCTCGACCGGAAAAGTCGAGAATCTTGTTCGCGCTGCGCTTTCGGACCATCCGTTTATCGGGGTCGATATGGGTGAAACCCCCGATGTGCCGAAAGCCGTTGATGACGCAGACTTTTCATCATGACATTCGAGAGCGGTTCACCCAGAGAATTCACCCTGTCCAGTTCACAGAAGATGATCGGAGGTGTGTGCGGCGGCATCGCCGAATATTTCGGCTGGGACGTCAATGTCGTCCGACTCGCCACCGTCGCCGGAGCGGTCCTGACCGGCGGTACCGTCGTGCTGATCTACCTTGCCGCCCTGATGCTGGTGCCGCGTCGCGCATGACAGCGCAGCCCGAACACGAGGAAGCCCCGGACCCGAACGAACCGGGCCGGGGCTTCGCGGCTAGCTGGCGCTGGAGATTCCCTCGGCGCTACCGGTGAACAGACCGGTGATCGCGTCGGAGATGCCTGCGGCGATGCCGTCGGTGATGATTCCGCCGAGGCCGCCGCCGTCGGTGCCGCCGCCGAGCAGACCGGTGATGAGATCGAGAAGCATGAGAATGGTTACCTTTCGGAGGCAGGACTGAGGCCCGGTCCGGACGTGTGACCAGGCGGGGTGAAACATAACGTTCCGCACACAACCTGGTCCACGGTTTCGGACAAAAAGGACCTACGGACTGTTTGACGACACGAAACCTACTCGTCGGAGCCGAATCTCATCGGCCGCCGTCACTTTCCTGTGATCAACCACCCGCACGGTGCCGCGAGTTCGTCGGCCGCGGCAGGACCCATCGAACCGGGTGCGTAACTCTGCACTGCGGGCGGGTCGTTCAGCAACGGCGCAGCCACGTCCCATACGTGCGCCAAACCGTCGGGCCGAGTGAACAGCGATCGGTCGCCGGCCAGCACGTCGAGAATCAGGCGCGCGTACGGGCTGAGCGGCTCGGCATCGGGCACCGACTCGAGCGGCAGCGCAAGGTGTCCGACGGACAGGTCGAAATCCGGACCCGGCTCCTTGACCGTCATGGCGATGTCGATGCTGCCGTCGCCGGAGAGGTCGAACGAGAGCACCGCGCCGTCCTCCGGCAGCTCACCCAGCGGACTGTCGGCCGGCTTGCGGAACACCAACGAGACGCGCTGTTCGCTGGCACCCAACATCTTTCCGGTGCGGAGCAGAAACGGAACCCCACGCCAGCGGTCGGTGTCGACCCACAACTTGGCTGCGACGAACGTGTCGACTTTCGAGTCCTCGTCGACGCCCTCGACGTCGCGGTAACCGTCGTATTGACCGAGGACCACTTCGGCTGTGTCCAGCGGCCGGAACTGGCCGATCACCGTCTCGCGAGCCGATTGCAGATCATCGGCCTTCAGCGATGCCGGCGGTTCCATCGCCACCTCGGCCGCGACCTGGAACAGGTGCGTGACGAGCATGTCCAGCACGGCACCGGTGGCGTCGTAGAACTCGGCACGGTCGTCGATGTCGAGCGTCTCGGGGACGTCGATCTGTACCTGCGCCACGTGCTCGGCGTTCCAGATGCCACTGATCATTCCGTTGGCGAACCGTGCCACGTGCAGGTTCTGTGTCGCTTCCTTACCGAGGAAGTGGTCGATTCGATAGACCTGCTTTTCGTCGACCACCTCGTGGACGGCCTTGTCGAGTTCCTCGAAGTTGCTCTGCGACGTGCCGAAGGGCTTTTCGTAGACCACCCGGGCACCGTCGGCGAGATCGTGTGCACCGAGGGCCTTCGTGTAATCGACGAAGGTGCTCGGCGGCAACGCGATGTAGTGCACCAACTGGGCGTCGTCGCCGATGTCCTTCTTCACCTCGGCCACGACCTCGGGCAGCTTGCCGGGATCGTCGACGGTGAAGCCGTTGCCCGCGAAGCGGATTCGCTCGGAGAATGCCGACCAATCGTCCTCGGCCACGTTCTCGACGAACTCGTCGAGAACGCTGCGGACATGATCGCGGAACTCGTCGTCGGACGAGTCCTTACGCCCGTTGCCGATCAGGACCCACTTCTCGGGCAGCAGGCCTTCGATGTGAAGTTGGTAGAACGACGGCAGGACCATTCGCTTCGCGAGGTCTCCGGTTGCGCCGAACAGGACGAATACAGTGGGTTGAGAGGACGCCATGACCTCCACTATGCACCGCACAGTTCGGGAGCGCACAGTGCTGACGAGGGAAGGGTGCACGATGACAAGATCACGGTTTCACGGTGAGATCTACGGGGTAGGCACAGCGTCGGGTGTGCGAATCGTAGTCGGGCATTGGACTCGATCGCCACTCGGCGAGTTCACCGACGTCATGATCCAATTCGCCGACGGTAGACGCCTGCTCGTCGCGCCCAACGAGGACGTTCGGGAGTTCGTCACCGCCACATACACCTTCGACGCCACCGAGATCGTGCCGGTGACATTCGCCGCTCAGCCCGACAACTGGCGGTCGGTGACAGCGGGTGATCTGTCCGTGAGAATCCGCGTTGCCGGCCCCACCCTGCTCGGGCGCGCGCTGAGCCTCGTTCCCGACGCGATGTCCACGGCGCCGTGGTTCTGCGCGATCAGCGACCCCATCGCCCGAGTGATACTGCGGGGAGTACGCACCCGCGGCAGCGCCGGAGGCGGCCGACGCGAGTACTACGGTGCGCGAGGGCAACACCGCGTCACCGACGTCTCGGCATCGTGGCAGGGCGAGGACCTCGGGACACTCACCCCGGTCACTCCCCCGGTGACCTTCGGCTTCGGCAGCACGCCCGCCGCACCGTCGGTCACCTTCATCACCACGACGATCGACGGTTAGACCACCGCCGCGCCGGACGCCCGCAGATCGTCGAGGGCCGCGGCCGAGGTCTCGGGCGCAACGCCCGCAACGAGGTCGGTGAGAACGCGGACGTCGAGCTTCTCGGTCACAGCGTCTTTCGCCGACGCCAGCACGCAGTAGTCGGTCGCAAGTCCGACGACGTCGATGGCCGTGACCTCGTTGGCGGCGAGTACCTCGGCCAGAGGTGTCCCGTCCTCGGTGACGCCCTCGAACGCGGAGTACGACGGCTTCCCCTGCCCCTTGTAGACGTGCACGTCGACCGAACCGGTTGCGTAGTCCGGGTGGTACTCGGCTCCGACCGTGCCCGCCACACAGTGCACCGGCCAGGTGGTGACGAAATCCGGGGCGGCATCGGTAGCGAAGTGTCCGCCGTTGTCGCCCTCCGCATCGTGCCAATCGCGCGAGGACACCACGAGCTCGTACTCGTCGCCGTGACGCGCCAGGTACGCGCTGACCTTGCGAGCGACCTCCGCGCCGCCGGTCACCGCGAGCGCGCCGCCCTCGGTGAAATCGTTCTGCACATCCACTACCAACAGAGCACGTGTCATGGAGCCCAGTATCCTCGACGCGTGCGCATTTCGTCTCTGGTCACCTACCCCGTCAAGGGATGCGCAGGTGTCGCACTGAATTCGGCCTCGGTGAGTGCCACCGGGCTCGAACACGATCGAGCGTTCATGATCGTCGACGACGACGGCGCTTTTCGCAGTCAGCGCAGCGATCCCGTTCTCGCGGTCGTTCGGTGCTCGATGACGGACGGGGCATTGACTCTCGAACACGCATCGGCAGGTTCGATGACCGTGTCTGTCGATCGGGACTCCGCGCCTCGCGACATCACGATGTTCCGCGCACCCATGCGAGGAATCGATCAGGGCGACGAGGTCGCCGCCTGGCTCACCGAGGTGATCGGAGAACCGTCGAGGCTGGTCGCCGCCCCACGCGGCCACGGCCGAGTCACCGATGGAATCTCGCCCGGGTCAGCACAATTCGCCGACAGCGCCGCCGTGCACATCCTCTCGACCGCCACGCTGGCCGGTCTCGACTCCCGACTCGACGTCGCACTGCCGATGGATCGATTTCGCCCGAACATCGTCGTCGACGGCTGGGAAGAACCTCATCGGGAAGACGAGATTCGCGAGGTCGGGATCGGGTCCGCTCGCCTCGCGTACACCAAACTGGCCATCCGGTGTGCGGTGACGACGGTCGAGCAGACCACCGGTGAGCGGGGCGGCCCCGAACCCCTGCGCACCCTGGCCACCTATCGCCGCGCGCGGCAGAAGGGCGTGGCCTTCGGAGCGAAGTTCTCGGTGCTGCAGAACGGCACCGTGTCGATCGGTGACGAACTACTCGTCGAGACCTGGGGCGCGTCGGAGCTCTAGCTCGAACGGCATGTGATTCGCCCAGCCGTTGCGCGCGCGCAGCGAAACCTGTTGCCCTGCTTGCACACTCACCGATCGACGGCCGGTTCCCAGCGCAGCGTTCGTGCCGCGGTACCGAATGAAGGCGGCGAGCTCATGACTGCCCGGCTCCAGCGCATACGTCGACGGATCGGTCCACGACTGCCGATGCTCGACGCCGTCGATCGTGACGAACGGCCGTGCCAGCGTGCGCACCAGCGCCGCGTTCACCCAATGCGGAGCGAATTCGATCTCGATCAGGGCGACCATAGTTACCTAGAGTAACGGTATGGCACAGGTGTGGTGCGCTGAGTGTCCACTATTCGGTTTCGCAGGCGGGTTTCCGCTTACGCGAAGGAATTGTGGACAATCACGTCACTTGCTCCGGTGGCAATCAGCGCCGCCAACTGAATACGTGCCTGCCCCGCGCGCAGTTCCCGCGAGAACACTGCACCTGCATCGAGCAGATCGTGTCCACCTCCGCCGCCGCCGTACGTCGGTGAGGTCTCACCGAACGGCACCCGCGTCGTGACGACCACGTGCACCCCGGCCGCCACCGCCTCCTTCACTGCGTGCACGACGCCGGCATTGGTGTTGCCCGAGCCCAGCGCCTCGAGCACGATCCCCGACGCCCCGGCTTCACGGGCGGCGTCGATCTGCATACCGTCGGCACCGGGGTACAGGGCGACGATGTCGACCCGAATCCCGGCAACGGGCTTCCACTGCAGGGGTTTCGGCCGAGGAAGCGCCGCAGACCGAAACGCATCGAGCTCGGTGGTGTGCGTCTTGATGGCACCGCGGGCAGGCAGCACCCGTCCGCCGAAGGCGATCAGGACACCCTGCTCGGACTGCGCTGCCGCCACCGCTGCAGCGATATTGTTCGGACCGTCCGGATCGGGATGATCCGAGGTGCGCTGCGCACCGGTGAACACCACCGGACGCTCGTCGTCGTGGAACAGATCGACGTACAACGCCGACTCCTCCATCGTGTCGGTGCCGTGCAGCACCACCACTCCGACGCAGCCGTCCTCGGCCAGAGCGTCGGCCGTTGCCGTGCGAATGGTGTCGAGATCCGTGAAGTCCAGGGCGGAGCTGTCCTTCGACATCACCTCGCGCACCCGCACACCGTCGAGTTCGATCCCCGCGCCGGCAACCGGACGAGAGACCCCGTGCTCGTCTCGACTGCTGGCAATCGTCCCGCCGGTGGTCAACAAGGCGACATGCTCACTCACTGCGCGCCGCCACCTCTCGAATTCTGTTGCGGCACAGATACCAACCGCCGATCAGCATCGGCGCGATGAGCAGGATCGACGCCACCGTCCAGGTTCCCACCGGTTTGTCGAAGGCCATCAGCACGAGTACACACGCCAGAAAGCCTAGCGTTGCGTATCCGGTGTACGGAGCACCGAACAGCCGGAATGCAGGTCGGGTGACCGCGCCGGTCTTGGACAGCGACCAGAACTTCAGCTGACACGCCACGATGACGGCCCAGGCGCTGATGATGCCGAGTGCAGCGAGGTTGAGCACGATCTCGAATGCCTGCGCCGGCACAACGGCGTTGAGGACGACGCCGAGCAATGTCACCACCGACGTCAGCGCGATGCCGCCGTACGGTACACCCGACTTGTTCATCCGTGCAGCGAATTTGGGCGCCGAGCCGGCGACGGCCATCGAATGCAGGATACGCCCGGTGGAGTACAGCCCGGCGTTGAGTGAGGACAGCGCCGCAGTGAGGACCACCAGATTCATGATCGCGTCGGCACCGTCGACGTCGATGGCTCCGAAGAACGTCACGAACGGACTCTCACCGGCCTGATAGGCGGTGTACGGCAACAGCAGTGACAGCAGCAGAACCGAGCCGACGTAGAACACGACGATGCGAACGATGACCGTGTTGATGGCCTTGGGGATGACCTTCTCCGGGTTCTGCGTCTCCCCGGCGGCGGTGCCGACCAGCTCGATCGAGGCGTAGGCGAACACGACGCCCTGGATCACGACGATCGCCGGCAGCAGTCCGTTGGGGATGAGACCGCCGTTGTCGGTGAGGACGCTCAGACCCGGTTCCTGCCCGTCGATGGGCGTGCCGAAGATGACGTAGTAGGTACCGATCGCCAAGAAGGTCACCAGCGCAACGACTTTGATGAGCGCGAACCAGAACTCCAGCTCGCCGAACACCTTGACCGACACCAGGTTCAAGCCGAGCACGAGCACCAAGCCTGCGAGCGCGAACACCCACTGGTCGACGTTGCCCAGTGGGGCCCAGTACTTCTTGAAGAAGTTCATGTACAGCGCGACGGCCGTGACGTCCACGACGGCCGTCATCGCCCAGTTCATCCAGTAGAGCCAGCCGGCGGCGAACGCGACCTTCTCCCCGAAGAACTCGCGGGAGTACGAGACGAACGATCCCGACGACGGCCGGTGCATCACCAGCTCGCCCAGTGCGCGCAGGATCAAGAACGCGAAGAAGCCGCACAGCGCGTACACGAGCACCAGGGCCGGCCCAGCGTCGTGCAGTCTGCCGCCGGCACCCATGAAGAGGCCCGTGCCGATCGCGCCACCGATGGCGATCATCTGAATCTGGCGCGGGGCCAACTCTTTTCGATACCCCAGGTCCTCTTCGCTGAAGGCCTGCTTCTGTGTCGGGTTCTCGGTGCTCATCGTGTCACCTCGTCGACGTCTCGGGAGCAACGGCATGCTCGGTGGGAGCCACCCGCAGGTTCGCGAGATGCTCGGGGCTCAGCAGTCGATCCAGCTCCTCGCGCGCCAGCAGGCCCTTTTCGAGTACGAGATCCACGACATTGCGGCCACTGACCAGTGCTTCCTGCGCAATGGCAGTCGATTCCACGTATCCGAGGTAGGGGCTGAGCGCGGTGACCAGACCGATGGAGTTCTCCACGCGCTCACGCAGCAGGTCGACGTTGGCGGTGATGCCGTCGACACATCGATGCGCGACGGTGCGGCACGCGGCACTCAGATGCGCCATTCCGTCGGACAGGGATTTGACGATGATCGGCTCGAATGCGTTGAGCTGCAGCTGTCCTGCCTCGGCGGCCATCGTGATGGTGACGTCGTGGCCGATCACCTCGTAGGCAACCTGATTGAGTACCTCGGGGATGACGGGGTTCACCTTGCCGGGCATGATCGACGAACCCGCCTGCATCGGAGGCAGATTGATCTCGTTGAAGCCGGCGCGCGGTCCGGAGGACAGCAGCCGCAGATCGTTGCAGATCTTCGACAGCTTCACTGCGACTCGCTTGAGCACACCGGACAGGTGCACGAACTGCCCGACGTCCTGGGTGGCCTCGATGAGGTCCGTCGCGGTGACGAGCGGCAGGCCGGTAATGGTGCGCAGATGCGCTACGGCCGATTCGGTGTAGCCGGCGGGTGCATTGAGGCCGGTCCCGATTGCGGTCGCCCCGAGGTTGATCTCGTGGACCAGCAGTGCGGCTTCTTCCAGCCGTGAGCAGTCCTCGTCGATCATGATCGCGTAGGTGCCGAACTCCTGGCCGAGGGTCATCGGCACCGCATCCTGCAGCTGGGTGCGGCCCATCTTGACAACGGTGGCGAACTCGCTTGCTTTGCGGGAGAACGAGTCTCGCAACACCTTCATCGAGGCGATGAGCTCGTGCACGGCGAAAATGGTCGCGATGTTGACCGACGTCGGGTAGACGTCGTTGGTGGACTGCGAGGCGTTCACGTGCTCGTTGGGGTGCAGCATGCTGTAATCGCCGTGCGGATGCCCGAGGATCTCCAGGGCGCGATTGGCGATGACCTCGTTGGCGTTCATGTTGGTCGAGGTGCCCGCGCCGCCCTGAATGACGTCGACGACGAACTCCTCGTGCCACTGACCGTCGAGGATCTCCTGGCACGCCGTGCGGATCGCTTCCCCGCGGGTGGCGTCGAGAATTCCGAGATCTTGATTGGCCGAGGCGGCCGCCCACTTCACCGCCGCGAGTCCGCGAACGAGGTGCGCGTTGGTGGAGATCGGGCGCCCGGTGATGGGGAAGTTCTCCAGGGCTCGCAGAGTGTGGATTCCCCAATACACGCTCGTCGGGATGTCACGTTCCCCGAGAAGATCCTTCTCGATACGGGTATCGGCCACAGTGCGCTCCTAGGTGGGGGTGTCCAGCTGTCCGGCTGTCTGACAGGTATAGTGTGGCGCAGAACACCTCATCGGTCAACCCCACGCTAGGATCACGTTATGAACCTGTCGGACAGCTGGGCGGTCAGGCAGCCCACCACTGCGCGCATGAGCGCAGCCGAGGCGGTGTTCGCAGATCTACGCGCAGCTATCTCGTCGGGAGATCTCCCCGTCGGCCAGAAGTTGCCGTCCGAGGCGGCCCTTGCCGCCAGGCACAGCGTCAGCCGTTCCGTCATCCGCGAGGCTCTGCGCTCGTGCCATGCCCTCGGTCTGACCGAAACCAAGACGGGCCTCGGCACTTTTGTCGTCCGGGATCGGGTCGGCAGCGACCTCGACATAGGCAACTACGCGGCCCGTGAATTGATGGAGGCCCGCCCGCACGTCGAGATTCCCGCCGCCGGCTGGGCCGCGGAGCGTCGCACCGAGGAGGAGCTGACGGTGCTCGCCGGCCTGGCCGACGAGATGCGCTCCGAGGACGACCACGAGGCCTGGGTGCTGCTGGACGCGCAGTTCCATACCGCGATCGCGCGGGCGAGCAAGAACCGAGTGTTCGAGGCGATCATCGTCGACATCCGGGATGCGTTGACGCGGCAATCGGAGACGCTCAATCTCGTCGCCCACCGCCAGCAGCAGTCCAATGTGGAGCACGATGCGATCGTCGACGGCATCCGATCAGGCGAGTACGACGCGGCAGCACGCGCCATGACCGCGCATCTCGATGCGGTCCGGGGTGCAGTGGAGTCGCTCGCCGATCACCCATAACAGCCCGAGTAGCCCGTCCGACTAGGCTGCTTGCCGTGACGAAGGTATTGAACTCCCTCCCGGTCGGCCAACGAATCGGCATTGCATTCTCCGGCGGTCTCGACACCTCGGTGGCCGTGGCATGGATGCGCGAGCACGGCGCGATTCCGTACGCCTACACCGCAGACATCGGCCAGTACGACGAGCCGGATCTGTCCGATGTGCCCGAGCGCGGCCTGGCCTACGGGGCCGAGCAGGCGCGGCTCATCGACTGCCGTGAGCCGCTCGTCGAGGAGGGCCTGGCTGCGCTGACCTGCGGCGCATTCCACATTCGCTCGTCGCTGCAGACGTACTTCAACACCACCCCGCTCGGCCGTGCGGTGACCGGCACGATGCTGGTTCGCGCGATGGCCGAAGACGGCGTCTCGATCTGGGGCGACGGTTCGACGTACAAGGGCAACGACATCGAGCGGTTCTACCGCTACGGTCTGCTCGCCAATCCGCAGCTGCGCATCTACAAGCCCTGGCTCGACGAGGCGTTCGTCGCCGAGCTCGGCGGCCGCCACGAGATGTCGCAGTGGCTCACCCAGCGCACCCTCCCCTACCGAGATTCCGCCGAGAAGGCGTACTCCACCGACGCCAACATCTGGGGTGCCACCCACGAAGCGAAGAAGCTCGAGTACCTCGACACGTCCCTCGAGATCGTCAGCCCCATCATGGGCGTCAGGTTCTGGGACCCCGAGGTGGAGATCGCTCCCGAAGAGGTCACCGTCGAGTTCGAGCGCGGCCGCCCGGTGCGGATCAACGGCAAGAGCTTCGACAGCCCCGTCGACCTCGTCATGGAAGCCAACGCCATCGGCGGACGCCACGGCCTCGGCATGAGCGACCAGATCGAGAACCGCATCATCGAAGCCAAGAGCCGCGGCATCTACGAGGCCCCCGGAATGGCGTTGCTGCACATCACCTACGAGCGCCTCGTCAACGCCATCCACAACGAGGACACCGTCGCCTCGTACCACAACGAGGGCCGTCGACTCGGGCGCTTGCTGTACGAGGGACGCTGGTTCGACCCGCAGGCGCTGATGCTGCGCGAGGGTCTGCAGCGCTGGGTCGGCAACGTCGTCAGCGGCAGTGTGACGGTGCGTCTGCGCCGCGGCCAGGACTTCACGATCGTCGACACCCAGGGCACCAACTTCAGCTACCACCCCGAGAAGCTGTCGATGGAACGCAGTCAGGGCCAGGCGTTCTTCCCCGGCGACCGCATCGGCCAGCTGACGATGCGCAACCTCGACATCGCCGATTCCCGCAGCAAACTCGAGCAGTACGCCGCGCAGAATCAGCTCACGGCCTGGGGCGACCTGATCGGCGAACTGCCTGCCGGCGGAGCCGACGCCATCGCCGCGAGCAGCCCCGGGAGCTCCGTGGACTCCTCTGCACTCGACCACGCCGCCATCGAGTCCGGCACCGACTGATTTGTGCCGCCGAACTCGAAGTTATGGACGGATTTCCGCTGATTTCCGTCCATAACTTCGAGTTCGGCTACTCCTCGGGCTCCGTCAAACCCTGATGCTCGTCGCGCTCAGCCCACTCGACTAGCTCGTCGATGGCGAACACCGCATCGTCGATGCCCGCGTGCAGGTCACCCAGATCGGCGAATCGGGCAGGCACTGTGTGGATCGTGAATTCGCGGGGATCCACGCTCGCTACTTCGTCCCACAAGATCGGCGTCGACACCGTCGCCTGCTGATTTCCGCGAACCGAATACGCGCTGGCGATGGTGTGATCACGGGCATTCTGGTTGTAGTCCACGAACAGTTTCGACGGATCGCGGTCCTTGCGCCACCACGTGGTGGTCACGTCCTCCGGTGCGCGACGCTCCACCTCACGCGCGAAAGCCAGTGCAGCCCTTCGCAAGTCCTTGAATCCGTAGGCCGGGTCGATCCGAACGTAGATGTGCAGGCCATGACCTCCCGAGGTCTTGGGCCAGCCGACGGCCCCGAGATCTCCCAGAACTTCCTGCACCACTCCGGCCACGCGTCGGACTCGGTCGAAGGAGCAATCGGGCATCGGGTCGAGGTCGATGCGCCACTCGTCGGGCATCTCGACGTCGGCGCGGCGGCTGTTCCACGGATGGAATTCGACGGTCGACATCTGCACCGCCCAGGCCACGTGCGCCAGTTCCGTCACACACAGCTCGTCCGCGGTGCGGTTGTAGCGGGGAAACGTCACCTGCACCGTCTCGAGCCACGGCGGCGCGCCGTTGGGCACGCGCTTCTGGTGCACTTTGTCGCCGGCCAGGCCCTTGGGAAAGCGGTGCATCATGCACGGGCGTTCCCGTAGCGCGCGCACGATGCCGTCGCCGACGCTCAGGTAGTAGTTCACCAGATCCAGCTTCGTGGCACCGCTCTCGGGGAAATACACCCGATCGGGATTGGAGATGCGAACGATGCGGTCACCGACCGGTAACTCGATCGACGGAGAGCTACTGGCCATGAGGTCGAGGGTAAGCGATCAAGAACGCAGCGTGATGCCGTAACGGTCTCTTTTGCGGTAGATGGTCGCGCGGCTCATGCCCAGCTCCTCCGCCGCCTCGCTCATCGTGATGCCGGGGCGCGTGAGCACGCGGATCATCTCGTCGCGCTCGAACGTCTCGATGCGAGTGAGTCGATGGGTGGTGTGTGAGAGCACCTCCGGCGGAAGGTGTTCGACGCCGATGACATCGGCTCGAATCGCGGCGTGGTGCATCACCGTCGCCACTTCCGCCACGTTGCCCGGCCAGGCATATTCACGTAATGCCCGCTGGGCCGCGCCGGTCAGCGTGACTGCCCGGCCGCGCACCCGGCCCGCCAGGTGCAGTGCGAGCGGCGCGATATCGTCGGGCCGATGCCGAAGTGCAGGCAATTCGACGACCGTGCGCAGCAATCCGGCCAGTGCATGCGGCACGTCGTCGTAGTTCGATGCCGTCACGGTCACCGGTACGCCTGCTCCCGCGCGGCGCAGTAGCTCGGCCAACGTATCCGCCGCGCGGGCGGGCAGCCTGTCGACGTCACGGATGACCACGGCAGTATCGGGTTTCGGCAATTCGGGAGTCCACAGGTCGAGCCAAGCTTCGGCGTCACGGGCAGCGGGTGCACCGGCACTGAGGATCCGGCCACGGGGCCGCGATGCCCGTAGCGCTCGGGCCAGGACGGTGGCTCGACCCGATCCTGCCTCGCCGACCATCAATACCGAACCATGATCGGCCAGAGCTGATCTCGCGGCGCCGAACGCGCTGCGCCACGCCGGCGAGAGGTCGTCGACGATGCCGGATCCCGCTCCGCTGTGCGCGGTCTCGACCCGGAACACCTCACCGCGCGGAGCCGGCCGAGGCTGCTGGCCCTGCGACCGTGCGAGCATCATGGCCGAGGTGTTCCCGGCCGCCGATTGAGCAAGGGCCAGAAGCAGATCCGACGACGACTGCGACCACGTCGTGAGGTTGACGCACCCCTCGACCCGGCCGGTCAGTGGATCGAGCACCGGAGCGGCCGCACACGTGTACCCGGCCAGCGACAGTGAATAGTGTTCGTCGGCTCTGACCACCGCGGGCACCCGATCCGCGAGCGCCAGCGCGAGTCCGTTGGTCCCCGTCTGATCCTCGGCATACGAGAACCCGGGTGCCAGATGGACGCGATCGAGGGCGGCGAGCAATTCACGGTCGGCGCTGACGCGATCCAGTACGAGGCCGTCGGCGTCGGTCAGCATCATCGATACCGGCTCGTTCGCCAACGTGTCACGCAGGCCGTCGAGCACTTCCCTGCCGCACCGGTAGAACAGGGATTCACCGTCGTAGGTTCCCGAGAAGACGGGAGCAACCTCGTCCAGCGAGACGCCGTACCGCTGACTGCGGTGCCAGGATGCGAGAAGACGGTGTGAGACGGCAGCGAGGGGCTCCGAGTGGAGTCGGGCTCGCGCGAGGCCCTCCGATTCAGCCATGTGACCCACGTTACATTCGCAGGTCGCAATACCGATCTGTCGACCGTCTCGAATTGAGACAACGAGAGGCCCTCGAGGCGGCCACACCGCCTTACCGTCGTGCACAGACAAACGTGACCCACGTCACGAACCGCACCTCGGGAGGCTCACGCATGTACACGAAAAACGGCGAAAACTTCTTCATCGTCGACGCCCACATCGCCCTGTGGGACGCGCGGCAGGAGAACCAACGCAACATCCATGGCAAGCAGTTCATCGACTGTTTCTACGACTATCACCGCAACCTCTCGCCCGAGAGCGAGCTGTGGACGTACGACGAGTACCTCTACCAGGGTGGCGAGCGGCTGATGCACGACTTGTTCGACATCGGATACGTCGACCACGCGATCTTCCAGCCGGCGCACCTCGGGGAGTTCTACAAGACCGGGTTCGGGCAGACGGAGGAAGCGTCGGCACTTGCCGCCGCACACCCGGACAAACTGACCTACAACCATCACTTCGACCCCCGCAACGGTGAGCGTGGCCTCGACCAACTGCGTGCCGACGCGGAACGCTTCGGACTGAAGGGCGTCAAGCTCTACACCGCCGAGTGGCACGGCGACTCCCGCGGCTACAAGCTCGACGACGACTGGACGCGTCGCTACCTCGAAGTGTGCCGAGAGGTCGGCATCAAGAACATCCACGTGCACAAGGGGCCGACCATCCGCCCGCTCGATCGCGATGCATTCGACGTCGCCGATGTCGATCACGTGGCCACCGACTTCACCGATCTGAACTTCGTCGTCGAACACTGCGGACTGCCCCGGCTCGAGGATTTCTGCTGGATCGCCACCCAGGAGCCCAACGTGTACGCCGGCCTCGCCGTGGCCATTCCGTTCATGCACACGCGCCCGAAGTACTTCGGTCAGATCATGGGTGAACTGCTGTACTGGCTCGGCGAGGACCGCATCTTCTTCTCTTCCGACTACGCGCTATGGACACCCAAGTGGCTGGTCGAAGGATTCGTCGACTTCCAGATCCACGAGTCCCTCGACGAATACGCACCCATCACGCTCGAGCAGAAGAAGAAGGTGCTCGGACTCAACGCCGCCAAGCTCTACGACATCCCGGTACCCGCCGAGCTGCAGCTGCCCGACGCCGACGAGACCGAGACCGGTCCTCGTCAGCCCGAACGCGCCGACCTCGCGGCGGTGTGACATGACGACCGCTACGACTACCAGGAAGGACGAGGCCTACGCCGCCCTCGGTGTCGTCCTGGATCCTGAATTGGACGAGCCCATCACCGATCTCGGCTTCGTTCGATCCCTCGAGGTCGACGACGGCACGGTGCACGTTCATCTTCGACTGCCGACGTCGTTCTGCTCGCCGAACTTCGCGTATCTGATGGCGGGAGACTCCAAGGACGTGCTGACGGCGTTGCCGTGGACCGAGCGCGTTCTCGTCGAACTGGACGATCACCACGACTCGGACAAGATCAACGCCGGCCTCGCCGCCGACGCAGGTTACCGAGGCACGTTCGGACACGAGGCCGAGGAGGATCTCGAGGAATTACGAGCGACGTTCCGACGCAAGGCCTATGTGGCGGCCATGGAACGCTCGCTCATGGCATGGTTGCGCGCCAATCCCGACTCGACCGAAAATGACTTGGCCGCAGTGGTTCTCGGAGATCTAGCGGACGATCGCACCTCGACCGCGCTGCTTCGCCGACGCGAGGCACTCGGCCTCAGGGTCGATCCGGCCGCACCGGCGCTGGTCGATCACACCGGTCGTCCACACACCGGAGATCTGACGATGGTGATGCGGCGCGCCCGCGCCACCCGCGTCTCGATCGACGGCAACGCGCACTTCTGTCGCGGACTGCTGCAGACCCGCTACCCGGGGTCGGAAGAGCAGCAAGTACCTCGCATGGAAGGCGCGTTCATCCCCCTCACCACCCTCACCGTCCAGCACAGCACTACACAGGAGCAGTCACGATGAGCACGATGCGCGCAGTCCAGGTGGTCGGGTACCACAGGAATCTGGAGATGACCGAGGTTCCGATTCCGGAAGTACAGGGCCCACTCGACGTCATCGTCAAGATCGGCGGGGCCGGCGTGTGCCGCACCGATCTGCACATCCTCGAAGGCCAATGGGCCGAGAAGTCCGGCGTCACACTGCCGTACACGATCGGGCACGAGAACGCCGGGTGGGTCCATGCCGTCGGCTCGGCGGTCACCAACGTGCGCGAGGGCGACAAGGTGATCCTGCATCCGCTGGTGACGTGCGGGTTGTGCCGCGCCTGCCGATCCGGAGACGACGTCCATTGCGAGACGAGTGATTTCCCCGGCATCGACACCAACGGCGGGTACGCGGATTATCTGCGGACCAACGCCAGGACAGTCGTGAAGATCGACGATTCACTCGAACCGTCTGCCGTCGCCGCGCTGGCCGATGCCGGTCTGACGGCGTACCACGCGGCGGCGAAGGCGGCCAGGCGTCTGACACCGAGAGACAAGTGCGTCGTCATCGGAGCAGGCGGTTTGGGCCACATCGGTATTCAGGTACTCGAGGCGCTGTCCCCGGCCGAGTTGATCGTCATCGACCGCAATGCCGATGCCGTGAAGCTGGCGCTCACCCTGGGCGCAGATCACGCGGTGGTCGCCGACGGTACCCAGGTCGATCAGGTCATGGAACTCACCCGCGGCTTCGGGGCCGAGGTGGTACTCGACTTCGTCGGCGAGAACGGCTCCACCGCAGAAGGATTGGCGATGACCAGGCGGGCCGGTGACTATCACGTCATCGGGTACGGCGAGAACGTCGACGTGCCGACCATCGACCTGGTCTCGGCGGAGAAGAACATCGTCGGCAATCTCGTCGGGTCCTACAACGACCTGTGCGATCTGATGTCCCTCGCCGCACGCGGCGCGGTGAATCTGCACACGCAGACCTACTCGTTGGACGACTTCCAGAGCGCCATCGACGACCTCGACAACGGACGGGTTCGCGGCCGCGCGATTCTCGTACCGTGAAACCGGGTAGTACCAAAAGCCGTCACCACAACTACCGTCACATCGAACACAGGGAGCAACGTTGATCTTCATCACCGCCAAGTTCAAGGTCAAGCCCGAGCACGCCGACAACTGGCCCGAGATCTCACGCGATTTCACCGAAGCGTGCCAAGCCGAAGAAGGATGCCTCTGGTACTTCTGGTCGCGCACCCTCGACGACCCCACCGAGTACGTCCTGGTGGAGGCCTTCAAGGATCCCGATGCCGGTGCGACGCACGTGAACTCGGATCACTTCAAGCAGGCGCAGAAGGACCTCCCGCCGTACCTGCAGGAGACGCCGAAGATCATCAGCCAAGAGGTGGACGGCACCGACTGGAACGAACTGGGCGAGCTCGCGGTCGACTAGTCCCTTTCGCGATCCCGGACCACCTGGCCCAGCGTCACGATGGCGTCGGCGAACTGCCCGGGCAACTCCTGAGGCGGGTTGTGGCCGCAATCGACCTGACGAACATCGATCAGATCGGTGAAGTGCGCCGCGTGGTCCGGGCTGCCGTACAGCGAGGCAACGGTGTCCTCGGTCGGATCGATCACGACCGTGGGCACCGTGATCCTCGGTTGCCGCGTCAGCAACTCCTGCGTTTCTGCATAGGCCGCATCCCCGGCCTCGATGCCGTATCGGTGACGGTAGGAATGCACGGACACGTCCACGAAGTCGGGGTTGTCGAACGAGGGTGCGGTGGCGGCGAATTCGGAGTCACCGAACCTCCAGGTAGGCGACCAATCCGTCCACAGTGTCTGGGCGATCTCTGCGCGGTAGGCCGCGAGCCCGGCCCGGCCTCGCTCGGAGTGCAGGTAGTACTGATACCAGTACCGCTTCTCGAGGTGCGGCGGCACCGGCGTGGACACAGCGGCAGCGATGTCCTGGACCAGATATCCGGAGACACTCACCAGGCCCGACACCAGCTCCGGCCACAGCGCGGCGACGACGCAGGCGGCTCGCCCACCCCAGTCGTAGCCCGCGACGATGGGCTTGTCGAGTTCCAGCGCGATGATCAGCTCGCGGAGGTCGTGGCCGATCGCGGCCTGTTCACCGGAGCGCATCGTGTCGGCGTCGACGAACCGGGTAGGTCCGAAGCCGCGTAAGTACGGCACCACCACGTCGTAGCCGGCCTCGGCGAGCAGCCTGGCGACGTCGTCGTAGGACCTGGTGTCGTAAGGAAACCCGTGCAGCAGCACCACTGCGCGGCCGGACGGATCACCGAAGCGGTCGAAGGCGATGTCCAGCACCCCTGCGCGAATCATCATGGGTCCATGCTCGCATTGCGGTGGCGGTCGGTGCCGACAGTCAACTGCTCAGCACGTCCTGCATGCCGGGAGCGAGGACATCGGACAGGTCGGTCCATGGCACGGTGATGGTGATGAGGCCGATGCCATAGGCCCCCACCTGGTAGTCACCGAAGTGAATGTTCATCCCTTCCGGTGATGCCGTCCAGTTCCCGAAGTTGGCCACCGTCGGCTCGATGCCCGAGCGCTCGAAACTCTCGCCCGCGCGGGTGGTCGGCAAGATCTTCGCTGCTCGGTCCGACAGCCGTGCCAGGCCTGTGTCGAGGTCGGTGAAGGCATCGCCGAGGGAGATCGGCTGTGCGGTGTCGGCGTCGATCGTCACGGTCGAGATCAGCGAGTCACCATGGGCACCGGGCGGCACGGCGATCCAATCGGTGATCTGCTCGGCACTGATCACGCGTCGACCGACGTAGGTAGCACCCGTCGAGTAGCCGTCGCTGAGGGCGAAGTCCTGTCCGTTGTGGCCGTCGATCAAGTCCTGCAACGCCGCCCGCATCGACTCGTTGAATTCCGCCGTCACGGCGGGATTCCCACCACTGAGCTGCGGAATGGCGACGTCGTACGTGGCATGCTCCGTCGATCCGGTGATCCGAGTGCTGCCGACGACGTACGGCTCGGCGGCATTCGAGGTCGTGGGCGGCGCTGTACTCGACGGCTCGGCTCGCTCGGTCGTGACCATGACATCAGTGGTCGTCGGTGCCGGCGTGGCGGTTCCCGAGGTGGAGCAGCCCGCCACGGCCGCGGTCACAGCCAATGCGGCGACCATCGAGCGAATACGAGTCATGACCGACCCTAACCACTGCGCGGTGTCGCACTCAATGGGAAACAACTGCGGAGCACCGACTCCGCAGCTAGCGTCGAACCGTCCGGTTCGTGTCGACCGGCCACGTTTCGGAGGGAGTTCGATGAGAACGACGAGCATCATCACCAATCTGCGGGTTCCGAACGTCGACGCGGCAAAATCGTTCTACGCCGAGTTCCTCGGTCTGGCGTCCGAGGAGTTCGACATTGGGTGGGTCGCGCGGCTGACGTCGCCCGATCGTCCGGTCAGCGTTCAGCTGGTCACCCGTGACGAACGCGCACCGGAGGATTCGGTGATGTCGGTGCACACCGACGATGTCGACGGCGCGTACGCCGAAGCGCAGAAGCTCGGCTACGAGATCGTGCATCCACTGACAACCGAGCCGTGGGGTGTGCGCCGCTTCTTCGTGCGCGCTCCCGACGGCAACGTCATCAATATCGCGTATCACCGGGACTGACGAGTACGCACGAAAAAGCCCGACCCCCTCGAAAGGGAGTCGGGCTTCTTCAGCGAGGGGCTGGACTCAGAAGTCCATGCCGCCCATGCCACCGGTCGGATCGCCGGCGGGCGCTCCGGCCTTTTCGGGCTTGTCGGCGACGACGGCCTCGGTGGTGAGGAACAGAGCCGCGATGGACGCTGCGTTCTGCAGTGCCGAGCGGGTGACCTTGACCGGGTCGTTGATGCCTGCAGCGAGCAGGTCCTCGTACTCGTTGGTCGCGGCGTTGAGGCCGTGACCGGCGGGCAGGTTGGCAACCTTGTCCGCAACGACGCCGGGCTCGAGGCCTGCGTTGAATGCGATCTGCTTGAGCGGAGCGGACAGCGCGACGCGAACGATGTTCACGCCGGTTGCCTCGTCACCGTCGAGCTTGAGGTTGTCGAGTGCGGGCGCTGCCTGGAGCAGTGCCACGCCGCCACCGGCGACGATGCCTTCTTCGACGGCTGCCTTGGCGTTACGCACTGCATCTTCGATGCGGTGCTTGCGCTCCTTGAGCTCGACCTCGGTTGCGGCTCCGGCCTTGATGACTGCAACGCCGCCGGCCAGCTTGGCCAGGCGCTCCTGCAGCTTCTCGCGGTCGTAGTCGGAATCGGAGTTCTCGATCTCGGCGCGGATCTGGTTGACGCGACCGGCGATGGCGTCGGAATCTCCCGAGCCCTCGACGATGGTGGTCTCGTCCTTGGTGATGACGACCTTGCGTGCCTGACCGAGCAGCTCGAGTCCGGCGGTCTCCAGGGAGAGGCCGACCTCTTCGCTGATGACCTCGCCACCGGTGAGGATGGCGATGTCGGCGAGCTGCGCCTTGCGACGGTCACCGAATCCGGGAGCCTTGACGGCGACGGACTTGAAGGTGCCACGGATCTTGTTCACCACGAGGGTGGAGAGAGCTTCGCCCTCGACGTCCTCGGCGATGATGACGAGCGGCTTGCCGGACTGGATGACCTTCTCCAGCAGGGGCAGCAGGTCCTTGACGGTGCTGA
This sequence comes from Rhodococcus sp. 14-2483-1-1, assembly GCF_002259335.1. NCBI lineage: Bacteria > Bacillati > Actinomycetota > Actinomycetes > Mycobacteriales > Nocardiaceae > Rhodococcus > Rhodococcus sp. 14-2483-1-1. Next base: position 644,515 of record NZ_NPFX01000014.1, on the reverse strand, counting down.
TCTTGGAGCTGACGAGCAGGATGTACGCGTCTTCGAGGACGGCTTCCTGACGCTCTGCATCGGTGGCGAAGTACGCCGAGATGTAGCCCTTGTCGAAGCGCATGCCCTCGGTGAGCTCGAGCTGCAGGCCGAAGGTGTTGGACTCCTCGACCGTGATGACGCCTTCCTTGCCGACCTTGTCCATTGCCTCGGCGATGAGCTCGCCGATGGACGGGTCGCCTGCGGAGATGCCAGCGGTAGCAGCGATCTGCTCCTTGGTGTCGATCTCTTTGGCGGACGCGAGCAGAGCCTCGGTGACGGCTGCAACAGCCTTCTCGATGCCGCGCTTGAGGCCGAGCGGGTTCGCGCCGGCTGCGACGTTGCGCAGGCCTTCACGGACGAGTGCCTGGGCGAGAACGGTAGCGGTGGTGGTGCCGTCGCCTGCGACGTCGTCGGTCTTCTTGGCGACCTCCTTGACGAGCTCGGCACCGATCTTCTCGTAGGGATCTTCGAGCTCGATCTCCTTGGCGATGGAAACACCATCGTTGGTGATCGTGGGAGCTCCCCACTTCTTCTCGAGTACGACGTTGCGACCCTTGGGGCCCAACGTCACCTTTACTGCGTCGGCGAGGGCATTGAGGCCTCGCTCGAGGCCACGGCGTGCCTCTTCGTCGAACGCGATGATCTTGGCCATTGCGAAGTGATCCTCCGGATTGGGGGTGACACATTGCTGGCCGAGCTCGGTGCCCGCGACGGACGACCAGGGGTGTCGTTGATTCCCCGGCCTCACCGTGTCCCGACCTGGCACTCACGTGTCGAGAGTGCCAACTGCATTTCTAGCACTCGACCATGGCGAGTGCAAGGTCGTCCGCCTCGAGCGAACCGCCACCGCCCCTGCGCCCGACGCCACCGCGCGACGCAGGTCTCGAGCAGATGCTCAGCCGAGCTGCCATTCGTCACACACTGTTCACACCCGTACGCGTTGTTAACATCCGAATACTGTGCATCGAACCCTCGGCGCTAATACCGTTGAGCGACAACAGCTTCGACGCCACAAAATTCGGACAAAACCCTACAAATCCGACAGTAAGGATCGAAACATGTCCGATACGGTCGACACCTCGTACGACAACTCGGCGATGGACCACGAGGAAGAGGGCTACCACAAGGGCCTCAAACCTCGGCAGTTGCAGATGATCGCGATCGGTGGCGCAATCGGCACCGGCCTGTTCCTCGGCGCGGGCGGACGCCTGGCCAGCGCCGGGCCCGGCCTCTTCCTCGCCTACGCGCTCTGTGGAATCTTCGTCTTCTTCATTCTGCGTGCCCTCGGCGAGCTGGTGCTGCACCGTCCGTCGTCGGGCAGTTTCGTCTCCTACGCGCGTGAGTTCTTCGGCGAGAAAGCCGCTTTCGTCGCCGGGTGGATGTACTTCCTGAACTGGGCGATGACGGCCATAGTCGACGTCACGGCCATCGCGACGTACATGCACTACTGGGGCAGTTTCGAGGTGATCCCGCAGTGGGTCATCGCATTGATCGCTCTGGTCATCGTCATGAGCTTGAATCTCGTGTCGGTCAAGTGGTTCGGCGAGATGGAATTCTGGGCGGCCATCATCAAGGTCATCGCCTTGGTGACCTTCCTGATCGTGGGCGTCGTGTTCCTCGCGGGCCGGATTCCCGTCGGTACCCAGATGCCGGGCATCAGTCTCATCACCGACAACGGCGGGTTGTTCCCGTCGGGCGCGTGGCCTCTGGTCATCGTCATCTCCGGCGTCGTGTTCGCTTACGCCGCAGTCGAATTGGTGGGCACTGCCGCGGGTGAGACCGAGAACCCGGAGAAGATCATGCCGCGGGCGATCAACTCGGTCATCGCACGTATCGCACTGTTCTACGTCGGCTCGCTCGTACTGCTCGCACTGCTGATGCCGTACACCGCATACCAGTCCGGTACCTCACCGTTCGTGACGTTCTTCTCGAGCATCGGCCTCGGCGGCGCGGGCACCATCATGAACATCGTGGTGCTCACGGCGGCACTGTCTTCCCTGAACGCCGGCCTGTACTCGACCGGCCGCATCCTGCGGTCAATGGCGATGAACGGCAGCGCGCCGGAGTTCACCAAGAAGATGACCAAGGGCGGAGTGCCGTTCGGCGGCATTCTGCTCACCTGCTTCATCACCTTGTTCGGAGTCGCCCTCAACGCGATCGCCCCCGGCGAAGCGTTCGAGATCGTGCTCAACATGTCTGCACTGGGCATCATCGCCAGCTGGGCAACCATCGTCCTGTGCCAGATCCAGCTGTACCGCTGGTCCAAGAAGGGCATCGTGGAGCGGCCCAAGTTCCGCCTCTTCGGCGCGCCGTACACCAGCTACGCCACGCTGGTGTTCCTGTTCGGCGTGCTGGTACTGATGGCCTTCGACGCGCCTATCGGGTCGTGGACCATCGCCACCCTGGTGGTCATCATTCCCGCCCTGATCGGTGGCTGGTACCTGGTACGCACCAAGGTGCTCACGGTCGCCGAGGAACGCTTGGGCTACACCGGTCAGTACCCGGTGGTGGCGAATCGTCCGACCGAACCGGAGGAGTGACCCTTACACACCCCGAGGAACAGGGCCCCGCATCGACTCGATGCGGGGCCCTGCTTCACGCACGGGCCTGTGTCGTCAGGAGAACCTGAGCCATCTCGATCGAGTGAACGGTGAGCGTCGCACGGGCGGTTCCGGAATCCCTGCGGCAATGGCGGCAGCGACGGCGTCGGCCAGGTCCACACAGGTCTCGAAACGATCGGCGGGGTCCTTGGCCAACGCGCGTGCGACCACCGCGTCGAGACCCCGCGGTAGTGATCTCCGACGCCGCGTCACCGCGGGCGGCTCGGCCGACAGATGGGCTGCGGTGATCGCGAGTGGCGTGGCCAAGGGGTACGGCGTTCGCCCGGTGAGTAATTCGACCAGAGTCGCCCCCAATGCGTAGACGTCGGTCTGCGCGCTCAGCACTTCCCCGCGGAGCAGTTCCGGTGCCGCGTAGTGGATGGACGCCAGCACCGTTCCACCGACGACCAACGGCGTCGAGTCGTCGACCAAACGCGCAATTCCCCAGTCGGACAACAACACCTGCTCGTAGCCGTCCACCCGCTCGGTGGAGATGAGGATGTTCGACGGCTTGACGTCCCTGTGCAGGACGCCGTTCGAGTGGGCGTAGTCGAGCCCCTTGGCCACCTCGCCGACGATGCGCGCCACGCGGGAGACGTCGAGCGCGATCTGACCGCGAGCGACCAGTCGCGCCGCGCTGTACCCGTCGACGTAGTGCATCGACATCCACAGCTGGTGCTCGAACTCACCGTGTTCGTGCACCGACACGATGTTCGGATGCACCAACAGCGCGGCAACGGTGGCCTCGGTCCGAAACTTGGTGCGTAGTCGCGGTGACCGCGATGCGTCACGATCGAGAACCTTCAGCGCTTCGAGCCGATCGTGTCCGCGACCGAGGACCAGGTACACCTCACTCATGCCGCCGACCCCCAGGCGACGCTGCACTCGAAAGCCCGCGAACTCGGTGCCCGGCTGCAACCGACCGGCAGTCACGGAATCACCTGTGCAACAGCACTACTCGCGGCACATCGACTCCCACGAAGGACGACCGGGCGAGACCGCAACATCGACAGAACTGTAGTCCGTTCGGGTGTTCGCGGCGACTCGGCAGACTGTCGACGCGGGCTTGTCTCCCCTGCTCACCGGCTCCGTCACGTTTCGCCGCCCGCGCCGACGTCGTTTATGGTGATTACCGGTACTTGACCAAAACAAGGGAAAAAGAACGGCAAACCGATAGTGGTCAGCCGATCACCTCGACTCGAGTTGTAAGGAAGTCAAGTAAGTGAAAGCAGTAAAAGAAGCGTGGGGCGGCCTGCTCAAGCCGGTCTTCGTCCCCGCATCTATCGTCATTTTTGTCATGATCGCCTTCTCGGTGATCTACGCCGGCACTGCCGCCGACGCATTCGACAATCTCAACAACGCCATCACCAGCGGAGTCGGCTGGTGGTACATCCTGGCCACCACCGGCTTCGTGCTGTTCGCGCTGTACTGCGGTCTGAGCAAAGTCGGCAACATCCGCCTCGGACGTGACGACGAGAAGCCCGAATTCGGCGTCCTGTCCTGGTTCGCGATGTTGTTCAGCGCCGGCATGGGCATCGGCCTGGTGTTCTACGGCGTCGCCGAGCCTCTTTCGCACTACGTCACACCACCCGAAGCCGGCGGCGTTCCCGGCAGCACCGACCCGGCCGCCCGTCAGGCGATGGAGCTGACCCTGTTCCACTGGGGCCTGCACGCCTGGGCCATCTACGTGGTGGTCGGCCTCGGGCTGGCCTACATGACCTACCGCAAGGGACGCCCGCTGTCCGTGCGTTGGCTGCTCGAGCCGCTTCTGGGGCGCAAGCGCATCGAGGGCGGCATCGGCCATGCGATCGACGCCGTCGCCATCATCGGCACGTTGTTCGGCGTTGCCACCTCGCTCGGATTCGGTGTGCAACAGATCTCGGCCGGCCTCGAGTACCTGGGTTGGGTCGATACCAACAACTGGGTGACGGTCATCATCATCGCCGGAGTCACCGGTCTCGCGACGTTCTCCGTCGTGTCCGGCGTCTCACGCGGTCTCAAATGGCTCTCCAACATCAACATGGGAATGGCCGCGGCTCTGGCAGTCTTCGTTCTGATTGCCGGACCGAGCCTGTTTCTCATGCAGTCGTGGGTGCAGAACCTCGGCGGCTACATCCAGGCGTTGCCCGAGTTGATGCTGCGCACATCACCGTTCTCCGACGACGGCTGGACCGGCGACTGGACCATCTTCTACTGGGGCTGGTGGATGAGCTGGGCGCCGTTCGTCGGCATGTTCATCGCACGCATCTCACGCGGCCGCACCATCCGTGAATTCGTGTTCGGAGTACTGCTGGCACCGACGATCATCGGATCGCTGTGGTTCACGATCTTCGGTGATGCCGGCATCCTGCGTCAGCGCGAGAACGGCGACCTGTTGGTCGACGGTGCCGTCGACACCAACACGAGCCTGTTTCAGCTGCTCGACACGTTGCCGTTGGCCACGATCAGCAGCGTGCTGGCGATCTTCGTCATCGTGTTCTTCTTCGTGACGTCCTCCGACTCCGGCTCGCTGGTCATCGACATCCTCTCCACTGGCGGCGATCTAGAGCCCCCGAAGATCACCCGCGTGTACTGGTCGATTCTCGAAGGCGTGGCAGCGACGGTTCTGCTCCTCATCGGCGGAACAGGATCGTTGACGGCCTTGCAAACGATGTCGATAGCCACGGCCGTGCCGTTCTCGATCATTCTGGTGCTCGCGTGCGTGTCGATGCTCAAGGCCTTCCGCTACGACGTCGCCACCACCCCGCGGTACGTGCGCGTGACCACTACGCCGGAGGTCGCGGACAGCGAACAGGACCCAGCTCGGTCGACTCCGCGCAAGAGGGCGTCGGCAGGCATCTCGAGCACATTCTCAGGCCTGACAGCGTCACGGGAGGGACTCACTTCGCCCGGTCGCACCGGGACCGTCGTGCTCGCGGTGCACGAGGTGTCCACCGAACAGCTCGAGGTTCATCCCGAGACCGGAGCCGTCGAATACTCGAGTGACAACGCTCCCGTCGATCCGCTGGGCGGCGAGGTGTTCGACACTCAGGAGTTCGCCGACTCGGCCGAGGGACAGAAAGACAGCAACCACCCCGGCTGACCGATCGATCCATCTCTGGCCCTCGCGACGGTGTTGCGGGGGTCAGAGGTTTTTCGAAGCCCAGTCGGTGAGCGCCTCGAGCGACGGCAACAGCGCCTCACCCGAGGTCGTCAGGCTGTACTCCACCGAGATGGGGGGCCCGTCCGTGACGGCGCGCGCCACCAGCCCCGCTTTGCCGAGTTCTCCGAGTCGCTCCGACAGCACCGAGTCACTGATGCCGCCGACGGCGCGGCGCAGGTCCGAGAATCCCATCGGCCCGTTCATCAGCGTCGCAAGAAGAATTCCGTTCCATCTCTTGCCGAGAAAGCCGAAGGCTTTGGTCAACGCTCCGTCACACGCACGGGAGTCATGTGGCTGTTCGTTCGTGACCATGACTCCACCCTACCGAGGTGCTACAGTCCGCCTTGCTACTTCTGATTTACTAGTGGCCCCAGAAATGAAAGCAGGGATCATGTTCATCGCAACCCTCGTCGTCTCGGTACTGCTCGCCGTGGCGCTCACGTTCTCGGCAATCGGCAAACTGACGAAAAATCCCTCCGTCATCCCGATGCTCGAGCAGGTGGGCGTCCCCGCCGACAAGATTCCGTGGTTGGCCTACGCGGAGATACTCGGTGCCATCGGCCTCCTGGTCGGCCTGTTGGTCTGGCCCATCGGCGTGGCAGCTGCTGTCGGCGTCATCCTCTACTTCGTCGGTGCGGTTGCCGCGCACCTTCGCGCCAAGGACAAGGACTTCGCCCCAGCCGCCGGACTCGCCGTGTTCGCCGTCGTGGCGCTGGTTCTACGGGTGCTCAGCGCCTGACCAGTCGTAGTCCATCTGGCCCGCGGTGGCGAGGGCGTGATCCGCGCCCGCCCACCGCGCGACCAGATGCAGCGCGAGATCGAGGCCGGCACTGATACCGGCCGATGTCGCCAGATCGCCGTGATCGATGTACCGAACGCCCTCGTGCACAACGAGCGCGGGCCACCTTGTCCGCAGCAATTCCAGATCTTCCCAGTGTGTGGTGACCGGACGCGCGTCGAGCAGTCCCGCTGCCGCGAGCACGAACGCACCGGTGCACACCGACGCGACCACTTCTGCGGTGGGTCGAGTTCGCTGCAGCCACTCCAGAACTCGGCCGTCCGCTTCGACCGCGTCGACGACGCCGCCGGGAACCACGACGAGGTCGTAGGTCCGCGGATCGTCGATCGTGGTGTCGACGCCGATCCTCATGCCACCTCGCGCGCGTACCGATCCGTCATCGAGCCCGACGAGCGCAACCTCGAAAGGCGCTGCGCTACCGGCACGTTCGGCTACCCGGTTGGCCACCGAGAACACCTCGAACGGCCCGCAGGCGTCGAGCACCTCGACGTCGTCGAACAACAGAATCGCAATGCTTCTCATGTCGCCTCAGCTACTCGTGGTCGAGACGATGACGGGCACCATGACCGCAGCCATCACCGCAGTGTTCACATCGGAGACGGCCTTGCGCACTGCCTCTCCTGCCCACTCGCCCTCGGCAATCTCCTTGGCCCGCTTCTTCAACAGCTTCTTGTCCGCGTCTGTGATGACCTTGTGCGTGAGATCCACGGCCGAGACGAGCGAGATCAGGGCCGCGGAATGTGGCTCGGGAGTCGTGCCGTCGACGAGCGCGCTTCGTAGCGCATCTCGCAGCACCTTCTCCCGCGAGGTATCGCGCGCGGGCCACGTCGTCGTCGGGAACAACCCCAACACCTTGTCCTGCTTCTCGGTGACGAAACCCTGCGCCGCCAGACGCGCGGCCAGTTCCTTGGCCAGATTCTTCTGCGACTTCTCGATCACCTTCTGCGGCTTCATCGGCCGTGATGTCGTTGCCACGAGATCGAACACACGGCGCAGCAGTGCGTCTTCGGGCGGCTCCCCCGCCACGACCACGTGATCCTTCTTGATCTGCTCATCGGGGCCGGTGATGCGCAGCGATCCACACATTGCGAGCTCGACGACCAACGCGCCGGCCAGCACCCGCGGCAATTTGGTGCTGTCTGCCGACGGTTTGCCCGACTCGTCGTCGAGCAACAACAGCAGCAGATCCTCCGCAATCAACGTCATGGAGCGAGATTACCCACAACGCGCGCCCGATTTGCGGTGTTCACCTTCTCGATACCCAGTGTTTCACCGGTGCCGAACGAGTCAGTTGATCAAACTCTGCCAGTTCGACGGCACCCGTTCACGCGGCCCTGGAACCGTCTGGTCGAGTGGATGATGCTGCGGTGGAGCAAGTTCGGGGCCGTCGTACATCTGCTCGTCGGCGTAGTTGTAGAACCATTCCTCGCCGGGCTCGTAGCTCCGCACGAACTGATGTCGAGTGGATTCGGCGTGCTTGCTGGCGTGCTGCGACGGCGAGGAATCGCAGCACCCGATATGACCGCACTGCGCACACCGACGCAGGTGCACCCACCAGCCCTGCGTCTGCGTGCACTCGACACAGCCGGGTCCCGACGGCGGAACCTGCGGGTCGATGCCTTTGATGGTCATGATGCCTCCTCGACAGCGGGTTGGACTGGCAGTCTCACGATGAAGCGCGTGTTCCCAGGTTCGGACACCACCTGCAGGTCACCCTGGTGCTTCTTCACCACGATGCGCCACGAGATGTCGAGGCCGAGACCCGTACCCTCGCCGACGGCCTTGGTGGTGAAGAACGGCTCGAAGATGCGTGACCGAATCTCCTGCGGCACACCGGGTCCGGTGTCGCAGATCTCGATCTGCACCTGATCCTCGTCCAAAGACGTTCGCACCGTCAGAACCCCCGACCCGTCCATCGCCTGCACGGCGTTGTCGATCAGGTTCGTCCACACCTGGTTGAGTTCGGCGGCATAGGCGGGGATGGGCGGCACCGCCGGATCGTATTCCTTGACCACCGCGATGTCGTCACCGATCTTGCGGCCCAACATGATCAGTGTGCTGTCGAGCAACTCCCGCACATCCACGGTCTGGTACGGCGCGCGGTCCATCTGCGAATACTGCTTCGCGGCACCGACCAGGGTGGAGATTCGCGTGGTCGAATCCGCGATCTCGTTCATCAGCAACTCGGTTTCGACCGTGTAGTTGAGCCACCTGATCGCGCCCTCGAGCATGGTCGGATCGTCGACGGTCGCCGATACACGATCGAGCCACGGCACATCGAGCCCCGCCGAGACGAACGTGGGGGCAAGATCCCAGCCGTCTCGAATATCCTTGTCCTCGAACCATTCTCCGAGTTCGTCCTCGCGGTCCGACGCCTCCATGGCCGTCAACTTGGGTGCCTTGGCCACCAACTCCACGGCCTCGTTCTGCAGTTCGACCAGACGCGCCAGGCTGGCACGGTCGAGGGTTCCGCCGGCGATCATCGCCAACTTCTGCCGCATGTGCGCCACCCGATTGCGCAACGCGGACGTCGCCCGCACCGCGGCCGCGGCCGGATTGTTGAGCTCGTGCGTCAACCCTGCCGACAGAGAACCCAACGCCAGCAATCGCTCTCGCTGTTCCACCACTTGTTTGGTGTTCTGATTTCCGAAGAACAATCCTTCGAGCAGATGCAGGGCCATCGGAAACCACTCGCGCACGATCGATGCGAAACAGTCCGCGTCGAGCACGAAGAAGCGCGAGGGCTCACTCACCCGCATCGAACCCTGGTACGTCTGCGGCACCCGATCACCCAGATATGCCTGCCACGCACCGGCATACACCCCGCGTTGCGACGTTCGGTTGATCACCAGATCCTCGCCGCCCGAGAGCTTCGAGAGGACAACCGCACCGTCCATCAACACGTAGAAGCACGTCGCCGGGTCGCCCTCGGCGTACACCGGTCCGGGTTCGATCGTCTCGATGCGCCCGTCCCGACACAGCTCCGCCAGCTGAGAGTCGGTGAGATGCTCGAACAGGAACAGCGTCCGCAACTCCTCCGGATCACACGCGAGCGTGCTCACGGGTTCGCCAGGTATCTGTGCACCAACATCACGGCCATTGCTCCTTCTCCCACTGCCGACGCGACACGTTTGGCCGAGTCGGATCGAACGTCCCCGGCTGCGAACACCCCGGGCACACTCGTCTCGAGGTGATGCGGAAGTCGGGTGGGTGTCCACCCGGCGGGTCCGCGTCCGTCGGTGACGAGATCCGGTCCGGTGACCACAAATCCATGATCGTCCCGAACGAGCACGCCGTCGAGCCACTCGGTACGCGGGGCAGCCCCGATGAACAGGAACAGGTACTGCGCGTCGACCGTCGAGGTCTCGTCGGTGGCCCGGTTGCGCAGCGTGATCGACTCCAGGTGACCGTCGCCTGCCACGCCCGCGACCTCGGTACACGGCCGAACGCTGATCTTCGGATTCTCTTCGATCTGCTTGATCAGGTAGTACGACATCGACGCTTCCAGCGAGGTGGCACGGATCAGAATGGTGACCGACCTGGCTCCGCGCGAGAGGTACACCGCTGCCTGACCGGCCGAGTTCGCGCCGCCCACGATGTAGACGTCCTGCTCGGCACAGCGTGCGGCCTCGGTCATCGCAGATCCGTAGAACACACCCCGGCCGGTGAAGTCGTCGATTCCGGGTGCGTCCAATCGTCGATAGGCGACGCCGGTGGACAGGATGATCGTCTGCGCACTGATACTGCGGCCGTCGGCGAACCGCACGGTACGCGCGGATCCGTTGACGTCGAGACCCACCACGTCCTGCGTGGTGACGACCTCGGCACCGAACTTCAACGCCTGCCGCCGGGCTCGCTCGGCCAGCTGCGCACCCGAGACCCCGTCGGGAAATCCCAGGTAATTCTCGATGCGAGAGCTCTGACCGGCCTGACCGCCCGTCGCGGTCCGCTCGATCAGTGTCGTCCGCAGACCCTCCGACGCGCCGTACAGAGCCGCTCCGAGTCCTGCCGGACCGCCGCCGATCACGACGAGATCGTAGAACTCCTCCGACGGCGACACGGTCAGACCGAGCCGGTTACCGAGTTCGGCGTCGGACGGTTCGATCAACGCATCCCCCTCGGTGGTGATGACCACCGGTAGTCGGTCGTCTGCCACACCTGCCGCGGCCAGCAGTCGCGCGCCCTCGGACTCGTCGGACATGTACCAGCGGTAGGGCAGTTGATTGCGGGCGAGGAACTCGCGAATCTCCGACGACCGCGCAGACCAGCGGTGGCCGACGATCTTGGTGTCCTCGACGGCGCGGTGGTCGTACGCGCACCAGGCCTCGAGTTGGGCGTCGAGCACGGGGTAGAGCTTTTCTTCGGGCGGATCCCACGGCTTGAGCAAGTAGTAATCCAGGTCGATGACGTTGATGGCGTCGATCGCCGCGTCCGTATCCGCGTAGGCGGTGAGCAGAATGCGGCGGGCCGTAGGGAAAAGGTCCATCGCCTGTTCGAGAAATTCCATGCCGCTCATCTGGGGCATGCGGTAGTCGGCCAACAGAATGGCGACCGGGGTGCCGCGCAGCGTGAGTTCTTTGAGTGCGTCCAGTGCCCCGGCACCGGATTCGGCGCGCACGATGCGGTACTGCTCGCCGTAGCGGCGGCGCAGGTCGCGGGCGACCGACCTCGATACTCCGGGATCGTCGTCGACACTGAGAATGACCGGTTTCATGACCCTCCAGGACTGATGCTCACCAACCTCATGAGCATGCCACCGGCTCGCCCCGAATGGGAGGCAAGCGGGCCTGGAAACAGCAGGGTCAGATTCGGCCGCGTCTGATCAGATCGAGTTCGTGTGGGGTGAGGAGTCGTTCGAGCTTCTCGGCCGGCCAGGTGCGCGGACTCCCGCTCATCCTGGCGGTCTTCAACAGGGGTAGATCACTGCTGGTACGACGCATTATCGACTGTAATTTCACGGTGGATCACTCCGAACAATTTCTTCGTTGGTCCCGACACTCCGCTTGCTACATCGGTCAGTGTCCGCTCGGTGTTAACGCAGCAGTGGGATCTCGTGCGGCGTTTCGTGGGGAAACACGGTTTCTCGGGCCCCTCCTCGGGGTAAACATTCCTTCAAGTCAACTGATCGGGGAACGTTCGTGAACACGTCGGGAAAGTCTGTGGCCAACACCGTTCAAGACAACGGTGCATTCGAGAAAGCGGCGCGCGCCGGCCACTTCGTCAGCGGAGTGCTGCACATCCTCATCGGATACATCGCGATCCGGCTGGCGTTCGGTCAGGCGGGTAACGCCGACCAGTCCGGCGCGCTCGCCGAACTGGCCGACAAGCCCGGCGGAAAGATCGCCCTGTGGGTGGCTGTGGTCGCCTTTGTTGCATTGGCCCTGTGGCGAATCGTCGAAGCGATCGTCGGCAAGAAATCCGACGCCGACGAGGGAAGTGCGCTCGATCGTCTCAAGGCTGCGGCACTGGCCGTCGTCTACATCGCGTTCGCGTTCTCCACCTACGGTTTCGCGACCGGTTCCGGAAAGTCCAGTGGCCAGCAGAACGCCGGCTACTCGGCCCGGTTGATGGAATCCGGCGGCGGCAAGCTGGTGCTGATCGTCGTCGCCCTCGTCGTCATCGGTGTGGGCGGCTACCACGTCTACAAAGGCGTCTCGAAGAACTTCCTCGATGATCTCGAAGGCCACCAGAGCGGAGCCGTCGTCAAACTCGGTATCGCCGGATACGCAGCCAAGGGCACGGCGCTGGTCGGGGCAGGCATCCTCGTCGTCGTGGCGGTACTGCAGTCCGATCCCTCCAAGGCCACCGGAATCGACGGTGCCGTCAAGACACTGGGTGCCCAACCGTACGGGCAGGTTCTGCTGGTCCTCGCCGGAGTGGGAATTGCGCTCTACGGGCTGTACGCGTTCGTGCTGGCTCGCTTCGCTCGCATGTGAGCGAAAGTTCGTAGCAGGGTACGAAGTTCCGCTCACCTAGCTGGCCAACTGTGTCCGCTGACACATAGGATGCGCACGATTGTGTGTGACAGTCAGTTGCACTTACCACGACCAATTGGAGGCCCACGTTGAGCAAGACTCTCGAAGCCACGATCGATATCGCCGCGAGCCCCGAGACGGTCTGGTCGATCGTCTCCGACCTCCAGCGCATGGGCGAATGGAGCCCACAGTGCAAGAAGATGAAGGTCCTCGGCGGACCGGTCGGCAAGGGCACCAAGACGCTCAACGTCAACCGCAAGGGCCTGCTCGTCTGGCCGACGACGTCCAAGGTCGTCACCTTCGAGCCCAACCGTGAACTCGCGTTTCGCGTCGTCGAGAACAAGACGATTTGGTCCTACACCCTGACCCCCACCGCCACCGGAACCACCGTCGTCGAGAAGCGGGAGGCACCCAGCGGCACGTCGGCGGTGTCGTCGTTGCTGGTCAAACGCATCCTCGGCGGCATCGACCAGTTCGACGTCGAACTCGTAGAGGGTATGAACAGCACCTTGCGCCGCATCAAGGTCGAGAGCGAGAAGCTGGGAAAAAAATAATTCTTCTCAGGAAGGTTTCAGGTTTGTTTCCCTCGGGCATCCGGCGTTTCGACAAGCAAACGACACGAACGGAAAGTGGGGGCAACATATGTTGGGTCTCGGAATCATCGGCTGGATCATCATCGGCGGACTCGCAGGTTGGATCGGCAGCAAGATCATGAAGACCGATGCTCAGATGGGCATCATCCTGAACATCGTCGTCGGCATCATCGGCGGCCTCATCGGCGGATACCTGCTCAAGGTCTTCGGCGTCGACGTCGAAGGTGGCGGACTGATCTTCAGCTTCATCACCTGCATCCTGGGCGCATGCATCTTGCTGTTCCTGGTCAAGCTCGTGACAGGTCGCAGCCGCGTCTGATCGACTCGCAGCTCCCGACTGCCGGGGCACCTCACGTACGCTGTGAGGGCCTCGGCAGTCGTGCGTCTATGCCTCGACCGCTTTCAGCACCACGACATGCCAACCCCTGTCCGACGAAAAGTTAGAGGAGACCGTGGCACGCCGTCCCGCCCCGATTGGTCAACCGCCCCGCACCGGAGTGGCTCACATCGTCGACTTGGTCCGTGAAACGGTTCCACCGCTACACCCCGCAGGGCTTCCGTTCGTCGGTGGTCCGCTCGCAGTTGCTGTGCTCGGCCGCCGCTCGAAGTGGGTTCGCAATGCCGGACTCGTCGCCGCCGGAGCCTGCGCCACCTTCTTCCGCCACCCATCACGGGTGCCGCCGAACCGCCCCGGAGTCGTCGTCGCTCCCGCCGACGGTCTCGTCACACTCGTCGATACTGCGGTCCCGCCGGCCGAGCTCGATCTCGGCTCCGAGCCGGTCCCGCGCGTGAGCATTTTCCTCTCGGTCCTGGACGTGCACGTACAGCGTGTTCCCGTCGGCGGCCGAGTGATGGAGGTCGTTCATCGCCGCGGCCAGTTCAAATCCGCCGATCTCGCCGAAGCAAGCGAAGTCAACGAACGCAACAGCATGCACATCAGGACCGACTCCGGTCAGGATGTCGCCGTCGTGCAGATCGCCGGCCTGATCGCGCGACGCATCATCAACAATGCCAAGGTGGGCGATACCCTCTCGATCGGCGACACGTACGGCCTGATCCGATTCGGCTCACGCGTCGACACCTACTTCCCTGCGGGCACGACGCTGCTGGTCGAGCGCGGCCAACGCGCAGTCGGTGCCGAGACGGTCCTCGCCGAGCTGTCGCAGTAGACACCGACATGATCACCAGACGCGCCAAGCCGCCTGCTGCCATCCGTCTGCTCCCGTCCGTCGTCACGATTCTCGCGCTGTGCTCCGGCCTGTCCGCGGTCAAGTTCGCCCTCGACGGTCAGCTCGGCACCGCACTCGCCATGATCGGTGCCGCCGCCATTCTCGACGCGTTGGACGGGCGAATCGCGCGTCTGCTCGACGCCACCAGCAAGATCGGTGCCGAACTGGACTCGCTGTCCGACGCCATCTCGTTCGGCGTCGCCCCGGCACTGGTCTTGTACGTCACGTTGCTCGAGGGCAGCAGCGGCGGCTGGATCGTCGCACTGGTCTATGCGGTGAGCATCGTGCTCCGGCTGGCCCGCTTCAACACCTTGCTCGACGAGGACGACACCCCCGCGTACGCCCGCGAATACTTCACCGGCGTTCCCGCACCCGCCGGGGCACTCATCGCGCTGGCCCCGATCGCCGCATTCGAGGAATTCGGCGACGGCTGGTGGGCGTCGTTCTACGTCGTCGCCGGATGGTCGATCGTCACCGCGGCTCTGATCGTCAGCCGCATCCCCACCCTCGCGCTCAAGACGGTGTCGGTCCCGCCTCGACTGGCGGCCATCCTGCTGGTTCTGGTGGCTCTGCTCGCCGCCGCGCTCATCACCTTCCCGCTGGTTCTCCTGATGGGATTGGTGCTGGCCTACCTGGTCCACATCCCGTTCGCGGTGCGATCACAGCGCTGGACTGCCGCGCGCCCGTACACGTGGGACGCCAAGCCGGCCGAGCGCCGCGCCGAGCGACGGGCCATCCGACGCGCGCCGGGTAACAATCGGCGGTCGCAGGCACGCCTGGGACTGCGTCGGCCTCGTAGTTAGCGCCTCGCCGCTACTGTTGACCGTGTGACCGATTCTGGATCGAAGGCACCCGAGCTCGTTCTCACCGCCCGACTGAACACCTCGGCGGCCGACGCCAGACGAGGCGTCGTGCGACTGCATCCGGAGGTACTCGCCGCCCTCGGCCTGCGGGAGTGGGATGCGTTGTCGCTCATCGGTTCTCGGCGTACTGCCGCCGTCGTCGCTGCGGCTCCCGAGGGTTCACCCCAGGGCACCGCACTGCTGGACGACGTCACTCTCTCCAATGCCGGCTTGCGCGAAAATGCCACTGTCGCAGTCGCGCCCGTCACCGTCTACGGCGCCAAGACCGTCACGGTGACCGGCTCCGCGCTCGCCACCGGTTCCATCTCCGACGCCACCCTGCGACAAGCGTTGCTCGGCAAGGTGTTGACGGTGGGCGACACGGTATCTCTACTCCCCCGCGACCTGGGCCCCGGTACGTCGACGAGTTCGGCGACGCAGGCACTGTCGAGGACGTTCGGGGTTGCTTGGACCACCGAACTGTTGACGGTCTCGGCCGTCGACCCGTCGGGTGGGCCGGTGAGTGTTCAGCCCAACTCGGCGGTGAGTTGGGGAACCGGCACCGTGGCTGCTTCCGGTACAACACAATCCGCGTCGCATGCGCCCAGGGCTGCTCCCCCACGTGTGAGCGCTGCCGATCTGGTGGGCGTGAACGCTCAGTCCGCCAAGCTGACCGAGTGGCTGCGGTTGGCCTTGGACGAATCGGAACTGCTGGCCACACTCGGCGCGTCGCCGCATCTGGGAGTGCTGATCACCGGGCCGGGTGGGGTGGGCAAGGCCACGTTGGCCCGCGCGGTGATCGGTGAGCGGGCCTGCGTCGTACTGGACGGTCCGTCGATCGGCGCGCTCGAGGCGTCCGCTCGCGTCGAGCGGGTCACTGCGGCGGTGGACGAACTCGCCGGCTCCGGGGTTCTGATGATCACCGACGTCGACGCACTGTTGCCGTCCGATCCCGAACCGGCGTCGACCTTCGTGCTCGACGTGCTGCGCCGGGCCGTCGACACTCCGGGGCTGGCGCTGATCGCGACGACCGCGCATCCCGAGGCCACCGACGCACGACTACGGGGCCAGGACCTGTGCGATCGCGAGCTCACGCTCACCCTGCCCGACGCCGCCGGCCGCAAGGGATTGCTCGAACACTTGCTGAAGAAGGTGCCGCAGAACAACGTCGATCTTGTCGAGATCGCATCACGGACACCGGGTTTCGTGGTCGCAGATCTCGCTGCACTGACACGTGAGGCGGCGTTGCGTGCCGCGGCCCGCGCGTCGGAGAACTCGGCCGCAGCCTCGCTGACTCAGGACGATCTGGTGGGCGCTCTGCAGGTGATCCGCCCGCTGTCACGTTCGGGTAGTGAGGAGCTCGCGATCGGCAGCCTGTCCCTCGAGGACGTCGGCGACATGGTCGAGACCAAGCAGGCACTCACCGAGGCGGTGCTGTGGCCGCTTCGTCATCCGGATTCGTTCGCGCGCTTGGGAATCGAACCGCCGCGCGGTGTGCTGCTCTACGGTCCACCCGGGTGCGGCAAGACATTCCTCGTGCGCGCTCTCGCCAGCTCCGGCCAGCTCAGCGTGCATTCGGTCAAAGGCGCAGAGCTGATGGACAAGTGGGTCGGCTCCTCGGAAAAGGCTGTCCGAGAGCTCTTTCAGCGGGCCCGAGATTCTGCCCCCTCACTCATCTTCCTCGACGAGGTCGATGCGCTCGTACCCCGGCGCGGGCAGAGCTCGGATTCGGGCGTCGGTGATCGGGTCGTGGCAGCGCTGCTGACCGAGCTCGACGGCGTCGAACCGTTGCGTGACGTGGTGGTACTCGGAGCAACCAACCGGCCCGATCTGATCGACCCGGCTCTGCTGCGGCCCGGCCGGCTCGAGCGTCTGGTGTTCGTGCCGCCGCCGGATTCCGATGCCCGGGTGGACATTCTCAAGGCGTCGGGCAAGTCCATTCCGCTCGCCGAGGACGTGGATCTGGAGTCTCTCGCCCGCGATCTCGACGGCTACTCCGCCGCCGATTGCGCGGCGCTGCTGCGCGAGGCGGCGTTGACGGCGATGCGTCGGTCGATGGATGCCGCCGCCGTCACTGCTGCCGATGTCGCCACCGCTCGGGCGACGGTCAAGCCGTCACTCGATCCCGAGCAGGTGGCGCATCTGCGGGCCTACGGGAGTGCCTAGCGGCAGTGGCGTGGTTGAGTGCCCTCTGAGGCACTCAACCACGCCACTGCGGCGGAGCCGCACTCACTTCCAGCGGGCGAGGACCTCTTCGGCGCGCTTGGCGAGCACCATCTGGAAGATCGGTCCGAAGCTGATGCGACCGACACCGAGGGATGCGAAGTGCGAGAGATCGCCCTCGGCGGGGTTGGCGATGGCGTTGATCGGCAGCGGGAGTTCCTCGGCCAGACGCTTGTAGTCGGCGTCGTTGTGGAAGCCGACAGGGTAGAGCGAGTCGGCTCCGGCATCGGCGGCCAGCTTCAGACGCGCGATGGCGCGGTCGACGCGATCGTTCTCGTCGCCGATCTCCTTGACGAACAGGTCGGTGCGGGCGTTGATGACCACGTGCACGTCGGTGGCGTCGGACGCCGCGCGCAGTGCTCCGACGAAGTCGGCGTGCTCCTGTGCCTCACGGAGGCGTCCGCCCTCGCTGTGGACGGTGTCCTCGATGTTGAGGCCGACCGCTCCGGCGGAGATCAGTCCGTCGATCAGGCGCTTGGGGTCCTCGCCGTAGCCGGATTCGATGTCGACCGAGAGCGGTGCGTCGACGGCTCCGGAGATCTGCGTGATGCGGGCGAGGAGTTCGTCGAAGGTGATGCCCTCGTTGTCCGGCTTGCCGATGGAGTCCGAGACGGGGTGACTGCCGACGGTCAGCGCAGTGAATCCGGCGGAGACGGCAAGGTTGGCGGACCAGGCGTCCCACACAGTCGGCAACACGACCGGGTTGCCCGGCTTGTGCAGCTCGAGCAGGGTGGTGGCTTTCTGGGACAGGTTCGTCATAAAAGACTCCTTCGCGGTGGCTGTGGAGAACGTACGTTCTCTCGACAACCAACATACGCGCTTCAGTCGATCAAATCGAGGGCTTTCATCCGGTCGAACACCATCAGCGATCCCGGCGCGACGTCGGGCATCGCGGCGTACTCGTCCCGGGTGAAGTACCTGATCTCGGCAATTTCGCTGGTCGGCGACGGTTCGCCCACCAGATCGGCCAGAAAGCAGGTGATCTCGAGCGGTGTTCCCGTCGGATGTCCCCAGGCCTCGCACTCGAACACTCCGAGGAGCCGAGCTTCGATCACTGCGACGTCCAGTTCTTCCCTGATCTCCCGGTGCAATGCCTGCTCCGCCGTCTCACCGGGGTCGATCTTGCCGCCCGCCATGTAGAACGCGGATTTGCCAACCGATCGCGCCTGGATCATTCGACGGTCCCGAACGTAGGCCAACCCGGCCGTCCGAATGAGCCTCTCACCGTTCGCGGGCACAGTTCCTCTTTCCGAGATACGTCCGATTTGTACCGCTGGGTCCGCCGTCGACCACGCAAAGTAGGATGGAATCCGACAACCGAGGTGCCACCGTTCGGTGGCCGGTTCGTTATTTCTCAAAGCCATAGGTCGAATTTCACACAGATTTCCAAACCCTACTCATCGCCGCCCTACGACCACCGCCTCGGCCCCGCAGCCGATGCGACCCGAGACGACGGAGTGATTTTTGCTCGCCATTCTTCTTGCGCACACCGCCGCCGCGCTGCTCGCCCCGCTCCTCGTCCGGTGGTGGGGTCGCACTGCCTTCTTCCCGCTCGCACTCGTTCCCCTGCTGAGTCTGATCTGGGTGTTCGTCAACTGGAACACAGAGCAGAAGCTGAGTATCGAGTGGGTTCCCGGCCTGTCGATGGACATCGATATGCGGTTCGACTCCCTCGCCGCCATCATGTCGTTGCTGGTGCTGGGCATCGGCGCGTTGATTCTGCTCTACTGCGCCCGCTACTTCGAGGACGACGAGCCACGGCTCGGCCTGTTCGCCGCCGAAATGGTCGCGTTCTCCGGTGCCATGTTCGGCCTCATCACCAGCGACAACATGCTGGTGCTCTACATCTTCTGGGAAATCACGACAGTCCTGTCGTTCCTGCTCGTCGGCCACTACGCCGAGCGTGCCTCGAGTAGGCGCGCGGCCACGCAGGCTCTGCTCGTCACCACCGCAGGCGGGCTGGCGATGTTGGTGGGCATCATCGTCCTCGGCCAGGCCGCGGGCACGTACAACCTGTCCGAGGTCGTCACGAACGCCCCGGGCGGCTGGCTGCCCGGCGTGGCGATCGTGTTGATCCTCATCGGCGCGCTGAGCAAGTCGGCCATCGTGCCGATGCACTTCTGGCTCCCCGGAGCCATGGCCGCCCCCACACCGGTCAGCGGCTACCTGCACGCCGCGGCCATGGTGAAGGCCGGCATCTACCTGGTGGCGCGCCTCGCACCGGGTTTCGCCGACTCGGGTCCGTGGCGCGCGACCATCATCAGCTTGGGGCTGCTGTCGATGATCCTGGCCGGGTGGCGCGCGCTTCGTGCGTTCGACCTCAAGCTCATCCTGGCGTTCGGCACCGTCAGCCAACTCGGCTTCCTGATGGTGCTGGTGGGCATCGGCTCCGAAAAAGCCATGCTGGCCGGCCTGACGATGGTGATCGCGCACGCGATGTTCAAGGCAACACTGTTCATGGTCGTGGGCATCGTCGATCACACCACCGGGACGCGCGACATCCGCAAGCTCGCCCACCTGGGCAAGAAGGCCCCGTGGCTCGCCGCCATCGCAGCGCTCGCTGCCGCCAGCATGGCCGGCTTGCCCCCGATGATCGGTTTCGTCGGTAAGGAAACAGCCCTGTCGGCGGTGATCAGCACTCCGACGCTCGATCCGACCGTCGCCGCCCTCGTCGTCGCAGGCTTGGTGATCGGGTCGATTCTCACCGTCACCTACAGCATCCGATTCGTCTGGGGCGCGTTCGGCCGCAAGCAGCTCAAGCGTCCGAGTCCGTCGGTGAAGAACATGCACGCGCCGTCCGCACTGTTCCTGGCCGCGCCTGCATTCTTGGCCGTACTCGGTGTGGTCGCGGGATTCGCGTCCTCGATCGTCGACCGCATCGTGAGCCCCTACGCACGCACCCTGCCGTCGTACGGGCAGGAGCCGTATCACCTGGCGCTCTGGCACGGGTTCAACCTGCCGCTGGCGTTGACCGTCGTCGTCGTCACCGGCGGCGTCGGGCTGTTCATCGCTCATCGTGTGGTCAACCGACTCAAGTTCGAGCACCCACCGCTCGGCAACGCCGACCGCATCTACGACAACGTGCTCAAGTCCATGGACACCCTGTCCATCCGCCTCACCGGCACCACGCAGCGCGGTTCGCTCCCCCTCACCCAGGGCACCATCCTGCTGACCCTGGTGCTGCTGCCGATCATCGTGTTGCTCGTCGGGCAGAAGCCAGGCCTGGAGTACACCCTGTGGAACACCCCGCTCCAGTTGGTCATCGGCGTGATCATGATCGCGGGTGGCCTCGGCGCAACCGTCATGCGAAACCGTCTGGCCAGCGTCATCCTCGTCGGACTCACCGGCTACGGCTGCGGCGTCATCTTCGCCATCCACGGTGCACCCGACCTCGCCCTGACCCAGTTCCTCGTCGAGACCCTGACCCTCGTGGTCTTCGTGCTGGTGCTGCGCAAGCTACCGGCCGAGGTCGACGATCGAGGCTCGGCCGGATCTCGCGGACCCCGCGCCGCGCTCGCCGTCGCCGTCGGCGCAACGGTCAGCGTGCTGGGCGCATTCGCGATGAACGCCCGCAGCGCAGCTCCGGTGTCGCTGCAGTTCCCCGAGGCCGCGTACGAGCTGGGCGACGGCAAGAACATCGTGAACGTGATCCTCGTCGACATCCGAGCCTGGGACACCCTCGGCGAGATCTGCGTTCTGCTCGTGGCCGCAACCGGCGTGGCCAGCCTGGTCTTCCGCAACCGGCGGTTCGGCAGCGCTCCGCGGGTGTCCGACGCCCCCGCATCGAACGCCTCCTCTTCGAACTCGGACTCCAACTACGCGGCGGAGACGACGTGGCTGTTGGGTGGCGACCTGATCGATCCGCGTCATCGCTCACTGATTCTCGAAGTGACGACGCGGTTGATCTTCCCGACGATCATGGTGCTCTCGATCTACTTCTTCTTCTCCGGCCACAACGCCCCCGGCGGCGGTTTCGCCGGTGGCCTCACGGCCGGGTTGGCGTTGGTGCTGCGGTATCTCGCGGGCGGCCGCTACGAGCTCGGCGAGGCGGTGCCGATCGATGCCGGAAAGATCCTGGGTCTCGGGTTGATCTTCGCGGCCGGCACGGCGGTGGCGTCGATGTTCCTCGGCGCACCTGCACTGTCCTCGGCGACGTTGGAAGTGACGCTACCGATTCTCGGTGACATCAAGCTCGTCACCGCATTGTTCTTCGACCTCGGTGTGTATCTCATCGTGGTCGGGTTGGTACTCGACGTGCTGCGCAGCCTCGGCGCACGTCTCGACGCACAGGTGGAAATGCAGAGCCAAGGCCGAGTGAGCGCCCCATGACCGCTGATCTCGGAATGCTCATAATCGTCGGCGTCCTCGTCGCCGCCGGCGTCTACCTGCTGCTCGAACGCAGCATCACCAAGATGCTGCTCGGCCTGTTGCTGTTCGGCAACGGCGTCAATCTGCTGTTGCTCACCGTCGGTGGGCCGGCCGGTACGCCGCCCATCGTGGGCCGGGACAATTCCCTGGGCCAAAGCATGGCCGATCCGTTGGCGCAGGCGATGATCCTGACGGCAATCGTCATCACCATGGGTATCGCGGCCTTCGTCCTCGCACTCGCCTACCGATCGTTCACGCTCAACACCAAGGACGACGTCGAGAACGACCCCGAGGACACCAAGGTCTCCAAGCGCCGGTCGATGGCCGAGGCACCCGACCGCGACCGCTCCGACGACCCGGTGACGGGCGAACCTAGCTTCGGCGGCGATGCATTCGACTCGAAGGGCAATCCGATTCCCCTCGAGGAGATCAGAAACCTCGAAGACCTCGAGTGCTACGAGGATCTGCACGACGGCGACTTCGACAACGACGACGACAACCCACAGCTCCGCGGGCTCGACGGTCTCGATACGGCCGAGAAGGACGACAGCCGCCCAGAGAACGGCAGCACCGAGGACCGCAGCACCGACGACACGAAGGGAGACGACAAGTGACGATCTCCCCGGGCGTGATCGATGCCCTGACTCCACTACCCGTTCTCATTCCGATGCTCGCCGCGGCCCTGACGTTGGTACTCGGCCGCAAACCCCGCGCACAGCGTTTCATCACCATCGTCGCGCTGACTGCCGTGGTCGCGATCTCGTCGATGATGCTCTACCTCGCCGATCGCGACGGTACCAGCGCACTTCAGGTCGGCGGCTGGGATTCACCGCTCGGCATTTCCCTTGTGGTGGACCGACTTTCGGCGATGATGCTCGTCGTTTCCTCGATCGTGTTGCTCGCGGTCATGGTGTACTCGATCGGTCAGGGTATCCGCGACGGCAGTGAGAATCAGCCGGTCTCGATCTTCCTGCCGACCTACCTCGCACTGACCGCGGGCGTGTGCAACGCGTTCCTGGCCGGCGACCTGTTCAATCTGTTCGTCGGCTTCGAGGTACTGCTGGCCGCCTCGTTCGTGCTCCTGACTCTGGGAGCCAGCGCCGACCGCGTGCGAGCAGGCGTCTCGTACGTGATGGTCTCGATGGTGTCCTCGCTGATCTTCCTGATCGGTATCGCCCTGGTCTACGGAGCCACCGGAACGCTGAATCTGGCACATATCGCGGTGCGGATGGACGACATCCCGTCGGGCACGAGAACCGCGATCTTCGCCGTGCTGCTGGTGGCGTTCGGCATCAAGGCCGCGGTGTTCCCGCTGTCGACGTGGCTTCCCGACTCGTATCCCACCGCCCCGGCCCCGGTCACGGCAGTGTTCGCCGGCTTGCTGACAAAAGTCGGTGTGTACGCGATCATTCGCGCACACACCCTGCTGTTCCCGGACGGCTCACTCGACAACGTGCTGATGGTCTGCGCCCTGCTGACGATGCTCGTCGGCATCCTCGGCTCCATCGCACAGAGCGACATCAAACGACTGCTCTCGTTCACCCTCGTCAGCCACATCGGCTACATGATCTTCGGTGTCGCGCTGTCGACCCAATCGGGTTTGTCCGGCTCGATCTACTACGTCGCGCACCACATTCTGGTGCAGACGACGCTGTTCCTCGTCGTCGGTCTGATCGAGCGCCAGGCCGGTTCGTCGTCGCTACGGCGACTCGGCGGTTTGGCTGCGGCCAGCCCCGTGCTGGCGATCGTGTTCCTGGTCCCGGCCCTCAATCTCGGTGGCATTCCACCGTTCTCGGGCTTCATCGGCAAGGTCGCACTGCTGCAGGCCGGTAGCGAACAGGGCAGCGTATTGGCCTGGCTGCTCGTCGCCGGTGGCACCGTGACCAGCCTGCTGACGCTGTACGTGGTGGCGCGCGTGTGGACCAAGGCGTTCTGGCGGGCTCGCGCCGACGCCCCCGAGGGCGATCTGGCGGACAACAGCCCGTCCGCCCTGCTCGACGACTCGTCCGACATTCAGTTCGGAGACCGCGAGGACGTCGGCCGGATGCCGGCCTTCATGTTGATCCCGACGATCGGCCTCGTCGTCGTCGGCTTGGCGATGACGGTATTCGCCGGCCGCATCATCGACATCAGCGACCGCGCCGCAGCGGACCTCCGCGATCGCTCGGTGTACATCGACGCGGTGCGCGGTGCGGAATTCGTCGGCGATCAGGCCTACGAGCAGGCTCGTGCAGACGAGGAGGGCACCCGATGAAGATGAAGATGGACCGCTCGATTCTGCTGCGCCTGTGGACCCTCGCCTGGTTGACGGCCATCTGGGTTCTGTTGTGGGGCAACGTTTCTGCCGCGAACATCCTCGGCGGTATCGCGGTGGGTCTGCTGATCATGGTGCTGCTGCCGTTGCCGCGGGTGCCGGTCGAGGGCCGCATCCACGTGTTCTCGCTCGTCAAGCTTGCCGTCGTATTCCTCTACTACGCAATCGAATCCAGCGTCAGCGTCGCCTGGTTGGCGATCCGGCCGAAGGCCCCGCCGGTCACCGGAGTGCTGCGCTGCCGGATCGCGATCAAATCCGATCTGGTGCTCACCCTGTTCGTAGACGCAATGAATCTCGTGCCCGGCACCATGGTGCTCGAGATCGACCGAACTCGACGCCTGCTGTACGTGCACGTGCTGGACATGGGTACCCAGAAGGCGGTCGACGGCTTCTACGCCTACGTCCGACATCTGGAGAAGCTGTTCATCGCCGGCTTCGAGCGTGATTCCGACTGGAAGCCCAGCCCCCTGCACTACCAGGAGTACGAGCAGTACCACGGGGTGCTCGGCGACGACCCCGTCGAGGCCGATTCTGACGCTCCTCGGGACGACAAGAAGACCGACGACAAGAGGAAGGGGGACTGGTCGTGACCGTCGTACTCGCCGTAGCCGGCGTCCTCCTGATCGCCGCCGCGATCCTGACCGCGTTCCGACTGCTCGACGGCCCCAGCACACTCGACCGACTCGTCGCGATGGACACAATTCTTGCCGTCTCCATGTGCGGCCTCGCGGTATGGGCCGTCTACAGCCGCGACACCACGCTGGTACCGGCCATCGTCGCGCTGTCGCTGGTCAGCTTCGTCGGATCGGTCAGCATCGCACGATTCAGGGTGAGGGACGAATGAGTACCGTTGCGCAGGTCATTGCATCCATCTTCATTCTGTTGGGGGCGCTACTGGCGTTCACTGCCGCCGTGGGCATCGTGCGCTTCCCCGATACTCTGTCGCGTATGCACGCGGCCACCAAGCCGCAGGTGGTCGGTCTGATCATGGTGTTGATCGGGGCAATCATCAGCCTGCGCGGCAACGTCGACATCTGGATGCTCGTGCTGGTGGGTATTTTCACCCTGGTGACCGCTCCGGTGATCGCTCATACGGTCGGCCGCGTGGCCTACCGAGAGCAGCGGGGCCGCGACGGCCTGCTGATCGTCAACGAGATGGAACCGGACGAGTCCGATCGGTAGCTCTGGGCGAATCGGCGAAGAACACCGCGTGGAAGCCGAACGCCATGGCTGCCAGTACGCCGAGAACGAGCGGCCCGAACACCTGAGGGTGTGACGCGAATGCGGCGGCTAGGTAGCGGTAGCTCACCAACAGCGCAGCCATCGCGGCGCAGCCGTAGGCCACCAACGTGATTCGGGCCCGATCCCAACCGCGCTCGGGGTCACGGAGGACGGATTCGAGGGTCAGGCACAGCACTGCACCGGCCACCAGATCGACGCCGTAGTGGTATCCGAATCCGAGAGTGGCCGCGAGCGTACCGAGCAACCACAGGGTGCCGCCGGCGCGCAGCCACCAGGGGCCGCGTCGGGAATGGATGAAGATGCTCAGCGCCCATGCGGTGTGCAGGCTCGGCATGCAGTTTCTCGGAGTCTCCGAGTCGAACGGAATCTCGCCGAGCGCGCCCGAGAGCGGCATGACCTGCGACGGCCACGAATCGAACGCGAACATCGGACCCACCACCGGGAACAGCAGATAGAACACCGGTCCGACGAGTCCGATGAGCAGGAACGTGCGGAACAGGAAGTGCCTCGGCCAGGCTGCACCCGCGGCCACTCCGCGTAGCTGGTACAGCGCAACGACGATCGCCGCGACGGGTAGCTGGATGTAGATCCAGTGCAGCGTTCCTTCGGCGACCGGGCCGAGGCGGTCCAGGATGTTGCCCAGCACCCAGGACGGATTCCCCAGCGCATGATCGGCGGCGTATGCGTATTCGTCCAGAACGTAGGGCCGGGCGACGGTGGTGATGTGCAACCAGGCGTCGCCCGCCTTGGTCGCGAGCAACAGCAGTGCTCCCAGAGCAACACCGCGCATCGCCCGAGTGTCCCCCCGACGGGCGACGTAGACCCCGAGCCCGACCAACACGAGGGACGGGCCGTTGCCGACCGTCAGGGTGGCGTCGAAACCGAATCGGACACCGAGCACAGCAGCATCGATCAGCGCTGCGATGGCCAGGGTGCGCAGACGGAGAGCAGTGTTCAGTCCTACAGTGGCCAGGACCAGCGCCGCCCACGGCAGCGACATCGACTTCGGTGTGCCGAACAGGTCGTTCCACACGCTCGGCAGCGGGCCGGGAAAGTTCCAGACCGTCGCGATGATCTGCAGCAGCACCAGGAACGCGGCAACGAGGGCAGCGCCGACGATCAGGGGACGAACAGAGTTCTCACGTGTCGAATCGACCTCGACGGTCCCGACGTCCCCCTGCAGCACGCCGTTGATCGTAAACGGTGAGTGAACACAAAGTTAAATACAAACGGTCACGATTGGAGCTCGGTGACCAACGACTCCACGACGGCTCGCAGATCTCCGCCGGACTGCGCAGCCACCGCACGCTGGCGTTGGTACGACGCCCCGCGCCGGGGAATGTCGGCCACCGCGGCCAACTCGTCGACGCAGTTCAACCGCACGGCCGTCGGCGTCAACTTCTCGAGCAGGTCGTGCAAATCGTCGGTGACCAGGCGTTCGTTGCTGCTCGAGTCCAGGATGATCTCGGCATCGAGGCCGTACCGGGCCGCTCGCCACTTGTTCTCCTGCACGTGCCACGGCGGGATGGACGGCAGCGTCTCCCCCGCTTCGAGTCGCTCGTCGAGGTGGACGATAAGGCAGTGTGTCAACGCGACGAGGGCCGCCAACTCCCGCTTGCTCGACGCCCCGTCGCACACTCGAACCTCGATGGTTCCCCACTTCGGTGCCGGCCGGATGTCCCAGTGCATGCCGCCGAGTTGCTCGATGACGCCGGTCTTGAGCTGATCGCGAACGAATCCCTCGAACTGCGACCAGTCCTCGAACTGGAACGGCAGACCGGCTGTCGGAAGTTGCTGGAACATCAGCGCACGATTGCTGGCGTATCCGGTGTCGTTGCCGGCCCAGATCGGCGAGGAGGCGGACAACGCCAGCAGGTGCGGGTATTGCAAGAGCAGTGAGTTCAGAATGGGAAAGACCTTGTGGGGCGACGAGACTCCCACGTGCACGTGCACTCCCCAGATCAGCATCTGCCGACCCCACCACTGGGTGCGCGCGATCAGCTCGTCGTAGCTCGGCGAGCTGGTGAGCTGCTGAGTGGACCATTCGGCAAACGGATGCGTGCCCGCCGAGAACAGGTCTATTCCGAGTGGATCCGCGGCACGGCGCACCAGGTCCAACGAGCCGCCGAGGTCCTCCATGGCCTCCCCGACGTTCTCGCACACTCCGGTGACGAGCTCGACGGTGTTGCGCAGTAATTCCTTCGTCACCCGAGGGGTGTCCCCGGCGATATCGCGCACGCCGTCCATGACCGCTTCGGCGGAGTTGACCAGGTCTCGCGTGTTCTTGTCGACCAGTGCGATCTCCCACTCGACGCCGAGCGTCGGGCGAGGTGAACTCGCGAAGTCGATCCGGGGAGCGCTCAAACTACTGCAGTACCGCGCACGCAGCCCGAGCACCGGCGTCGCCGGTCATCAGGGTCGTCATGTCCGGCACCGCGGCACCGTCGGGAAGTGTGTACCGCGGCGGAATGTTCGCGAAGTTGTCGGCACCCTCGTGCACGATCACCGAGGTTCCCGCACCGCCGGCGCGCAGATCGTCGAGCGTGATCGTGTCGGTGGTGGTGACGAGTCGTCCGGTGCCGTCCTCGCCGACCTGGATGGACGTCAGATCGCCACTGGCCGGATGCTCGGTGCGGCCGTCGACCTGCAGGTGACCGCCCGCAGACAGGAACGCGCCCGGTTCCCCGCCGGTGGGTGCCACGGAGTTCGGCTCGCAGGCGGCCACGGTGTGAACGTGGAAGCCGTGGAATCCGGGAGTCATGTTCTCGACCTCGGCGGTGACGGTGAGCTTCTCACCCTCGGCCGCGAACGTCACTGTGCCCACCTCGGCACCGGAAGCGTTGCGGAGGGTGCCCTCGATGGTCTCCTCGGAGCCCGACCCGGACTCGGCCCGGCCGTCGCCTGCCGTAGCGGCCGCCGACGGATCGGACTCGCCGGTCCAGACCGGCGGAACTGTGCCGGGGGTATCGGACGCAACCTCGCCGTTGCTGCAGGCAGAGAGACCGAGCGCTGCGATCGCGAGGACCGGCACCGCGTAACGCAACGATCGGGTCGCAGCAGTGCGTCGCTTGAACATGTCCATCGGAAATCGCTCCTCTTTCAGGCAGTTTCGCCGGGCTCGAAAATAATAACGTGCCGCCCGATTCGACCGAACCGGGCACGTCGTCGATGTGGTGAACTCTCGGGTCTGGATAACCTATTGCGTCACGATGACGACGACGCCGACCGTGGATTCGAGCGAGGTCGGTTTGGGCTCGGCCGGAACACCGAGTTCCGTGGCGATCGACTGCGCAGCTTGTTCCTCACCTGCAGCAGTTCCGTAGTACACCGCCGTCTGGGCGAACTGGGCCTCGCTGAAGTTGCCCGTCTCGGCGACGTTCCACCCGCCGGCGGTCAACGTGCTCGCTGTGCCGGCCGCGAGACCGGAGACGTTGGAATTGTTGAGAACCCGCACTTCGACGTCGGCGGAGGTGCCCGAGGTGGTGGGGGCCGCGGAGCTGGTCGACGCGTCACCTGCCGGTACCTGCGCTGCGGGGGCCTGCGTGGTCGGTGCGACCGCAGCCGGCGCGCTCGTCGTCTCGGAAGCGGAGGGCTCGGCGGCCGCTTCGTCGGAATCGGAACCGGTGAGCGAGAGTGCACCGATCGCCGCGAACAGGATCGCGAGCGAAATCAACACCATGGCCAGAGCGCGGAGTGGTGGCCCGGTCTGTTCCGGGTTGGGGCTGCTCACGTACTCGACCCTAGCCGACCGTCGACGGCGACTCGGAACACGCCGATAGTCGGACCTGCTCAGACGTCGAAACCGAGCCGACGTGCCGCGCGAGCCTTCTGCCTGCTCGCCCGCAGGCGGCGCAGGCGCTTGACCAGCATCGGATCCGCGGCGAGCGACTCCGGCCGATCGACCAATGCGTTCAAAATCTGGTAGTAGCGGGTGGCCGACATGGAGAAGAGTTCCTTGATGGCCTCTTCCTTCGCACCGGCGTACTTCCACCACTGCCGCTCGAAGGACAGGATGTCGTGCTCTCGTCGACTCAGGCCGTCTGCACCGACTTCGTTCGGATCCTGCGAGCCGTCCGAACTTCCCGGTTGCTGAGCCTGGTTCGAGTCACGCGCTGCTGCGCCGTCCATCCCACTCCTCGACTTCTCGACTCCCTGGACCTGTGCGATCACCAACTCGTGAGACCACAGACCCTGGGGAAATCTGCTTCCCCCAGTACTGCCGGCACCCGTACGCGCACCGACCGAATTACACAGTTGTGTTTCGAGAATCATTCAACCATGCTCGACGCCCGAGGCACGGCTCCCGCGAGGTACCGGCGCGTGGCGTGTTCGATGAAGACCGGCAGCGCAAGAGACCACACGCACCACCCCCCTGGGTCATTCCGCAGGCTCCACTCCCGCACCACTATCCTTGTCGACCATGGCAATTCTTCCCATCCGGATCGTCGGCGATCCGGTGCTCCACACCGCAACCGCTCCCGTCACCGAGTCACCCGCCGAGCTGGCCGAGCTGATCGCCGACATGTACGAGACCCTGGCCGCCGCGAACGGCGTCGGTCTCGCGGCGAACCAGGTGGGCGTCGGCAAACGTCTGTTCATCTACGACTGCCCCGACCAAGGCACCGACGGCAAGGTCTTCCGGCGACGCGGGGAGGTCGTCAACCCCGTCCTCGAGACGTCCGAGATTCCCGAGACGATGCCCGATCCCGATGACGACGACGAGGGCTGCCTGTCGGTTCCCGGCGAGCAGCACCCCACCGGCCGCGCCGACTGGGCTCGGGTGACCGGCACCGACGCGAAGGGCGATCCTGTCGACATCGAGGGCCGAGGCTTCTTCGCTCGGATGCTCCAACACGAAGTGGGTCACCTCGACGGTTTCCTCTACACCGACGTACTCATCGGACGACACGCACGGGCGGCCAAGAAGGCCATCAAGCGCGCCGGCTGGGGCGTGCCGGGGCTGAGCTGGACGCCCGGCACCGTCGACGATCCGTTCGGGCACGACGACGAAGACGAAGACTGACCGACCCGATGATCGTCGACCAGTGAGCATTCCGGTGGGTACCCGGGTGATGCTCCGCTATCGGCTGCCGCCCGGGCACACCCATCCGATGACGGACGTGATCGGTGAGCTGGTGACGCTCGACGCCGATGCCGTCTCGGTCCGCGGCCGGGACGGATCGTTGGTGCAGGTTGCCGCCGAGCGCGTCGTAGCCTTGAAACCGTTGGGCCCGAAGCCGATTCGGACGTCGGAGATCAGGGCACTCGAAGCTGCCGCCGCCGACGGATGGCCGGGCGTCGAGCGAGAATGGATCGACGGTTGGCAGCTGCGCTTCGGTCACGGTTTCACCGGTCGCGCCAATTCGGCGGCACCGCTCGAGCCCGGGGCGTCGACGACGCCCGAGACGCTGGCGAGAATCTGCGATCGATACACCGCACGGGGATTGACGCCGACGCTGTCGCTACCCGATCGTCTCGGCACCGCTCCGGCCGGGTGGACGTCGTACAACGAGAGTGCCGTCATGGCGGCAGACATCTCGAATCTTGTTCTGCGCGAGGGCGACTCGGCCATCACCGTCACGGCGGAGCCGAACGCCGGCTGGTTGACGTCACTGCACTACCAGGGCCGTGCGGCACCTCGCGGCGCTGCAGAAGTGGCGTCGGCGATCCACGAGGGCACCCTCGGGTTCGGCATGCTCGGGGCCGGCGAAGTCGGATCAGGCACGATCGCAGTCGGGCGAGCGGCCGTCACCACCGCCCCGGACGGTCGTCGCTGGGTGGGGCTGACCTCGCTCTGGGTCTCCCCCGAGCATCGCCGCAACGGTCTGGGCACATTGATGTGCGGCGAATTGGTGCGGTGGGGACGCGAGCACGGTGCAACCCACGCGTACCTGCAGGTGGCCGTCGACAACACCGTTGCGCTCGCCCTGTACCGAGACCTGGGCTTCGTCGACCATCATCACTATCGCTACGCGCGACCGGATTCGTGATGACGCGATCGGATGAACACCCTGTCGGAGGGGTTCTATAGGGTTCCTTCCCGTGCGCTTGGCTACTTGGAACGTGAACTCCGTCCGCTCTCGTCAGGATCGAATCGTCGATTGGCTGGAGCGATCCGATGTCGATGTATTGGCAATGCAGGAAACCAAGTGCAAGGACGCACAGTTTCCGTACGAGCGTTTCACCGATATCGGGTACGAGGTGGCCCACGTCGGACTGAGTCAGTGGAACGGCGTCGCGATCGCGTCCAGGGTCGGTCTCGACGACGTCCAGATCGGGTTCGAGGATCAGCCCGGCTTCAGCAAGGATCCCGAGATCGATCCCGCGCAGGAAGCCCGCGCCATCGGAGCCACCTGCAACGGGGTCCGCGTCTGGAGCCTCTACGTGCCGAACGGCCGCGAGCTCGCCGACCCGCACTACACCTACAAACTCGAATGGCTCGCCGCACTGAAGGCCGACGCTCAGGCGTGGGTTGCGGCCGATCCGCAGGCCCAGATCGCGCTCGTGGGCGACTGGAACATCGCGCCCACCGACGACGACGTCTGGGATCCTGCACTGTTCGAGGGCAAGACCCACACCTCCCAGGCCGAGCGTGACGCCTTCGCCGCGTTCGCCGACGCCGGATTCACCGAGGTGACGCGGCAGTTCACCCCCGAGCCCAGAACGTATACCTACTGGGATTACACGCAGCTGCGGTTTCCGAAGAAGCAAGGCCTACGCATCGACATGGCGCTGACCTCGCCTGCACTGTCGGCCCGAGTGACCGGCGCGTCGATCGACCGCGAGGAACGCAAGGGCAAGGGAGCCAGCGATCACGCGCCGGTGATCGTCGAGATCGGCTGAGCAGGCCGGACCGAACTGCCGGCCACTGCTCGCGCGGCGATGCAGAGGGAGTGCTCTCTATTCGACGATCAGGTCCAGGAATTCCTCGTGCTGCGCCAGGTAGCGCCGGACGTACGTGCAAATCGGGACGATGCGCCACTGTCGATCGCGCGCGGTGTTGAGCGAAGCTCGCACCAGCACACCCGCCCAACCGCGATCGCCGTACTCCTCTTTGACGACCGTGTGCATCAGCGCGACGACGCAGCCGTCGCCCGCATCCCCGTCACCGAAGCGGTAGCCGAGGATGCCGACGAGCTCGTCGTCGACGAAGAGATCGAATCTGCTGTGATCGACGTCGTCCTCGATGCGGACGACGGGTCGCTCGACGGGTGCCGCCTGGATCGAGCGACGAGAGATGATGTGACTCATGTCACTTATGAGACCAGTGTTGCTCGTGTGACGCGAGGCGAGTGCCTCGATCGTCGCCGAGTCGAGTCCCGAATGTGACCAGCCCTACCGCGACCGGCAACGATCCCAGCAGCGGTCAGAGGGCGACGAGCATGTCGTTGTATTCCGGGTTCGCCGCGGCGAATCGCTGCACGTAGGTGCAGACCGGCCTGACCTTCCAACCGTAGGAACGTGCGCTGTCCAGCGCGCGCCGTACCAAGATTCCGGCCAAGCCCTGATGACCGAAGTCCTCGGTGACGACGGTGTGCATGAAGGACACGACGTGCGTGCGCGTTGCGCGCGTGCCGTTTCCCTCCACCTCGAAGAATCCGACGATCCCGACGAGATCGCCGTTCAATCGAAGCTCGAACCGGTTCTGATCTTTGTTGATCGAGACATCAGCGCTAGGAGAACTCGCAAGCATGGGACGCCTCCTTCGCTGTGTATGGGGTGGTGAACGAGTGAATCGAATGTGACGTGCACCACTATTAAACATGCGTGCGGTGGCTCTGTCACCTTTTCTACCAACAAACCTTCGGATGCGTAGGTTTGTCCGTCCATCCCGACTCGAATGCTGGTATCGGTCATAAGGTGCCCTGTTCGACGTTGTGATACAACAACATTCGAAGCCACGTCGCGTTTTCACCGAATATTCACAGGTTCGGATTCAGCCGCCGAGAAGGTCGTCTCCGCCCCGCCGGTACTGTCGTCTCTCGTGAAGTTCCTACCGCTCACGCCCAACGGCGAGACTCCCGTCCGCGCGCTGACGATCGCCGGAACCGACTCCGGCGGCGGGGCCGGAATCCAGGCGGACAGCCGCACGATGGCCATGTTGGGCGTCCATGCGTGCGTTGCCGTCGCCGCGGTGACGGTCCAGAACACCGTCGGCGTGACGGGCTTCCACGAGATCCCGCCCGAGATAGTCGCGGCCCAGGTTCGCTCGGTGGTCTCGGACATCGGCGTCGGCGCGGCGAAGACCGGGATGTTGGCGTCCACCGCCATCATCGAAGCGGTCACCGCCGTGTGCACCGAGGTGGGCATCGGCCGCGACCGGCCGGTACCCCTGGTCGTCGATCCGGTGTGCGCATCGATGCACGGCGATCCGCTACTGCACGCCGAAGCGCTCGACGCCATCCGCCACACCCTGTTTCCCATCGCCTCGCTGGTGACCCCCAACCTCGACGAGGTCCGGTTGATCACCGGCATCGAGGTGGTCGACGACGCGTCCGCGCATCGCGCCGCGGAAGCCCTGCACGGCTTGGGCGCGCAGTGGGCACTGGTCAAGGGCGGTCATCTGCGCACATCCACCCACAGCACAGACCTGCTGTTCGACGGCGACACGTTCCTCGAATTCACCAGTGACCGCATCGACACCGGCAACGATCACGGCGGCGGCGACACCCTCGCTGCCTCGATCGCGTCGGCACTGGCACACGGATACTCGATGCCCGACGCGGTGGCCTTCGGTAAGGAGTGGGTCACCCGTTGCCTGGCCGCGTCCTACGACCTGGGTGCGGGCCACGGCCCGGTGTCACCGCTGTGGCGACTGCACGAGTCGGAGGATGCGTAGGTCGTCGGGCGCGCCCTTGATCTTGGGAGCGAAGAAGCTGCGGCGATAGGGCTTGGCCACCACGTGTAGGGCGTCGAGCACCTCCGGCGGGACCGCCTCCAGGGCCGCGGCGGAGATCATGACGTTGCCGTTTCCGCCGGTCTGCATCACACGGGCGGCGACGGTGACGTCGACGCCGAGCCAGTCCGATCCCACCTGACGCGGGCTGCCGGTGTGGATACCGACTCGCATCGTCGGGGTGTATCCGTCGACATTCACGCCGCTGAGGGCATTTCTTGCTGCGAACACGGCCTCGACGGCTTTGTCCGCATCGGAGAACACGGCCATGATGCCGTCGCCCAGTCTTTTCACGACGTGACCGCCGCGGAACGCGACCTCGGGTTCGACGGCTTTCGAGACCTTGCGAAGCAAAGTCAGGGTGGCGGTGTCGCCCGCACGAAGCGACCACGACGAGAATCCGACGAGGTCGGTGAAGACGATCGTGACGTCCGATTCGCCGCGGCCGCGGCCCGCCCGCTCGAGAATTGCCTGCCACACCTGCAGGGCACCGAGGCCGACTTCCCGGGATGCACCCGGTTCGTCGTCGAGTCCGTTGGCGGCCAGAAACCGATCCGCAACGCGGGCGACGGCCAATGCTCGTCCCGGTCCGTCGATGGACAGCGGGTCGCCGAACGTGGGGTCACCGGGTAGTGCTCGCCGCACACGTCGAACCGCCCCGACCACCGTGGGCGCTCGATTGGTGGTGCGGACCCACTCCACCACCGAGGAGACGACTGCGTTCACAGCATCGAGCGTAACCCACGGTTACACATACTTAGCCTCACCCTTCGGCGCGTGCGGCCTCGCGCGCAGCACCGACCGGAACTCCGTTGGGACCCTCCACCGACTGCGCGTAGACGCCGATTCCGTAGGCGACGGCGGCACCGTTCTTCGCCAGTGCGGCGCGGTCGACGTTCGCCAGGGTGTCCTGATCGGTGTGGTAATTCTCGTCGAAGGTCTGATCGGCAGTGCCGCCCCACTTTGCAGCCTGCTCGGCCGTCTTGTTCTCGTCCGCGCCGCTGAACACACCGCCCGCCGGAATACCGACCTCGATGAACGGGCCGTAGTCGGATCGACCGTCGAAGTCGGTGCCGTCCGCGGCGACACCGTCGGCGGCCAGCCGCTCGACGAACGTGCGCTCGATGGCGTCGGATCCGGCCGGTCCCGCGGGCTCACCGACCCTGTCGGAGTCGTCGCCGTCGTACGCGAGGTAGCCGGCGTTGTGCGAGCCGATCATGTCGAAGTTCAAGTACAGGGCGATGTTTCGCTTGTCGTCGTCGGACAGGCCCTCGACGTACTTGGTGGAACCGACGAGCCCGTCTTCCTCGGCACCCCAGAACGCGAAGCGGACCGCGTTGGTCACCTCGGGCGCACTACCCATCTGCAGGGCCGTCTCGAGCACTGCCGATGTGCCGGTGCCGTTGTCGTTGATGCCGGGGCCTTCGGGCACGCTGTCGAGGTGAGCACCCGCCACCACAACGTTCTCGGTCGAGCCGGTGGTGGTCTGGGCGATGATGTTGCGGCTCGTGGTCGTGTCGGTCGTCGTGACGAGGGTCAACGTGACCTCGGGTGCCGCGAGGACCGCTGCGCCGTCCTCCTGGCTGACGCCGCCGGTCGGAATCTTTGCGGTCTCGGGATCGCCGAGTGTCCCCGAATCCAGCGGTCCCGGTTCGTTGTTGACGATGATCGTGGCTGCCGCACCCAGTTCGGCGGCGACGGTCTGCTTCGCACCGAACGGGCACACGCCGCGCGGCACGACGGCGACGGCACCGGCGAGATCGAGGCCCGCGTAATCCGCTGCCTCGCATCCGTCTGCACCGGCGGGAGACCCGACGACGCGCGCGGTGATGCCCTCTGCAGGCGTGGTCGGTGAATAGCTGAGCGCGAACACCGGAATCTCGGTGCCCGCGAGCGACAGGATCTGAGTCTGCGCCTCGAAGGTCTCGAACTCGAACTCCGGAGTGGTGACCTCGAAACCGGCCGATTCGAGTTGCGAGACAACGTAATCGACACTCGCGTCGTATCCGGCGGTACCGGCGGCACGGTTTCCGTCGTGCGCGGCGGCGATCGTTTCCAATTCCTGGAGGTGCCCGACGAGGGCGTCCTCGGTGACCGCGGCCGACAGCCCCGGCCCGTCGGGTGTCGCGAAAACTCTGGCCGGTTCCTCGTCCGAGGTGGACGAGCAACCGGCCAGAATCAACACAGTGACGGCGCTACCTGCAAGCAAGGAAATCCGCATAGCGGACACCCTACCCAGACAAATCGCAGGGTGTCAGGCGTCCCGACGATTGACCACGAACACTGCTGCGCCGAAGATCACCGCAGTGAAGACGACGAAGTAAATCAGACTGCCGACCGGACCCCAATGGAAGTCGACGCCCGCCGAGCCGCCCAAGAAATGGTCGGCGTTCTTGAAGGGCAGGAACGGCTGAATCTTTTCGCCGACCTTCGGGATGACTCCGACGAGGCTCTCGATCAGCAACGGCCACAACAGTAGGACGGCGATGGCACCGGCGGACTGCCGGATGAGCGCACCCACCGCGACAGCGAGAACGATCTGTACGAACGCCAGGACGGCAGTGCCGTAGATGACTCGCCACGTGCCGTCGACGTCGAAGCTCAGGAGCGCGCCCGCTTCTTCACCCGCGATCGATTTCGCCAGGAAGAATGCACCGAACGCCAGGATCAACGACAGCACCGCGCCGTACACGCCGACGATCAGCGCCTTGGCACCGAGCACCGAGGCCCGGTTGGTGACCGCCTGAAATGTCGTCCGGATCAGGCCGAAGCGGTATTCGCTGGTGACGGTGAGGGCCGCCAGGATCATCAGCACCATGATCCCCAGCCCGCCTACACCGCTGCCGACGACGTCGTACGCAGTGGTCGGCGGTAGCCCCTCCGGAGCATCCGGGCCGATGGCCGTCTTTGCGGCCCAACCGAGGATGGCTCCGAACCCGAGGCCGAACACCACCACGATCGCGCTGCACCACCACGGCGATTTGGTCGAGGTGAACTTGATTCTTTCTGCTGCCAAGACGCCCATCAGAGTGACCCGCCCATCGCTTGCTGAGTGTTCTGGTCTTCGGCACCCGCGCCGTGGTATTGCACTGTGTCTCCGGTGAGTTTCATGAAAGCTTCCTCGAGCGAGCCTCGCTGAGAGGCCAACTCGTGCAGGGTGATTCCGGCGCGTCCGGCGATATCGCCGATCGTGTCGGTCGTGGAGTTCAGCACCACTAGCGAGGGCTGAAGCTCATCGGTCTTGTCCGGCTCGCGCACGGTGAGACCGGCCGTGGTCAGGGCCTGTCGGAGCCCGTCGAGCTGTGGGCTGCGCACGCGCACCGACGCCTCGGAGGCGTGGTCGATGAATTCCTGCACCGAGGAATCCGAGATCAGCTTGCCGCGTCCGATGACGATGAGGTGCTCTGCAGTCTGGGCCATCTCCGAGAGCAGGTGGCTCGAGACGAGCACCGTACGACCCTCGGCTGCCAAGCGCTGCATGAACTTTCGGATCCAGACGATGCCCTCGGGGTCGAGGCCGTTGACCGGCTCGTCGAACAGCAACACCTTGGGATCGCCCAGCAGAGCGCCGGCGAGACCGAGCCGCTGCGACATGCCGAGTGAGAAGCCGCCCGCATTCTTCTTCGCGACCTCGGACAGTCCCACCAGACGCAGCACCTCTTCGACGCGCGACTTGGGGATGCCGTTGGACGCGGCCATCCACTCGAGGTGAGCACGTGCCGAACGGTTGGGGTGCACCCACTTGGCGTCGAGCAGAGCACCGACGGTACGCAGTGGCTGCTTCAGATGGCTGTAGCTCTTGCCCTCGATGGTCGCCGAGCCCGAGGTGGGTCGGTCGAGCCCGAGGATCATCCGCATGGTGGTCGACTTGCCAGCGCCGTTGGGGCCGAGGAAGCCGGTCACGATGCCGGGTTTGATGGTGAAGGTGAGGTTGTCGACCGCCGTCACCGCGCCGTATTGCTTGGTCAATCCTGTCACTTCGATCATGGGGTCAACCTTCCCCGATCGAACGCGTCCGCACATCGACCTACAGTCGCCGATTGCATCATCCTTTCGGATGACACACACCCTGAGACAGTCGGTCACATGGGCGGCACGCGGCCAACCAGGCGCAGCCGCAAACGCGCGCGCGTTTGCCAGATGCGAGCGGAACAGTCCTCGTATTCGCCACTGTTCTGCGCGCGTTTCACAAAAGCGCGCGCGTTTGCCGGATACGCAGCACCCTGGAAGGTGCCGGGCCGTCGACGCAGCGGTCACATGGGCGAGCTGGCCTGCGCCCAGAATCGTTTCGGTATACGTCCTGCGTGTCGGGCCTGGTAACCAGCCGCTACCGCATGTCTCATTGCCGACGCCATCAGCGCGGGATCCTTCGCGCGGGTCACGGCGGTGGCGAGCAGCACCGCGTCGCAGCCGAGTTCCATCGCGAGGGTGGCGTCGCTGGCGGTACCGATACCCGCGTCCAGGATCACCGGCACCGTTGCGGCGTCGACGATCATTTCGATGTTGTGCGGGTTGGCGATCCCGAGACCGGTGCCGATGGGCGAGCCGAGCGGCATGACGGCCACACAGCCGATGTCCTCCAGGCGCTTGGCCAGAACTGGGTCGTCGGTGGTGTACGGCAGCACCTGGAAGCCGTCGTCGACGAGTTGCTCTGCAGCCTTGACCAATTCGATGGCGTCGGGCAGCAGGGTTCGCTCGTCGGCGATCACTTCGAGTTTCACCCAGTCGGTCTCGAGCGCCTCACGGCCCAGCTGCGCGGTGAGCACTGCCTCGGCCGATCCTCGGCACCCTGCGGTGTTCGGCAGCGGCGCGATGTTCAACCGGCGCAGCAGATCCAGCACTCCCGTCCCACCCGCGGCGTCGACGCGGCGCATCGCAACAGTGGTCAGTTCGGTTCCGGACGCGACGAGGGCCTCTTCGAGTACCGCGAGATTGGCCGCTCCCCCGGTGCCGGTGATGAGCCGAGAGGTGAAAGTGCGATCGGCGATGACCAGTTGATCAACCACCCCAGGAGTGGAGCCCGCGGAACGACCCTCAACCACCCTGAACCGCCGTAAGAACGTCGATGGTCCAACCCTTTTGGACGTCGGTGGTGTCCCACCGACTCTTGGGCAGCACGGCACCGTCGACGGCAACAGCGATGCCCTTCTCCGGCATTCCGAGCTTGTCGAGGAGTCGAGTCATGGTCATGTCCTCGGTGAGCAGGTGATCCTCGCCGTTGACGGTGATGCCGATGGCAACCTGAGTCATGGTGTCCTTTCGATCTGCGGGCTGTGAATGTGCGAGAAGCGTTCAGGACTGGCGGCTTTCGCCTCGGAGATCTCTTCGCCGGAGACGAGTGCGGCTACCGCGTCGGCGGTGATGGGGGCGAGCAGGATCCCGTTGCGGCCGTGGCCCGTGGCGACGATCACCTGGGGAGACAGCCTGCCGATGATGGGTAGTCCGTCCGGGCTCATGGGCCTCAGTCCGGCGGCTGTTTCGTACAGCTCGTATTCGCCGATACTCGGCATGAGCCGTTCGGCGTCGGCTATCAGGTCGCGTACCCCGGCGACGGTCACCTGCGTGTCCTGGCCGGATTCGTATTGTGTTGCGCCGACGACCAATCCGTCCCCGCGTGGCACCAGGTAGATCGGTCTGCCGTGTACGGTTCCGCGAATTGTGCGGTGCGGCGGGGGCGCGGCGCTCGGTCGACGACGCAGCCGCAGGATTTCGCCCTTCACCGGCCGGACGGGCAGCGTGGGCCACAGCGCGGCCGACTGTGCCCCGGCGGCCAGAACCACCTGATCGGCGTCGGGGATGGTCTCCACCGGGGCGGTCACGAACTCCACTCCCGCATCCAGGCATCCCTGCTCGAGCGCGGCAACCAGCGCTCGATTGTCGACGGACAGCTCGGTCGGTGCCAGCAGGCCGAGCCGAATGTTTTGTGCCAGAGCAGGTTCGAGCTCACGCAGCTGTGCGCGACCGAGAATCTCCAATTCGTGTCCTTGCTCGCCCACCCACTCGGCAACGGTCCGCAGATCGGCGGCATCGGCGGAGTCGAGGGCAACCGTCACCGATCCGGACGCGGAGAACACCGACGGGCCGGGAAGGCGCTCGGCGAAGTCCGGCCACCGCGCCAGCGAGGCAGCACCGAGGTGCAGGAGTTCGTGTTCGCCCGGCCACCCCTCGGACAGCGGGGCCAGCATGCCGCCGGCCACCCAGGACGCGCCCTTGCCCAGAGCAGGATCGTGCACGACCACTCGGTGACCGTCCTGGCTCAGGCGCAGCGCCGTCGACAGCCCGATGACGCCTCCGCCGATAACGACGATGTGCACGCGATTCACGTCCTCACTCCCTGCGCCCGCATGATCGGGTTCAGGTATTGACGGTAAGGGCGGCGAACCCACTCTCAGCCCCACGATCCTCAGGACTCCCGCGATATCTCGGCCACTCCGTCGTCGGTGGCGGCCACCATGAGAATACAGTTCGCTTTGTGCATCCATCTCAGACCGCCCGCAATCAGACTCCCCGTGAGCGTCTTGCGTCCGCTCGCCTGTACCTGTGTACCGATGCCAGGCGCGACAAGGGCGATCTCGCGCAGTTCGCCGAGGCCGCGTTGTCCGGTGGCGTCGACATCATTCAGCTGCGCGACAAGAACTCCGCCGGTGAGCGCCAGTTCGGGCCGCTCGAGGCCAAGGACGAGCTGGCTGCACTGGCGATTCTGCTCGGCGCGACCAAGCGGCACGGTGCACTGCTGGCGGTCAACGACCGCGCGGACCTGGCGCTGGCCTCCGGCGCGGACGTGCTGCATCTCGGTCAGGGCGATCTGCCGGTGCACTACGCCCGCCAGATCCTCGGTCCGGACGTGGTGATCGGCCGCTCGACGCAGAACCGGGCCCAGTCCTCGCTCGCTGCGATCGAGGACGGCGTCGACTACTTCGCCGTCGGGCCGGTCTGGCCCACGCCCACCAAGCCCAACAGATCGGCCGCCGGGCTCGAGACTCTGCGGGCCACCGCGGACGCGCTGCCGGAGCGGCCGTGGTTCGCCATCGGCGGCGTCGATGCCACCAACGTGGATCAGGTCAGGGCAGCCGGTGCCGACCGCATCGTGGTGGTCCGCGCCATCACCGAGGCCCGGGACCCACAGGCAGCCGCTCGCGCGCTGGTCCAGGCTCTGCAGGCCTAGCCGGGGCACACTGGACGGAGTGTTCTCCTCCCTCGCCCCGGCCCGTCGCCGGTTGGTCCTCGCTCTCCTCGTCCTGGTTGCAGTCGGGGTCGTCGTGGTCGCCGCGATTGTTGCGTCGTCGCTCCGTACCGATGACCCCGTCGCGAG
Source organism: Rhodococcus sp. 14-2483-1-1 (assembly GCF_002259335.1). Classification (NCBI taxonomy): domain Bacteria; kingdom Bacillati; phylum Actinomycetota; class Actinomycetes; order Mycobacteriales; family Nocardiaceae; genus Rhodococcus; species Rhodococcus sp. 14-2483-1-1. The sequence continues at coordinate 602,959 of NZ_NPFX01000014.1, read as the reverse complement.
CGTCGACCAGTCGGTGCCCGGCCCGGTGCTGCTGGTCCCCGGTTTCGGCGGTTCCACCGGTGCGCTCGATGTGCTCGCGGCCGCGCTGCGAGAAGACGGTCGCGACGCCACCGTGGTGGCCCTGCCGGACGGTGGCGTCGGCGATCTGACCGCCCAGGCGGGCACCTTGCGTGACGCTGCCGACGCAGCTCTGACTCGGACGGGAGCGACGTCGGTCGACGTCGTCGGGTATTCCGCAGGCGGCGTGGTGGCCCGGATCTGGGCCGCCGACCTGGGCGGCGCCGAGCAGGCCCGGCGCATCGTGACCCTCGGCTCCCCGCACCACGGCACCCAGGTGGCGGGGCTGGCGGCCCAGGTCCTGCCCGATCGATGCCCGACGGCCTGTCAGCAGCTCGCCCCGGACAGCTCCGTGTTGGCCGCCCTGAACTCCGGCGACGAGACCCCGGAGGGGCCGCAGTGGGTGTCGATCTGGACCGACGTGGATCAGGTGGTGACCCCGCCTACCTCGGCCGAACTCGACGGGGCGATCGACATCCCCGTCCAGAGCGTGTGTGCGGATTCCACCGTCGATCACGGGAACCTGCCCCGCGATCCTCTCGTCGCGGCGATGGTCTCGGCCCAGTTGGAGGGCGGCTCCACCACCCAGCTCGGCGCAGCTGATTGCAGCCGTCTCAGCTAGTGATGTCCTTGGTCGTGAAGTTCGCCCACGCCGCGCCCAGGAGCACCACGACGTAGACACCCTGCAACCCGACGCCGCGCACCAGGTCCCGCGTCGGCACCGGATCGCGGAACAGGTCTACGAAAGCCAGCCAGTATCGCGTCGGCAAGTAGGGCGCGATGGCGTCGGCCGCGTCCAGGGTCAGCAGCAACGAGCTGGCGATGAGGAAGGCCAACGCGCCCAGTGTCGCGGCGAGCGGGGAGTCGGTCAGGGTCGAGAGAAACAACCCCATGGCAGCGACTCCGAGCATGGACAGCGTCACGTAGAGCACGGCGATGACGGTGCGCACGGCGACCTGTTGATCGGTCAGCACCGTGCCGGACACACTGGAGACGCCGGCCAACGACGTGGTGTCGAACAGCGTCGTACCGACGAAATACGCGACGGCGGCCACGATGACCACGGCCAGCAACACGAAGGCGGCCACCGAGATCAGCTTTGCCACCAGTAGTCGGGTCCTTCCCACCGGGCGGGCCAGCAGGTAGCGCAGGGTGCCGGCCTGGGCCTCTCCCGCGACGGCGTCGCCGGCGATGACCGACACCGCGACGGGCAGGAACAGCGGCAGCACGATGGCGAGCGCGGCGAGCGGGAAGAGCTGGCCGTTGGTGGTCACCGCCGACAGGAAGGCAGGGCCTTCGCCGGGCCGCGGACCGATGTCGGTGAGTGCCAACAAGCCCGCGACGATGGTGGGCAGCAGGTTCAGCAGGAGGATGACGACCCAGGTGCGGGGTCGACTCAGCATCGCGCGCAGCTCGACGCCGATCATGCGGTCACCTCCGTCCGGGTTGAGCGGACGGGACCGTCGACTCGGTCGGCGCTGGCGCCGGTGGCGGCCAGCACGGACTGCTCCAGACTCATCTGCTGCGTCGTCAGCTCGCTCACTCGGACCCCACCTTCGACGAGCAGTCGATTGAGCAGGGCCGAGTCGGGGTGTGCGATCACGAGCTGCTGCCCTTCACGGTGGAGCACGGTGGCGTTCTGGACTTCGGCGAGCACGGCGACGGCCTCGGCCGGGTCCGGGGTGCCCACGAGCACTCGGCCGGTGGGCTGTTGGAACGCGGAGAGCTGATCCTGCAGAACGAGGCGACCCCGATCGAGCACTCCCACTCGGTCGCACAGTTGCTCCACCTCGGCCAGCAGGTGGCTGGAGAGGAACACTGTGGTGCCCTTCGCATGCAGGCCCAGGAGCAACTCTCGAATCTCCAGGATTCCCTGTGGGTCGAGACCGTTGGTCGGCTCGTCGAGTATCAGCAGCTCGGGGGTGCGCATGAGTGCCGCGGCCAAGCCGAGGCGCTGCCGCATGCCGAGCGAGTACTGCTTGACCGGTCTGCGTCCCACCCCGGCGAGGCCCACCTGTTCGAGGGCCTCGCCGACACGGGCGGTCCGGGTGCGCCGGGCACCACCCGGCCCGGCCGCGTCGAGCAGCGTGAGGTTCCGGCGTCCCGAGAGATTGGGGTAGGCGGCGGGGTTCTCGATCAGCGCACCCACCCGCGGCAGCACGCTCCTGCGTCGCCGCGGCATCTCCTCGCCGAGCACCTGCATCTGCCCGGAGGTGGCCAGGACCAGGCCGAGCAGCATCCGCACGGTCGTCGTCTTGCCGGAGCCGTTGGCACCGACGAAGCCGTAGATGTCGCCGGCGCGCACATCGAGGTCGACGCCGTCGACTGCTCGCACCGATCCGTAGCTCTTGGTGAGGCCGGTCGTGCGGATCATGTGGCTGCTCCTTCGAGCTGCTGGGCGGCGGTGGCCAGGGTCTCTGCGGTGACGGTGCCGGAAAGCAGGTAGCGACGCCGGTCGGCGGTGGGCTCGGTGATCAGGACGTTGAGCGGCCCGATCGACAGCGCGACGCTGTTGCCGGTGACGACTGCGCCCGGGGCTTCCCGCAGCTGGTCGACGAGCCCGCGCGCGGCGCGACGCGGCAGCGGAGCGGCGATCAACTCGGTCACTCCGCGGCCGTAGATTCCCACCGCACCCTGGCCGCCGCGGTCCATCAGGCCGAGTCCGGACAGCGTCGACGGAAGACCGGCGGCGTCGATTCCGTCGGCAAACGAGGCGATGTCGAGACCGTCCTGCTGCTGCACATCGGTTCCCGGCGGCGGGACGAAGCGGACGGTGTCGGCGTCCGGGGTCGCGGAGGAGAAGTCGAGGAACGCGGTGCTGACGATAGGGCGGGTGGCCCCGTCGCCCAGCACGTCGACCTGTAGAGGAAGACCGCTGTCGGGATCGACCCACACGTCTACCTCGGTGACGGTGCTCTGCGGCTCGCTGGGGATCAGTCGGAGGCCAGGGGCGTCCCGGCCGGCGATCCGACGATCCGGCAGCCGGGTGACCTCATCGGCGTTCGCTTCGCTGAGCAACCGCTGCCCGAGCTCAGGGGGCAGCAGGTCGGCTTCGCGAGGCAGGCGCAGGCTCGGCTCGGGGACCGGTGTCACCACTGCCGTGTTCTGTTCGTAGTCCCAACTCCACAGCCGAGCCGGGCTCCGGTAGAGGCCACGCTCCCCGGCGAGGCGCACGGTGTCGACGCGCCAGCTGTCCGGGCTGCGATACCAGGCGCGCAGGGTCGTGGTGTCGCCCAGTAGATCCGGAAGGCCGCCGAGTCCGTCGGTCACCGGCAGAGTGACACCGCCGACCGCCTGGGCGTAGCCCGAGTACGGCGTCGCGGTGGAGGACTGGACTCGGGAGAGCAATTCGGCCGCGGTGATGTTCGACGCCTCGACGGGCCAACGCGCTATCACCGAGGGGGTGGCGACAAGCACGGCGATGCCGAGCACCACCGCCAGCCACCGCCACTTCTTGCGCACCTCTTCGACCGTACGGACGTACCCGGTGTGCTGCATGTGAGCAGAACCGACCGCAGTCGAACGCCAGGTTCTCTACAACCAGCCGAGGACGGTCGACGGCGTCAACACCTGCACCGAGTCGGGCAGCCGGTCGCGCAATCCGCGGTCGGCGGTGACCAGCGCCGTCAGATCCCCGTCGAGACAGGCCTGATCGGCCAAGGTGTCGTCGCCGCTGCCGTTCGCGAGAATCGTCCTGGTGCGCGGGTCGTTCACCACCGCGTCGCGGGCCTCGCCTTCGAGGACGGCCTCGATTCTGGTGAGCCACCCGTATTGGCCGCCGGGCAGTTCGACGGTGCGTGGCAACGTCTCGGCGAGCGAGGTGAGCAGTGCGCCGGTCGATCCGGCGCGGTCCTTCCACCAGCCGTTCGGTCGTGAGCCGAGCACGTTGGCGGTGTCCAGCAGTACCCGCAGCGGCACGGTGCGCAGCGCCGACCAGCTCGATGCGAACCCCGGGTGCAACGGGAGGTCGGCGACGATCGATTCCGGTACCCAGCGCAGTTCGGTGCTCTCACCGTTGGGCACGGTGGTCAGTGGATGATCGGTATCGGCAACGACGGTGGTGTACGACCAGCCGCTCGCGACACTCGCAGTGACCCGTTCGCTCCGCACGCACAGCTGTTCGGCAGCGATACCGGCTTCCTCGTGAGCCTCGCGTACGGCCGCGTGCTCGGTGCTCTCGTGAGAGTCACGGGCCCCGCCGGGCAGCGCCCACGTTCCGCCCTGGTGGCTCCACAGTGCGCGGTGCTGCAGCAGTACGAGTGGTTCTCCGGTGTTCGACGGTGCGCGGAGCAACAGTCCGGCGGCCCCGTGCTTTCCCCAGTGCCGAGAACCGTCGGCACCGATCACCCACCCGTCCCCGTCACCTCGCATGCTCACCACCCTAGGGGAATCGTCCGCCTGTAGTGACTGTGCTGTAGTGGCTGCAGTACGGTCCGCCTGCTTATATGCTCGGTGACGTGATCGCGGCCGGCATTACCCCCTCCGCTGCCGTGCCTCCGACAACGGCCACTCCCGTCGGTACCGTTGCCGGCAAGCCACCGGTTCGCTACACGATGCGTTCGACGCCTGCGCGGTTGGTCGCGATGGGAACCGCGCTGGTGGTGTTGGCGTTGACGGTCGGAAATCTGGCGTCCACGGCCGTCACCGAGCGGGTGGACACCTTGGGCACGCTGCTGGTGCGGACCGAGCCGTTCGCGAACTCGGCGCAGAATCTGTACGGGGCACTGTCGGTGGCCGATTCCGCTGCCGCAACCGCATTCATCGCCGGCGGTCTCGAACCGGCCGAGGTACGCGAACGCTACTCGCAGGCACTCGGCGAGGCGTCGTCCGAACTGATCGCAGCGTCGGCCGGAGTGACCGAGAACGACGAGGCCACCAGTGCCGTGCTGACGCAGATCGCCGCCGGACTGCCGGTGTACAGCGGTCTGGTCGAGACGGCCAGGGCCAACAACCGGAGCGGGAACCCGGTGGGGGCGGCATATCTCGGTGAGGCCTCGACGATGATGCAGACAAGTCTGCTGCCGCTGGCCGAGAAGTTGTACACCGAGCAGGCATCACGGGTGTCGGCCGATCAGGAACGGTTCACCAGCCCGCCGTTCTTCGCGATCGGGTCGGTGGTGTTCCTGCTGATGATGACCGGCCTGGCGCAGTGGTACCTCTCGCGAACGACGCGTCGAACGTTGAACGTCGGATTCCTCGGTGCCACAGCCGCTGTCGTCGGCCTGCTCGGCTGGATGTTGGTGGTAGGACTGATCTCCTCGATCGCTACCGACCGCGCGCTCGATCGCGGTGTCGCGCCGCTGAAGTCGTACACGACGGGTTTCATCATGGCGCAACAGGCCAGAGCGGACGAGACCCTCGATCTCGCACGCCGCGGCGGCAGTCAGGATTACGGACAATCGTTCGACGCCAACGTCTCTCGAATGTCGGAGATGTTCCAGGGTGATACCGCGGTGATCGACGCGCTGAACACATGGTCCGGCTCGCATGCGCGCATCGATTCCGCGCTCGAAGTCGGCGACTTCAACGGCGCGGTCGCCATCGCCACCGGAACCTCGGAATCCGATTCGGCCGCCGCCTTCACTGCACTGGACAGCGTTCTGGTCGACGGCATAGAGAACGCGCGAGCCGAACTACGGTCCAACATCGACCGCTCGGTCGGGGTGTTGTCCGGCTTGTCCAACGGCGCGTACGTGCTCACCGTCGTCGCCTCGGTGGCGTTCGGTGTCGGCCTGTTCCCGAGGCTGCGTGAGTACCTGTGAAACGTCTGCTCGCCGTAGGCCTCCTGACCACCGCACTGCTGGTCGGCTGTACTCCGCCGGAAAGCTTTGCGCCACAAGTCGATACGACGTTCTCCGAACCGCCGCTACCGGACGGCGCATCCGTGGCCGCTCGGCCGACCGAGACCCCGGCCGACGACGAGTGCGCCCGCCCCACCGCCAGCCTGCGCCCACTCACGACCGGCACGGATGCTCCGCCGGTACCGCAACCGACCATCGACGCACTGCGCGCGAAGGGCCGCCTGGTAGTCGGACTCGACACGGGCAGCAACCTTTTCAGCTTCCGTGATCCGATGAGCGGGCAGCTGGTCGGGTTCGACGTCGATATCGCGCGGGAAATCTCGCGGGACCTCTTCGGCGATCCGAACAGGTTGGACTTTCGCATTCTGACCTCGGCACAACGGCTGGAGGCCCTGCAGGATTCCTCGGTGGACATCGTGGTGAAGACCATGACCATCACGTGCGCTCGACGCAAGGACGTCCAGTTCTCCACCGTGTATTTCCAGGCGCAGCACCGGATTCTGGTGGTGCAGGGGTCGGGTATCCGCGGCGTCGGCGACCTGGCAGGCAAGCGCGTGTGCGCCGTCGAGGGCACCACCTCACTGCGACGACTGCAGCGAGTGCAACCCGCAGCGACCGTGGTCACTGTGCCGATGTGGTCGGATTGCCTTGTGGTGCTGCAACAAAGACAGGTCGACGCGATCAGCACCGACGACGCCATTCTCGCCGGTCTGGCTGCGCAGGACCCGTACCTCGAAATCGTCGGCGACAGCCTGAGCCCGGAGCCGTACGGGGTGGGGATCAACCGAGACAACGAGGATCTGGTGCGGTTCGTCAACGGAACGCTGGCGCGCATTCGCGCCGACGGAACCTGGAATCGCATCTACAACCGATGGCTGACGGTCCTCGGCCCCTCCCCCGGCCCGCCTACCGCGTCGTACAGCGACTAGGGGCATCATGGACGACGACGAACAGCAACCCACTGCCCCAGCGGACAAGACGCAGGCAGTCTTTCGGGCCGAGTCGGGAACCGACGGAATCGAACGCACCCAAGCAGTGTCGAGACGCCCAGCCGTGTCACGGGCACCGATCGACGATCGGACCGCACGGACGCCGGGCCCCGTTTCTCCTGACGCCGGCTCGACCGAACGCGGAACAGCGAAATCGGCTGCGACACGGGCCGCATCCACCCGTTCCAGGACGGGTAGGTCCAGATCAGGTCGATCGCGCAGTACCGGCCTTCGACGTCGACTCGGGGGCGGGCTGGTCGACGTACCCCGGGTGGAGCCGGTCGATCCCGAAACTGCGGTGATGTCGGATCCGACGGTGCCGCAGCACAAGCGGTTCTGCTGGAAGTGCAACGCCAAGGTCGGCCGCAGCGAGCCGGGCGAGCCCGACATCGCCAAGGGCGTGTGCCCGCACTGCGGCACGACATTCGACTTCACGCCCCTGCTCGAACCGGGCGATCGAGTGGTCGGCCAGTACGACGTGCAGGGCTGTATCGCGCACGGCGGACTCGGCTGGATCTATCTCGCCATCGACCGCAACGTCAGCGACCGCTGGGTGGTACTCAAGGGACTACTGCACTTCGGCGACGAGGAGGCCCACGCGGTCGCGGTCGCAGAGCGTCAATTCTTGGCCGAGGTAGCGCATCCCGGCGTCGTCAAGATCTACAACTTCGTCGAACAACCCCGCAGCGACGGGTCGACCGTCGGCTTCATCGTCATGGAGTACGTCGGTGGACGGTCGTTGCGCGACATCCTCGGTACGTGCGACGGCGGAAGGATGCCCGTCGAGCAGGCACTCGCCTACGTCCTGGAAGTGCTTCCGGCACTGGGCTACCTGCATTCGATCGGCCTGGTCTACAACGACCTCAAACCCGAGAACATCATGGTCTCCGACGACCAGATCAAACTCATCGACCTCGGCGCGGTCGCGGGTATCGAGGACTACGGCTACCTGTACGGCACGGTGGGCTACCAGGCACCGGAGATCGTCAAGACGGGACCGACGGTGGCGTCGGACATCTTCACGGTGGGCCGCACACTCGCGGTACTGACGCTGGACATGCCCTCGAAGAACGGTAAATATCTCGACGGCCTGCCGTCGGTCGAAGATTCCGAAGTGCTGCAGCAATTTCCGTCACTGCACCGACTGCTGCTGCGCGCAACGCACGAGAACCCCGCTCGACGGTTTCGATCAGCGGACGAATTCGCCGGGCAGGCGACCGGGGTGCTACGCGAGATTCTGGCCATCCGAACGGGCGTCGAGCGCCCCGGCCTGTCCACGGTGTTCAGCCCGCCCCGTACCACCTTCGGAACCGAGCAGTCGGTGGGCCGGACCGACACCTACGTGGACGGTACGGTACGCCACGAACGCATGACCGCAGCCGAAGTTGTTGCGGCGCTCCCCGTTCCACTGGTGGACCCCAACGATCCGAGCGCGCCCTTGCTCGCGGCGGCCGTACACGTCGAACCTCGCCAGACCCTGGACTCGCTGCAGCACGCCAAACGCAACGGCATCGAACGCATCACTGCAGGCGCGGACAAGCCCAAGGACTCCACGACTTCCTCGTCTCCTGTCGACCTGGGGGTCGAGATCACCCTCGCCGAGGTCAAAGCCAATCTGGATCTGGGGAACGTCGTCGAGGCCACCGAGATTCTCGCCAAGGTGCAGTCCGAGGACGACGCCGCCGATCCGTGGCGGGTGCAGTGGTACGCAGGCCTGATCGCGCTGCTGCATCACGAATACGATTCTGCGTTCACGAGTTTCGACAACGTGCTCGGAGCGATGCCCGGAGAGCTGGCCCCCAAGCTCGCTCTCGGTGCCACCTCGGAATTGCTCGGTCATGTCGCCGCGGGCAAAGCCGACGAGGCCGAGAAGTGGCGAGCCCGAGCCGAGGGCCTCTACCGAGCTGTGTGGCGTACCAACCGCGGCATCGTGAGCTCGGCGTTCGGCTTGGCCCGACAGTTGCAGCGGCGCGGTGATCAGACCGGGGCCATCGCCGCTCTCGACCAGGTACCGATCAGTTCACGGCACTACTCTATGGCGCGCATGACCAGTGTGCTGACGCTGCTGATGGACCGCTCGCGAGCCGAACTGTCCGAAGCCGACTTCCGTTCCGCTGCACGCCGAGTTGCGTTGCTGCCCAAGGCGGAGAGCCGGGCACTACAGATGCGGACGCTGGTGCTCGCGATGGCCCTGGACTGGATCGTCTCCGGCCACGCCGCCACGGCCGAACGGGAGCCGATTCTCAGCGTCCCGTTCACCGAGGACGGATTGCGGCGTGGCACCGAGAAGGGGCTGCGGGCGTTGGCCCGCAACGCCACCGATCGCGCGCATCGCTTCTCACTGGTGGACCTGGCGAACGCTATCCGGCCACGTTCACTGTTCTAGTCGCCGTCACGAACCAGATCGTCCGTCGCCCGAGCGATCGCCAGTTCCTCGTTGGTCGGCACCACCAACACGGTCACGGTCGACGAATCTGTCGAGATGACGCGAGCCTGCTTGCTGCGCACCGCATTACGCTCCGGGTCGATCTCGATGCCGAATCCCTCGAGGTTCGCCAGGGCGTCGGCACGCACGGCGGCCGCGTTCTCGCCGACACCGGCGGTGAACGTGACGACGTCGAGCCGGCCGAGTCCGAGCATGTACGCGCCGATGTATTTGCGCAGGCGATGGATGTAGACGTCGTACGCCAGCCGCGCGGAGGCGTCGCCGTCGTCGATCCGTTGTTGCAGTTGCCTGAAGTCGTTGACCCCGGACAGTCCGATCAGTCCGGATCGCCGGTTCAACAAGGCATCGATGTCGTCGACGCTCATGCCTGCGCTGCGGCGCAGATGCATGATGACGCCGGGGTCGATGTCGCCGCTACGCGTCCCCATGACGAGTCCTTCGAGCGGGGTCAGACCCATCGAGGTGTCGACTGCCTTGCCACCGGAGACCGCGGAGGCCGAGGCTCCATTGCCCAGATGCAGGACGATCTGGTTCAGGTCTGCGAGATCGCGTCCCAAGAACTGCGCCACCTGGTCCGAGACGTAGTGGTGCGAGGTGCCGTGGAAGCCGTAACGCCTGATGTCGTGCTCGGCGGCGACGCTCGCGTCGATGGCGTAGGTAGCGGCCGCGTCGGGCAGTGAATGAAAGAAGGCCGTGTCGAACACCGCCACATGCGGGACGTTCGGCAGCTGCTTCCTGGCGACCTCGATGCCCAGTACGTTCGGCGGATTGTGAAGCGGCGCAAGACTGCTGAGGTCGGATATCTGCTGTACGACGGCGTCGTCGATGATCGTCGGACGGTAGAACACCGTACCGCCGTGGACGACGCGATGCCCGACGGCGGTGACGGCGGAGCCCAATTGGATCCCGGCATCGGCGAGCATCTCGAACGCCAGTGCCAGACCGGCACCGTGATCCTCGATGTGCTCGGTACGCTCGACGCTCTCGCCACAATGGTCGAGTTCGACACGGCCGTCGGATTCACCGATGCGCTCGACGAGCCCGCTGGCCACGGACTCGCCGGTGCCGGGGTCGACCAATTGGAACTTGACCGACGACGACCCGGAGTTGACGACGAGGATGCTCACGATTCGCTGTTCTCCTTGGCTGCGTCGGCAATGCCCTGTGCCTGAATAGCCGTGATGGCAACGGTATTGACGATGTCCTCGACGAGTGCGCCGCGGGACAGATCGTTGACGGGTTTGCGCAGGCCCTGCAGAACCGGTCCGACGGCAACAGCACCGGCGCTGCGCTGGACGGCCTTGTAGGTGTTGTTACCGGTGTTGAGATCCGGGAAGATGAACACCGTCGCGCGGCCGGCCACCTCGGAGTCGGGCAGCTTCGACGCGGCGACGGACGGCTCGATCGCCGCGTCGTACTGGATCGGGCCTTCCACGAGTAGTTCCGGATTTCGTTCGCGCACAATCGCAGTGGCCTGTCGAACCTTGTCCACATCGGCGCCGGAACCGGATTCTCCGGTGGAGTAGGAGAGCATCGCCACCCGCGGCTCGATGCCGAACTGGGCCGCCGTCTGCGCCGAGGACACGGCGATGTCTGCGAGCTGCTCGGCTGTCGGGTCCGGTACGACGGCGCAGTCACCGTAGGCGAGTACGCGATCGGACAGGCACATCAGGAAGATCGACGACACCGTCGACACTCCCTCGGTGGTCTTGATGATCTCGAAGGACGGCTTGATGGTGTGCGCGGTGGTGTGCGCCGCGCCCGAGACCATGCCGTCGGCGATTCCCTTGTGCACCATCATCGTTCCGAAGTACGAGATGTCGGCCATGATCTCGCGGGCTCGCTCGATCGTCATGCCCTTGTGCTTGCGCAGTTCGGTGTATTCGGCCGCGAAGTCCTCGGTGTACTCGCAGTTGTTGGGATCGAGCACAGTGGCTTTGTCGAGGTCGACACCCAGTTCCGACGCACGTCGCCGAACAGGACCCTCTTCGCCGAGGATCGTGAGGTCTGCAACCTGACGCTGCAGCAGTCGGCCGGCAGCCCGAAGGATGCGATCGTCGCCGCCCTCGGGCAGGACGATGTGCTTGCGGTCGGCGCGGGCCCGGTGGATCAGCTGGTACTCGAACATCTGCGGAGTCGTGATGGTGGGGATGGCGATGTCGAGCCGTCCCAGAAGGGTTTTCGCGTCCACTCGCTGTTCCATCAACCCCAGTGCGGTGTCGACCTTGCGCTGCGATCCCACCGCGACGCGGCCCCGGGTCTGCGCCGCAGCAGAGGCGGTGTCGAACGTGCCGAGATCGGTGGTGAGGATCGGCAGCCGGGGGCCGAGTCCCGCCACCAGACGTGCGATGGCCGGATGGGGCTCGATGCCACCGTTCATGATGATGCCGGCCAGCGACGGAAAGCCCTCGGCCTCATGGGCATTGACCAGTGCGAGAAGTACGTCCGATCGGTCCGCAGGCGCGATGACGACGACGCCCTCGGTGAGGCGTTCGAGGATGTGCTCGGCTGTCATGCCACCGACCATGACCCGCAACGCTTCTCGCTGCAGCAGCGACGAGTCACCACTGTAGAGGGTGCCGTCGACGGCGTCGAGCAGCTCGGCCATGGTCGGGGCCACGAGGAGGGGGATCTCCGGCAAGCTCCACGCAGGCACCCCGACCGACGCCAACGCATCGGTGACCGCATCGAGATCGTCGGGGGCACAGCGGTTTGCCACGATGGCGGCCAGATGAGCGTGATGTTGGCGTAGTTCGGCCTGGCACAGAGCAGCCAACTGCGCGATCTCGTCGGGTGTGCGATCCGATCCACGCAGTGCGAGCAGCACCGGGGCACCGAGATTGACGGCGATCCGGGCGTTGAAGCCGAGCTCACTCGGGCTGCCGACATCGGTGTAGTCGCTTCCCACGATCACCACGGCGTCGCACTGAGCAGCAACCTCGTGATAGCGATTGACGATCTCGCTGAGCGCGCCATCCTGGTCGGTGTGCACCTGCTCGTACGTGACGCCGAGCGACTGCTCGTACGTCAGATCCGCGGTGGTGTGCTCGACGAGAAGTTCCAGAATGTAATCGGGCTCGTCGGTCGAGCGCGCGATGGGCCGAAACACTCCGACCCTGGCTGCGGTAGCAGCAAGCATCTGCAGCACACCCAACGCAATGGTGGACTTGCCGGAGTCGCCTTCCGGTGACGCGATGTAGATGCTCGAGGGATACATGTCCGACGCGTCGGTGCCGCTGGGCTCAGCCATGCCCGCCAGCTTAGTGCGGGTCGTTCCGCAGGCTCCACTCCTGCCCAGTGGGTTGGGGTGTTGACACCGGGCGCGGTCGGGCTGTCCTATGAACCATGGCCGATTCACCGTTCCCGGACGTGCGCTGGGGCAGCGAGACCTCGTTCATCCGCAAGCCCGCCGTGAAGTTCGCGTCGACCAAGCCCGGTTCGTGGGTGATCAGGAACCTCGCGGGCGTCGACCGCTGGTTGTTGACCAAATCCGACGGCCGGTTCACCGTCCTCGGCCCTATCGCGGCACCGGTGGTGTTGCTGACCACCACCGGCCGCAAATCCGGCAAGCCGAGGACGAGCCCGCTGCTCTACTACCGCGAGGGCGACAAGATCTTCGTCGTGGGCTCCAATTTCGGTCAGCAACATCACCCGGCATGGACGTCCAACCTCCTCGCCGATCCGAAGGCCGTGGTGGCCATCGGCGGCAAGAAGATTCCGGTGACGGCCACCCGCATCACCGGCGACGAGAAGGCCCGCATCTACCGACAGTTCGACGCGATGGTCGAGGTATACGGCGAATACGAGACCAGGACCGACCGCGACATGCGATTGTTCGCACTCGCGGCCGATCTCGGTGGTTCGTCGTAACTAACCGAGCTTCCGCAGGCGCGGCGCGAGGTCCTTCTCGAAGAGTTCGAGGAACCGCTTCTGATCGTGACCCGGCGCGTGGAACACCAGGTGGTTCAGGCCGGCGTCGGTGTACTGCTTGACCTTCTCCACTGCCTCGTCCGGATCCGATGCCACGATCCAGCGCTTGGCGACCTGCTCGATCGGCAACTCGTCGGCGGCCTTCTCCATCTCGATCGGATCGTCGATCGAATGCTTCTGCTCCGGTGTCAGCGACAGCGGGGCCCAGAAGCGGCAATTCTCCAGAGCCAGTTCGGGATCGGTGTCGTAGCTGATCTTGATCTCGATCATCTTGTCGATCTCACCGGCGTCGCGCTCGGCCTTACCCGCACCCTCTTCCACAGCCGGAAGCAGCTTGTCGGTGTAGAGCTCCATGCCCTTGCCCGAGGTGCAGATGAAACCATCGCCCGCGCGTCCTGCATACCTCGCCACGACGGGTCCGCCGGCCGCGATGTACACCGGGATGCCACCCTCGGGAACGTCGTAGATCGACGCACCCTTGGTCGTGTAGTACTCGCCCTCGAAATCGACACGGTCACCGAGCCACAGCTCGCGCATCAAGCGCACGGACTCACGCAGGCGCGCGAATCGTTCCTTGAACTCCGGCCATTCGCCGGTGAATCCGGTAGCGATCTCGTTGAGCGCCTCGCCGGTACCGACACCCAGCATGATGCGCCCTGGGTACAGGCAGCCCATCGTCGCGAATGCCTGGGCGATGACCGACGGGTTGTAGCGGAACGTCGGGGTGAGCACCGAGGTACCGAGCTGGATCGTGTTCGTCCGCTCACCGACGGCAGTCATCCACGCAAGCGAGAACGGCGCATGCCCGCCCTCGTGCCGCCACGGCTGGAAATGGTCGCTGACCGTCGCGGAGTCCATTCCGTGCTGCTCGGCGAGAACACCGAGCTCGACCAACTCACGCGGCCCGAACTGCTCCGCCGATGCCTTGTAACCGAGTTTGAGACCCTGCGCCACGCCGAACTCCTGTCGTTGGTCGTCCTAGTTCTTCGATTGTGCACCCGCGGTGGTCGGCTGAGTACTACTGGATCCCCAGAACGGTGACCACTGCAGCCATGACCGCGACAATTGCTATTCCGACCGCGAAGATCCACAGGTCCCGGGACTCCGGCATCGGTGCACCGCGTTCCAGGGCAGCGCGCACCCGCATCCACCGCCGCAGGCCGATGATCGGTGCCGCGGCGGCGAGTCCGATCAGAATCAGACCGAGTGCCGTCCGCACCCATCCCGTACTGAAATCAGGAACGAGGTGAACGATCGCAATTCCGCCGGCCAGGAGCCCGAGCGACGTCCGAAGCCACGCGAGAAAAGTGCGTTCGCTGGCGAGCGTGAACCGCTCGTCGGGGCGCGTCACTGACGTGCGGCCATGCGCTCGCGAATCAGATGGGCAATCAGTTCAGGATCGTCGGGGGTGAAGACCGGCGAGATGCGGCGGATAGTCAGCACCACTGCAGTGTCCTTCTTGGGACGCATCACGTCCAGCGGAAGCCACCGACCGACCATCGCACTCGTCAGTCGGCATGCCCCGCGTTCGGTGCGGGCGTTCTCACCAACGTCAGGTGGGAGGTGCGACGCAACTCGAATCCGATGGACAGGTAGAGGTCGATGGCGCGCACGTTCGCCGCCGACGCATGCAGAAACGGCTCCTCACCGCGGGCGCGGATACCGTGACCGATCGCGCACACCAGGTCCGTGGCCAGACCCTGCCCTCGGAATGCCGGGTCGGTGCAGACCGCACTGATTTCCGTCCACCCCGGTGGGTGCATGCGCTCGCCCGCCATCGCGATCAGCGCACCGTCGCGTCGGACTCCGAGGTACGTGCCGAGCTCGATGGTCCGGGGCAGGAACGGCCCGGGCTCGGTGCGGCGAACCAATTCGAGCATCTCGGGGACGTCTGCTGCCGTGAGCTCTACGGCGTCAGCGAATGGCCTCGTCTCGAGGTGCGTGCCCACGAGTTGCACCAAACCGAAGGTCTCCACATGCGACCACCCCTCGGGCAGTGCGCGTTCCGGTCCGTTCAGCGCCACCACGGTTCGGGGGCCGAACAAGGCCGCGATGTCGTCCCAGTCCTGCGGATCGAGAACGTCAGGATGCACCAGGAACGGAGACACTTCGGGATCCGCCCGCACGACCCGTCCGCGCCGGACCGCAAAGCGCGAGAGTGCGCCGTCGAGGGAATTGCGGACGGGGTCGTCGAGAGGATGAGCAGACACAGCAAATAGAGTCGCACGAACGGTCGACGGTCAACGCACCGTCAATGTCGACACCAATACTTATACCGGTATAGTTATTCGTCACACGACGAAAGGCATCACATGATCGAGATTCTCCCACCCAGCAAGATCCCCCTCGCACGCAAATCCGGCGCTCTGGTCGCCGAAATCCTCGAGACCGTCCGCGAGCGTGCCACCGTCGGCACCAACCTGCTCGAGATCGACGAGTGGACCAAAGACATCATCCTCGGAGCCGGGGCAACGTCCTGCTACGTCGACTACGCGCCGTCCTTCGGTCGCGGCCCGTTCGGTCACTACATCTGCACCTCCGTCAATGATGCTGTGCTGCATGGCCTTCCACACGACTACGCATTGACTGACGGCGATCTGCTGACTCTCGATCTCGCTGTGGTCCTCGACGGCGTCGCAGCGGACTCTGCCATCAGCTTCGCAATCGGCGAGCCCCGGAAAGAAGACACCGCCATGATCGACGCCACCGAACGGGCTCTGGCTGCGGGGATCGCAGCGGCACGTCCGGGAAACAAGATCGGTGACATCTCGCATGCCATCGGCACCGTCCTCGGCGAGGCGGGCTACGCGATCAACATGCAGTTCGGCGGTCACGGCATCGGGTCCACCATGCATCAGGACCCACATGTGTCCAACAACGGGCGGCCGGGCCGCGGCTACGGACTTCGTCCCGGCCTGATGTTGGCACTCGAGCCGTGGATCATGGAAGACACCGACGAGCTCGTCACCGACGACGACGGCTGGACCCTGCGCAGCACGACGGGATGCCGTACCGCGCACAGCGAGCACACGGTGGTCATCACCGACGACGGTGCCGAAATCATGACCTTGCGGGCCTGACTACAGGCGCTTCTCGAAGGTGTTCGAGAACGGCAGGACCTCGTAGGGAGGAAACACCGGGATTCGGGTGTAACCGCTCTTCTCGTACAGTCGAACCGCGTCGGGCTGACGGTCTCCCGTCTGCAATATCAGCCGCGGCAGCCCTTGGTCGCGGGCGGCATTCTCCGACGCCTCCAGCAGGGCAGCCGATACACCCGTGCCGCGATGGTCGGGGTGCACGAACATGCGCTTGAGCTCGAGGTCCGCCCCGTTCCAACGCAGCGCTGCATGCCCGACGGCATGCTCATCCCCCTCCGCTTCACGGCGATACACGACGAACGTCCGGTGCACAGTGCTCTCGTCGACGGCGTTGGCCTGGGTCTTCGACATCAGAGCGGCCCGGTCTGCGTAACGGGGACCCACCTCGGCGGCCATCGCCGCGCGCAGGGTTTCGGCGTCGGGGTGATCCCAGTCGACGGCTCGGGTGAACAGGGCGGCGCGGGATCGGCATACATCGGTCACGCCCGATCGCAACACGTCGACGGTCATGGGGTCAACAATTGCGATCACGGTGAGCGCATCTCTGGCGCACGAGCCCGCCGTCGATCACTCTGTGACGGTGAACAAGAACTGTCGCTGCCCACGCTGACCAACTGCCCGGTATCCGCAGCACACCCTTGTCTCAGGAGCTCTCCAGCATGACCACCGAAGCCACCGTCGTTGTCCACATCTCCGATTCCGGCACATCGTCCCTGCAGGGATTGACCCGACCGCAGTTGCACGCACTCGCCGATGCGCTTCGCAGTGCCGCCAAAAGCTATGCGCCGCATGCGAAGATCCTGACGCGATTCGATGTTCGGGTCAACGATCTGAACGCTCCCCTGGTCATCGACATCCCTGCCCGAGACGTGATCCTCGGCGGAAAGAGCATTCGACTCAGTCACACCGAGTTCGAGATCTTCGCGTATCTGGCTCAGCATCCACGCGTCGTCGTTGCGAGATCCGAGCTCAACACATCCGACGGCGGACGCAGCGTCGACGTCCACCTGTCGAGGGTGCGCACCAAACTAGGCCAATTCGGTCGACTGATCACCACGGTCAGAGGAACCGGGTACCGCTTCGACCCGGAACCGGGAATCCGCGTAGTCACCCAACCGACGATATTGCGCAGCGCCTGAACGTTACTGCGACAGAGCAGTAGTTCTGCGTCGGCGGTTTCGCCGGACCACCACGAACACGAGCAGTGCAACCAGAACCACGGCGATCACTGCGCCGAGTGCCGTTGCGCCGCGGAAACCCGGCGCGCTGGTGTCGAGGGTGCGTTCACCGGCATGGGCGGCATTGCTGGTACCGAGGACGATGGTGAGGGTCAACAGGTTCGGAATCGCAGTGACGACGGCGAGGATGACCGAGCCGATAGCCAATTGCTTGCCCGCCCTACCCTTGCGGACCGTCCAGGCGCTCCAGAAGAACACCAGCGGCGCGAACGTGCAGACGATGCCGAACAACAGGCCCCACAGAATGCCCTTGGTGAACGTACGGTCGGCCAGTTCTTCGACCCGAAGACTCCACCAGCGCGGAAGAAACGCCGCCAGGATGAAGTACGCGATCAACAACAGGACGATGCCGGCTCCGACGAGGATGCCTCGCCTCTTCCAGTTCGCCGAGCTGGTCGACGGTGCGGGCGTGGTCGGATCGGCAGTCATGAGGACATCGTAGATCGTGCAGAGCAGTACCCCACTCGAGTCGAGACCTGATCGTTAGCTTCCATCGTCGACGCGCGTCCCGTACAGCCCGTGCTCGTGCCGAGTTCGAATCACTGTGAGCCGAACCATTCCGCTTCGGTCGTCGGAGGGCCATCGTCGGAATTCATGACAACCAGCACTATTCGAACGTCCGTCGTTCCCTTCGTTCTCAACGCCAGCGGTACCGGGGTCGCCCAGCACCTTGTCGCAGACGGCGATGCAGGCCACCAATTCGACACCGATGCCTATCCTGCATTCGGCGGTAAGGACGAGGCACCCAGCCCGTTGTTCTACGCGCTCGGTGCGTTGACCTCGTGCAACCAGGTAACGGCCGCCCTCGTCGCCAAAGACATGGGAATCACGCTCGGCGAGTTCACGTTTCGCATCCAAGGCGACCTCGACACCGCAGTGCTCGTGAACGGTGACGAAGGAAATGCGAACTTCGACGCCGTGAAGGTCGAGGCGACGGTACAGACCGACGCCGACCAGGAGACCTTCGACAAGTTCGTCTCCGAGGTAGCTCGCCGTTGCCCGGTGACCCAGCTCTTCGTGCGCAGTGGCCTGGAGTTCGTGAACGAATGGTCGCGCGCAGAGTTGAGCTGACCGAGCTCGTCCCTCGACCCGACTCGTAGGGCGCTCCGAAGCGCCCTACGAGGCCTGCTCCCGCTCCGACGCGGTCTCCTCGTCGAGACCGAGGTGCCCGCGCAGCGTGGTGCTCGTGTACTCGGTTCGATAGACCCCGCGCTCCTGTAAGGCCGGAACCAGTTTGTCCACGAGGTCGTCGATGGCATCACCCAAGTGATAGGGGTTGATGTTGAATCCGTCGACCACCCGGTGCCGCACCAGATCGGCCCATCGATCAGCCAAAGCCGCAGGCGTGCCGGAATGGAACCGAGACGCAGGCGAGATCTCGAGTACCAGTTCGCGGATCGACAGGCCCTTCTCCTCGGACAACGCGCGCCACTGGGCAATCTGATCGAGCTTGCCGGTCCGCGCGTCGACCGCGAGGGTGCCACGGGACGGATCGAGCTCGTCCTCTACCGGTTCGATGTCGGGCAGCGGACCTTCCGGGTCGTAGCTCGAGAGATCCTTACCCCAGTAGTGCTCGAGGAACGCTATGGCGCGAACTCCGTTGTAGGCGTTGGTTCGTAGCCAGCGAACCTTCTCTTCCGCCTCCGCCTCGGTGTCACCGAGTACCACGGTGACACCCGGCAGAATCTTGACCGCGTCTGCGGCGCGACCGTACGCAGCCGTTCGCGCGCGGAGATCTCGCGCATAGGCGACAGCCGCGTCGTAGGCGTTGTTGGCAGAGAAAACGACGTCGGCATGCCTCGCTGCCAGATCGCGTCCACCCGAAGAATCCCCGGCCTGAAAGAGCACGGGCCTGCCCTGCGAACTGGACCGAACATTGGGTGTTGCACGGGCTTTCAGCAGATCGGTATCGGCGTCGATTTCCGAACCCGCCCAATACTGTTTCGCCAGTTCGACCACCTGGGTTGCCCGCTCGTAGCGTCGCTCGTGGTCCAGCCAACCTCCGCGACGGAAATTCTCACCCGTCCATGCGTTGTCGGTGGTGACGATGTTCCATCCGGCGCGCCCGTCCGACAGGACGTCGAGGCTCGCCAACCGCCGCGCGAGCTCGACGGGGATGCTGTAGGTGGTGTTCTGCGTGGCGACCAGTCCGATGCGCTCTGTCACCGACGCCAACGCAGCGAGCTGTGTGATCGCGTCCGGCCTGCCGGCGATGTCGGTGGAGAGGATCGCACCGCGGTTCTCCCGCACCCGCTGACCGTCGCCGAGGAAGAAGGCATCGAACAGACCACGTTCGAGCTTGGTTGCCACCTCGACGAAGGTGTCCGTCGCAACCTGATCGGGTGCCTTCGGATCCTCCCAGACCGTCTGGGCACCGATTCCCGGATAGAACACGCCCAGATGGATCTGTGCATTCGGGTCGAACGGTGCGCCGGTGTCCGGGTGCTGGTCGTTGGTGCTCACGATGATTCTTCTCCCTATTTCTGAGCCGAAGCGGCGTAGCGGCTGACCGGACGCGCCAGTCCCAAATTCTCGCGCAGCGAGAGTCCAGGGGTCGGCCTGCGAAGCAAATGTGCCGGGACGGCAAGGTCTTTCACGGCGTCAGTCCCGAGATGTAACCGGATGCCGTCGACCACGCCGGCCAGCGATTGGGCGTCGGACAGATCGTCGATGTCGGCGAACACCAGGGCTGCTCCATCGGCGCGCGCCGCTGCCGCCCGATCCGCCACATCGTCGCCGCGCACCAACGCCACATCCAGCAGATCGGTGACGCCCAGATCTACATCTCCGATGACGACCACCTGACCCTGCGGCGAACGTGGAGTGATCAAGGGCCCGACGACGTCGAAGAACTCGCCCTCGAACCGCACGTGATGCACCTTGGCTGGGTCGAGATATCGACCGGTCGCCGCGTCACGGATAACCGCGTCGTCCTCCCACGAATCCCACAGCCGCCGAGACACGTCGATGACGTCACGGATCTCAGCGGTCACGCTCGACCGCACCTCCGATCCCACTGCTGCATGAGCGGCCGGCGAATTGTCTGCGCCGATCACCCAGGCTCCTCGGCCGTGGGATGCATGGTCGAGACTGGCGAGTTGTGTTGCGAGAAAGAACGGTTCGGTAGTGACGGTGTGGACGGTGGGAGCCAGCCCGATGGTCGACGTGGTCGAGGCGACGAACGCAGCGCGCGTGCCTGCATCGAGTCGATTCCGGGCCGAGACCAGAGAATCACCGAAGGTGACGACTGTGAAACCTGCGCGTTCGGCCTCCGCGACGTTGCTGCGAAGCCGCTCGGGTGACTCGTCGTAGCCGTCGAGTTCGAGGGCAAAGTACAAGGTGTCAGCCATTGTCGACCACGATCGCACCTGCCACCGTGCCGAATTCGACCCTCGATGGCGCGCTTCGCACATCCATCAACGTGGCCTCGCCCGCCACGGCTTCGCTGAGGCTGATCAACTCCGAACTCATCGTGATCCTGCTTTCTCCGGGGCATGCATCGATACCTGCGCAACAGCCCACGTTGCCGTAGATACGCTCGAGAATGAAGGGTTCGAATCAGCATGAGGCAAACCGAGGAATACAGATGTGAACACTCAGGACGAATGGCCGAACGACGATAGGCTGCCTGATCATGGTCGCCGATTTCCTGCGCAACTGGCTTGTCGACTCGGACCCAGCGCTGCGTTGGCAGGTGGAGCGCGATCTCTTGGACGAGCCGTCCGAAGTTTGGGAAGCAACTCGCGCCCGAGTTGCCACCGAAGGATTCGGTGCAAGGCTTCTCGCGCTGCAGGATCCGGACGGGCAATGGGCCGGCGGCGCATTCTTCCCTGCGAATTTCGATAGTTCCGCGGCTCCGGGGCAACCCTGGACTGCGACCACTTGGTCGCTGAATTCGCTGCGCGAGTGGGGTCTCGACCCCGCGGTCCTGCGAGCGCGCCGCACGGTCGAGTTGCTCGACAAGAACAGTCGGTGGGAGTACGACAACCTGCCGTACTGGGGCGGCGAGGTGGACTGCTGCATCAACGCGTGGACGGTCGCCAACGGGGTGTGGCTGGGTGCAGACGTCGAGGGCATCGTTCAGTGGTTTCTCGAACACCAGCTACCGGACGGTGGATGGAACTGTGAGTGGGTCGAGGGATCGACCCGCTCGTCATTTCACTCGACACTGAACTCGTTGAAAGGATTGCTGGAGTACGACACAGCCCTCGGCGGCACGGACGAGACTCGAGCTGCCCGGCGCGCCGGTGAAAAGTACTTGCTGACGCGAAAGCTCCTGTACACGTTGTCCACGGCTGAGAAGGTCGGGCCATGGGTGGATCAATTCTTCTACCCATCCCGTTGGACGTACAACGCCCTCAATGCCGCCGACTACTTTCGGCAGGCTTCCCTGCTCGATGGGACAGCGCCGGATCCCCGCATGGAGGAGGCGATAGGAATCATCAGAGCCGCCCGCCAGAACGATGGAACGTGGTTGCAGGGTCACCCTCATCCAGGTGAGGTGTGGTTCGCGACCGACGTACCAGAGGGTGAACGCTCGAAGTGGCTGACACTGATCGGAACCCGAGTGCTGACGTGGTGGGATTCCTACTACGGATGATCGTGCCTGCGTGGGGCATGCAGTAACGGTTTACCTCGAAAACGGTCTACCCGAAGCAACGCTTGCGATGTCAGCCGCGGATGCCGAAGTCGACGGCAGCGTGGGTGCATGCAGGCTGCGATCCAAGGCGGTCGATGAGAGCCGCTACTCGCGCTTTGAGCCAGGTCATGGACGTGACGGTAGGCTCGCCGCCCAGATTCGTCACCCGTTCCGATCACGCTGATTCGAATGGCGGCAAGGGAGGAAGCTCGAGATTTTCGCGGAAGGTTCCGCCGATGTAGTCGGTGCCGAGAATGCCCCTTTTGCGCAATTCCGGGAACAGTCCGTTGAGCACGAAGTCCCCGGTCCGTGGGTCGGTCAGTCCGCCGACCGAGATGACGTCGAGAACCCCCGCGTCGTAGCGTTCCTGGATGGCGTCGGCCAGTTGCTCGGGGGTTCCCGCTGCGGCCCAGTGGCCGGTGTCCTTCGATTTGATGATCAACTCACGCAGCGTCTTTCCTTGCGCCGCCAGTTTGCCGAAGATCTCCACTCGACCTCGTCGACGGTTGACCGAGGCCGGGTCGGGCAACACCGACTCCGGGATCGGCTGGTCCAGCGGCAATTCCGACAGGTCGACGCCACCGCCGAGCATGTCTTCGAGCCGCAACCTGCCGGCGTCGAAGTCGGTTGCATCCTCGGCCTCGCGAACGGTCTGCGCCACCTCGGCTTCCGATGCGCCGTAGGTGGCGTGGAAGGAACTGAAGATCAGGGGCAGTCGGTCGCCGCGACCCAGTTCGGCGGCCCGGGTTCTCACTGCCTTGGTGTAGGTGACGGCGTCTTCCAGAGTCGCAAGCGAGATGAACACCACCTCCGCGAACCGGGCACCCAACTCGATCCCGCCTGCGGACTGCCCGGCCTGGAACTGCACCGGCCGTCGCTGCGGCAACGCAGGAATGTTCAGCGGACCCTGAACGGCGAAGTACTTGCCCCGATGATCGATGCGCTGCACCAGCGATGAGTCCAGTTCGATGCCCTTCGGCCCCGACGTCAGTGACCCCGGTTTCCAGCTGTCGAACAACTTGTTGACCACCTCGAGCGACTCGGTGGCGCGGGCATACCGCTCCTCCGGGCTCGGCAGGTCCAGGTCGCTGTAGTTCTCCTCCCCCAGCGACGAGGTGACGGCATTCCACGCCGCGCGACCGTTGCTGACGTGGTCGAGCGTCCCGAAGAGCCTCGCCAGGTTGAACGGATGATGGAACGTCGTTGTGACGGTTGCGATCAAACCGACATCCGAGGTGACCGCGGCCAGCGCGGCGAGATAGATCAACGGTTCCTGGGCGCCGATAGCACCTTGCGACCCGAAGCTCAGCAGGTCGGCCGCGAAGAGCGCATCGATCTTGTTGGCCTCCGCAATTCTGGCAACCTCGAGGGCCTGATCGAGAGTGGACTTGGTGGAATCGACTGCCGCGTCGTAGATATCGGTTCCACCACTGACGCCGGTGACGGTCTTGAGTGTGCGACGACGCTCGCTCATGCGCCCTCGTGCCGAACTGTTGCGAGTGTCATGTGGAACGACGGTAAAGTGCCGCCGGCCGAAAAGGGAAGACTTCGACTCAGCGTGATTTTTTACACCTGCAATCCCCGATTTCGGCACGTGCATACTTGATTTCGATACGCCTGCACACTCGGGAAGGAAGCCAGTGACTGCGTTCACCATTGCGATAGTCGGCGCAGGCCCCCGCGGTACCGGCGTGCTGGAACGGCTTCTGGCACGAAGGTCCGCCGCGGATATCCACGTCCATGTGATCGATCCCTTCCCGCCCGGAGCCGGCAGAATCTGGCGTGGCAGCCAACCGCCACTGCTGTGGATGAATTCAGTAGCGGCCGATGTCACCACGTTCACGGACGACACCACCGTCGTGGACGGACCCATACGAACGGGTCCGACGCTGGCCGAGTGGGTACTGGACAACGTAGACACACTGCGCGCAGACCCCGAACTTCAGGACGAGCTCGAGCGGTTCACGCCCGGATCGTTCGCCTCACGCACCCTTCAGAGTCGCTACCTCGGTTGGGTGTTCGAGCGCTCCATCGCTGGGTCCAGCGCGCACGTGCAGGTGCACCGGGCGCGGGTCGTCGATGTGTCGACCGAACAAGTCCTCACCCTCGACGACGGGTCGAACATCCACGCCGACGTCGTTCTGCTCGCGCAAGGCCATCCCGATGCGCTTGCCTCACAACGGGAGACAGAATTAGCAGACTTCGCGAATGCCCACGGGTCGACGTACATCGGCCCCGGGTACACCGCAGATCTGGACCCGGGCCCGGTACCTGCGGGTGAGCCGGTGTTGGTTGCCGGACTCGGGCTGGCATTCATCGATTGGATGGTGTTGCTCGCGGAAAGCCGCGGTGGCACCTTCGCACGGAGCGAGAACGGCACACTCGTGTACACACCTTCGGGCCGAGAGCCGGTGCTCTACGCCGGCTCGCGACGCGGAGTGCCGTACCACGCGAAACTCTCCTACGACATCGCGGCCGCGCGGCCACCTCTGCCGAAATACTTCACCGCAGACGCGTTCCCCGGCGACGGACCGCTGCACTTCCGCGACGAGATCTGGCCACTGGCGTCCAAAGAACTTGCCTGGGCCCACTATTACGAACTGTTCGCAGCTCATCCCGAGCGCACGTCCGGATCGTGGACGGACTTCGAGTGCGGATTGACCGAGATCGAGTGGCAGTCGGAGGAACTCGTCCGGTTCGTCGAACAGTACGTTCCGAAGGACGATGACCGTATCGATCTCGCGCGCATCGACAAGCCCTTCGCCGGAGTGCGATTCGCTGACCTGGAGGATGTTCGGACACACCTGGACGAGTACATCGAGACCGATCTGCGCCGTCGAGCAGACCCGTACTACAGCTCCGACGCTGCAGTCTTTTCCGCATTGCTGTCGGTGTACATGACGATCGGAGAGTTGTTGCGCCGCGGCCGGATTCCGGCGCACTCCGTTGCGGCGGACGTCGAAGGCTGGTTGCATTCGTTCTTCAGCTTCGTCGCCAGCGGACCGCCGCCACTTCGTCTCGAACAGCTGTTGGCCCTCAGCCGCGCCGGCATCGTGCAGTTCCTCGGCCCCGAGGTCACCTTCGCTACCGAGGGCGACCGGTTCGTCGCCAGCAGCGCCGCTCACGACGTGGTGATCCATGCCGACACCCTGATCGATGCGCGGCTCCCCGTGGCGTCGATCGCGAGGGCAGGTGATGAACTGCTGCGCACCCTGCATGCCCGCGGTGACGTGACTGATATTCGCGCGACCGAGCAGAGTGCGGCCAAGATCGCCGTGGACGGTCGTTCCAGGCTGATCGACGCCTCGGGTGAACCAGCCCAACGCAGCTACGCCGTCGGTCCGTGGGTTGCCGGACACACGTGGTCGAGCGCCTTCCCGCGGCCGCGCACCAACGCTGGGTTCTTTCGACACAACGACCAGTTGGCCGCCGAGCTTCTCGGCCACCGACATGATCGAGAAGCACACTTAGAATCACGCTAACGTAAACTGTTGTTCAACAATTGGTCTCACGTTTCACTGGTCCCATGCGAACCTTCATGGCCAGACGACGACCGTCCCGAACCGCGACCACTGCCCTGGTCGCCCTGTGCACTGTGGCCGTGGCTCTGTCCGGTTGCGCGTCGGACGATTCGCCGGACAACGCTCTCGCTGCCGACGCGGCGTTGCCCACCGAGGTTCCTGAAGGAACCAAGCTGGTCATCGCGGACCAGTCGGAGGCTCAGCAGACCGTGCTGGCCGCATCGGGTGAAGCGGATGCTCTGCCGTTCGACTACGAGTTCGCAAACTTCGTGGGCGGGCCTGCGATTCTGGAGGCCTTCCGGGCCGGTGCCGCCGACGTCGCCATCGTCGGCGACACCCCGCCGATCCAGGCGCTCATCGCCGGCCAAGATGTGCCCATCATCGCTGCACGCCAGTCGGATCCGAACAACACTCGGCTGGCAGTAGCCGCGGGCCGAGACATCACCACTCTCGCCGATCTGCGAGGCACCAAGATCGCCTACGCCGAAGGCACGGCGCAGCAGGCGATCGTGTTGCGGGCGTTGGCCGCTGCCGACCTGACCACCGATGACGTCGAACTCGTCCGGTTGCAGCTCTCGGAATTTCCGGACGCCATCCGGACCGGTCAGGTGGATGTCGCACCGCTCGGCGAGCCCAATCTGACTCGCTTCCTTGCGAATCCGGGCACAACGTTGATCGATGTCAGCGAGTCCGACGGAACGTCTACGGGGTTGAGCTACCTGTACGCGCGTCGTGAAGCACTGCAGGACCCCGCCAAGGCCGCAGCCCTGCGCGCCTACGTCGCGTCCTACATTCGCGCGGTCGACTGGTCCAACGACAATCCGGACGAGTGGATCCAGGCGTACTACGTGGACAACCAGGGGCTCACCGAGGCGGACGGTCGACGCATCGTGGAATCGCTCGGGCCGTCGACATTCCCTGTCCTCGACGAGGCACTGGTACAGCGTCAGCAGGACACCATCGACGTCATCGGTGCCGCAGGCGAATTGCCCCGGAAGGTCACTGCATCCGACGGATTCGACTTGCGGTTCGAGCCGATCATCGCGGAGACGGTCACCGAGGTCGGCGGCGCACGCACCCGTGAGGAAAGCTGATGGCCACCCTGACATTGCGTCGTACGAGCCCACCACGTGCACTCGATACGACCGGAACGCTCGCGCCCCGGCGTACCTCGACCCGACGCCTGGGGCCGGGAAAGGCAATTCCGTACGGGTTGGCCGTCGGCCCAGTGCTTCTCCTACTTCTCTGGGTGATCTCGTCCGCCGCCGGATGGCTTGACCCGCAGACCCTCCCGGCTCCTTGGACCATCTACCAGGCCGGGGCCGAACTGATCGCCGACGGTCGCCTGCAGAGCAATCTGCTCACGTCCGTTCAGCGCGCGGGGATTTCACTCGTACTGGGCGTCGCCATCGGGATCGTACTCGCCCTCGTCGCCGGCCTCAGCAGACTCGGTGAAGCTGTCGTCGACGGGCCGGTGCAGATCAAACGCGCCATTCCCACCCTGGCCCTGATCCCCTTGTTCATCGTCTGGTTCGGAATCGGCGAGTCGATGAAGATCATCGTCATCACCACCAGTGTGCTCATCCCCGTCTACATCAACACCCATGCCCAGTTGCGCGGAGTCGACAAACGCTTCGTCGAGCTGGCCGAGACCGTCGACCTGTCCCGTTGGCAGTTCATCCGGAAGATCGCTCTCCCAGGCGCACTCCCCGGTTTCTTCACCGGCCTACGGATGGCGGTCACGATCTCGTGGCTTGCGCTCGTCGTCGTGGAACAGGTCAATGCCACCAGCGGCATCGGCTACCTGATGACGCAGGCACGCACCTACGGACAGATCGACATCATCGTCGTCGGGTTGGTGGTGTACGCGCTGTTCGGATTGATCGGCGACACCCTCGTCCGGTCGGCCGAGAGAAAGGCACTGGCATGGCGACAGACGCTGGGAGGCTGAACACCACCATGACGCCGAACGATACGCGAGTGGTCGAAGCTCGCGGTCTCAGCAGAGGTTTCGGGGATCGACTCGTGTTGGACAGCATCGACCTCGACATTCACAAGGGTGAGTTCGTTGCCCTGCTCGGACGAAGCGGCTCGGGCAAGAGCACGATACTGCGGGCCTTTGCCGAGTTGGACGACGGCGTGCTCGGCTCCGGCGACCTGCGCGTGCCGCGAGCTCGTGCCGTCGTCTTCCAGGACTCTCGTTTGCTGCCGTGGGCACGTGTGCTCGACAACGTCATCCTCGGACTCACCGGACGCGATGCCTCGGCTCGTGGCCGGGCCGCCCTGGCCGAGGTGGGACTGGAGGGCCGCGAGAGGGCCTGGCCCAAGGAACTGTCCGGCGGCGAGCAGCAGCGAGTTGCATTGGCTCGCTCCCTGGTTCGTGAGCCGAAATTGTTACTCGCCGACGAGCCGTTCGGAGCACTCGACGCGCTGACCCGCATCCGCATGCACGTCCTGTTGCAGGATCTCTGCGCGCGCCACAACCCGGCCGTCCTGTTGGTCACGCACGACGTCGACGAGGCAGTACTGCTCGCCGATCGAGTCCTCGTACTCGACAGGGGCCGCTTCGTCGCCGATCGCCAGATCGATCTGCCGTCACCGCGTCGTCACGGCGACCCCCGATTCGTCTCGCACCGCAATGCCTTGCTCGAGGCTCTCGGTGTCGAGGAAGGAGCACACGCATGACCCGAACCCTGCACTTCAACGCCTTCCTGATGTCCACCGGCCATCACGAGTCGTCCTGGCGTCTGCCGGAATCCGACGCGCGCTCCGGCACGGACATCAAGCACTACCAACGACTCGCCCAGATCGCCGAGCGCGGCACGTTCGATTCGATCTTCTTCGCCGACAGCCCCCAGTTGATGGCAAATGTCGCGCGCCGCCCGTCCGGGAACCTCGAGCCGTTGCAGATCCTGACGGCCGTGTCGACGGTCACCGAACGAATCGGTCTCATTGCCACTGCCACAACGAGTTACAACGAACCGTTCAACCTTGCGCGTGCATTCGCCTCCCTCGACCACATTTCGGGCGGCCGTGCCGGCTGGAACATCGTCACCACGGCCGGCCTGGAGGCGGCACAGAACTTCAACCTCGACGAGCTGCCCAAGCACGACGTTCGGTATGCCCGCGCGGCGGAATTCGTCGACGTGGCTCAGAAGTTGTGGGACAGCTGGGACGACGATGCGATCTCAGCGGACAAGGAGTCCGGAGTGTGGGGGCACAACGACAGGGTGAGAACTGTCGATCATCGAGGCGAATTCTTCTCGGTCCGAGGGCCGTTGAATGTCCCGCGACCGATCCAAGGGTATCCACTTCTGGTCCAGGCGGGCTCGTCCGAGGACGGTAAGGATCTTGCGGCCCGGTACGCCGAGGCAGTGTTCACCGCGCAACAGACCATCGACGACGCTCGTGCGTTCTACGCGGATCTGAAAGCCCGGGCAGCCGCTGTCGGTCGAAACCCCGACCACATCAAGATCCTGCCCGGTATCGTCCCGGTCATCGGCTCGACCGAGGCCGAGGCTCACGCACTCGAACTCGAACTGGACCGGCTCATCGTGCCGGAATACGCGCTTGTTCAGCTCGCCAAAACGCTTAAAGTGGATCCATCGGCTCTGCATCTGGACGAACAGCTTCCTGAGCAGCTACTGCCCGAGGACGCTATCGAAGAGGCCAAGAGCCGCTACACCCTCATCGTGGAACTAGCTCGACGCGAACAGCTCACGGTGCGCGAGCTGATCGGACGCCTCGGCGGTGGACGTGGGCACCACACGTTCACCGGTACGCCGCTGCAGGTGGCCGACGCCATCGAACAGTGGTTCCTCGGCGGAGCCGCAGACGGCTTCAACATCATGCCGCCGGCGCTTCCCTCCGGGCTTGAGGTGTTCGTCGACGAGGTGGTCCCGATTCTGCGGGCACGGGGACTGTTCCGAACCGAGTACACCGGATCGACGTTGCGTGAGCACTACGGCCTGCCGCGGCCGGTGAACCAATTCGGTTTGGTGACTGTCTGATCGGCGGCTGGTGGGCCTCGGTCACCGTCCACCAGCCGCAGTTCCCGTCATCCCCTCCAGGACACGAAAGTGAATGTCCTGCTCGACGGACCACCGGGGTCGTCGCGTCGACGGTTTCCCCGGCTCGCGACTCGGTGCGCGATTCTCCAGCCACGGTCGGTGTGCACCAGCGTGTCCTGGTAGTCGCCGCTGCCCGCGGTGCCGTCGGTTCGAACGATGACGAACTTGCTCCACGCCCGGATGGTTCCGTCCGGGCGGCGGGTGAGGATGGTATTGGACGTGTGGTGTGGGTGATACGGCCGAACGTTCTCGACCATCTCTCGCACGGCCGAAATGCCCTGCAGTGCCGCCTCTCCGGCCCCGAAGACCACATCGTCGGTGAACACCGTCCGGGCCTGATCCCAGTCCCGGTTGTCTATCACCTGGGCGTAGCGGGAGAGGACGCCCAGGATCTCGGCCGCAGTGTCGGGATCGACGCGAACTTCCGTGGTCACGACCGAGCCCAGCTCGCGAACGACTCCGCCTCGTGTTGCACGACGTCCGGTCGATTGCGAACGGTGATGCGCCGTCGCGCGATGCGCGCACCGTCGGCAGTCGCCACCACCTCATCGACGTAATCACCGGTGAGAGAGGTGGCGTCGAACTCGACCACGATGAACCGACTCCACACCCGCGCTACATCACCGTCGATATCGGTGATGGTGTTGAGTGTGTGATGAGATCGCTTCGGATCGAACGACTCCAGATACCCCCGGATACCGTCGAGTCCGATGATCAGGTTTTTCTCTGCCTCCAGCGTTGCATCGGGAGTGAAGACCGACGCCAACTCTTCCCACTCCTGATTGTCCACCACGTGCGCGTAGCGCGCGAGTACCTCCGCGACGGCCCAATTATCAAGTCCATCAACATTTTCTGTCACGGAATCAACACGAACTTTCCGCGCGGGTGATCCCTTTTCAGTTCCAAGTGCGCTGTGGCTACATCGGCCAACGGGAACGTCTTCGCGACGACGACCTCGAAATCACCCTCACCTGCCTGTTGCACGAGTGACAGGGCCGCCGTCTTACGCCGTTCCGCGCTCTTCGGGTTACCGCCACCCACTGAGGGGAAACCCTCGTTGGCGGCCCTCTCGAAGGCAGCGATCGTGACCAAACGGGCTTTGTCCGTCAACAATTCGAGGGATACATCCACGGCCTCATCGGTGCCGACCGTGTCGATCGCCGCATCGATGCCGTCGGGTGCCACGGCCCTCACACGATCGAGCAATCCCTCGCCGTACTCGATCGTCACGGCACCGTATTTCTGCAGAGCGTCATGGTTCTCCGCACGCGCTGTGGCGATCACGGTCGCACCACGGGCCTTGGCCAACTGCACGACGATGGATCCGACTCCGCCGGCCCCGCCGTGTACGAGCACGGTGTCGCCGGTCGACACAGCGACCGTTTCGAGCGTGTCGTACGCAGTACCGGCGACGACGAGGAGGCCGGCAGCGACATTCCAGTCCAGAGAGGCCGGCTTCGGCAGTACCGCGTCCGCAGGAACGAGAATCTTCTCGGCGTATGCCCCCTTCGCGCCGGACACGATCACCTCGTCGCCCACTCCTATCGGCCCACCCGGGCCTTCCGCAGCGTTACCGACAGCGACGACGACGCCGGCCGCTTCGCTACCGAGCGACAGCGGAAGCTTCGACGCGTCGGTACCGAATGCACCGCTGTAGCTCTTGTAGTCGAAGGGGTTGACGCCGATTGCCCTGACCTCGACCAGAACCTGCCCTGCTGCAGGCTTGGGCAGAGCCCGATCGACGATCTCGACGACCTCTGGTCCACCAAATGATGTTGCTACCGCTACTCGAGTCATTCCGCCCTCAACTGTTCTCTCACATCGTTTTGTTCCCGACTACACGCGTAATCGCGGTAGTCCCCATTCCTTACCGAGCAGTTCGTACGAAAGCAACCGGTCGGCGTGGTCGTGGGTCATCGAGGTGACAACCAATTCGTTTGCGCCGGTAGCCTTCTGCAAACCGTCGAGCTTCTCGCACACCGTCGCCGCCGAGCCGGTGAATTGGGTGTCCACGCGATCGGCCACAAGTGCGTACTGCTCGTCGGACAGCGGTGTGACACTCCTGGGATCCGGATACTCGACGGCACCGTGACCGCTCCGAATGCTGTACACCCACTGGGGGAACGACGCCGCCAACTCATGCGCTCTGGAATCCGAATCTCCCACAACCACATCAGCTGACACTGCAACATACGGATGGGACAACGTGTCGGATGGCACGAATGTACTCCGGTACTCGTCGATTGCGTCGAGTGTCGTTCCGGGACTGACGTGGTAATTCGCGACGAACGGTAGTCCACGGGCACCCGCCTCTCGAGCACTGGGCCCTGCACTGCTTCCGAACAACCACACTTGCACCTGGGCACCCGCACCGGGACGGGCCGACAAGGGCACGCCGTTTCGCTCATAGGTATCGGACAGCAGCGCCACGATATCGTCGAGCTGATCACCGAAGTCCGGTGAGATCGCCTCGGGCTGCTGGAGGGCACCCAGCGAGGCTGCCAATCGGGCCGACTTCAGCAGTGCAACCGGTGAATACGGAACTGGAAACAGCACCCCGTCGATCGTTCGCGCAGCGCGAGGCCGCTCGGGTACCGGGGCACCGGACAACACTTCGGCACGCCGCTGCCCGGATCGACCCACACCCAGATCGATACGGCCCGGATACAACGCGTCCACCGTTCCGAAGGACTCCACAACGGCAGCAGCTGTGGTGAAACCGAGCTGGACCGCAGCCGATCCAACACGAATCCGGTTGGTGGCAGCGGCAATCAGACCGATCAACACTGCGGGTGAAGAACTGGCCGCCGCCACGAAGTGGTGCTCGGCCACCCAATAGCGCTCGTACCCCCACTCCTCGGTCTGGCGCGCCAGATCCAGGGTGTTACGAAGCGCTTGCTGGACGGTCGACCCCTCGCTGATCGGGGACAGATCGAGAACGGACAACGGAACTCGCGTCATCTCGGGTTCTTCTCCCCTGCCTCGACGGCGACGGTCAGTCTGTTCTCGGCCGGCGCGACGGGGCACGTCGCGTAGTCGGTGAACGCACACGGAAGATTCGATGCCCGGTTGAAATCGAGAACGACGGTTCCGTCTACCGGAGCGGGCACTGCCAGGATCCGCGCAGCCGGATAGGTCGTCACCCCGCTCGTGGCATCGGTGAACAGGACCTTCAGACCGTTGCCGATGCCGCCGAACGCAATCAGTTGCGCAGC
Source organism: Rhodococcus sp. 14-2483-1-1 (assembly GCF_002259335.1). Lineage (NCBI taxonomy): Bacteria > Bacillati > Actinomycetota > Actinomycetes > Mycobacteriales > Nocardiaceae > Rhodococcus > Rhodococcus sp. 14-2483-1-1. The sequence continues at coordinate 569,955 of NZ_NPFX01000014.1, read as the reverse complement.
GGTACCGGCCACCTCGAAGTCGAGAGTGCCCACAGCCGTGTGATGGTGTTCGAGTCCTTCCACCACGGCTCCGGTCGTGACGGTCACCGGCGAGTCGTACGGGGTGAACTTCCCGGTGGCGACGAACTTCTCGCTCGGCTCGTAGGCCGGGATACCGTTGTAGGACTGGAGGGTCTGAGCTTTCGGGTCGTGTACCCGCAGCGCGACAGAACCGGTCCGACGGATCACCTCGATACGTCGATCTCCGTCCTCGACCAGGATGCCCGGTGCGCCCTCCACCGGATTCAGAGTCGTCACGCCGTCGAACCCTTCGACAGTCACCGAATCGGCGTCCGCCTTCCACCGGCCGGGAAGGTCCGCGACGGTCTCGAATTCATCTGTCAGCCAATACAAACCGGTCAAGGAGACCCAACCCAGAGGATCACCGTAGGACGCCTCTCGGTCGGCATGCCATTGCTTCCAGTCCTGCCCGAAATCGCTCATGATGCTCGCACTCCTTCACGCTGTTCGTACGGGTGACGCAAACCGAGGTGGTCACGCAAGGTGGTTCCGGCGTATTCGGTGCGAAAGCTGCCGCGGTCCTGAAGTTCCGGAATCACCTTGTCGACGAATTCATCGAGGCCTGCTGGGGTGATGTGCGGGACGAGGATGAAGCCGTCGCTCGCGTTGTTCTGCACGTAGCTGTCGATTTCCTCGGCCACCTGCGCAGGGGTTCCGACGAACTGCTGCCGCGTCGTCATCGCGATGATCAGTTCACGAATGCTCAGGTTGTCTGCTTCGGCGCGCTCGCGGTACTGCTGGGCAATGGTTCTGGGGTCGCCGTGTCGCGCACGACCACGGGTGATGGACACATCGCCGCTGGGTTCGATATCCGGCAACGGACCGTCCGGGTCGTACGCGGACAAGTCCTGTCCCCACACCTGTTCGAGGAACGAAATAGCTGTCTTACCGCTGACCTGCTGATGCCGGATGTGGTCCGCCTTGTCGACCGCGTCCTGCGCAGAATCGCCGAGCACGAACGTCGCCGCGGGCAGCACCTTCAGGTCGTCGTGCTCGCGGCCGTACTTGGCGAGCCGACCCTTGACGTCGGAGTAGAACTTCTGTCCGTCCTCGAGCGTGCCGTGGATGGTGAAGATGGCGTCGGCCTTGGCCGCACCGAACTCGCGGCCCTCGTCGGAATCGCCCGCCTGCAGCAGAACCGGATGTCCCTGCGGACTGCGCGGCAGTGTGAAGCGACCCTGCACATCGAATTGCGGTCCGGAATGCGAGACTGCGCGGATCTCGGATTGGCGACCGAAGATCCCGCGCTCGCGATCGACGACGAACGCGTCGGACTGCCAGGAGTCCCAAAACTTTCGCGCGACGTCGATGATCTCGTTGGCCCGCACGTAACGGTCGGCACGATCGAGATAGCCGCCCCGCCGAAAATTCTCGCCGGTGAACGCGTCCGAGGACGTCACCATGTTCCATGCCGCCCTACCGTCGGACAGGTGATCCAGCGACGAGAACTGTTTGGCGAGCTCGAACGGTTCGTTGAACGTGGTGTTGATCGTCCCGGCAAGTCCGAGCTTGGTCGTCACCGATGCAAGCGCGTTGAGGACGGTGAGCGTGTCAGGTCTTCCGACCACATCGAGGTCGTGGATCTTGTTGCGGTGCTCGCGCAGTCGCAGCCCTTCGGCGAGGAAGAAGAAGTCGAACAGGCCGCGTTCGGCCGATTCGGCAAGGTGCACGAACGAGTCGAACTCGATCTGGCTCTTCGATTCCGGATCGGCCCAGACAGTGGTGTTGTTGACGCCGGGGAAATGGGCACCAAGATGTATCTGCTTCTTCGTCACAGGCTCTTCCCTTCGAGTGCAAAGCGATTGACGGGACGCGTCAGGCCGAGACGCTCGCGCAGAGTCGATCCGCTGCGGGTGTCGGTGGCCGGTAGTGCCGCCACTCCAGACGGCAGGGCGAGCGGTACCAGGGTGACCCCGTCCAGCCCGGCCGCTTCGATGGAACCGAGCAGGAGATGCAAGCCTGCTAGGTCGCCGACATGCGACACGCTCTCAGCGGCTCTGACGTGCCCCGCCCAGTTGTCGAGCTGAGCGAGTTCCTCAGCGGCAGAATCGGATACCGAGGTCTCCACGTCCAACAGGACGAACACCTCGGCCGGGTCACGGCCTTCGGCAACGACCGCCCGTCGAATGCGGGCGGCGGTCGTTGCCGCATCCTCGACCGAGTCGGCGACGATTCGGACGATGTCGGCACGCGCAGCGGCCACCGACACGGACTCCGTGGAGTCACCGCGAATCACGACTAACGACTGTCCTTGAGGAGACCTCGGAGTGATCGACGGACCCTTGACCGAGAAGTTCTCACCCTCGAAGTCGATGTAGTGCAGCTTGTCTCGGTCGATGAACCGCCCCGACTCGACATCACGGATCTCCGCGTCGTCCTCCCAGCTGTCCCAGAGCCTGGTGACGACCTCGATTGCCTCGTCCGCCTCGCGCCACAGGCTGCCGTTGTCCTGCTCAGCTTTCCGACCGAACAGCGCTGCCTGCTCGGCACCCGGACTCACCTCGACCTGCCATCCGGCCCGGCCGTGGGAAGCGAAATCGAGGCTCGCGATCTGCTTCGAGATGTGGAACGGCTCGGTGTGCGTGACGGTGATCGTGGGCACCAGCCCGATCTTCTCGGTGACGGCGGCTGCCCGTGCCGCGATGGCTGCGGCCTCGAGCGTCCGACTGGCAAACGAATCGCCCAGGAACGCGAGATCGATACCCGCTCGGTCTGCAGCCTGCAGCTGGTCGATCCAGAACCCTGCGGTGAACACCTCTTCCGCGCGAGAATCGGGACGACGCCAGGCCTGCGGATGTGCGCCGGTGCCTTTCAGCTCTATCGCGGTCAGGAACAGCTTGTCAGACACTGGTGCTCGCTTTCTCGTGCGCGCTTCCGGGAATGGCCCCGAGTAGCTCGCGGGTGTAGTCCTGCTGTGGATTGTCGAACAGTGCTGCGGTGTCGCCGTATTCCACGATGACGCCGGATTGCATGACGGCCACGGTGTCGCTGATCTGACGGACCACGGCCAGATCGTGCGAGATGAAGAGGTAGCTCAGACCCAGCTCGGACTGCAAGTCGTCGAGCAGCGTCAGGATCTGTGCTTGCACCGATACGTCGAGGGCCGAGACCGGCTCGTCGAGCACCACCAGTTCCGGTGCGAGAGCCAACGCTCGGGCGATGGCGACCCGCTGGCGCTGCCCACCCGAGAGCTCGGCCGGCCGTCGGGCCAGGTAGTCGCTGGTGAGTGCCACCTGATCCAGCAACGTCCGGGCACGCTCGGAACGCTCACGCGAGGAACCGACCTTGAACGCGTCCAACGGTTCTCGCACGATCTCGCCGACGCGCAGCTTCGGGTTCAGTGACGCGTACGGGTTCTGATAGACGATCTGAACACGCCGCCGCAGTTCACGCCTGGCCTTGCCACGCAGACCGGTGACGTCAACACCGTCGAACGTGACCGAACCCGACGACGCGGTCTCGAGACCGATCGCGATGCGCGCCAACGTGGACTTGCCGGACCCGGACTCGCCGACGAGCGAAACGGTGCGCCCACGTTCGACGGTCAACGTGGCTCCCTTGACCGCATCGAGGTGGACGCCTCGGCCTATGGTGAACCGCTTCGAGACGTCGCCGACCGTCAGGATCGGATCGACTGCCGTGGTGCGCGCGGGTCGTACGGTCGTATTCAGCGACGGCGCAGCGGCCAACAGTTGACGTGTGTACGCGTGCGTCGGGTTCGCCAGTACCTCTGCGGTGGGGCCGGTTTCGACAATCCGACCCGCGCTCATGACAATCAGGCGATCGGCTCTGTCCGCAGCCACGCCCAAGTCATGAGTGATCAGCAGGACAGCGGCACCGGTCTCGGCGATCCTGGCGTCGAGATGATCGAGGATGCGTCGCTGCACGGTGACGTCCAGGGCGCTGGTCGGCTCGTCGGCGATCACCAGTTCCGGGCGGCACGCGAGAGCGATTCCGATCAGTACGCGCTGACGCTGCCCACCGGACAGGTCCTGCGGATACTGCCGCGCCCGCACCTCGGGGTTGTCCAGACCCGCTTCGGTGAGGATGCGAATTGCCTCGACCTTCGCGGACCGGCGATCTGCGAGACCGTGCACCCGCAGCACCTCGGCAACCTGGTCGCCGACGCGAACCACCGGGTTCAGCGAGGTGGTCGGATCCTGCGGGACGAGCCCGATATGACGGCCGCGCAACCGGTTCAACGTCTTGTCCGAGGCTGTGTCGAGCCGCTGCCCGTCGAACGTTACCGATCCGCCCACGATGCGGCCGGAACCCGAGAGCAGACCGATGACGGCGTGGGCAGTCGTCGACTTTCCGGAGCCCGATTCACCGACCACGGCCACCACTTCACCGCGGTCGACGGTGAACCCGATGCCGGAGACGGCGGTCGTCTCACCGTAATTGACGTGCAGATTCTCTACTTCGAGAATGGGGCTCATTGTGATCGCCTCTCGAGTGCGTGCCCTAGGCGGTGCGCGGACACGACGACGGCCACGATCACCAATCCCGGCAGTGTGGTCATCCACCAGGCGGTGGCCAGGAAGTTGCGGCCCTCGGAAATCAGCGATCCCCACTCCGGGGTGGGCGGAGCAGCGCCGAAGCCGAGGAAGCTCAGCGCCGATACCGCGAGAACTGCCATACCGAATTCGACTGCAGCGAGCGCGATCACAGGGCCGTACGAGTTTCTGAGGATGTGCCTGCGGAAGACATCGAACCACCGCACACCCGAGGCGTAAGCCGCTTCGACGTACAGCGATCTGCGCACCCGCAGCACCTCCGAGCGCATCACTCTGGCGAAATTCGCGATCAATGTGACACCGACGGCGATAGCAACGTTGACGGTGCCGAAGCCCAGAGCGGTCACCAGCGCCAGGGAGAGCAACAGCGTCGGAATCGACAGCAGCACATCGACGATGCGCATCAGCACCGCGTCGACTACTCCGCCGACGGCCCCCGAGACCAGACCGATGATCGAGCCGACCACCAGGGCGATGCCGACTGCCAACAGCGTTGCCGTCAGCGACAATCCGGAACCGCGGACCACTCGGGTGAAGACGTCACGGCCGATGTTGTCGGTGCCGAACCAGTGCGCCGCGCTGGGTGCCTGCAGCTTGTCGGCCGGTGTACCCACCAGCGGATCGCCGCTCGCGAAGACGGACGGGAACAGCGCGAACCCGAGAGCCAGCAACAGCACGACCACGGAGGCACCGAGCCAGATGTGCTTCAGCACGTCTCGCGGACCCCTGCGCCGCGCGGGTGCCGGTGCTTCTTCGACTACCGGGGGAACTGCCGAATGGACGGCGGTCTCGCGAATCAGAATGTCAGACATGAGCTTTCTCCGGTTCTGCGCTGGCCTGCACGGGCCGGTATTCGCGCACGATGCGCGGATCGATCAGCGGATAGAGCAGGTCGACTGCGAGATTGACCAGGACGAAGACCAGCGAGGTCAGAACGACGATGCCCTGCACCACCGGAATGTCCTGGGCCAGAACCGATGTCTGGGTCAGCCGTCCGACTCCGGCGCGCGAGAACACCGTCTCGACCACCACCGATCCGGCCAGCAGGGTGCCCACCAGGACTCCGGCAATCGTGAAGGCCGGGATCGAGGACAGTCGCAGAACGTGTCGCGTCTGCACCCGAATGCGTGAGACCCCCTTGGCGCGAGCCACATCCACGAACGGCTGCTTCCACGTGGTGGCCATGCTGGTAGCCAGGACCTGCGCGATGACAGCACCGGTCGGCAGAGCGAGCGTCACCGCAGGCAGCACCAACGACGCTGCCCCGTCGTCACCGAACGCCGGGAACCAGCGCAGTCGGAACGAGAACAGTTGCAGCAGCAGTAGTCCTACCCAGAACGTCGGCACCGCCACCCCGAGCGGTGGAAGCGCCAGCAGCAAGTTCTTCAGCCATACGATCTGGGTGTACGTGGCGGCGTAAGCCACCGCGGATCCGAACACGACCGCCAGCACCAGGGCTGTCCCCGCCAAGCCGAGTGTGCTGGGCACCGCGTCGAGAATGGCCGTCGTCACCGGCTGGCCGGTGGCGATGGATAGTCCGAAGTCGCCCTGCACGGCCCCGACCAGCGAGTGCCAGTACTGCACCAGCACCGGCTGATCGAGACCGTAGCGGGCCTGGAGTTCAGCGATGGCCGCAGCGTCGGCCGGGGTGCCCGAGCCGGCCGAGTCCACGGCAAGACTGACCGGGTCCGAGGGAAGGAGGAAGAGCACGATGAACGAGATGGTGAACGCAGCCCACAGCACTGCCAGTGCCTGCAGTACTCGCTGTCCGATGTAGCGGGTCATGGCTCTACTGCCCGCTCAGCCAGGTGTCGAAGAACTGCAGGCGAGCGGAGGCCTCGAATTTCAGATCCTGTACTTTCGACGCCGCGCCGACTGCCTGCGACAGCTCGATCGTGGGAATCCACAATCCGTTGTCGAGCACCTGCTGCTGCGCGGTTGCGAGGATCTCGTTGCGGGCCGCCACGTCGGTGGTCGAGAGCTGCTCCGTCAACGATGCATCCAAATCCGGAATCGGGCCGCGCGCGTTCAAGTTCCGACCGTCCACGGCAAACGAGGTGCGCAGAATGTCACCGTCGGCGCGGGTGCTGTTGTAGTACGTCGCGTCGTAGTCCTTCGTGCCTTGCCGTGCCGTCGCCTCCGAAGTGGAGACCAGTTCGAGCTGTAGGTCGACGCCCACTGCACGCAGCTGCTGTTGAGTCAGCTCCAGAATCGCCTGGTTGCCGGCGAACACCGCCGAGTACATGACCTTGAAACTCAGCTTCTGCCCGTCCTTTTCACGGATGCCGTCTCCACCGGGAGCCCAGCCTGCGGCGTCGAGCAACGACTTCGACTTCTCGGGATCGTAGGTGACGTCGGCGAGTTCGACGTAACCCGGCGTGGCGCTGGCCAACGTGCTTGTCGCCGTTCGGAAGTCCGGTCCGAGGACCGTGTCGACGAGTTCCTGACGGTTGATCGCCGGTACAAGGGCCGTCCGGACGGCGGGGTCCTGTAGCGCACCGCGAGTGACGTTGGGCTGAATGCCGAACGGAACGCCCGGGTTGGATGCCGTCAGAATCCGGCCACCGGTCGCCTCGATCTGCGGAGCGTCCTGCGGTAGCGCGTCGCTGACGGCGTCGAGCTGGTCGGAGGAAAGACTGCCGGTACGTACACCCGATTCGGGCACGATGGTGAACTCGATACGGTCCAGGTATGCCTCGCCCTCGTGACCGAATACCGCAGAGCCCCAGTCGTATCCGCTTCGCTTGGCCAACGCGACGGAACGGTCCTGCTGGTAGTCCGCATAGGTGAACGGTCCCGATCCGATGTTGGTACCCAAGCACCGCGACTCCGCCGACTGCGCCGAGGTGGCGACGGCCTGGATGCCGAGCTGAGGCGTCGAACTCGCTTGCAGGAACTGCGCATTGGGTGCCGAGAAGTCGATGCGGATGGTGAGCGGGTCGACGACCGTGGCACCTTGATATCCGGTCAGGTAACTCGCAGCCAGCGGTGCCTTGGCGGCACCGAGGGTGCCGGTGATGGCGTCGAAATTGTCCTTGACGGCGGTGGCGTCGAGCGGGGTGCCGTCACTGAACGTCACACCGTCCTTCAGCTGGAAGGTGAAGGACTTAACGTCGGCACCGACCTCCCAACTCTCGGCCAACCATGGCTCGACTTCTCCGGTTTCAGGGTTCTGGTCGGTAAGCGAATCGACCACCTGCCGGGTGACGTAGATGGTTTGATTTGTACCCGCCTGAGCCGGGTCGGAGCAGGTAGGAGCCCCGGACAGGCCGTAACGCAGCGTCCCTCCGGACTGCGGTGGGCCCGCGTCGGCGGCCGAGGTGTTGGCGCTACCTGCGCACCCGGCGAGCAGTGTGGTGGTGGCGGCGATTACTCCGGCCACCAGAAGAACAGGGCGAGTGGACACGTGGGTGTCTCCGGTATCTGGTCGATCGCAGGCGAACTCCCGCGTCCGAGCCAGGTGCGCCCAGGAAGGAGTTCGTGCAGATGATGAGGTGTGGTGTCGAAAAGTGCGGTGCCGAAATGTCAGCTAAGACAGGTCGAACCGTTCAGACGGCACAGATCGACATGAATCCGACGGCATCCGTCGACGAAACCTGAGGCGACTCGAGTGTTCACGTGTATTCCTCCATCGGTCCCGGCGGTAGCACCCTCACCCGACGAGCGGGGGGTTGCTGCGACGTCAACGAGCCAGGTCTCTCGGTCGCTCTGGATGGTCCTACGTGTCCGATACTACGAGAGGGTCGGCGCACTTGCCAACTGGGGTAGAAATCCCACACCGACTGAAGCCTCGAAGAGTCCGGACAGGACCAATCCTACCAATCAGACGGCCACTGTCAGCTCAGCGTTCTCGCTTTCGATTGGGACCGAATCAAGCTGCTGCTCAGCCATATTCGATACCCGAGCGTTCACACGATGCACCCAATACCCGACCGTTTCGTCGGCCGAGGCAAACCGATCCAGCACGTCCATGCACAGCCAGGTCGCAACCGAGAAATCCTGTTCCGCCCCGTCGAGGCCCATGAGTGCCAACTCGTCGCCCACGGCGATGAGAGCGCGATCGACACCGGAACTACCGCGCTCGAGCCATCCCAACGCCCGCCGGAGATACTCCCAGTCGGCCGCGGGCACAGACTCGGTGGCCGATTGCCTGCACAATTCCGCCGTCGCAACGAGCGCGTCCACAACCGGTGTCGACAGTGCACCGTCGAGTTCGACGAGCATGCCTCGATCGGAATCGATCAGATCGGCCATGTAGCGCCAACGGGTCGGAAGGGCGACTTCCTCTGGCCACAGGTCCGTCGTACCGAACTGAAGTCGAGTGATCAGTTCCTTCGGTGAACTGCACGAAGCGGCGAAACGAAATGCGTCGTTCATGTCGATCGTCCCCACTGGGTCAACACACAACATTGGACACCGACCCGACAGTCGAGTTCGGAGGTACTGACAAGCAGCGGCTTTCGTCACCGAAACAAGCAACGCTGCTGAGGTCGTTACGTCCGCCTTGGGGGATATTGAACCCCGCCACCAGCATCTACGCGACCCCTCGTTACGCGAGATCGACAACGTCACACTTTCGATCGATGTGTAATCCCCCACATAGTGCGATGCTCCGCCGGTTTCGACGGACAAATACGACCGGGAACGTGTGTTCGAATACTTGTCGGTGGGTCGCGATAGATTCTGTCCATGCTTTCGGGGGACGGCGGATCAGGGGTGGACGGCATCGAAACGGTGCCGCCCGCCCCTGAGGTGTCCGATCCCGACCTGTCGGTGCTGGTGGACCGTGTCGAGTCCGCGTTCGCCGAGTTGGCCACGCAGGCATCGGCGTCGTGGACCAATGCCGACCGGCGTGCGGTGATCCAACGCATGGAAACACTCACCCGATCGGTGACGGCGTACTCGTACACCTGCCTCAACGAGTTGATCGCTCAGCACGGCCTCGATGTGTATCCGGGGTCGGTGCCGTCGTCGGTGGCGTGGATGCTGCGGATCACCCCACGAGCAGCCGGTGCACGGGTGCGTCTGGCTGCGGAGTTGGGTGATCGCACCGCACTGTCCGGTGAAGTCCTCCCTCCGCTGCTGCCGCACACCGCGGCAGCACTACGGGCGGGGTTGCTCGATACCAAGCATGTGCAGATGATCCGCGAATTCTTCAAGCACTTGCCGGCCAGTGTCGACCCGCAGACCCGGGATCTCGCAGAACAGCAGTTGGTGGGCTACGCCTCGACCAGACTCCCCGACGACTTCGCACCGCTGGTGGCGCACCTGGACTCGATCCTCAACCCCGACGGCGACTACGACGAGGACGAGGACGAGGACGAGGACGAGGACGGTAAGCCCAAGCCACGCAAACGACGCGACGCGTTCTTCTACCTCGGTGAGCAGGGTGCCGACGGGATGTCGGAAGGCAACTTCTGCGTCGACCCCGAACTACGCGCCTACCTCGAAGCCCTGTTCTCGAAAGCTGCGAAACCCGGCCAGAACAACCCGGCAGACCCCACGTCGGTCGACAACGAGAACGACGCTGACAGCAAGTCCACTGCATCGCAGCCCGAGCCGACGTCCCGCGATGCAGGGTCGAGCGATGCAGGCCTGTGGGATGGAACGGACTGCAACGATAACGATGCCTGCGGTGAGGGCGACTGCAGCGACGGTATCGACTGTGGTTGCGGCACAGAGCCCGACGACACGCGCGACTCCGACGGATACGACGGCTCCGACGACACTGCAGGCGCTGCCGACCCCGGCGGTCACTCCGGATCCGACGCCGATGATGACGACGACGATGACGCGGATAAGGCAGCAGCGCGGGATGCTGCCGCAGCGCGGGATCGACGCACCCAGAACGAACGCCGTCACGACGCCCTGAAACTGGCACTGCGGCACACACTCGCCTCCGGGACCCTCGGCACCCACCGCGGCCTGCCCGTCACCGCGATCGTCACCATGACCCTGAAAGATCTCGACGCCGGTTGTGGTTACGCGATGACCGGCACCGGATCCCGAGTGTCGATCCGCGATGCGATCCGTATGGCGTCCCACGCCCACCACTACCTGACCATTTTCGACGACGACGGCAGAGCCCTCTACCTCGGCCGATCCAAGCGGATCGCTTCCGCCGACCAGCGCATCGTGCTCATCGCCCGAGACCGGGGCTGCAGCTTCCCCTCCTGCACCCGGCCGGCTACCTGGTGCCAAGCCCACCACCTCGACGACTGGACCGACGGCGGCTACACCGACATCGACTCCCTCACCTTCGGCTGCGACATGCACCACGCACTCGTCGGCACCGGCCCCGGCAAGTGGGCAACCACCAAAACCGGAGCAGGACATCGCTACCCAGGCCGCACCCTGTGGCATCCACCATCGGGAATGGACCCCAAGCGCCGTGGGCTGATCAATCACGCACACCACCCAGAAGAAGTCCTCTACCCACCCGAACAGCACGGCGACACCGGAGACGAGGAACCACGACAACCCGCATGACGACCCACACCAGCCTCAGGGCACAGCTCTGCTTGCTGCACAGACATGCGCTGAAGCCAAGGGCATGCCACACGGCGAGTGATCTACTCTTGCGCCCACTACCGATCAGGTCTTCGATAAGGGCAACGACCATCGAAGGGGCGCAAGCACATGGCGTACGACGAGCTACTTGCAGACCGCGTTCGCGACATCCTCTCCGATCAGGAAAGTCTGCGCGAGCAGAAAATGTTCGGCGGTCTGGCCTTCATGGTGCGAGACAAGATGGTGGTGTGCGTCGGCACCGGGAATCGTGCTCTGCTGGTTCGGGTGGACGGAGTTCGCGAACCCGAATACCTCGAGCGCGACGGAACAGACCATGCCGTGATGGGCCAAGCTCGGTCGATGGGCGCAGGGTGGATCACCGTCGATGCGAACGCACTGACGGGCGAAACAGCGCTGGAATTCTGGATCGCCGCGGCGCTCGAACACAACACCACCGCGGCCGGCTGACCGGCACCGAAACGCTCCTCGGCTGTGCCGCACCCACCTACGGAGTAAGCCGGGAACTCACTGCCGCGGATTCATTCGAGACTCTTCTCGAAGGGATGTGATCCGACAGTCTTGGACGGCAAGCTCCGGTCGAACAATGGGGTGTATCCGGCTGCCAGGTACAGGGCAACTGCTTCAGGCTGATTCCAGCCGGTTGTCAGATACACCCGGCGATATCCACGATCGCGTGCGCTGCGTTCCAACTCGGCCACAACGAGTTTTCCGAATCCCCTACCGCGGTGCGCTTTCGAGGTCCAGATTCGCTTGAGCTCGGCGGTAGTCGAGTCGTACTGCCGGTACGCGCCGCCGGCAACCGGAACACCGTCGTCCAACGCCATCACCAGCACACCGCCCGGAGGGGCGAACTCTCGAGCGGGATAGGACTTCAATTCTTGATATTGAACGCCGGGACTGCGGCCGTACCTGGACGCATACTCGGCCGCCAGCTCCTGCAGCAGAGGCGTCGCAAGGGGATCGTTCTGATCGACCTCGACGAAGTTCAGCCGTACTGGACCGGTGTCGCCACTGCGAGTGTTCAGATCGAACGTTGCGCTCATATGCTTCCTGTCTCGATTATCCGTCGACCAGATCTGCGACCAATTCCCCGACCGCAGGGGCGAACTTGAATCCGTGGCCCGAAAATCCCGCAGCCACAACGGTTTTGCCACTGCGTCCGATGGAGAAGTTGGAATCGGGAGTACTGGTGTACAGACACGTCAGCGGGTCGGCCGTATCGGCGTTCACTCCAGGAAGCCACGTCCGTGCGTACTCGATCAGGCGATCGACTCCCGCGGGATCGGCCACGAAGTCGCGGGTGTGCGGATCGACGACCGGTCCGGTGGCATGCTCGCCGATCTTGACGCCGTCGGGCGACGACAACCCGTAGATGCCGGCAGTATCGAGAAGTGCACCGGGGTGGTGGATGAAGCTCGGCCACAATTCGTCGGAAAGCAACGGCGCGAAATGCGCCGGCTGCTCCTGCGTGGTGACCAACGGCGGAGTGGCACCGTACGGCGCGAACTCGGCCGTCCATGCTCCCGCCGCGAGAACGACCACGTCCGCACCGTAGGTGTGGGTATCCGTCACCACGTCGGAGCCGGAGATCTCACGCACGGGCGTCTCGTATTCGACCGTCGCACCGCGTGAGCGAGCTGCCGCTACAGCTGCGGCGACGCTGTGATCGGCGTGAAGTCGCCCGGCCGCAGCATGGAACAGCACTGTGGTGTCGAATCGTAGACCGGGCCACCGCCGCTGCGCAGCAATGGGTTCCAACACTTCGAACTCCAGACCCGTCCGCTCGAGTGCGCCGATCCTCGGATTCACCGTGCTCGGATCTCCATGATCGACGGCTCCCGTGATGTCCAACAATTCTGAGTCGGTAGCGGTTTCGAGCTCACGCCAAAGTCCGTGTGCCCGGGCGGCCAGTGCCACGTAGTAGTCGTCGGCATATGCGTGCCGAAAAATTCGCGAGCTGCCGTGCGAGGCACCGTTCTTGTGCCCCGGCCCGAACTGCTCGAGCAGGGTGACGTCATGACCGCGTCGCGCAATCTGCCACGCCGACGACGCTCCCATGATGCCGCCACCGACGACTACTACTTTCACCGTCTGCCTACGCTGCGGGCTTGCGGGGCAGCCCGGGCGGGTTGATGACCGACTCGGACACAGCCTCGGACTGCAGACCCCAGCGGTCGATCACCTTCTGGTAGCTGCCATCGTCGATGGCATGTTGGAGCGCCTCGCGGACCGCCTCGATGAGACCGTTGTCCTTCTTCGTCAGCACCGCGATCTCACCCTGCAGCGCGTCACCGGCCCCAGAGAAGGTGCCGACAACCTTCGATTCGCCACTGGTCGCGGCGTGGTAGACAGCAGAGGGGTTCGGCCCGAGATAACCGTCGATGCGCTTGGATCCCAATGCCAAATAGTAGTCGGAGGTGTTCTGGTAGTAGGCCAGCTCAGCCGGCGCGAGACCCTCGGCCACGTTCGCCTCGTTCCAGTCCACCAACAGCTGTTCCTGGTTGGTGCCGGACCCGACGCCGATCTTCTTGCCGGCGATGTCCTGACGCTTCTCCACCTTCCAGTCGGTGTCCTTCTGGGTCTCGAACGCAAGATTGTCGAGCCGGTAGGTGGCGAAGTCGTACTTGTCTTTTCGCTCCTCGGTGACCGTGACGTTGGAGATGAACACGTCGTTCTCACCGGAGTCGATCTTGACGAAGTTCTGCGACCAGTCGGCAACTTGCAGATCGACGTCCAGCCCGAGAATATCTCCGACGAGGTAGGAGAAGTCGACCTCGGATCCGACGATGGTGGTGTCGTCGGTGGCGTAGAAGCGCAGCGGCGGCGCAGTTCCGCCCGCGCCGGTGACGATCAGCGTGCCTCGATCTCGAATGGCCTGTGGCACTTTTGCGGCGATCTCGTCTACCTTGTCGACTCGGACTCTTTCGGTCTGCTCGGGTGTGAGGTCGAAGCTTTGCCCGCCCTCGGTCACGACCTGCGACTCGGCCTCGGGTTCGCTGCAGGCGGTCGCGGTGAGCGCCACGATGGCCATTGCTGCGGCTATGACCGTCAGCCTGCGTGATGGTTTCGACATGAGTGTTGTCCGTCTTTCGCTGAAGTGAGGTGGTTTACAGAACGTGGGAGAGGAAAGCTTTGGTCCGCTCGTGCTGCGGGGAGTCGAGAAGTGCTGCAGGAGTTCCCTGTTCGACGATGACGCCGGCGTCCATGAATACAATGGTGTCGGCGATGTCGCGGGCGAAGGCGACTTCGTGGGTGACGATCACCAGCGTGGCACCATCGCGGGCAAGTCCGCGGATGACTTCCAGTACCTCGCCGACGAGCTCCGGATCGAGCGCCGAGGTGGGCTCGTCGAACAGAATCACTTTGGGGCGCAGCGCCAGTGCCCTCGCGATGGCCACTCTCTGCTGCTGGCCCCCGGAAAGCCGACGCGGGTAGTCGTGCGCTTTCGCGCCGACACCCACCCGCTCGAGCAGCGCAAGCGCCTCGGGCTCGACGTCGACGCGCTTACGCTTCTGCGCCGAGATGGGAGCCTCGACGACGTTCTCGAGCACGGTCAGGTGCGGGAAGAGGTTGAAGTTCTGGAATACGAACCCGATCTGCGAACGCTGACGCAGAATCTCACGGTTGCTCAGCTCGTGCAGCTTGGCACCCTTGCGTTCGTAGCCGACCAGATCGCCGTCGACCCGGACAGTCCCCTGGTCGACTTTCTCGAGGTGGTTGATGATGCGCAGCAGAGTCGATTTACCCGATCCGGACGGGCCGATGACTGCGGTGACCTCCCCGGGCCGGACGACGAGGTCGACGCCTCTGAGCACTTCGAGGGAACCGTAGGACTTGTGTACGCCGCGCACCTCGACGGCATAGGTCTTCGCGGACGTCGTGGCATCGAGTGTGGTCATCGTGTCGCTCCTCGCGGGGCGAGAGTGATCTCGGCCAACTTCTTTCGCAGCTTCTGGACGGGAGTGAGTTCGATGGTGCGGACCGCTCCCTTGGCGTAGTGCCGCTCCACGTAGTACTGCACCACCGACAGAATCGAGGTGAGAATGATGTACCAGACAGTGGCCACCATCAGCAGCGGTACCACTCGGCCGCTTCGGCCGTAGATGACCTGAACCTGGTAGAACAGCTCGGCGATGGCCATGACGGAGACGATCGAGGTGCCCTTGAACAGGCTGATCACCTCGTTGGCCGCGTTGGGGAGAATGCCTCGCATCGCCTGCGGAAGAATGATCTTGAAGAACTCTCGCCTTTTCGGAATACCCAGTGCTGCAGACGCTTCCAGCTGTCCCTGATCTACGGAGATGATGCCGGCGCGGACGATCTCAGCGGAATATGCAGCCTGATGCAGAGCGAGTCCGACGATCGCAGCCGTCGACCCGCTGATGACGTTGTTGACGTCGAACTCGAAGAAGCTGGGTCCGAACGGAATTCCCACCGACAGGGTTTGGTAGAGATACGCGATGTTGAACCAGAACAGCAGCTGCACGATCAGAGGAATGGACCGGAACGCCCAGATATAGAACCACGCGATCACCTGTAGGACAGGATTGTTCGACAATCGCGCGACCGCCAAGGCGATACCGAGCGCGAAGCCGATCAGGGTTCCCCAGAACGTGAGCTGGATGGTGAGCCACAGGGCCGAGAGCACCGATTGCGCGGTGAAGTACTGGGCGAACGTACCCCAGTCCCAACCCGGATTGGTGGCGAAGCCGTGCAGAAACTGGGCAACCACGACCAGGGTGGCGATGCTGATCACCCACCGCCACGGATGCCACTTCTTCGCTACGACCAGCTGCTCGTCGGGGACCTGCGCGTCATCACCGGGGTTCGAGGCCGCAGGTCGAGCTTGTAGTTGAGTCACCGGAACCGCCGGGTCGGATGGGCAGCGATCATCGCCGTATTGCCTTTCGGAGAATTAGAGCTGTGGGTACGCGAATCGGTCAAGCGTGCGTACAGGTACAGATGTTCATCAGGCGTGCCTCCATCGGTCCTGGCGGTAGCACCCACACCTTCGGCGAGGAAGGGGGTTGCTGCGACGTCATCGAGCCAAGGTCTCTCGGTCGCTCTGGATGGTGACAGGAATGTATAGAACTTCGGATTGAAAAGTCAAGTGCGCGTGTTACTTCGGGTTGTAATCACGCTGATTTCAACTCTTGCCGTCAGAGCGATCGGCCGAATGCTCCCCGAAAGCGGGCGGCGGGATGCGCGTCGGGCAGGCGATCGACACCGGTCAGCTTGCGCCTGACAGTGCCGGTCTCGTATTCACGCTTGGCCAACCCCCGCTGCTGCAGGACCGGCAGTACGTGTTCCACGAACTCGACGTAGCTTCCGGGAAGGGTGGAGTTGATGACGTTGATGCCGTCGACACCGGCGTTGCGCCACTGTTCGAGACGATCGGCGATGGACTCGGGCGTTCCCACCACCCGGCCGCTCCGAGTCCGCATGTGCGCGAGATCGCGAACGGTGGGTTCTCTGTCGGTGATCGCTTCGCGAAGCCACGCCAACGTGCTCTGCGACCCCTCCCCCTGCACTTCGCCGATCGGGGTGTCCAGATCGTAGGAGCCCAGATCGATGCCGATGCCGCCGGCCGCATGCGCGATCATCGCCTCGTCGTCGACGAACTCGTCCAGCTCCGCTTCCTTCCGTCGCGCTTCGTCATCGGTGCTCCCGATGACGAACGACAGCCCCTGATAGAACTCGAGATCGTGTGCTGCTCTGCCATTGTCGACCACCAGCCGCCGCGTGTCGGCAATCAGCGCATGGGCGGCTTCGGGTGACGGGGACGCAATGAACTGCGCTTCGGCATTTCGGGCCGCGAAGCGTCGACCCGTCGGCGAGGAACCTGCCTGGAACAGCACCGGCGTGCGCTGCGGCGACGGCGCAGACAGATGCGGCCCTTCGACGCGGTAGCGCTTGCCCACGTGATCGATCGTGTGCACTTTGGAGAAGTCCGCGTGCACCCCGGTCTCTTTGTCCTGCAGCAGAGCTCCGTCGTCCCAGGAACCTTCCCAGAGCTTGTAGACCACCTCGACGTACTCGTCCGCCCAGGCGTATCGGTCCTCGTGCAGGGCCAGATCGCCGAAGCCGAAGTTGCGCCACGCGTTGGCCGACATGCTCGTCACGATGTTCCAGGCGATCCGACCCTGCGACGCGTGATCGAGGGTGGACATCTTGCGAGCGAAGTTGAAGGGATGCTCCTGCAGGATCGACGACGTGATCGCAATGCCCAGATGTTCTGTCGCATAGGCGATCGCCGATGCAACTACGGATGGATCGTGGCTCGGGATCTGCAATCCGGACTCGACGAACTTGCGCGACGAGCCTCGGTGGTCGTTGTACAGGCCGACGACGTCCGCGAAGAAGATGAAGTCGAACTTCCCCTGCTCGAGCAGTCGGGCCAGCGAGACCCAGTGTTCGAGGGACGCGAAATTCGTCTGCTCTGCTTCCGGCTTGCGCCACGCACCGTGCACGATGTGCGAGGTGGTGTTCATGACGAATGCGGAGAACCTGAGCGGCCGAGTCATACCGCCACCATGCCACGAACACACACGACCCGGCGATGCTGGAACACTCCGCGGACGGCAGCAGCGCACCGAGCACAGCCCCTCGAATCAGCCTGATTTCAACCATTGCGTCGCGCCCTGGACGCGGCGAGCCTTTTCGGTAGCGAATCGTTCTGTGCGGGCTGGGTCTCGCGCAGCGTCGACGAAAGGAAATGGGTCGCCACGATGCCGAACAGCTCTGCCACGTCGAAGAACACCGCAATCGCCATGATCGAACGCAGAATCTCCTCCACCGCCGAATCCTGGGACTGGCAGATCGATGCACTGTGCCGAGGTCAGGACTCGGAGATCTTCTTCTCCCCGTCGGGTGAGGGGCGAACGGCACGTCGCCAACGCGAGGATCGCGCCAAGCAGGTGTGCGCCGGCTGCGGAGTGCTCGACGCATGCAAGCGGTTCGCGTTGGCAGCCAACGAACCGTTCGGAGTGTGGGGCGGCATGACGGCCCGCGAACGGCTGGTTCACCGCGCGAATTCGCGACGTGCCGACGAACGGCAGGCGAGTTAGTAGCAGGAGCGAAGCCGGCGGAACGACCCGATAGTTCAGCAGTCGACCTTGCGGCTCGACCCGGTAGTTCACAATGGACGGGTGAGCGAAACCGAGAAGCCTCAGCAGTGGACGTATCTGATGGACATGGACGGTGTCCTGGTGCACGAGGATCACTTGATTCCCGGTGCCGACACGTTCCTCGCCGAGCTCCAGGCCAACGAGATTCCGTTCATCGTGTTGACGAACAATTCGATTCGCACCCCTCGTGACCTGCGCGCACGCCTCGCATTCACCGGTCTGGACATTCCGGAGAAGTCGATCTGGACTTCCGCTCTGGCCACCGCGACGTTCCTCGGCAATCAGCGTCCCGGCGGCAGCGCCTATGTCGTCGGCGAGTCGGGTCTGACCACGGCCCTGCACGACATCGGCTACACCCTCACCGATTCGAGCCCGGATTACGTGGTGCTCGGTGAGACCCGGACGTACTCGTTCGAGGCCATCACCACCGCCATTCGTCTCGTCGAGAAGGGTTCGCGCTTCATCGCCACCAACCCCGACGCCACCGGCCCGTCCCGTGAGGGCTCGCTGCCGGCGACCGGTTCGGTCGCCGCGCTCATCACCAAGGCCACCGGCAAAGAGCCCTACTACGTGGGCAAGCCCAACGCGTTGATGATGCGGTCGGCTCTGCGTGCGATCGGCGGCCATTCCGAGAACACACTGATGATCGGCGACCGGATGGACACCGACGTGCTCTCCGGTCTCGAAGCCGGACTGCAGACCATCCTGGTTCTCACCGGAATCTCGACGGTCCAGTCCGTCGAGCAGTATCCGTACCGACCGACCAAGGTCCTCGATTCCGTCGCAGACCTGGTGGGCCGCACTCAGAACCCGTTCTGATGACACTCGAATTCGTCCTGTCCCGGCAGGATCACCACGTCGTCGGACTGGGCGTCCGGCACGCTTTTCCCGATGTCGCCGACGCGGTGGCCGCGGTGCGGGAGGGCCGAAACGTCGTCGGCGCAATTCCTTTCGACATGTCCGACGCCACCGCCCTCATCGAGCCGGAGGAGTTCTACCGACTCGACGGGCCTTGGTCGACGGTCGATGCTCAACCGCCGTTACCGGCGGTGACCGTCGCGCGCCAGATTCCCGATCCTGACGTCCATGTGCAGCGAGTGCGCGATGTCGTCGAGCAGCTGAAAGCCGGTGTGGCCGAGAAGATCGTGCTCGCTCGGGCCATCGAAGTGACCGCAGATGCACAGATCGATCCCGCCTCCGTGTTGAGCGCGCTGGTCACCCGAGATCCGATGGGCAACGGCTTTCTGGCGGATCTGTCGCCCGCAGGTAAGACCGGCAGGCACATTGTCGGCGCGAGCCCGGAACTGTTGGTTCGCAAGCGCGGCAACGTCGTCACCTGCCATCCGTTTGCCGGAACGGCTGCGCGTTCCACCGATCCCGTCGAAGAAGCACGCATCTCCGCGGCGTTGGCGGCTAGCGCCAAGGATCAGGCCGAGCACCGATTTGTCGTCGACGAGATCCGTGCTGCGTTGGAGCAGTACTGCGAGACGCTCGATGTGCCCGAGTCACCTCAACTCAGCAGCACTCCGCAGCTGTGGCACCTGTCGACACCCATCGTCGGCACCTTGGCCGATCCCGCGACCTCGGCGCTCGACCTCGCGCTGGCGCTACATCCCACCGCTGCCGTCGCGGGCGTACCCCGAGCCGCGGCCATGGCTGCGATCGCAGACGTCGAGGGCTCCCGCGGCTTCTACGCCGGAGCCGTCGGGTGGACCGACGGCAGCGGCGACGGCGAGTGGATGGTCACGATCCGCTGCATCGAACTCGCTGCGGACGGACTTTCTGGAACGGCCACAGCGGGCGGCGGCATCGTCGCAGATTCCGACCCCGACGCCGAACTGAACGAAACCACGGCCAAGTTCCGCACGGTACTCAGCGTTTTCGAGCACTGAGGTCGCTCCGGACACCGCTACCGATCGCCCGTCGCGTTGAGATCACGGTGAATCGAACTGTGTACATCGACGATCGACAATGGTCAGCTTGTTGAATTCCGCACTGCACCGGCGCAATTCGGGCAGTTCTTCAACCAGCGAAAGGTACCGACATGTCGGTGGACACTCTTGTCGAGAATGACACAGCTCTGCGTGCGATCAAGATCGGCGGCAATCTCGGTGCCCGCATCGAGGGAGTACGACTCGGTGGCCACCTGGATGCGAACACCGTCGAGTTCGTTCGGCGCGCTCTGCTCGAACACAAGGTGATCTTCTTCAGCGGCCAGCACCACCTCGACGACGAAAGCCAGTATGCGTTCGCGGAGCTACTCGGATCGCCGACCACTCCGCACCCCACGGTCACTTCTCGCGGCACCAGAACGCTGTCCATCGACTCCGATTACGGCAAGGCCAACAGCTGGCACTCGGATGTGACCTTCGTCGACCGCATCCCGAAGGCCTCGATCCTGCGTGCGGTCAGCCTCCCGGAGTACGGCGGGAACACCACGTGGGCGTCACAGACTGCCGCCTACGCGCAGCTGCCGGATTCGTTGAAGGCGTTGGTCGACAACCTCTGGGCCACCCACTCGAACACCTACGACTATGCGGCGACAGCGGCAGAGAAAATTCAGAACTCGAAGACCGAGGAGTACCGGAAGGAATTCCAGTCCACCTACTTCGAGACCGAGCATCCGGTGGTGCGAGTACACCCCGAGACCGGTGAGAAGACCCTGGTTCTGGGCCACTTCGTCAAGAACTTCATCGGATTGTCGACCAAGGAGTCGCAGACGCTGTTCGATCTCCTACAGAATCGAGTGACCAAGCTGGAGAACACTGTTCGCTGGACATGGAGCCTCGGCGACGTCGCCATCTGGGACAACCGCGCCACCCAGCACTACGCCGTCGCAGATTGGGACGATCAGTACCGCCGCCTCGAACGCATCACCCTGGCGGGCGACGTGCCGGTACACCCCAACGGAGAGAAGAGCCGAGTGGTCGCCGGCGATGCCGCGCACTACTCCCTCATCGACAAGCCGGTACCGGTGACACTCTGACCCAGCTACTTCAGCGCCTGGTCCAGGTCTCCGATCAGGTCCTCGGTGTCTTCGAGGCCGATCGAGATGCGCACGACGCCGTCGGTGATGCCCACTGCCGCACGACCTTCCGGCCCCATCGCGCGGTGCGTGGTGGTGGCCGGATGGGTGATCAGTGTCTTCGAGTCGCCGAGATTGTTGGAGATGTCGACGATACGCAACGCGTCGAGCACCTCGAAGGCGCGCTTCTTGCCTTCACCCTCAGGTGCTTCGAGCTCGAAGGTCACGACGGTTCCGCCGCCCGACATCTGCGACTTCGCCAGCTCGTACTGCGGATGTGATTGCAGGAAAGGATATTTCACCCAGCGCACCGCAGGGTGAGCTTCGAGGAACTCGGCAATCTGCAGCGCGGAGTTCACCGAATGCCGCACCCGCACCGGCATCGTCTCGAGCCCCTTGAGCAGGGTCCAGGCGTTGAACGGGCTCAGTGCAGGGCCGGTGTGCCGCATCAGAGTCTGCACCGGGCCTTCGATGTACTCCTTCGAGCCCAGGATCGCCCCGCCGAGTACCCGGCCCTGGCCGTCGATGTGTTTGGTGCCCGAGTACACGACCACGTCGGCCCCGAGTTCGAGGCTGCGCTGCAGCAGTGGCGTCGCGAACACGTTGTCCAACACCACCGTTGCGCCGGCAGCATGCGCCAGCTCGGAGACGCGCCTGACATCGACCAACGACTGCATCGGGTTGGACGGGGTCTCGAAGAACACCGCCGTCGTCGGCACCGACAGCGCCTGCTCCCACTGCTCGAGGTCTTCGCCGTCGACGAAGACGGTCTCGACGCCCCAGCGCGGCAGAATCTCGTTGCACACCACGAAGCACGACCCGAAAAGGCTACGCGCAGCGACCAATCGGTCGCCGGCTTTCAGCAGCGCACCGAGCGCGGTGAACACCGCGGACATGCCGCTGGACGTCCCGAAGCATGCCTCGGCACCCTCGATCAACCGCAGTCGCTCCTCGAACATCTTCACTGTCGGGTTGCCGTACCGCGAGTAGACGAAATGATCGATGTCGCCGGTGAAGGCCTGCTCGGCCGCGCCGGCACTCTCGTACACGAAACCCGAAGAGAGATACAGCGCTTCGGCGTTCTCGTCGAACCCGGATCGCATCAGGCCGCCGCGAACTCCCAGCGTTCCCTGACCCACACCCTCGGGCAAGGGCTTGTTGAATCCGCCGCCTTTGGGAATCCCCTTGTCGCTGCGCTCCTGCCCGCCGCCTGGATTCCCGCTCACGATTGCCTCCAGGGCAACCCGACCGCACGCCAACCCGTGGCTCCGCGGTGGCCGTCGGCGTCGGTGGCACCCTCGAAACCGTCGAGCACGTTGTAGGACGGACCGATGCCCGCTGCCGTCGCGGCTTCCGCGGCACCGATGGACCGCTGACCGGAGCGGCACAGGAAGACCACCGGCCGATCGCCGTCCACCCCTGCGGCTTTCAGGTCATCGACAAAATCGGTGTTGCGCGCACCGTCGGGGTAGCTGACCCACTCGATCAGGTGCGTCGGACGGTCGATACCGGAGGTGTCCGGAACACCGACGTACTGCCACTCGGCGCGCGTACGAACATCCACGAGCACGGCCTCGGGGTTGCTCTGCAACAACTCCCACGCCGCTTCCGGGGTTATGTCACCTGCGTAGGTCACTGGATCAGCCTTCCGTCACTTGCCAATACATCACACGAACCGAGATCAGACATTGCAGACCAGCCACTTGTCGTCGACGCGGACGAACTTCCACTGGTCGTCGGTCTGCACTCCGGATTTCTCTTCCTTCAGCGGGACCTTCACCACACCGCGGTCGCCGTTGACCTCGTACTCCGACGGCACCCCGTCGATCGACGTCTCGCCGTTGCGCTCGACCTCGCCTGCTCGATCGGTTCGGTACTGCGCGTCGTCGCCGGGAACGAGGAGCGCAACCTGGTCGAAGCAGGTGTTCTCGCGCAACAGATCCGCATCGCCGGTGTTCTGTGCTTCGAGGAATCCGTCGACGGCGTCGGTGAGCAGCTGCGCCTGCGTCACATTGTTCTCGGCGGGAGCGAACTTCGACGCCGCGAAGATACCGACGAGCAGAACGACGACGATTCCCGCGGCGATGATGAACGGCCACGCGTTGGGCGGACGCTGCTCACCGGAGTCGGCGGCCGCTTCGGACGCGTTGTTACGCGCTTCCTCACGACTGTCGACCCACTGCTGCCTACGTTCACTCCACGACGCCATGTAGGCAATCTTCCTCGATCCAACGGGCCCGGAACTACCGGGGTCCGACGGGAATGTCTCCGCGCAACGTGATGCGGTGCATCTTGCGGTGCTCGGTGCCGTAGTCGCGGTTGGCGTAGTGCGAGGTGCTCCGGTTGTCCCACAGCACCAGATCACCGAGACGCCAGCGGTGTCGCACGATGTGCTCGGGCTTGGTGAGGTGCGCGTAGAGCAGGTCAAGAATTCCGCGGCTCTCCGCCTCCGACACGCCCACGATGTGGGAGGTGAAACCAGGATTGACGAACAGCCCCTTGCGGCCGGTTTCCGGATGCACCCGCACGACGGGATGTTCGACGGGGACCAGCGCGGTGACTTCCTTGCCGTCCCACACGTTGCCCTTACCGCCGCGCTTCTGCGCGAGGTAGTAGCCGAATTCGCGGTTGCCGTCGTGAATCGCGGTGAGCCCGTCGATCATTCGGCGTACCGGTGCCGAGAGGGACTCGTAGGCGAGCTGGCTGTCGGCCCAGTTGGTGTCGCCGCCGTGTGGGGGCAGGACGACGGGGCGCAGGATCGACCCCATCGGCGGACGTTCCATGAAGGTGACGTCGGTGTGCCAGACGTCGGCGAACCCGTTGTCCTGACTGTCGAGCGCGTACACCTCGGGGGCGACGTGGCCACTGTCGTGTACCGGGTGACCGGCAGTGAGGTCACCGAGACGGCGGCCGAATTCGACGTGTGCCGCGTCGTCGAGCGTTTGCCCGCGCAGCACCAGAACCTTGTATTCGACGAGGGCTCGGCGCACGGCGTGGATCTGCGCATCGGACGCCGACGCGACGTCGAGGCCGATGACCTCGGCCCCGAACGACGGGCCGAGCTTGTCGAGCGTGAGGGTGGCGGTCTGTTCCAGAGTGGTCATGTGTCCTCGAATCTGTGCACGGCGAAAGGGCTGATTCAGGCAGCGCTGCCGTCGAAAGAGGGATCCCGTCCCAGCGGATCTCGTCCGGAAGGAGGGGAAGGGCGTCGGGTCAGGTCACCGACAACACATGTTGGTGCAGGTACGACAGAAGTCGACGGTGAACCGTCGGACCAGGTATGTCGTCTCCACGGGTCAATTCCTACCGGAAACCGGGAAATACGGCAAGTTGCCCACTGCCCCAGCTCAGGTGATGCTTAATTTATGCTGGGGTGTCCGCACTTCCCTCGAAGAAGGTAGCTCGCTGCACATGACTGATCAGACTCGTCCACTCCGCGTCGCCATCGTCGGTGCCGGACCGGCCGGCATCTATGCCGCCGACGCGCTCATGAAGTCCGACCACAATGTCAGCGGACCGGGCGTGAGCATCGATCTCTTCGAGCGGATGCCTGCACCGTTCGGGCTCATTCGCTACGGCGTGGCCCCCGACCACCCGCGCATCAAGGGCATCATCACCGCCCTGCACAAGGTGCTCGACAAGCCACAGGTCCGCCTGCTCGGCAACATCGACTACGGCACCGACATCAACCTCGACGACCTGCGCCGCTTCTACGACGCCGTCATCTTCTCCACCGGTGCCAACGCAGACCGCGCACTGGACATCCCCGGTATCGATCTCGACGGCAGCTACGGCGCCGCCGACTTCGTCTCCTGGTACGACGGCCACCCGGACGTCCCACGCACCTGGCCGCTCGAGGCCGAGAAGGTCGCCGTCCTCGGAGTCGGAAACGTCGCCCTCGACGTCGCACGCGTCCTCGCCAAGACCGGCGACGAACTGCTCCCCACCGAGATCCCAGCCAACGTCTACGAAGGTCTCAAGGCCAACAAAGCCATCGAGGTGCATGTCTTCGGACGTCGCGGACCGGCTCAGGCCAAGTTCACCCCGTTGGAACTGCGCGAGCTCGACCACTCACCGAACATCGAGGTCATCGTCTCCCCCGAGGACATCGACTACGACGAGGGCTCCGAGCAGGCCCGGCGTAGCTCCAAGCAGATCGACATGGTCGCCAACACCCTGCAGGACTGGGCCATCCGCGACGTCGGCAACCGCCCGCACAAGCTGTTCCTGCACTTCTTCGAGTCGCCCAGCGAGGTACTCGGTGAAGACGGCAAGGTCGTCGGACTGCGTACCGAACGCACCGAACTCGACGGCACCGGCAACGTCAAGGGCACCGGCAAGTACAACGACTGGGATGTCCAAGCCGTCTACCGCGCCGTCGGCTACCTCAGCCAGAACATCAGCCAGCTCCCGTTCGACGAGCAGGCAGGCACCATCCCCAACGAGGCCGGACGCGTCGTCGAGTCACCGCACTCCACCACTCCCGTCCCCGCCACGTACGTCACGGGCTGGATCAAGCGCGGACCCGTCGGCCTCATCGGTCACACCAAGGGCGACGCCAACGAAACCGTCGCGAACCTGCTCGAGGATGCGCCGAACTTCGCCGGTGCGGCCGAGCCGGATCTCGATGCCGTCACGTCGTTCCTCGAAGGCAAGCAGGTGCCCTTCACCACCTGGGACGGCTGGTACCGCCTCGACGCCCACGAGCGTTCACTCGGTGAGCCCGAGGGCCGCGAGCGCGTGAAGGTCGTCGAGCGTGAGGACATGCTGAAGGCCTCCGAGCCCGACAAGGCCTGAGTGCCTGCGGCAGTGGTGTGGTTGCGCCTGCGGGTCGTTCCGCAGGCTCCACTCCCGTGTGCCCTCTGCGGCACATGACCACACCACTGCGCGAAGCGCTCTACACCCGAACCGCCAGCAGCTTTCCCTCCGTCTCGATCTTGCGCTGATGCTCGTTGAAATCCGGTGCAGCGCAGACGAACAGCGTGCGGCCGTCGGATCCGCCGAGGCCGCAGGCGAATACTCCGAGATCGAAATCGAGCTGATCGAGTACCTCTCCACCCTGCGCGACGTGCAGCACCCGCTGACCCAACGCATCGGCGATCCACATCGTGCCGTCGGTGTCGATGCAACATCCGTCGGCAGCCACTTTCACCTCGCCCAGAGCCGTCGCCATGTCCGTCGACGACGGCAGCTCACCGAACGTCGCCCAGTCACGCCGCTCCCCCAGTGAACCGTCCTCGGCGATGTCGAACGCACTCACCCGGTTGCCGACCGTCTCGTCGACCAGCAGTTCACCCGAACCCGTGAACGCCATCCCGTTGGGGAAGTACAGATCCGATGCCACGACGTGTGCAGAACCGTCCGGGTCGACGCGAATCAGATCGGCCGTCTCGACGGGAGCGAAGTTCATCAGGTCGAACCCGAAATTCCCGATGTAGGCGCGGCCCTGGGCGTCCACGAGCATGTCGTTGAGGTTTGCCGTCACGTACGTCGACAGGTCGGCGTGGACGGTCAGCGAACCGTCGTGCTCGCGCAGCAGCAGTTTGTAGTCGCGCATCGACACGATCAGCAGTCGGCCGTCGGGCAACCACCCCAGGCCCGACGGCTGATTGGGCACCTCGGCTTCGACTCGCACGTCGGATCCGTCCTCGAGGGCAGAGACGACGCGATGCGAATAGAAGTCCGATACCCAGATCCTCCCTTCGTGCCAGCGCGGACATTCGAAATAGGTGTAGCCGTCGAGAACGACAGTGGTCTCCGGTTTCATGTTTCGCATTCAAACACCGCGACACCGGGCCGCGACGGCGAATCAGCGAGCTGGCATGCTGAGACCCGTGTTCGACGCCCACTTGCACATCATCGACCCCCGTTTTCCGCTGATCGAGAACCACGGATTCTTGCCCGATCCCTACACCGTCTCGAATTATCTGTACGACGTGGACGGGCTCGGCATCACCGGCGGTGCGGTGATCTCGGGATCGTTTCAGGGCACCGACCAGAGCTACCTGCTGGCCGCTCTGGAGACTCTCGGGCGCGGCTGGGTGGGCGTCACCCAGATCGATCCGGACTGCTCCGACGAGGACATCGTCGCGCTCGACGAGGCGGGCGTGCGCGGTATGCGGTTCAACCTCAAACGCGGCGAGACGGATGTCGAGATGCTCACCACCCAGGCACGTCGTGTGCACGAACTGGTCGGATGGCACGCCGAGCTGTACGTCGACGCGTCCCTGCTGCTCTCGCTCGAACCCATTCTCGCGAAGCTACCGGCCGTGAGCATCGACCACCTGGGGCTGTCGACCCAGGGTCTGCCGTACCTTTTGAATCTCGTCGACCGCGGAGTACGCGTCAAGGCAACGGGATTCGGCCGAGTGGATCTCGACATCGCCGACACACTCCAGCAGATCCATCGAGTCAACCCCGCGGCGTTGATGTTCGGCACCGATCTGCCGGGCACCCGTGCCCCACGCCCGTTCTCGGAGAACGACATCGACATCATCACCCATGCTGTCGGCGGCGACCTACCCGCCGTGCTCGACGGTAATGCCCGGGCTTGGTATCGGGTCCCCTAGGCCCTCAGACGAGTACTGCTCCCCCGAGCCACACCGCTGAGGCGAGCAGCGCGCCGAACAGTTCCACCAGGATCGACAACCCCGCGGCCTCGGTGGCGTGCACCGTCGATCGCCTGGCCTCGGAATGGTTTCGGTGCCTGGGCACTTCGGCCACGTAGACGCCTGCGATGAAACCGATGAAGAGCCCGACGACGGGGATGACGAAAAATCCGATTATGCCGAGCAGGCCGCCGACCATCAACGACCGCATCGGCACGCCCGCCTCCCGCATACGACGGCCCGGCCAGGTGTATTTCACGACGCCGCTCAGCACCAGCAATACCGTCACGATCGCGAACACCGTCCACGCGGCCGCACCGCCGGTGAGCCACGCCCACACCGCGACCGCCGCGAAGATCAAGATGGTGCCGGGCAGAATCGGGACGACGATGCCGACGAGGCCGACCAGAATCACCAGGCCGACCAGGACTTCTCCGAGCGTGCTCATGAGCTCAGTGTGCCCTGTGCCGGGTCAGACGACAGGACGAACCTTGCCTGCCGCCTCGCGGGCCCGGCTCCGCGCCGTCTCGATGTCCGACGCGGTCGACACCGCGACACCCATCCGGCGCCGGACGAAACTCGTCGGCTTACCGAACAGGCGCAGGTCGGTCTCGGGAACCGCCAACGCATCGGCGACGCCTTCGAAGGAAATGCCGTCCGAATCGACACCGCCGTAGATCACGGCCGACGCGCCGGGCGAGAGCAGCGTCGTGTCGATCGGCAAACCGAGCACGGCGCGGGCATGCAGCTCGAACTCCGAGAACCGTTGCGTCCGAAGCGTTACCAGACCCGTATCGTGCGGCCTGGGGCTGACCTCGGAGAAGTACACGGTGTCGCCCTGAACGAACAACTCGACTCCGAACAGCCCGCGCCCACCGAGCGCCGTCGT
Organism: Rhodococcus sp. 14-2483-1-1; assembly: GCF_002259335.1. Classification (NCBI taxonomy): domain Bacteria; kingdom Bacillati; phylum Actinomycetota; class Actinomycetes; order Mycobacteriales; family Nocardiaceae; genus Rhodococcus; species Rhodococcus sp. 14-2483-1-1. The sequence continues at coordinate 541,198 of NZ_NPFX01000014.1, read as the reverse complement.
GATGCGCTCGGCGACGTCGCGGGCACCGGCGAGGGCCGCGTCGGACATCGGCTGCGGCTGCCAGGATTCGATGTAGTCGCCGGATTCCTGCAGGTGGCCGACAGGCTCGCAGAAGAAAGTTCCGTCGACGGCTCGCACGGTGAGAAGTGTTATCTCGTAATCGAAGTCGACAAATCCCTCGACGATGACGCGGCCGAGGTCGACGCGACCACCCTTCAGGGCGTACTCCCAGGCCGCCTCGACATCGGCGTCACTGCGAACAACGGACTGACCCTTGCCCGACGACGACATGACCGGCTTGATGACGGCCGGAAAACCTATGGTGGACAATGCTTGTCGAACGTCGTCCAGCGAATCGGCGAAAGCGTAGGGCGAGGTCGGCAGCCCGAGTTCCTCGGCTGCCAATCGCCTGATGCCCTCGCGGTTCATCGTCAACTGCGTCGCCCGAGCCGTGGGAATCACCACGCTTCGGCCTCGGGCTTCCACCTCGGCGAGGGCGTCGGTGGCAATGGCCTCGATCTCCGGAACCACGAAGTCCGGCTGCTGCGAATCGATCAGTGCCAGAAGCTCTTCCGGGTCGCTCATATCGATGGTGAATGCGTGGTGGGCCACCTGATGGCCGGGAGCATTGTCGTAGCGATCGACGGCGATCACCTCGACACCGAGGCGTTGGAACGCGATGATGACTTCTTTGCCCAGCTCACCTGAGCCGAGCAGCATGACCCGGGTCGCGCCGGGAGTCAGTGGAGTACCGATGCGGACGGGATCTGGGGCAGTCACAGCCCTATTATCCACACCCACATTACTTGGACGACCTAGTACAAGTTAGTCTCCATGCACAATCGCAGCGCACAACGTCGGAACGAGGCAATCAACGTGTCGAACACTGGTGGACCGCTCGCAGGGCTCCGCGTCGTCGAACTCGCAGGGATCGGGCCCGGCCCGCACGCGGCACTGCTGCTGGCAGACCTCGGCGCAGACGTCGTGCGCGTGCAACGCGCCGGACAAGTGTCTCCCCACGACCACCAGCTGCGCAGCCGCACCATCGTCGAGGCGAACCTCAAGGACCCCGCCGACATCGAGAAGGTCCTCGGCCTCGTCGAGCGCGCCGACGTGCTGATCGAGGGATTCCGCCCCGGTGTCACCGAGCGACTCGGCCTTGGACCCGACGACGCCCTGGCCCGCAACCCGCGCCTGGTCTACGGCCGCATGACCGGCTGGGGCCAGGAAGGCCCCTGGGCCCAGACCGCGGGCCACGACATCAACTACATCTCCGTCACCGGGGTGCTCAACGCGATCGGCCGTGCGGGCGAACGCCCGGTGCCGCCGCTGAACATGGTCGGCGACTTCGGCGGCGGCTCGATGTTCCTCGTCTTCGGCATCATGGCGGCGCTCTACGAGCGACAGAACTCCGGGCAGGGCCAGGTGGTGGACGCGGCCATGGTCGACGGCACCGCCGCACTCTCGCACATGATCTGGTCGTGGCGCGGAGTCGGAGCCTGGAGCGACGACCGCGGCACCAACCTTCTCGATACCGGCGCACCGTTCTACGACACCTACGAGACCTCCGACGGCCAGTACATGGCAGTCGGCTCACTCGAGCCACAGTTCTACGCTCAGCTGCTCACCGGACTCGGCCTCTCCGATGCGGACCTACCGTCGCAGATGGACAAGTCGCGCTGGCCGGAATTGCGCGAGAAATTCACCTCGACATTCCTGACCAAGACCCGCGACGAATGGGCCACGATCTTCGACGGCACCGACGCGTGCGTGTCGCCGGTCCTCACCTTCGCCGAGGCCCCGAACCACCCGCACATGAAGGATCGAGACTCGCTCATCGACGTCGGCGGCGTCACGCAACACCGTCCGGCACCGCGGTTCTCCCGCACCGAGAACGGAGTCCCGACGCCACCGCCCGCCGCCGCTACCGACATCGCGTCGGTCTGGGTGTAGCTGTTTGTTCCGCTCAGAACACCAGGGCCGGCTGCTCCGCTTCGGCACTCGGGGCCAAGGCTCGATATGCCGCGGCCGTCGCCGCAACAGCGGCCCGAAGTTCTTGCGGCTCACGGGTGTACGGCAGCCTGAGGTAACGCTCGAAGGCACCCTCCACGCCGAATCGCGGTCCCGCTGCCAACACTGCTCCGAATGCGGGAGCCGTGGCGGCCAACGCACTCGATACCGGAGCGGGCAGCTGCAACCACAGCGACATGCCACCCTCGGAACGGCGATAGCGCCAGTCCGGAACATGTTCGGCCAGAGCATCTTCGAGAATGTCCCGACGCTCACGCAGTTGGGATCGACGCAGATCCAGGGCCGGTTCCGCGTCCTGGAGCAGAAACGACGACGCCAACTGGTCCATGATCGACGTACCCAGGTCGTGTGCTGCCCGCGAACCCGCGAGCTGAGAGACCAGCGACGGGTGTGCCCTGATCCACCCGATGCGCAGGCCACCCCAGAACGACTTGGACGCCGAACCGATCGTGACGATATCGGAACCGGAGACTCGCCCGAACGATGCGACCGGCGGCGGCGGCGGCGCGTCGAGCCACAGGTCGACCATGGTCTCGTCGACGATGAGCGTCATTCGGGTGTCACGGGTGATGCGCGCGAGTTCGGCCCTCCCCTCGGCACTGAGCACCTGCCCGGTCGGGTTGTGGAAGTCCGGAATCAGATAGGCGACCTTGGCTGCCGTTTGTCTAGCAGCGCTGCGGATTCCGTCGAGATCCCAATCGCCGTCCGCGGGGCGCACCGGTACCGGCACGGGCCGCGCGCCGACTCGCCTGATGGCCTCGAGAGCATTGGGATACGTGGGGTGATCGATCAGGACGCGATCGCCGGGCGAGGTCAATGTGCCCAGCAGAAGCCGAACTGCCTGCTGCGCACCGGAGGTGACCATGATCTGGTCCGCGGTTGTCGGCAGTCCACGTTCGACGAAGCGCTGCGCGATCGCCTCCCGCAGCAGCGCGAGACCGATGGGCTCCATACCGTGCGTCGGCAGGTACGCCGGAAGTGCCTGCAGCGCAGACTCGTACGCGGCCGTCATGGTGCCGTCCGCGGCCGACATCGCCGCGTGCGACATGTCCACCACCGGACCCGACGGTGACGTCGACTGAATAAGCAGCCCGTTCGGGCTGGGGGCGGAAGGCAGAGCGACCGTACTGCGTGAGCCCTGCTTGCTGATCAGATATCCCTCGTCACGCAGCACCGAGTACGAGGAGGTGATCGTCGTGCGACTCAGGTCGAGAGCAGCAGACAGATCGCGCTCGCTCGGCAGCCCTACGCCGAGCGGAATCCGGCCGTCGTGAATCAGCAGACGCACGCCGTCTGCCAACGCGCGATACGTCGGACGCGAGGCCTTGCGCTTGCCGGATCCATCTGCGGAGGCGTCGGCGCGCCAGCTACCGAGATCGCGGGCCAGTGACGTTGCATTGAGAACTCTCGAGGCCATGCTCCCCAGTATTCGCGCACTGGTATCGAACATTCAAGTCCATTCACCGATCAACTGGACTGCTCCAAGGCAACGGGTGGATACTGGATCCATGCCGAGCAGCACGCTCTTCGACACCGCCATCGGACGCTGCGGTATCGCGTGGACCGAGGACGGAGTAGTCGCCGTTGCGTTGCCCGAACCGTCGGACGAGGCAATGGAGGATTACCTGGCCGGCTTCGGCGCGGCGCACGGGCAGGTAGATGCACTCGCCGCCGATGCGATCGACCGTATTGTCGGCCTGCTGGGCGGACGTAACGTCGATATGAGGCCGATTCCGCTGGTTCTCGACGTCTCCGAGTTCGACGCCACGGTATACACCGTGTGCAGCGAAATTCCCCGGGGCTCGACCCTCACCTACGGCGACATAGCCCGCCGACTCGGCCATCCCGGTGCGGCCCAAGCGGTAGGCGGAGCACTCGGCCGCAATCCCGTGCCGATCATCGTTCCGTGCCATCGAGTACTCGGCGCGGGCACGGAAGTCGGAGGCTTCTCGGCACCGGGCGGAGCGAACACCAAACAACGAATTCTCGGCATCGAGGGAGTACCGGGGTTCGACGAGCCGACATTGTTCTGAATTACCGCGGTCGTAATTCGGACTCCACGATCGGATAAGAGGCGTGAAACAGGGAAGAGGAATAGTTTTCAGGCAGAAACTTCCAGCGAAGAAAGAGGGCCGTCGACTGCCGATACCAATACAGCGTCCGGCCCGGGGCTGACGTCCGATTCATCCGATCGACCACCGATGGTGAACGCACCCACTTCCGGCAACCAGCCGATGGCTCCACGCTGAAAAAGGTTGTATCTACCTGAACCGGTGGGTGTCGGGCGCTCGTTGCTGATCGGATAGCCAAGTGCGCCATAGGGTCCCCCATGTCCCAGGTACCAGTCCAGAATGGGACCGTGCACCTCGTGCGCGCCACCTTCGGGTAGCGCGAACACGGTGGCGTGCGTGAAATCGAGCATTCCCCCGCCTTCGGGCCCGAGCATGAATTCACCGGTCTGCGCGCCGATCCAGGGATGTTCGTAAGCGAACCGATCGAATTGGTAGCTGAAAACTTCCAATCCGTTGTAATTTTCAGTCATCGCCCGACCTTCCGTCGCCCAACCTGGTCGCAATTATCCACGCCGACGAGTGGCGGCGCCCTCCAATTTCGACATATATGTGAATTCGCGCTATTGGAGTGCGATCGGGAAAGAAGAAGGCCCCGAGGCATTGCGCCTCGGGGCCTGTCATTTCACCGAAATGTCTACCGCAGAATGTCCCGGCGAACGATGGTTTCGTCGCGACCCGGTCCGACGCCGATGCACGACATGTACGCACCCGACAGCTCCTCGAGACGCAGGACGTAGTTCTGCGCGTTGATCGGCAGTTCCTCGAACGTACGGGCACCGGAGATGTCTTCCCACCAACCCGGCATCTCTTCGTAGATCGGCTTCGCGTGATGGAAGCCGGTCTGCGTCATCGGCATTTCGTCGTGCCGCACACCGTCCACGTCGTACGCAACGCAGATCGGCACCGTGTCCAGGCTGGACAGCACATCGAGCTTGGTCAGGAAGTAGTCGGTGATGCCGTTGACGCGGGTGGCGTATCGCGCGATGACGGCATCGAACCAACCGGTGCGCCTGGCGCGACCGGTGGTGACGCCCACCTCGCCGCCCTGCTTGGCCAGGTACTCGCCGTGGTTGTCGAACAACTCCGTCGGGAACGGACCCGAGCCGACACGCGTCGTATAGGCCTTCAGGATGCCGAGCACGGTCCCGATCTTGTTGGGGCCGATGCCGGAGCCGACCGATGCGCCTCCCGCCGTCGGATTCGAGGACGTGACGTAGGGGTACGTGCCGTGATCGACGTCGAGCAGCGTGCCCTGCGAGCCTTCGAGCAAAATGGTCTCGCCGCGCTCGAGCGCCAGGTTCAGCTGCAGCCTGGTGTCGGTGATGCGGTGCTTGAAGCCCTCTGCCTGCTCGAGCACCTCGTCGACAACCTGCTGCGAATCCAACGCCCGCCGGTTGTAGATCTTCGAGAGCACCTGGTTCTTGAATTCGAGTGCGGCCTCGACCTTCTGGGTCAGAATTTTCTCGTCGAGCACATCGGCCGCTCGGACTCCGACGCGGGCGATCTTGTCCTGGTAGCAGGGCCCGATACCGCGTCCGGTGGTACCGATCTTCTTGGCACCGAGGAAACGCTCGGTCACCTTGTCGATGGCCACGTGGTACGGCATGATCAGGTGCGCATCGGCGCTGAGCAGCAGGTTCGAGGTGTCGACGTCGCGCTTTTCCAGCCCGTCGAGCTCGGTCAGCAACACACCGGGATCGACGACGACGCCGTTGCCGATGACGTTCTTCACGCCCGGCGTGAGGATTCCCGACGGGATCAGATGTAGCGCGAACTTGTCGCCGTTCGGAAGCACAACGGTGTGCCCGGCGTTGTTTCCGCCCTGGTAACGAACGACCCACTGGAGGCGTTCGCCGAAAAGGTCGGTGGCTTTGCCTTTGCCCTCGTCGCCCCACTGGGCGCCGATCAGGACTATCGCCGGCATGTGCTCTCCTACGTTGCTTTCGTGCGAGGACGTGCTGCAGATTTGCTCGAACGAATGCAGCAGTCACCATTTGTCGCAGGCGCGACAGTGGCCGGGAGAACAGTCTAGCCGAGCCGGTGAGCTGGCCCGCATGCCGCTACGGTGGAACCGAAACGAGGGCACTATGGTCGTGACGAGGTTCGACCGAAGACCGAGGAGCGCCGTGACACCGTTCGTTCTGCACTGCGGAAGTCCGCTGCTGCCGATCGCGCTGACCGACGTCCCGCTGCGTAGCGCCGATGCCGTACCGACCGACGACGACTGCAGCGCGCTCTTCTCCGACATCGAGTCCGCTCCCGCACCCCGCATCATCGTCCTGGGCGACGACGCCTCCCTGGCCGCAGTACTGACCCGACTGATGCGTACCGACCGCCTGCACGTCGAAGTCGCCTTCGTACCGGAGACCGCGACCAACGCAGCCCACATCTACAAGCTCGGTACCGGATCGCGCGCCGCCAAAGTGGCGCTCACGGGGACGGCGTCGAGCACACCCCTGATTCGCGACGACGCAGGCAAAGCCGTCGTCGGTCGGGCGCTCCTCGGCGGTGCCGACGGAGCAGAACTCGAGGGCGAGGCGTACGTCGACGACACTCGCCTGTTCTCCGGCGTCGTACCCGGCGTCGAGGTGGCACCCACACCGGAGCTGCCGGGCCTGCGCGCGCGAGTCATCGGCCGTCGACGTCTGCTGCCCCGCCGCTGGGTGAGCGGGCGGGCAATGCAACTCGGCTCCCCCGCAGCTCAACTGCTGCGCGACGGCATCGCCGGCGACAGAACGGTGAAGAGATCCACGTTCTACCGCCACGATCAGGAGTGGTTGCTGGTCCGATGACCGTCCCACTGATCCGATGACCGTTCCGCTGCGGCGCAGTCCCGTTCTGCCGAGCCCGGTGTTCGTCGCCGTTCTGGCTGTCGCAGGAGTGGGCGGCGCGCTGGCCTGGACGGCCGAGGACGTCACGTCGTTCACGGCGCGGCTCGGGGTATTCGTTCTGGTCCTTGCCGGCTGGATCGCCTCGGTCTGCCTGCACGAGTTCGGTCACGCCTTCACCGCATTTCGCGCCGGCGATCGCGAAGTCGAACTCCGCGGCTACCTGACGCTCAACCCGCTGAGGTACACCCACCCGTTGCTCTCGATCATCCTGCCGGTGGTGTTCATCGCGATCGGCGGAATCGGACTGCCGGGCGGCGCCGTGTACCTGCGCACCGGCCAGTTCTCGGCGTCGACGCAACGGCGCATCGCCCTGGCCGGCCCGTTCGCCAATGCCGTTGTCGCCGTAGCACTTCTGGTCGTCATCAGACTGTTCGGCACGGACGGCACTCACCCCGCGTTCTGGTACGGGCTCAGCTTCCTGGCGTTCTTGCAGATCATGGCCACCATCCTCAACCTGATTCCGGTACCGGGACTCGACGGATACGCCGCGCTGGAGCCCTCGCTCTCACCCGCGACGAGGGCATCGCTGGCGCAGTTCAAGACGTACGGTCTGCTCGTACTCGTGGCCTTGCTGTTCGTGCCCGCAGTCAACTCTGCATTCTTCGGAGCGATCTACACCCTGTTCGGGCTGTCCGGTGTTCCCGAGTTCTTCGCCGGTAACGGCAACTACCTGATGCGATTCTGGGTGTAGCTCAACCGTTGTCGAGTGCGATGTTCGACGCGAGGTCGCGCAGAGATATACGCAGAGAGGTCGGCTCGAGCACCCGGACTCCCCCACCGAGCGCGATCAGCTGTCCGAGCGCCACCTCCTCGCTCTCGAGCATCAGGTCCACGGTGGTCCAGCCGTCGTCGTCGGGCGGCGCAGTCGCCGGCATCGCCGTGGCACCGATCACCCGGGGCAGAGCGCGAATTGCGGAGTCGGACAGACGCACACGACATGCATACGTCAGCAGCGACCGATCGAACTCCGCCATCGACGCGTTCCACCACTGCGCGAGGTCGAATCCCTCGGGCCGAACGACCGGAGTTTTCGACTCCGTGACGCTGCCGATCCGGTCGACCCGAAACGACAGGACGCGCTCGCCACGCGTGGCCACCAGGTACCAGACCGACGCCTTCACCACGAGACCGAGCGGCCCGACGACCCGTCTCGCACCGCGGTAAGCCATCTCGATCTCCCGACCACCGAGCACAGCACGAGCCAGCACCGGCACGACATCGTTCGCGGCGGGCACGGTGAACCACCCGGGGACGTCCACGTGCACGCGGTCACGCCACAGTTGCGCGCTCGCCCGCAACGGAACCGGCAATGCGCCGAGAAGCTTGCTCTCGGCCGCAGCGGTGACATCGGACAGACCCAGGTCGGCAGCGATCGAGGGCATCCCGAGAAGCATCAGCGCCGACGTTTCGGTCCCGGTCATACCGGTCAGTGCGGACTGCCACCCGTCGAGCAGCCGGATGCCGCCGCCGGGGCCGGTTTCGGTCCACAAAGGCACTCCGGCCGCACCGAGTGCGCCGATGTCGCGGTAGATGGTTCGGACGGATACCTCGACCTGGTCCGCCAGGGACTGTGCAGTCGCCGTTCGCCCCTGCTGGAGCAGCAGCATGATGCGGAGCAACCGCGCGGAACGCATGTCTCGATATTACTGACACAAGGTGTCAGTAATAGTGGCGAATACTCGTCACCATGACGACGTGGAACGAGTTCTCGACAGCAGCACCGAACCTGGCCTCGGCGGTGCGGGCCAGATTCACCGCTCACAAGCACCATGTTCTTGCGACGCTACGAGCAGACGGCTCACCGCGCGTGAGCGGAACCGAGGTGGAATTCGACGCGAGCGGCGTAGTGCGCCTCGGGTCGATGCTCGGTGCGGTCAAGGCGCGGGACCTCCAACGCGACGGACGGTTCGCGCTGCACAGCAATCCGGGGCACCATTCCATGGAGGGCGGTGATGCGAAGATCGGCGGAGTGGCCGTAGAGATCACCGATCCCGCTGTGCTGCAACCGATATTCGACGCCGCGCCGGGCGAACTGGTGCCGTACCACGTGTTCGACCTCGACATCACCGAGGTCGTGCTGACGTCCCTGGTGGACGATCACATGCAGATCGACGTCTGGCGTCCGGGCAGCGAGGTTCGCACCGTCACCAGGTGATCTCTTCCTTGCACGTTCGTCCGTGTGCCGCCGGCTCGACCTGCACCGTGGCGTGGTCGAGTCCGTAGGTGGACAACAACGACTTGGCACGATCGAGCACCATCGACGACGAACCCTCGCACTCGAGATGCACTGTGGCCACATCCATTCCGGTGGTGAGCGTCCACACGTGCAGGTCGTGCACCCCGGTCACTCCGGGAAGTGCGCTCAGGTCCCCGGTCAACGCGTCCACGTCGACGTCCGCCGGACTGGCCTGGGTGAGAATGCGTAGCGCAGAGCCGGCCAGCTTGATCGCTCGCGGGATCACCCACAGGGAAATCAACACACCCACGACGATGTCCACCCAGGTCCACTGGAACAGCAGCATCAGCACACCGCCGACGAGCACCCCCACACTGCCGACCGCATCGGCCAGGACCTCCATGTATGCGCCGCGGACTGCGAGCGAGTCCTTGGCGTCTCCGCGAATGAGCAGCATGACAACGATGTTGGCCCCGAGACCGGCGGCCGCAGTGAGAATGAGTGGTAGGCCCGGGATTTCGGGAGCGTCACCGATCCGCGATACTGCCTCGTACATGATGAAGGCCGCAACACCCAGCAGCAGAACAGCATTGGCGATGGCGGTCAACACCTCAGCGCGGTGCCAACCGAAAGTTCGTGCCGCGGCAGCGCTTCCCTTACGTGCCAACAGAAGTGCAATCAAACCCATGGACATACCGAGTACGTCGGTCAGCATGTGGCCGGCGTCGGCGAGCAGTCCGAGCGAGCCGATCGCCAGCGCCACGGTTGCCTCGACTACGAGGAACACCACCAGAATGGCGAGAGCGACAACCATCTTGCGTACGCGGGACTTGGGTGGCCCTGCGGGCGAATGACCGCCCACACCGTGACTGTGCCCGTGACCGGCGCCCATGACTCCCCCTTGCGTGCCTGCATCTGCTTCCGGCAGTCACCATATGCGTACATACGCATATATGCAATGGTGCCGTGCGGCCTACAGGCTCCGGTTCACAACTCCGGCGGGACGTGCGGATGCTTCACCGTCGGCGGAAGCGTCGCCAACGCAGAAATGCGCTTGAGCCCGGCGACCTGCAGCAAGTCGACGATGATCGACCGCAACTGCGCCAGCACCACCGTTGCCGACAGACCGGCATTCGAGATCAACTCCGGTTTGGCACCGGCCGCAACCGAACGCAACACCCGCGCAGCCTCCGCCGCATCCGGCTTCTGTCCCGGATCGGCCAGAATCATCTGGCGTAGAACTTCCACCGCGTGCGCCAGCTTCTCCACCTCGTCGACGACACGTGGATCGAGAATCTCGTCGTCTCGCACCAGTGTCAGCGACCGCCGAGCGAGCACCCGAATGTTGCGGACGGCATTGTCGATGGGATCGGCCGTCGCCGCGAGCGCGGCCAGACGATTGCGGTGATTCCAGTACATCGGCGAGATCCGGGCAATTTCCCGGCCGCCCTTGAGGTCGGTTCGGAGCGCGTCGATACCCGACTGCGTTGCACGCGCCTTACGCAGCGCCTCCTCGATCGGTTTGGGATCGTTCGCCACCAAACCGTCGGCCACCTTCTGCAACACACTTGCAGCCGTAGCCAGGACGTTCGCGGCATCCTTGCGGGCCCGCCAGACCGGATGCGTCGGAATCAACGCCACGATCGCGATACCGACCAAACCGCCGACCAACGCGTCGACCATGCGGTTGGGGCCACCCATGTTGCCCGGCGGGATCAGGGTCGCCACCAGCACGGCGGACGACCCGGCCTGCATCGCGATGATCGGACCACCGTCGAGGAACACCGCGGCCGACATCGCCAACACGACCACCAACGCGATCTGCCACGGCCCGCTCCCGATCAGCGAGATCAACAGATCGCCGATGCCGATTCCCACCGTCACTCCGACGACGAGCTCCGCCGATCGGCGCAGGCGAGCGCCGAGCGAGACGCCCAGCGAGACGACAGCGGCGATCGGCGCGAAGAACGGACTCTCGTGACCGACGATGTCCGTCGCGACGAACCACGCCACACCTGCGGCCAACGCGCACTGAATGATGGGCAGCAGCGACAACTTCAGCCGAGCACTGCCCGATTTCAGCCGGGTGCGCCCCCGCGAGCGGCTGGCGCGGGCTCGATCAGCCCAGGCCGAGCGCTTCTGCTGCCTTGGGGTCACAGTCTTCGAGGAGGTCGAGGCAGCGGGCGTACTCGTCGTTCTCGTTGATGTCGCGGGCGGCTTTGGCGAGGACTGCGACGCATCGGAGGAATCCGCGGTTGGGCTCATGGCTGTACGGGACCGGCCCGAATCCCTTCCATCCATTACGACGCAACTGGTCCAGACCTCGGTGATATCCGGTACGCGCATAGGCGTAGGCGGTGATGGTGGCACCCGATTCGAGCGCGCCCTCGGCAAGATATGCCCACGCGATGGACGCGGTCGGATGCGCAGCTGCGACCGTCTCGGGGGCCTCGTGATTCAGCAGTGCGGATTCGGCCTCGTCGTCGCCGGGCAACAGTGTGGGTTGGGGTCCGAGCAGATCACCGAAAGAAGTCATGGCGCTCATTGTGCCCCTACGTCACCGAATCGTGTCCGAACACCCCCGCATCGCTCGTGCCGGACCGCAGATGCGGTCGATAGGCTGCCAGCTGACGAAATTTCAGACATACCGCTCTTGCAAGAATTCGGTGAACGAGGGAGAACGCATGCCGGACGAAAAGAAGAATGCACCCTCCGAGGCCGACGCCGCCACCGAGAACGACGCCGCCACCGAGAAAATCGATCTGGGCAAGAAGAAGCCGGTCGACGAGCCCGCCGACACTCCGACCGAGAAGATCACCACTGATCCAGCCGAGGTACCGGCAGCCAAGCCTGTCGCAAAACCGACCGCAGCACCGCGTCGTATTCCGCCACGAGACACCGCTGCTGGTTCCTCGAAAGCTGTTGCGGCAGAAAAGAAAGCACCGGCAGTGGTGCCGCAACCGGTCGGGCCCCGCAAGATCGAGCCGCAGCAGGTCGGTGCCAAACAGGTCGGTGCCGGTGCCAAACAAGCAGTTCCCCAGCGCGTCGGACCGCCGCCGGCGGAGCCGAGGAAGCCGAGCCACAAGAAGTGGTGGGCGGCACTGGTGTCCGCGGTGGTCGTGATCGCAGTGGTTGCCGCTGGGGCGTACCTGCTGATCGACCGCACGAGCGAGGACAACTCACCGGAGGCGCAGATCCGGTCGACCGTCGAATCGTTCACGAGGGCGCTGGCCAGCGGTGACCTGGCCACGCTTCGCAGCACCTCGTGCGGGGATCTGGCGACCTTCTACCGCGATATCCCGGACACCGAGTTCGCCGACGTCCACCGTGTCTCCTTGGAGCAGGGCAGCATTCCGACCGTCGACAGCATCGACGCCATTCAGGTCACCGACGCCACCACCGCGATCGCGCAGGTGATCGCGCACACCGATGCCAATCCGAACGATCGGTCGCCGCGCACCTTCGACCTGAGCCTGGAAGGCGATCAGTGGAAGGTGTGCAGCTGACGCTGCAGTGGCGCGAGGGAGCCTGCGGGTCGCTCCGCAGGCTCCGCTCCTATGTGCCCCAGGGGGCACTTATCCACGCCACTGCCGGCTAGCCGGCACTCACGCTGCGACCGGCGGACTTGAGGTCGTTGCATGCCTCGACGACACGGGCCGTCATGCCGGCCTCGGCCTTCTTGAGGTAGCTGCGCGGGTCGTAGGCCTTCTTGTTGCCGACCTCGCCGTCGATCTTGAGCACACCGTCGTAGTTGGAGAAGAAGTGTCCGGCGATGGGACGGCTGAACGCGTACTGGGTGTCGGTGTCGACGTTCATCTTCACGACGCCGTACTCGAGAGCCTCTTCGATCTCGCTCTTCGCCGAGCCCGATCCGCCGTGGAAGACGAAATCGAACGGCTTGGAACCCGAAGCCAGACCGAGCTTCTCCGTCGCGACCTTCTGCCCGTCGGCGAGCACGGAAGGCTTGAGCTTGACGTTGCCCGGCTTGTACACGCCGTGCACGTTGCCGAAAGTGGCCGCCAGCAGGTACCGCGAGCCCGCATCGCCTGCACCGAGCGCCTCGACGGTCTTGAGGAAGTCTTCGTTCGAGGTGTATAGCTTGTCGTTGATCTCGGCCTCGACGCCGTCTTCCTCGCCGCCGACGACACCGATCTCGACCTCGAGAATGATGTTCGCTGCTGCAGCGCGGGCGAGCAGATCCTTGGCGATCTCGAGGTTCTCGTCGATCGGGATGGCCGAGCCGTCCCACATGTGCGACTGGAACAGCGGGTTCTTGCCTGCGTCGACGCGTTCCTGCGAGATCGCGATCAGCGGACGCACGTACGTGTCCAGCTTGTCCTTGGGGCAGTGGTCGGTGTGCAGAGCGATGGTGACGTCGTACTTGGCGGCGATCACGTGTGCGAACTCGGCGAGCGCCACGGCACCGACGACCATGTCCTTGATACCGAGTCCGGAGCCGAACTCGGCGCCACCGGTCGAGAACTGGATGATGCCGTCGCTACCAGCGTCGGCGAAGCCCTTGATAGCGGCGTTGATGGACTCGGAACCCACACAGTTGATTGCCGGAAAAGCGAACTTGTGTTCCTTCGCCCGGCCCAGCATCTCGGCGTAGACCTCGGGAGTTGCGATAGGCACGGCGTCATTCCTCCATTGAAAGTTCGATTGTGTCCCGTGCAGTATGGCAACTACCGGGCTCGGTGTCGTGCATACCCGCATCACCCCGGTCATTCCGCAGGCTTCACTCCCGCTCACCGACTGTTCAGGAGTTACCAGTTTCGGCCGGTAGTGTGGGCGCGGTGAGTCTTCTAGCTGCCTCGGAATCGGTGACGACCAATCTGGCCCTGTTGCCCGGATTCCTCGACCCGGTGAACCTGCTCAACTCTTTCGGACACTGGGTGCTCATCGGGCTCCTGCTGGTGGTGTTCATCGAGTCGGGCCTGCTGTTCCCGCTGCTACCCGGCGATTCCTTGCTCTTCACGGCCGGATTGATCGCAGCGTCGAAGTCCACCGAGATCGAGCCGTTCGCATCGATCTGGACGCTCGTGATCCTCATTCCGATCGCGGCGATTCTCGGCGACCAGGTCGGCTTCCTCATCGGAACCAAGGGCGGTGCCGCTCTCTTCAAGAGCAACGACGCTCGATTCTTCAAGAAGAAATACATCGACGAGTCGCACCTGTTCTTCGAGAAGCACGGTCCGATCACCATCATCCTCGCGCGCTTCGTTCCTATCGTGCGGACGTTCGCGCCGGTCGTCGCCGGTGCGTCGCACATGAAGTACTCGCTGTTCCTGACCTACAACGTCGTCGGCGGCATCCTCTGGGGCGCGGGCGTGACGGTGTTGGGGTACCTGCTCGGGCAGATCGCGTTCATCCGCGAGCACGTCGACATCATCTTCCTGATCATCGTGGCCGTCTCCGTACTGCCCATCGTGATCGAGGTCGGCAAGCGAATGATCAAGGCCCGTAAGACTCCGCTCGGCGAGGCAACCGACGCGATCGAAGCCGACGCCCCGGACACCAAGTCCTGATAGTGATCTTCCGAAAGTGATCGAGCCTGTGCATTCGATTACCACCGCTCTGAGCGCAACGGCGCTGCAGGACGTGTCCACGCAAGCAGCCGGTAGCTTCGGCCCACTGCAGACGGCAGGCCCCCTCGTCGTCTGGGTCGTCGTGATGACTTTCGTGTTCATCGAATGCGCCGTCATCATCGGCCTGTTCCTCCCCGGGGACTCGATGCTGATCACAGCAGGAATCGTCATGGCGACGCACGCGTCGGGAACCGGTCACATCTGGGCACTGTCGGTCGGTGCGATGGTTGCCGCCATTGCCGGTAATCAGGTGGGGTACATGATCGGCCACCGAACCGGCTCGACGCTGGTGGCCCGCAAGAACGGCAAATACCTCAACACCAAGAACCTGCACAAGGTGAATCTCCTGCTCGAGAAGCACGGATTCTGGGCGGTGCTGGTCGCACGATGGATCCCCTGGGTGCGCACGCTGTGCCCGCTCGTCGCAGGCGCGGCAAAGATGGATCACCGCCGCTACACCATCGCCAGCACCCTCGGCGCGATCATCTGGGCACCGGTGCTGTTGCTGATCGGTTTCTACTTCGGGTCGTTCCTGGAGAAGATCCCGTGGCTGCTGCCTGCGGTTCTCATCAGCATGATCGTGCTGCTGGTGGTCGGAACCGGCTTGGGAATCTGGCAATACCGCAAGGAAATGGCACGGCCCGAGGAGACCATCGAGGTCGAAGAGGTCGTCGAGTAGGCCCTAGAAACCTGCTGCGCTGACGCGGTAGGCGGCTTCCATCAGCATCCAGCCGCCGAGTTGGACCGACAGATCTCGCTCGGGTACGTCGGACGGTCGGACGGTGCCTTCGGCGAAGGTGGCGATGTGCAGTCCCTGGCCCGGGAATCGCGCTTCGCGGGTCCAGTCGGCTCCGAACAGCGGGTTGTCTTCCACTTCGAGTCGGTTTTCCCACGCGGCCTCGGCCGAGTGCAGCACGATTGCCGCGGCGAGTTCGCGGGCACGATCGTCGGCGTCGGAGTCTCCGGGGAGCTCCACCGCGACCACGGCCAGGTAACGCGCCAGGATGGAGTTGAACAGTCCGCCGTCTCCCCCGCCGCCGCCGGTGATGACGAGGTTGCGGGTCAGGTGATTCTCCACGGCGTCGACCAGTGTGTGGACTCGCTTCGCATGCCGGGGCTCGCCGAGTCGGACCGCGAGTTCGGTCTCGAGGCCGAGCGTAACTCCCTGACAGTAGCTGTAGATCGCACGTTCCAGCTCGGCCTGTTCACCCGCGTCGACGATCGCACGAGTGGAGTGCACTCCGTCGATGATCAAGCCGGTTCGCGGGTCCCGCAGAGTCCGATTCATCCAGTCCGACATCTCCTGGGCACGCCACAGTCGACCGGTACGCGCGAGCATGATCGCGGCCGGACCGTTGGCCGGGGCGTTGTAGAAGTCGTCCTTCTTGCGCCACGGAATGCCGCCACCCTCGGCCGGAGCCCAGGCGTCGAACAGCTCCATCTCGATCTGCTGAATGCCACCGCGATTGCCGACGAAGTGCTGCCGCTGCGCGCGTTCGAGTGCCAGCCCGAGCCAGGCCATGTCGTCGTAGTAGCTGTTGGTCCATCCGCTGATGTTGCGGGTGCGATGCGCTCGGGTGATCTTGTTCAGTCTGCGACGGCGCTTGGGAGTGAGTTCGCGATCTGCGGCGTCGACCGCGCAGTCGAGCAGATGGGCCTGCCACCAGTAGTGCCAACGCAGGAACAGCCGCTCACGGCGGACCGGAGGCCAGGCGACGACTCCGAGCGTCGTGCCCGGCAGCCCCCACAGCCGACGCATGTGCCGCGCGACGACGGCCCCCTCCGCAGCGTCCGCACGCTGCGACCACAACTCCTGCATATCGAAGATCCTGCCACTACCGTTGCTGATTCGTTACATCCCGCCCCGGATCAGCGCGCTGTTACCAGGCAGCGTCGAGGTCGGCATGCTGGCGAATCCATGCATGCATGGCGATCCCAGCGGCGACACCTGCATTGATGCTGCGTGTGGAGCCGAACTGGGCGATCGATACCGTCATCGACGACGATTCGCGGGCTCCGTCGGTGACGCCCGGTCCCTCTTGGCCGAACAGCAGCAGGCACTCTCGCGGCAGCTCGGCCGTCTCGATCGGTACCGATCCCGGGGTGTTGTCGACGGCGACGACCACCAGGCCCTGCTCGGCGGCGAACGCCATCAACGCCTCCACCGAATCGTGGTGATGGAGATGCTGGTAGCGGTCGGTGACCATGGCGCCGCGGCGATTCCATCGACGTCGCCCGACGATGTGCACAGCCTGGGCGGCGAAGGCGTTCGCAGTACGCACCACCGTGCCGATGTTCGCGTCGTTGGTGAAGTTCTCGATAGCGACGTGCAGCGAGTGGCGTCGAGTGTCGATGTCTTCGACGATGGCCTCGCGCCGCCAATAGCGGTAGGCGTCGACGACGTTTCGACGGTCACCACCGGCGAGAAGCTCGGGATCCAACCGCGGATCGTCGGGTGGCGGTTCGGAGTGGGAATCGGCCCAGGGGCCGACGCCGTTGGGGTTGTCGCCCCACTCGGTGGGTCCGATGTCCTCCGACGGAGTTGCGCTGTCGCCGCTCAATGGACTTCGTTGCTGTCCGGTGCGATGCGGAATCCGTGGCCGGTTGCGTCGTCGACGCACGAGATGCCGTTCTCGGCCGATGTACAGGTGAAGCCGGCCTCCGCGATGGTCGCGCCCACAGCCAACGGTGGATCGATCGTTTCCCCGCCCGAGGTGTACACCACTCCGCCCGAGCACATGAATGCCGCGGGACCCTCGTTGGTGACTCGAATTCCGTTGCCCCAGTTGATCATACAGTCGTCAGGCCGTGGCGGAACCGGGTTGGTGGTGCCCTGGCACCCGGCCTCGGTACGGCTGGACAACGGCACGATGCCGCACTGGAACAGACCGTCGGGAGAACTGAAGTAGTACGCACCACCGATGGCGGCGTACGTCGTCTGCGGTTCGGCGGTGGGCGGCGGTTCGACCGGCGGCGGAGGCGGAGGGAGCGGCACCTCGGTTGTCGTCACCGGAGCGACGGTGGTGGTGGGCGCGGTCGTCGTCGGGGCAGGCGTTGTGGTCGACGTCGGCGGTGGGGGCTGAGCGGCCGACTCACCGCTGCAACCGGAGAGAACGAGGGCCGTGGCCGCCCCGATCCCGACCAGCCAACCTCGCACCGAACGAATTTTCTCGGCCCTGCTCGAACCCAACTTGCTCGAACCACACGTGCTCAGCATGAAAAAACCCCGACCCACCTTTCGACACCGATTGCTCGAAAGACCGACGATACCGGCGTGCCGCCGGCATCGTTCGGTGAGAAGTCCTAGGTGTGGCTCAGGCGCCGGTTGACCTCACGAGTGAGCCATGCGGGCGAGAAGCGTGACCCGAGCGAGAGCGCCTTGGACGGCAAGCCGACCGGGAAATGCACCTTGTGCAACCGCCGCTTCACCGGACGGGTCGCGGCGAAGATCGCGTCGGACACGTCTTTCACTGTGAGCTTGATTCCCAACGAACTGGTTGTGCCCGTCGAGACACCCTGGGTCATCGCCGTCTGAACGAACAGCGGCCACATGGCCTTGACCGAGATGTCGTACTTGCTCCACTCGAGATCCAACGCCTCGGTGATGCCGCGCACCGCGAACTTGGACGCACCGTAGGTCACCAACTCGGGCTGACCGTAGATGGCCGACGCGGAGCACAGGTTGACGACCTGCGCGCCTGGGGTGTCCTTGAGGTAGGGAAAGGCCGCGAGGGTGCCGTAGATGACCCCGTTGACGTTGATGTCGATCTGACGACGGTGCACCGACAGCGGCATGTCCTCGAAGGCACCCGCGGCAAGGATTCCGGCGTTGTTGATCAGAATGTCGAGTCGACCGTCGCCCTCCCCGACGAACTCCTTCAACCGGGTTTCCCACTGGTCGGAGTTGGTTACATCCAAGACGCCGGTAACTACACGGCCGCTGAGCGAGGCAGCTTCCTTGCCGAGTGATGCCAAGCCGGTCTCGTCGATGTCGTACGCACCGACGAGGTAGCCACCGGCCGCGAACTTGAGAGCAGTTGCGCGGCCGATACCTGCTGCCGCGCCTGAGATGAAGACAGTTGGTCGAGTCACATCGAACACCGTACATGTAACCCTACTTACCGGTAACCCCCTATCGTCGAATATCGAAGCACCGCTGCAGGCGGCCCAGGAGTGTCGAAGTGAACAACACGAGAATCGTGCGTGCCGTCGTCGTCGTGACGGTCGTGTACGCGGTCGTGCTGGCAATCTGGATCGGCTGGCTGAACCCTCGAACGCCGCCCGGAACGCTTCCGTATCAGCTCGCTGCCCTGGTCGCCGGATTCGGCGCGGCTCTCGGACTGGCGATGATGATCGCCGGCCGCCCGACGCGCGAGCAGAAGGAACTGATCGAACACGGCGTCGAAGGCTGGGCGACGGTGGATGCCATCCGCCGGATCGACCACGACACGGCCGAGCTGGATCTGGAATTCACCGTGCCGGGCTCGAGCAGCTACTTCGGCAAGATCGTCTACGGCATCCCAGAATCCGATACCGCCCGGTTCGAGCCGGGGACGGTGATCGCGGTCCGCGTCGACCCGGCCCATCGTGAACGGGTGCTGCTATTGCCCCGACCGCAGAGCCTCGACGAGTAGCACCTGCGCCGCTACGTACGTCGACAGGATGATCGCCTCCGCCGTCCTGCGATGACGTTCCTCGGACAGGAACAGTCGCCGGAACACGATCAGCGCATCGGATGCGGTGAACAGCGCGCCGCCGATCATCAGCCGTCGATCGCCGCCGCGCGCCGGGGAAACGGCAGAGAGCGTCGACGTGGTCGCCAGCACCGCTCCGTACGCCGACAAGGTCGACGCCACCGCCGGCTGCCGTCGGGCCAGCAGTACCGCCGCGGCCGCCCATCCGGCGTACCTCGGAATCGCGTCGATCGGTGCCGGTCGTGCACCCCGGCGAAGAAGCAGACACGCATAACTTCCTTGCATCACCGCGAATGCACGCGCGCCCCATTCCAGCGCGGAATCGTCGTCGGGATCGATCAACAGAACATCACCCGCCGTCGCCGCGGCGAGACCGGCCAACAGCACTCGATCGCGAGCCGGATCGAGCCCGGTCGCCAGCGCAGGCACGATCAGCGGCTTGGCGATGCGTTGCAACGGCGTCGAGCCGGTCCAGGCTCCGACCACCGTCACGGCCCCGGCAACCAGAGCAGCACCGCGGGCACGACGCACCCGGTCGACAGTCATTCCACTCCTTTCACCGAGCCCATCACAACGGACATCACATGTGACGCTGACCCCTCCTGCTTGATACTCGCAGGTCGGCTCGTCATCGTGGAAAGGTCGGTCGGAATCATTTCGAAGTAGTGGGGACCATCATGCGCCGTAAACTCACCGGGCAGGCCCGCTCGGCACACACCGACTTCTCCGGCTACCCCAACCCGTTGCTCCGGGACTGCGACGTCCGTCAGGCCCGCATCAAGCACTGGGTCACCGCGTTGCTGATCGTCATGATTCCGGTGTCGCTGTGGCTCGGGCTGAGCGCCCACGCCGATCAGCAACAACGCCTCGAGAATCAGAGCAGCTCGATCCACCAGGTCACCGCAACCACTACGGCAACCGCGGAGACGACGTCCGTTGCCTCGACCGAGTTCGGCTCGTCCGGGGCCGCCGCTGCCACTGCCGTCGACTCGCGCTGGGTCTATCGGGGCGTCGAGCACACCGGGCGCGTCAGCGTCGACACCGGTTCTCCGGCGGGCACCACCACCGAGATCTGGGTCGACAACAGCGGCAACCTGAGCTTGCGACCACTGACGTCGGCGGACGTCGTCGCCGCATCCATCTTCAACGCAGTCGGTAGCTGGGTGCTGGTCGCGGTGGTTCTCATCGGCTTCTACCACGTGATGTGCTTCCGGTACGACGGTCGGCGTAATGCCGAGTGGGATCGCGACATCGCCGATCTCCTGAGCCGACACTGACTCGCCCCCTGGCTCCCCCGTTATCCCCGGGGTCAGCCCCGCGTTGCGATAGATAGTTAGTGTATGTAACAATAAATCGGTGAGCCACTCCGACGAAGACATCCGGGACCTCCTCTCGCAGCTGGTCACCAGTTCGTCGCGCTTCGTCCGACTGGCCGCCCGGTTCGGCAGCGACGAATGGCCGCGAGCATGGATGCGGGCCCTGTCGTTGCTCGAGGAGTATCAGCCACTGCGCATCAGCACCTTCGCCGAGCTGGATCGATGCTCCCAACCATCGGCGACGGCGTTGCTCGCCAAGCTGAGCAACGCCGACCTCGTCACCAGACGATCCGACCCCGACGACTCGCGCGCCGTGCTAGTCGAGATGACCGAGGCCGGCCACCGTTGGCTCGCCGACGGTCGACGTCACCTCGTCGACGGACTGGTCCCCTACCTGTCCGACCTCGACCCAGAACAGATCCAGAAACTGACCGACGGCTTGGGCGAGCTTCGCAGCATCCTCGAGCCCGTCGATCACGGAATGAGAGGAACTCTTTCGTGACCACCAGCACCTCCCCCGACAGCCTGCTGAAGCAGCCGCGCGCGGTATGGGCAGTCGCATTCGCCAGCGTCATCGCCTTCATGGGCATCGGCCTCGTCGATCCCATTCTCAAGCCCATCGGTGAGCAACTCGATGCCTCGCCGTCCCAGGTGTCACTGCTGTTCACCAGCTACATGCTCGTCACCGGCGTCGCCATGCTGATCACCGGAGTGGTGTCCAGCCGCTTCGGCCCGAAGCGGACATTGCTGGTGGGCCTGGCGATCATCGTCGTCTTTGCCGCGCTGGCCGGCACGTCCGGATCGGTCGGCGAGATCATCGGCTTCCGCGCCGGCTGGGGACTGGGCAACGCGCTCTTCATCGCCACGGCGCTGTCGACCATCGTCGGTGCCGCGTCGGGTGGAGTCGCGCGCGCGATCATCCTCTACGAGGCCGCGCTGGGTATCGGCATCGCGACCGGCCCCCTCGTCGGCGGTGTCCTGGGTGGATTCAGCTGGCGTGGACCGTTCTTCGGCGTCGCGGCCCTGATGGCCGTCGCGTTCATCCTGCTCATCGTCATGCTCCCGGACACCCCCAAGCCCGCGCACACCACGTCGATCCTCGATCCGTTTCGTGCGCTTCGGCACCGCGGATTGTTGACCGTCGGGATCACTGCTCTGCTCTACAACTACGGCTTCTTCACCTTGCTGGCCTACACGCCGTTCCCGCTGGACATGGGCACCTACTCGATCGGATTCATCTTCTTCGGCTGGGGCCTGTGCCTGGCCGTGGCGTCGGTGTTCATCGCACCGAAGCTGCAGCGGGCCTTCGGAACGCTGAACATGATGATGCTCGCGCTCCTGCTGTTCGCCGTCGACCTGGCCGTCATGGCGATGTTCACCGAGAACAAGACGGTCCTGATCGTGGGCACCGTCGTGGCCGGGTTGTTTCTCGGCGTCAACAACACCCTGATCACCGAGACGGTCATGATCTCGGCACCGGTCGAGCGGTCGACGGCATCGGCTGCCTACAGCTTCGTTCGCTTCACCGGTGGAGCAGCGGCGCCGTACCTGGCAGGCAAGCTGGGCGAGTCCAACGTGCACGTGCCGTTCTGGGTGGGTGCCGCGTGCACCGCGCTGGCGATCGTCGTCCTTGCCACCGGACGGAAGGTGCTCGCTCACGTCGACGACCACGAACCTGCACCTCACAGCATCGACGAGGCCCGGGCTGTGACGGTCGGCGACTGAATTACGTTCATCCGAAAGCCTTTTCGCGACGGTCGAGATCACGGATCTCGGCCGTCGCGTCGTATCTGCGGCCCCTTTCGTCACATGAGCCTCATCCGTAACACTTTTATAACCAAACCACTGGTAAAGCCCTTTTCTGTTTGCTGGACCGGACGGTTGGTTTACGGTTCCCCCATCACGGTTGTTCGTGTGACTCACCAACAACACTCGTTCCGCGTGGGAGGACGGGTGCGCGCAGCACGATGCTGCCACTGACCGAAGGGCCACAATCTTCATGTCGCAGAAGTCGATCGCCAGGTCCAAGAAGGCGCGCCTCGCCGCTGCCGGGGCCGCCATGGCACTGTCCCTCTCCATCGCCGCACCGGGAATTGCCAGTGCGCAGACTCCAACGCCGGAAAGCCCCGCTGTCGAGCAGCCGGCCACCGAAGGCAGCACCGAATCCGGAGCCCCCACAGCCGAAGAGGGTGCGACCGTCGACGGATCGGGCACAGCCTCGGTCGAGGGGCAGATCCAAGCACCCGCTCCGGCCGTCACCCCCGAGGATGCAGCGGCGGCCGCCGCTGCCGCCGCAGCCGTGCCGGCTCCCGCGGCCCCGTCGGACATCCGCCCGATGCCGCAGATCACCGGTGGCGTCGTGTTCAACGACGACGGCACCGCGACCGTGAACGTCGACATCATTCCGCAGCTGTCCGACGCCGAGAAGCAGGCGATCACCGACGCCGAAGCCGCCAGCAAGCTCGCCGCTGAAGCATCAGCCGCCGCTCAGGTGCGCCTCGACACAGCCAAGGCCGCCGACACCGCCGCGAGTAGCGACGCCACCAAGGCCGAGGTTGCTGCCGCCGAAGCCGACGTCAAGGCAAAGGCCGCCGCCGCGGAAGCCAAGAAGGCCGGAGTCGCCAGCCAGGCCGCGAGCGCCGCGGTCACCGCAGCCAAGAACGACGCCGCTGAGCTGAAGACCACGGCCGACGAGGCCCAAGCCGCAGCCGATCAGGCCGCAGCCGACGCCGCAGCAGCCGAGAAGATTGCCGCCGACCTCGAAGCAGCCGCCGTCTCGGGAGACCCCGAAGCGACAGCAGCAGCCGAGGCCGCTCGCGCCGACGCCACTGCAAAAGCCGAACTGGCCGCAACCGCCAAGGCCGAGGCCGATGCGTCGAACAAGGCAGTCGAAGACTCGGTCGCGGCGCTGCAGGAGTCGTTCAAGAACTTCAATCTCGCCAAGGTCATCGCAGCAACCAGGGCCGCAGCTGCCACCGCAGCGAAGTCACTCGCACTGCACGTCGAAGCGCAGACCGCAGCAGCAGTAGCGGCAATGGCCGAGCAGAACGCCAAGAACCTCGAAGCAGCAGCAGAGGCCGCCGCCGGCGAGGACACCGCATCGGAGCAGGCAGCAGCCGAGGCCCGCGACAAGGCCGACGCAGCCAAGACCGATTCCGACGCCAAGGCGGCGGCAGCAGCCGCCGCTCAGGCAGCACTCGACGAAGCGCCGTCCGACGCCGACATCGCAGCCCTGCAGGCCGAGGCCGACAAAGCCGCGCAGGCACTGACGGATGCCAACGCTGCCGCAGCAGCAGCCGATGCCGATCTGCAGACCAAGACCGACGCAGCCGCTGCTGCCAAGGTCAAGGCCACGGACGCCGCAACCGCGCTTACCGCCGCACAGGCCGAGGCGACGACAGCCAAGGCGAACTCCGACGCCAAGGCCAAGGCCGAGGCCGACCTCAAGGCCGAAGCAGCCGAATTGGCCGCCAGCGGACCGAAGTTCAGTTGGACCATCAACCTCGGAAGTGTTGTCCGCGAAGATGTTCCGGTCACCGAGGTCGACGAGAACACCGTCGTCGTCGACAAGACCGGCGTCTCGCTGGTCGGCGTCAAGAACGAGGACGGATCGTTCACCGTCGCGGATTACTTCACCACCGACGAGAACGGTGTCGTCAGCGTTGCCGGCGATCTGCCGCCGGTCGATCTCGCACTCGGCGACTCCTCGAACGAGGCGTCGGGCGGATCGGACAGCTCGTCCAACACCCCGGTGATTCTCGCCGGAGTGGGCGTGGTCGTAGTAGCGGCAGCGGGTGGAGCGTTCTACCTGCGTCGCCGCAACTCTTCCGATGCCACCTCGTAGTACCCGCTGGCTGTGGACGGCGATCCTGACCTTCGTTCTACTCGTATCAGGTTGTGCGAGTGACGAAGTCGGGATCGCCGCACCCGATCGCTCGCCGGTGCAGTCACAGATTTCGGTGGCTGCGCCTGCGGGCGACGTCGCTCCTGCCCAGCCCGAGTACATCGAGCTCCGATCTTCGGACGGCACCACCTATCTGAGCAGCCCCATCCACCCCGATCCGCTCTACCGCGGCGGCGAGAGCGGCCAGGTGCTGAACCCAGTGGACGAACTACCGGCCTGGTGGGCCGAGAGCGGCATGCCGGGTACCTCGACCGAGCAGACGGTAGTGGTTGCCGGACACAACTATTCGAAGCGGGACGCTCCGTTCAAGGCGTTGCGGGTGGTGACCCCTGGCGACACGGTCGTGCTGCGTACGGCAAGCGGCACTCTGGAGTACGCCGTCGAATCGGTCGGTCCCCTGCCGAAGGGATCCCTGTTGGCCGACAACGAACTCAGGCGTTCGGTACCGGGACGATTGATCCTGGCCAACTGCGACGTCCAGGGCGGCGAACCGACCGACGACAACTTTGTGGTCGTCGCGCAATTGGTTCGCTAGCAAGCCGATTCGGGCCGGGGTTACAGGCCGAGGTCTGCCAAGCCGAGCAGGGATCGATATTCGAGCCCCTCTGCAGCAATGACCTCGTCCGCCCCGGTCGCCCGGTCCACCACCGTGGCCACCCCGACGACCGTCGCGCCCGCGTCCCGCAGAGCTTTGACGGCAGTGAGCGGTGAGTTACCGGTCGTTGTCGTATCTTCCACTACCAGAACGCGTTTGCCGACGATGTCCGGTCCCTCGATCTGACGCTGCATGCCGTGCGCCTTCGCAGCCTTGCGTACCACGAACGCGTCGATCGGACGACCCTGGGCATGCATGATCGACATCGCCACCGGATCTGCGCCCATGGTCAGCCCGCCGACCGACACGAAATCCCAATCGGAAACCAAGTCACGCATCAGCGAGCCGATCAACGCGCCCGCCCGATGATGCAGCGTCGCCCGACGCAGATCCACGTAATAATCGGCTTCCTTGCCGGAGGACAACGTGACCTTCCCGTGCACCACGGCAAGCTCTTTCACCAAGTCGGCCAGTTCCTGCCGGTCCGAATTCGCGGCACTCTCGGCCATGTCGGGGTTCCTCTCGTCGCACCACGGATCTTCGAAGGTCGCTACGAACTTACCCACAACAAAGCGGGTCGTTCCTGGCGGCTCGCCACTCCGGCCGCTCCGCCCCTACGCTGCGACCTGGTCCGACAACTGCTCGTCGAGTACGTCCCTCGTCTCCACGAACGGTTCGGGCGCCGTCAGGGAACGAGACTTGGCGACGATGGACGACGGGAAGGTGCCGATCGCCTGCGACAGTCGGTAGGCGGTGTCGTTGTACACCCGCACCGCCCCCGCGATTCGGCGTTCGGTCACGGCCAGCTCCCCGGCCGGTCCTTGAAACGCCCAGTTGCCCAACACGTTCCGGCCCGCGTCCGCCTCGGCGAGAACGGCGTGAAAGGCGGCGGACAACGCATTCTCGGCAGCCGCCTGTGCCGCCGGTCCCAGGTCGCGATCACGCACGGCTCTGGACCACGAGCGAGCACCGCCGAGCTGGCGCACTGCATCGGCGGACAACCCGGAAGCGTCTGCGGCCTCGATGAACGGCACCAATTGCTGGTGCCGCCGCTCGAGCTCCACGTCGACCAGCCGCAGACTCTGCTCGGTCTGCTCGCTGTACCGACCCAGCCGACGCACCGTGCTCGCGACGTAACCGACCAGCAACAGGACTACGACAACCACGATGGCCACAACCACAAAAACCGTCACGAGGTACGAATTTAGCCGCGTCTGCGCTCCCGAGCCCGTAAACACGCCCGAAAGAAATCAGGGCTGATTGCGCCGACGCTCCGAATCGAACGGAATCGGACGCGACGCAGGCGGACGCGGTACCGGGCGCGACGGATTCGCCGAACGTACGGCCTGCGGACCCGCCGCATCGGGCCTGGGTGGACGCGGCCTGCGACCCGGTTCCTGAGGACGCGGCTCGTGGTCGCGGGGTTCCTGAGGACGGGGTTCCTGAGGACGGGGCTCCTGAGGGCGGGATGTCTCGGGACGCGCTACCTGGGGACGAGCCGCCTGGGGAGGTCGAACCCGCGGCTCGGACCTGGTGGGCTCGGCAACTCGCGGCTGCGGCTGGGCTTGCTGGGGGCGAGCTTCCTTGACCAACGGCCGGCCCGGATCGCCTCGATCACGGCCGGGCTCGCCTGGGCGTGCACCGTAGACCGCGCTACCACGCACGGGGGGAAGCACGTGCAGCATGCCGGACAGTCGTGCGACTGCGTCGATGGCCGCATCCCAATCGCGGCCCGAGCTGCCCAGCGGCAGCGATCCGAGCGTCCAGTCCTTCTCGCTCCACAGCAACTGAAGATTTTCGGGAACAGATTCGGTGAAAGCGGCCATTCGCTGATCGCAGACCCGGCGAGCGATATCGACATCGGTGGCGAACACCACGCGCGGACCGATGGACCCGAGCAGTTCCATGTCCTCGTCGCGCGGCGGTGGCGTCGAGCGAGGCCGTAGGTCTATGTCGACATCTGAACCGACCGAGCGCTGCACGGCCACGATGGTGCCCGTTTCCTCGACGTCGAAGAGAACGAACTCCTCACCCCGTCGAACACCGGTCACCACACCGAGAGCGACGTCGAACTCGGGCTTGGACAGGGCCGCACGGGAGAACCGGGTGACCAGTTCTTCATCGTGCGGTCGGTACTCGTATCCCTGCGCCTTGGCCCACATCTGCCGCAGCCGCCCGGATTGATCTCGCTTGGACCTGTCGATGTAGAGCAGGGCCACTGCACCTACCAGTGCAATCGCCGCCAGGCCGAACCACATTGCCGTCATCGCGAACCACCTTAATCGACATCCACACCGTCTCCGCCCACCACCGCCGGGTCCTGTGAACGATCCCTACGACAATGCTGGTTGCTAACCGCCGAGATTCGGGGTCTCGATGATGACGTTCGCGCGAATGGTCCCGTCCTCGACGGCTTCTCCCTGCACCACGACGAAAGCGCCGACCTTCAGCGACGCCACATCGGTGCCGGACAACGAGATTATCTGGGTTTGCGGCGTGGTCTGCACCGTGACCGGCGCACCATCGAGTCCGTCGATCGTCAGACTCGAACCATCGTTGGCGCTGATCGTTCCCACCGACGAACCGAGCTGACCGAGGATCTCCGGAATTCCACCGGGGATCAGCTCCGGCGTGGTCGTCGCACCCGATTCCGTGGGACGCGGCGTGGTCGTGGGCGTACTCGACGGCGAGGGCCGAATGGACGTCGACGGCGCAGCAGCCGTGGTGCTCGAGTCGTCCGATCCACCGCTCAGGAAGGAAATTCCGAAAACTACGACGATCGCGAGGACGACGAGACCGATCAGGGCCAGAACCCAGGGGCGAGGACCCTTGCCACCCGAATCGGCGGCGGGTTCCTCGGCGGGTGGCCCGCCGAACTGCTGGGGTTGGCCGAACTGCTGGGGTTGGCCGAACTGCTGAGTCTCGTAACCCGGGGCCTGGCCGTACTGCGGTTGGCCGTACTGCTGAGTCTGGCCGTACTGCGGTTGGCCGTACTGCGGTTGGCCGTACTGCTGGGTCTGGCCGTAGGCCTGATTTGCTGCTGCCTGTTGATCGGGGTCGTACGGCGGCAGCGCCTGCGTGGGCTGATACCCCGGCGGATACGCCTGTGGGTCTTGGTTCTGCTGGGCCGGGTTCTGCTGGGCCGGGTCCTGATACCCCGGGTTCTGGTACCCCGGACTTCCGTACGCCTGAGTCGGATACGCCTGAGTCGGATACGCCTCGGTGGGATGAGCGTCGTCGGGTCGGTTGCGCTCGGCCGCATCCTGGTCGCGCTCCCGCGGTGACCGTGGGTCGTCCGGATTCGTCATTCCACGAGGGTACCTACCCGGCAGAACGCAGGTGGCGACACAGAACGGGCCCGCACGAGCAGTGCTCGTGCGGGCCCGTCTCGCAGACCTGCTAACCCAGGA
The DNA here is from genome assembly GCF_002259335.1 of Rhodococcus sp. 14-2483-1-1. Taxonomy (NCBI): domain Bacteria; kingdom Bacillati; phylum Actinomycetota; class Actinomycetes; order Mycobacteriales; family Nocardiaceae; genus Rhodococcus; species Rhodococcus sp. 14-2483-1-1. The sequence goes on along the minus strand of NZ_NPFX01000014.1, from coordinate 512,521 downwards.
TGAGGCGTTCGCCGTCCGGGCTTGCATTGACCGACACCACGTCGCCGTCGTGGACGTCCCCGGCGAGCAGCAGCTTCGCCAGTTGATCGCCGATGGCCTGCTGGATCAGTCGCCGCAGCGGCCGAGCGCCGTAGAGCGGGTCGTAGCCTCTGGCCGCGAGCCACATCTTCGCCGGCGAAGACACCTCGAGCGTCAGACGACGAGCGGCAAGACGCTTGGTGAGGAAGCCGAGCTGGATGTCGACGATCGACTCGAGCTGGTCCTCGGACAAGGCGTCGAACACCACGACGTCGTCGAGTCGGTTGACGAACTCGGGCTTGAACGAGCGTCGCACAGCCTCCATGACCTGCTCCTTGGTACCGCCGGCACCGAGGTTCGAGGTGAGGATCAGGATCGTGTTGCGGAAGTCGACGGTCCGGCCCTGGCCGTCGGTGAGGCGGCCTTCGTCCAACACTGCGAGCAGGATGTCGAACACATCGGGGTGCGCTTTTTCGACCTCGTCGAAGAGCACCACGGTGTACGGCCGCCTGCGCACCGCCTCGGTCAGCTGTCCGCCGGCCTCGTAGCCCACGTAGCCCGGAGGTGCCCCGACCAGGCGAGCGACGGCATGCTTCTCGCTGTACTCGCTCATGTCGATCCGCACCATCGCGCGTTCGTCGTCGAAGAGGAACTCCGCCAACGCTTTCGCGAGCTCGGTCTTACCCACGCCGGTGGGACCGAGGAACAGGAACGATCCCGTCGGACGATTGGGGTCGGCCACTCCTGCGCGCGCTCGACGGACGGCATCGGACACCGCCTGCACCGCATCCTTCTGTCCGACGACTCGCTTGCCGAGTTCGTCTTCCATGCGGAGCAGTTTGGCGGTCTCGCCTTCGAGCATCCGGCCAGCCGGGATTCCGGTCCAGGCCGCCACCACGTCGGCGACGTCGTCCGGCCCCACCTCCTCCTTGAGCATCACGTCACCCTGCGCGGGTGACGCCTCGGTCTTGACGGCGAGTTCCTTCTCGAGCGTCGGGATGCGTCCGTATCGAAGCTCGGCTGCCTTGCCGAGATCGCCGTCGCGTTCGGCGCGGTCGGATTCGCCACGCAGATTCTCGAGCTCTTCCTTGAGCACTCGCACCGAGTCGATGGCGTTCTTCTCGTTCTGCCAACGGGTGCTGAGCCCGGCCAGCTTCTCCTGCAGGTCGGCGAGTTCCTGACGCAGCTTGTCCAGGCGAGCCTTCGACGCGTCGTCGGTCTCCTTGGCCAGCGCCATCTCCTCGATCTCGAGGCGACGCACGGCGCGTTCGACCTCGTCGATCTCGACGGGCCGCGAGTCGATCTCCATGCGCAGCCGCGACGCGGCCTCGTCGACGAGGTCGATCGCCTTGTCGGGCAGGAACCTGGCCGTGATGTACCGGTCACTCAGGGTTGCCGCGGCGACCAGGGCAGAGTCCGTGATCCGGACACCGTGGTGCACCTCGTAGCGCTCCTTGAGCCCGCGCAGGATGCCGACGGTGTCCTCGACCGACGGTTCACCGACGTAGACCTGCTGAAAGCGGCGTTCGAGGGCGGCGTCCTTCTCGATGTACTTGCGGTACTCCTCGAGGGTCGTCGCACCGACGAGACGCAGTTCGCCGCGGGCGAGCATCGGCTTGATCATGTTGCCCGCGTCCATGGCGGATTCGCCGGTTGCGCCGGCTCCGACAATGGTGTGCAGCTCATCGATGAACGTGATGACCTGGCCTGCGGAGTTCTTGATGTCGTCGAGCACGGCCTTGAGCCGCTCCTCGAACTCACCGCGGAACTTCGCGCCCGCGACCATCGAACCCAGATCTAGCGAGACGACGGTCTTGCCGCGCAGGCTTTCCGGTACATCGCCGGCGATGACGCGCTGCGCGAGTCCTTCGACGATGGCCGTCTTGCCGACGCCGGGTTCGCCGATGAGCACCGGGTTGTTCTTGGTGCGGCGCGAAAGAACCTGCACGACGCGCCTGATCTCGGTATCGCGACCGATGACGGGATCGAGCTTGCCTTCTCGGGCCAGCGCGGTCAGGTCGGTGCTGTACTTCTCCAGCGCCTGATAGGTGTTCTCCGGATCCGCGCTGGTCACCCGAGCGCTGCCCCGTACGGCCTGGAAGGCGTCGCGCAAATCGTTGGGTCCGGCTCCGTGGCCGGTCAGGAGCTTGGCGACGTCGGAGTCACCAGTCGCGAGCCCGACCATCAGATGCTCGGTGGAGACGAACTCGTCGTCGAGTTCGGTGGCCAGGTGCTGCGCTGCGGTGATCGCGGCGAGGGTTTCACGGCCGAGTTGCGGAGTGGTGGTCGAGCCGGATGCCGAGGGCAGGCGGTCGACGAGGTTCTGCGCTTCTCGACGCACCGTTGCAGGGTCGACGCCGACGGCCTTCAGCAGTGGAGTGGCGATGCCGTCGGTCTGATCGAGCAACGCCACCAACAAATGTGCCGGACGGATATCCGGGTTGCCGGCCGCGGATGCGGCCTGCAGAGCAGCAGAAAGCGCTGCCTGCGACTTCGTGGTGGGAGTGAAACTGTCCACCGGTCACCTTCTTTCTCGGATCGGTTCTTGCGTGTCGCTGGGTACAACCATAGACAAGTTGAGTCTGTTCCGCTCAACCTTGGATTTCTCGAGCGCCCTCTCGCGCGAAAGTCTCGATCGGTCTACTTTGGTGACGGTCGACAGTGGCTGTGTCATCGGCGGCGAACTCGGTGGCGAATCGGTGGGGTGGAGGTTGATCGATGCTCGACGCACGAACGATCTCCCTGGTCCGCACCGGTTTCAAAGCCGTCGTCGCGTCGCCGGACGGCCCTGCCCGACTCTCCAGGTCCTTCTACGCACACCTCTTCGCCGAGTACCCGGACTTCCGATCCCTGTTTCCCGCCTCGATGGATTCACTTCGCGAACACTTCGTACTGGCGCTCGGCTACGTCTTCGAGCATCTCGACGACACCGACCGCGTCGAGCCTTTCCTCGAGCAACTCGGCCGAGACCACCGCAAGCACGGCATCTCAGGCGCGCACTTCCGCGCGGGTAGCTCGGCTCTGATCAGCGCGTTCCGCACGTTCGCCGGCACCGAGATGTGGACCGACGAGGTGGAGACGGCCTGGCACGACGCACTCACCGTGGTCAGCAACGCGATGGCCGCCGCCGCAGACAACGACGAACTGCCGCCGTATTGGAGTGCCACCGTCGTCGAACACCAACGGCTCCTCGACGACCTTGCGGTGGTGCGATTGAAGACCGACGGCGAGATCCCGTACTTCCCCGGGCAGTACGTGAGTGTGCAGATCCCGCAACGCCCCAAGCTGTGGCGATACCTGTCCCCGGCCATTCCGAGCAACCCGTACGGCGAGATCGAGTTCCATGTTCGACGCGTATCCGGCGGCTGGGTATCTCCCGCCATGGTCACCGAGACTCGGGTCGGTGATCGCTGGTCCATCAGTCCACCACTGGGCGGGATGCACGTCGATCGCGCGATCCACGAGGACGTGTTGATGATCGCGGGAGGCACGGGCCTGGCTCCGTTGCGTGCTCAGGTCATGGAGATGGCTCAGCGCAGCAACAATCCGCGGGTGCATCTGTTCGTCAGCGGTACGTATCCGTGCGATCTCTACGATCTGGACACCCTGTGGCAGTTGTCGCTGTCCAATCCATGGCTGACGGTGGTCCCGGTAACCGAGGAGCTGGAAGATCCGTGGTGGTACTCCGGCCCGGCGCGCGAGCTGCCGTGGGGAATGCACCATCGACTGCACGGTGCGGTGGGAAAGGTCGTCACCCGATTCGGCTCGTGGGCCGATCGCCAGATTCAGATCTGCGGGTCGCCGTCGATGGTGCGCACCACGCTGTACGCACTACGCAAGGTCGGTACCCCGATGGAGCACGTTCAGCACGATCCATTCTGATTGTGCCGCAACACTTTTCAGCTGGACAACGATTTCGGCGGCATGTCCTCGACAATCCCGCCGACCACCAGACGTGGAGTCCAGGCCTCGGTGACGAGTCGGCCGTCTCCGGTGATGATGGCATCGGGATCGGGATCGATGAGGATGGGGTATCCGGTATCCGGGGTAACTCCGACGTTCTGCACCAGCAGACCGTTCTCGATGGTGTAGTGCACGTGCACCGGCTGCAGATCACCGTCGAACGCCCACGGACGGCCGATGAAGATCACGGCGATGCCGACCTCGTCCAGTACCGACACCGAGCCATCGTGCTCGAGCCGCAGACTCCACAACGGCGGCATCGACGTCGCGAACTCGAATCTGTGCGGTGCCTGCGGGGCGAGAAGATGGATCATCAGCAGCGCGCCCTCGTGCGGATCTCGCTGCGGCACAATGACTTCGTACGATCCGCACTCGTAGAACCTGGATCCGAACGGCCCGGGAATGCCCGTGCCGAGATCGCCCGCGATGGCAAGTTCGAGCCGAATGCAGCCGGAGCCGTTCTCGGCTCGAAGAGTGATTCCCTCGGAAGGATGCGGCGGGGGCGACTCGTCCCGCGGAGCGTAGGACAGAACCGCGCGCAGCAGTGGTTCGACCACCTCCGCGTCACCGTCGCGTGAATCGAACGTTCGTCGTCGACGATCGGCCATCTCCACCCCCTTCGCCTGGCAATCCAGTGTGCCACCGAGGTGCCGATCGTGCGACGAATTCTGCTCGAAAACCATCTGTTCGATCGAGACGGTCCACTATGGAAGCACGCTGGACCCACCGGCGTGCCCGCAAGATCAGGAAACCGATCAGTACTATCTTCGGCTAAGTTTCTGCAGGTCAGCCATGGTCCAGCGGAACCATGGCACCGGCTACTATCAACCGGTTCGGTCCTCGGCGGATCGATCTGCCCGGTGGGCAGCGGCCGTGTCAGGAAGGCAAACACATCCCCGATGTCCGCTGATTTCGCCGCACGTCTGAACCATCTGTTCTCTACGATCCACCCTGCGGGACGCAAGCCACACACCAACGCGGAGGTGGCCGACGCTCTCGCCCTGCGCGGGCACCAGATCTCCAAGCCGTACATCTCGCAACTGCGGTCGGGCCAACGCGCCAACCCGTCCGCCGACACCGTGACGGCACTGGCTGCCTTCTTCAAGGTCAAGCCCGATTACTTCTTCGACAACATCTACGCAGCCAAGGTCGATCACGACCTCGAATTGCTGGGCCGACTGCAGGGATACGGCCTACGCCGCCTGTCTGCCCGCGCGTTCGACCTGTCCGAGGAATCTCAGAACCTACTCAGCTCGATGGCCGAGAAACTGCGCGTGAGCGAGGGACTGCCGGCGGTGCCACCGGACAGCACCCGTTAGGACGCACGCGCATTCAGGCACCCGCCTTGGCGGCAATCCTCGCCTGCACTTCGGGACGCCGCAGCGGCGGCACCGTGGGAGGTGGCTGACGCCGGTCCGGCAGTGCATCGAGGAGCCGATGCGTCGTTGCTGTCACCTCGGCGACGGCCAGCTCGAAGGCGTCGCGCGTGGCGTCGGACGTCTTCTGTACGCCACTGATCTTGCGGACGTACTGTCGCGCGGCAGCTTCGACTTCCTCGTCGGTTGCGTGTGGTTCCAACCCTCGAAGGGTGGTGATGTTTCGGCACATGTGTCGACGATAACCCCGCAGCTCACACCTCGAGAAGACCCGACAGCGCGCGAAGGCACAGCTCACGAACCTGCTCACGATCGAGGGTTCTGCGCTCCACCCAATCCAGACACACCGCTCGCACGAACGCGATCCAGCCGCGCAGCGCTGTTCGCACCATCTCGTCGTCGGCGAATGCCGGGGGCAGCGCAGCAAGGATCCGCTCCTGCTGAACAGCGAACTCTCGCGTGAGGATGTCGTTGATCCGATGGTCGCCGAGCAACGCGCCCCGGTTGACGGCACGGAGGCCGTGCGCGTGTTCGTCGGAGTAGGCGATGTAGGCGTCGAGACCGGCTGCGACCTGCTCGAGGACGGGCAGCGAGGTGTCCGGCGCGGTGACGTCGAGGTTGCGCTCGGATTCGGTGCGCACGATCTCGACGAAGAACTCCCGCTTGGACGGGAAGTAGTGGTACATCAACCCACGGGACACTCCCGCGAGATCGGCGACCTCCTCGATCCACACATCCTCGTACGGCCGCTCGGCGAACAATGCAGAACCGATCTCGAGTAACTGCGCGCGACGCTGCGCCGGCGTCATGCGCTTACGGGGTGTGGTCATGGGCTTCGGATCTTACTTGACACGAGTTCAACAGTGAGTACGGTCACTATTAAACATCAGTTCAACAGCATGCGGTTCGTCAACGAGGGAGCGGCAATGTCGACACAGTTCGCGGTGCGAAACGGCTCGCTACCGCATCCTCCCTACCGACTCCCCGTACTCGGCGATGTCGTGGGCGTCGATCCCCGCACCCCGATTCAGGACTCCACCGTCTTGGCCGGCCGACTCGGCCCGATGTTCGAGCGCGAAATTCTCGGGCGGCGCTTCGTCTTCGCCTCCGGTGCCGACGTGGTGGGCGAGCTGTGCGACGAAAAACGCTTCGAGAAGTTCCTGCCCCCTGGAGTCGAGAATCTACGGGATATCGGGGCGGACGGATTGTTCACCGCCTATAACCACGAGCCGAATTGGCAACGCGCCCATGACCTTCTGCGTCCGGCCTTCACTGCGGGCGCCATGCGCGGGTACCACGAGATCATGGTCGACGTCGCAGACGACCTGATCGAGCACTGGGAGGGCCGCTCTCGTAGCGGTGCCGAAACCGACGTCTCTTCGGACATGACAAAACTGACACTCGAGACCATCGGACGCACCGGCTTCAGTTACAGCTTCGGCTCGTTCGCGCGCGCCGAGCCGCATCCCTTCGTGGCCGCCATGGTCGGCGCACTGACCTACAACCAGCGGCGGTCGCTGCTGTCGATCCCTGCGTTCGCAAAGCCCTTGTTCGCCAAGTCCGATCGCAGATACGCACACAACAAGCAGTACTTGGCCGACGTCCTCGCCGATGTCGTCAGAACCCGCCGCCGATCGAACGAGGACTTCAGCGACCTGCTGCAGATCATGATGGATGCGGCGAAAGACGCCGACAATCCGAATGCGCTGAGCGAGGCCAACATCGGATACCAGATCCTGACGTTCCTGATCGCCGGCCACGAGACCACCTCGGGTGCACTGTCTTTCGCGCTGTACTACTTGGCGAACCACCCCGAGGTGTTCGAGCGCGCCCGCGCCGAGGTCGACGAGGTCTGGGGCACGGGCAAACCCCAGTTCGGTCAGGTTCCCAAACTGCGGTACGTCCGCCGAGTCCTCGACGAATCGCTACGCCTGTGGCCGACGGTTCCCGCGTTCGGACGCGGCGCGCGGGCAGACACCGTCATCGGCGACGACTACCGCATGGCGGCCGGCGACTGGGCAGTCGTTCTGGTGACGGCCTTGCACCGCGATCCGGTGTGGGGTGACCGTCCGAGCGATTTCGATCCCGACAATTTTCTACCCGATCGCATCAAGGCACGCCCCGCGCACGTGTACAAACCATTCGGTACCGGCGAACGCGCCTGTATCGGAAGACAATTCGCTATCCACGAAGCGGTTCTGGTTCTCGGGACCATCCTGCAGCGCTTCGATCTGCAGGCCGACCCGTCGTACCGTCTGAAGGTCCAGGAGCGACTGACCATGATGCCCGAGGGTTTTCGGGTTCGGCCCACAGTTCGCACGTAGTCAGTCCGGTAGGAGGGGGACCGAAATTCCCGGGTCTCGGCCGAGCAGTACCCCACGCGTCAACGACGTGGAGCCGAACTTCTTGTGCACCCCGTCGAGCGCACGGTCGAGAGCCGATGCCTCCGGGGGCTTGCGCACCTGCGGTGCGTCGAACTGCAGTTCCAGTTGCTCCGCGCCGCCCTTGTCGATGCTCGAGACGGTGACACCGACGAGGGTGATGCCCTTCTCCGTGATCATCGGTGCCGCGTCGTGCAGCAATTCCAGCGCGGCGTCGAGAATATCTCGGGTGTCGGCGGTTGCGCGATCGAGTGTGTGCGATCTGGTAGCGCGGGTGAAGTCGGCAAAACGCAAGCGCAACATGACAGTTCGACCGGTTCGCTCCGCTGCGCGCATACGGTGTGTGACGCGATCGACGAGCCCGATCAACGATGCCTCCACCTCGGCTGCGTCGTGCCTGCCGCGTCCGAGTGCCCGCTGTGCGCCGATGGAACTACGCGACTTGCCGGGCTGGACGCGTCGGGGATCACGGCCCATGGCCAGCGCATACAGATGCGCGCCCGCACCCTTGCCCAGCACCGAGGCCAACGACCGCTCGCCGTAGGCCGCGATGTCGCCGACGGTCCTGATGTCGAGAACGTGCAACTTCTCGGCGGTCACTTTCCCTACGCCCCAGAGTCTTTCGATGTTCAGCGGGTGCAGGAACTCGAGTTCGCCGCCGGGCGGTACGAGCAGCAGACCGTCCGGCTTCGCGAACGCACTGGCGACCTTCGCCAGGAACTTGGTGGTGGCGATCCCGACGGTGATGGGCAGCCCCACCTGCTCGGCCACCTCCTGCCGCAGACGCTGTCCGATCTCCGTTGCACTGCCCGCGATCTTCTGTAACCCACCGACGTCGAGAAAAGCCTCGTCGATGGAGATGCCCTCCACCAGTGGGGTGGTGTCGTGAAAGACGTCGAACACGTCCTTGCTCGCCTGCGAGTACGCCTCCATGCGCGGCGGCACCACGATGGCTTGGGGGCACACGGCCCTGGCCTGACCGCCACTCATTGCGGTGCGCACCCCGAACGCTTTTGCCTCGTAGCTGGCGGCGAGCACCACTCCCCCGCCGACGATGACCGGCTTACCGCGCAGCCGGGGATCGTCACGTTGCTCCACCGAGGCATAGAAGGAGTCCAGGTCGGCGTGCATGATGCTCGCCACGGGTCTGCCGGTGGACTCCACGAATCCATGCTCGCACAGGCCACCGACACAGACGGCCGGGTCAATCGCAGACGTGCTGCTCCGCGGCCTGCACTATCGGCTCGGCCCAGGGCTCGCCGGTCCCTTTCTCGTAGGTGGCCCCCAGAGAATCGGTCACCTCCGCGACGGCCTCCTCCTCGGACAATCCTTGCTGGGCGCGGGTCTCGCAGAACCCGGGTATGTAGATGCCAAGCGCGAACACCTCGTTGACGGTCGTGCCGATGCCCTGCCCGTAGAGGTCGTCGAACAGTTCGCTCATCCCCGGAGTCTCGAGGAATCCGTCCCGGGCCTCCTGCACGTCGCGGGAGATGCCGGTGCCGGTCTCGGCAGAGGTCATCTCGTAACTGCAGCCGGTCACCGAGCTCAGCACCGCCAGGCACACGGCAGCACCGACGGATTTCCATGTCACTCGCCGCTTCACAGGACCATCTCCGCAACAACGTAGGCCAGCGCCGCGACAGCGGCCGCCGCGGGCAGCGTGGTCACCCACGCGGCGAACATGTTGGCCGCCGTCCCCCAGCGCACGGCCGTCGTGCGCTTGGTCGCCCCGACGCCCATGATCGCCGACGAGATGACGTGCGTCGTCGACACCGGCGCGCCCAGCCCGATCGAGGCCACATACAGAACCGCGGACGCGGTCGCCTCCGCCGCGAAGCCCTGCGGTGGGTCGAGTTCGATGATCTTTCGGCCGAGGGTGCGCATGATCCGCATCCCACCGGTTGCCGTTCCGACCGCCAGCACCGTCGCGGTGAGGAAGTAACACCACAGAGGAATCGTGTAGTCGGCCTGATTGCCGGACACGACCAGAGCCAGAACCACGATGCCCATCGTCTTCGCCGCGTCCTGCATTCCGTGCCCGAACGCCATGGCGGCCGCCGAGCAGGTCTGTGCTCGCCGGAAGCCACGGCTGGTGGCGCTGGGAGACGATCGCCTGAACAGCCACAGAATAGCCACCATCGCGGCGCTTCCGAGCACGAATCCGACTGCAGGAGAAACGATCATCGGCACGATCACCTTGGTCGCGACTCCTCCCCACAGTACGGTCATTCCGCCGGCGAGCGCAGCTCCCACCATGCCGCCGACCAAGGCGTGCGAGGACGAGGACGGCAGCCCGTACCACCACGTGATCAGATTCCAGACGATGGCACCGACCAGAGCGCACCCGACCACCAGCAACGCGTCGGATCCGACGTCGAGAGCGATGATCCCCTCCCCCACCGTCGAGGCCACCTTTGCGCCGAAGAAGGAACCGAGCAGATTTCCCACCGCGGCCATGACGAGCGCCGTCCGAAGCGTGAGCGCGCGGGTGGACACCGACGTCGCGATGGCATTGGCCGAATCGTGGAAACCGTTGGTGAAGGTGAACGCCATCGCAAGGGTGATGACCAGAACGAGTGCTACCACCGCGCACTCACGTCTCTTTCAGCACGATGGATTCGATGACGTGTGCGACCTTCTCGAAAGCGTCTGCGGCATCTTCGAGTTCGTCGCCCACGCCCTTGAGCTTCATCACCGTCAATGCGTCGAAGCGTCCGTCGAACAGATCCGCGAGAAACGTTCGATAGGCATGGTCGGCCCGGTTCTCGAGCTCGTTGATCTCGATCCAGTAGCGCTCGAGATCCTTCATCGACGCCAGCCTCGGCATGGCATCCGCGGTGACCTTCGCCGATCGATCGAGGATGTCGATCATCTCGTGCATGTGCGGGGTGAGTTCTTCGATCCGGTAGAGCGAGAGCAGATGTGTCGCAGCTTCCATGTGGTCCATCACGTCGTCGAGGCTCGAACCGAGGACGTAGATGTCGGTGCGATCGAACGGGGTGATGAAACTGGAGTTCAGAGTGCGGAACAGTTCGTGGGTGACGCTGTCGGCGTCGTGCTCGAGATCCACCATGCGAGCCGCGACACGGTCGAATTCGGGTGCCGGTTCGAGCAATTCGGTCAAAGTCTTGGCTCCGGTGGCCAGCAGCTGAGCCGAGGAGTCGAACAGGTCGTAGAACAGAACGGACTTGGGTTTGAAGCGTGCGAACATCTTTCGTCTCCTGGTGGGTGCAGCAGCTACCGACGAACGTCGGCGTAGGGCTCGAGCAGATCCGACGGCACGCGATGATCGGCATCGGCGGGCAGGACGAGTTCGGGTGCACCGGCCCGTGACCGCGGTGCCATTCCGAACGCTTCGACGGACTGGCAGTACTTCGAGACCCGGATGACGGACATGTTCATTCGCGCCGTCATGTCGGTCACCCAGTACGGAACTCGCTCGTTGGCCTTGATCTCCAGGATCGCGAGCTTGGGCGGAATGATGAAGCGGTTCTCGGCACCGGAATCGAACCGGAAATCGCGATCCCGGCCGTGCACCTTGTGATCGATCGTCACCCGCAGACCGAGGTCGGCCTCGCGGCCGACGTAGGCCTCGCGCAGATAGCCTGTAGTGACCATCGGACGCAGGTCGAGATTGGCGATCAACGTGCTGACCTCGTTGACGAACGGGCGTTGGCTCGGATCGCACTCGATCTCCTGCCGGGCATTGAGCCATCGCTGAGAAACGTCGTAGGGCAACGAGATTCGACGCTTCTGGGTGACCCTGTTGACGCGTTGCTTGATCTCGATCTGAACCGGTGTGTCGTCCGTGCATTCGGACGGTGCCCCGTACAGCCGCACCCGCACCTTGCGTCTGAACTTCAGGCCCTCGATCTTCTCCCAGTAGAACCGCAGGTCGGTGGTGTCGTAGTACAGGGACGTGACCGGGTAACCGCCCTTGGGTGAGAACGGATCGGTGTCCATCCGCGCCGTCAGCTCGTCACGGACCTGAGCGACGTCGGCTTCGGCGACGAAGTACTTGATCTCGTAACGATTGAACGAGTGCAGCTTGCTGGCGGTCTGCTGATAGCCGGTGGGCTCGGTCGTCAGATCCTCCGGCGTGCTGCCCTGCTTCTCCAGAGCCGCCTTCGGTCGGAATTTCTCGAACAGATTCATGGAGCGATCCTTCCTTCGGTGGGTGTGCATGCTCGGGCGATGCCGCGTTCAGTTCGGCGCCGCGAACACGATCGGGGGTAGTTCGGTAGCTCCGTCGGCCTCGGACGCGAGCAGAAGTTCACCCGCGTCGGTGAAGGCGACGGCCTCGCCCTGCGGTTGATCGGGGCCCTCGAAAACACCGGTGGGAGCGCCCGAGAATGCCGCGGCCACATCGCCGTCGGCGATATCGAAGACGAACAGATCCTTCTTCGTTCGCAGTGCCCCCACGGTCGCATCGGCATCCACGGCTGCCCCGGTGATCGGTCTGCTCGATCCGTCGGCCGCGGTTGCAGACACCGTTCCGCTGTGGACGAGATCGATGGCGTGCACGCCGGCGGTAACGGATTCGGCGCTGCTGTAGATCGATGCGGCTGTACTGCCGGAGACCTTGGTGATCAACACCGGTTGCCCGGTGGGCGTCAGAGCGAACGCCTCGACGTCGTGTGCGCCGTCCGGGTAACGCAGAGAGACGGAGGTGCGCCGATCGGACCGAACGTCGACGCCGATCAGCGTGACGTTCTCGCGTTCGCTGTTGTTGTCACCGGTGTCGGCGAGCCACACGATCCCCGCACTGTCGACGGCGATGTCTTCGACGTCGACCGTCTCGGCTCCGACGTCGACCCACCTCGTCACCTCGCAGGCACGGCCCAGCACCGCCAACCTGTCGTCGCTGCCGCGGTCTCCGATCGCATAACCGGTATCGCCCGTCCACGCAAGACCCGACAACTCGGACAGTCCCGAGTCGGTGGGGGTGCACCAGGTTTCGAATCCCCCGGACCGGGATTCCGATGCTGTGGGTTCTGATGCTGTCGGTTCTGATGCCGCGCACGACGCGAGCATCGAGGCACCGACCCCGCATGCAGCGACGATCACGCCCACTCGCCGTCGCCGAGTGTTCACCTGACTGTCGCCTGCCCGCCACGCGATCGAGCGTCGGCGGTCACCGCTCGGGAGCAGCATCAGCTCATGAACGGTCGAACTTCTGTTCCCGAGTTGCTGGTCGCCACCGGCACTGCGCGCACACTGTCGCAGGCCGCCTCCTTCGTGATGGAGGGAATGGTCCTGATCAACGGGATGCCGCTGCGCGACCCCCGCCGCGAAGTCTCGGCGGCAGACACCCTGACGCTGCGCTGACCGCCTGATCATCACGACGATCCCGTCACGACAGGATCGTCGGCGAGTGCATCGGTGCGAATCTGCAGCCGTGACGTCAACTCCGCGGCGTCTGTGTCGATCTCCTCCTGGGTGAGCCCGGCCGAAGTGGGAACGGACGCGGCGACCTGGTCGACGATATCGAGAACTCGGCCACTGGCCCACAGCTCGTCGTAGATCGTGCGGTACGCAGTGTCGTACTCGTCGGTGAATTCCGTCGAGTCCAAGAACATGTCCTTGAGCGAATTACCCAGCATCGGGCCACCTTCGGGCATGCCGCCGCCTTCCGGGATCTCCATTCCCTCCGGTGGTGTGAAGCCCTCCGGCATCTGTGGCATGCCGCCCCCACCGGCCCCTCCGCCACCGGGCATCATCGACACTTCGTCGTGCGCCCCGGCGGTGGAATCGGACTTCAGCGCCAGATTGAGATCCCACGACACGACGGAGAACTTCTTCGTGCTCAGGTCGTAGTAGAGGTAGAAGTTCTTTCCCGGGCCGCCCATGTCGTCGCCGTTGCCCAGCAGGTTCTGCAGCGCAAGATAATTCGCCAGCGAGTCGACATCGACATAGTCGGCCAGATGCGCGTCGAACTCGGCCTGATCGGCACCGTCGAGCCACTTCAACAGCGTGATGATCGGTTGCAGATCCGCCGTGCCGAGGGCGTTGATCTGGGTGAATTGCTCGGCGTAGGTGGTCTGATCGTCACCCTGATACGTGAAACTCGCATTCGCGCCGGTCTTGTACAACACCCCGTCGCCGTCGTGTAGGGAATTGGCGTAGTCGTCGTCGGGTGCGACGACCACCAGTCGCGTCGTTTCGGCGGAGTCGTTCACCGAGTACGTGGTGTAGGTGAAGTCCTGGGTCGCCTGGCCTGACGCCTCGGTGATCGCAAGCGAGACCGACTCGTTCAACGCCGGAGTGTACGGCCGCAGAGAGAGCGTGGTGTGCCCCTGATACGCACGGCCCTCGGAGTACTCCGCGAAGTCGATCAGAAACGGAAGATCCTCGGGCGCATCGAAACTGAGCGGTTCACCGAAGATATCCATCCCAGCTCCCCCGGGCATTCCCCCGCCCTCGGGCAAGGCACCACCTTCAGGCACGGCACCACCCTCGGGCATGGCCGCACCATCCGGCATTGTTGCGCCCTCCGGCATGGCCGCACCCTCCGCAGGTGCTGCACCGTCCGCGCCGGCGTTACCGCCACCGCGTCCCGGCATCGTGCCGTCGTCGTTGCTCAGCGTGCTCAGCGTCGAGTTGCCCTTCAACCGAATACCGACGTCCGAGATCAGGGTGCCGTCGATCGTGATGTCTGCGGGTACCGATTCCTTGACGCCCTCGTTCTGGAAGGAGTCTTTCAGGGTCTGGTAGTCGCCGGCGTCGATATCCACTGAAATCGAATGCGACACAGCGGGGTCGAACAGATCGACCGTGCCCTGGACGTTCTCGGTGATCTCGGATGCGATGACGGTGGCATCGCCGGTGATGTAGGGGCGAATCCGGGTCGACCCGAACACGGTCGCCATCACCACGACGAACACCAGCAGTGTGGCAGCAATTTTCCAGTGCTGCCGCACCGTCCGAGGCACTCGGTGGACGAGCCTCCTTCGCAGGGTTGTCGGGGCCGAGGGGAAGTTCGCGTTCGGGTCGGTCACGATCAGATGTCCGTCTGGTCGTATCCGGTGAGTACCGAGACCCGTTGCCCGGTATTGACTTCGCTGAGCGCCGCGATCAACTCACCGGGTTTCTTACCGGATCTGAGTTGGGCCGTGAAGTAGAGCTCGGTCAACGCACCCGAGCGCACCGATTCGGTACTGACCAGCTCGAACTCCTTGCAGTACTTGATCAGTACGTCCTCGACGAGATCGGTGTAGTCGGCGTCGGGCGGAACCTGCACCTTGACGACCTGACGCTGCACATCGAGTTTGAACCAGTTGAACTTGCTCATCACCACCATGACCAGGCAGATGGCAAACGTGGCCGCAATCGCCAACACGTAGAAGCGCGTTCCTGTGGCCATACCGATCGCCATCACGAGGAAGATGAAGCCGACGTCGCGAGTTTCCTTGATGGCGTTACGGAATCGGACGACGGACAGCGCACCGACGAGCGCGAACGCCCGGGCCACGTTCGATCCGACGACCAGCATGATCAGGCTGATGACCATTCCCACCGTGACGAGGGTTTGGACGTAGGACTGGCTGTACGAGACGTTCTTGTGGGTGAGTCGGTATACCCAGCCGATGATGGCCGACAGGACGAACGACAGTGTCAGCGACACCACGATGTCGAACGTCGAGAACGTTCCGCTCAGGTCTTGAATGTTGAAATTCATCGCATTCCGATCGAGTTGAGTCGAATTCCGCACTGGTTACCGGAGAGCGCGTGACCCACGCGCCGACATAAGGACCAGTGCTGTTTACCGTTTGTTCGGATGCCGTTAACCCTAGAGACAATCTGGACGGAAATTCCACCTCAGAAGCTGGCAGTTTCCTGCCAATTCAGCCGTCGATTTCCTGGCAGCGATCAACTTTCGAACGGACGAGATCCGGCGTTCCATTCGAACGTCGGCTGGTTTTTGGTACTCGTATTACGTTGTGGAACAGCTTTTTACGATTACTCGCCGAGCAATCGAATCACTCGGTCGTCGACCGAAGAGACGGAAGAATTACCTCGTCGATTATTCGCGTCCGGTATTCGGAGTCCAAGGGCTTGGCATCGGTCAGCGGACCCGTCATGATCGCACTGAAAACCATGTATTGCAGAAAGTCCGCCGACCGCGGTCTGCTCGACAATTCACCCCGATCCACCGCGCGCATGACGACAGATTCGAGAAACCGAGCTTCGGGCTCGAGAAATGTCCTCCGCACGGCGGCGGCCAGTTGTTCGTCCACCATCACCGCATGATGGATGGCTGCGGCGAATCGCGTGTCGTGATCCGCTCCCTCGGACACCCGGCGCATCAGTTCCACCAGATCGCTCCGAAGATCGCCCGTGTCGATGTCGACGAACGGCGGCGGTCCAACCGACTCGATCGCCGCTACGACCATGTCCGCTTTGCTCGACCATCGTCGATACAGGGTCGCTTTACTGCACTGCGCCTTCTCGGCAACGAGGTCCATCGACAACGAGTCGTAGCCGACGTCCCCGAGACAGAGGAGCACTGCGGCGAGGAACTCACCCTCACGCTCGGCACTGATCCTCGACCGACGCTGGGAGTCGACGTTCAACTGCACCACTCCCCCCTGTCGAATCGAAACAGTTTCGTACCGTTAGCGATACTAGGGACGAAACGGACATTTGCCAAGCGCCGCCGATCTCAGGTGACCCAGATCACGCTGGTGTGACATTGTTGATGTCGTCGGATCGGCGTGAACGGCTGGAGAGAATCGTGACGGCCTGGTGGCGGTGGTACGCAGCCCTCGGCGTACTCGGCTGCGTCGCCTACTTCGCAGTTCCCAGCATCGCCGCGGCACAGTCGATCTTCGTGCTCGTCGGTGCGTCCGCTGTTGCGGCCACCGTGATCGGCACCAGGATGCACCGGCCGACCAATCGCACTGCGTGGTTGACCATCGCGCTGGGCACCGGGCTCTGGGTCGTCGGCGACATCGTGTTCGAGTGGATCGACGTCACGAGGGGCAGCGTTCCCGAACCCTCGCTCGCCGACGCGTTCTATCTGGTGGCCTACCCGATCTACGGGTTCGGCCTGTTTCTACTCGTCCGACACAAATGGCGAGCGAGCGAGCGCGGTCACGTCGCCAACAGCGCCATCGTCATGGTCGCGTTCGGATTGCTCACCTGGGTGTTCGCTGTGCAGCCGACGCTCGGCAACGACGGCATTTCGGGGACAGCCGGCCTGGTCGACGTGGCGTACCCCGCCATGGACATCTTTCTACTCGGGTTGCTGGCCCACTTCGTCGGCTCACGGCAATGGCGCACTCTGTCCTACCGGTTGCTGACGGCGGCAGTATTGCTGCTGGTCGTCACCGATATCATCAACAATTTCTCGATCGTTTCGGAGCCGTCGTCGGAGCGCTCACTGATCGACGTCGGGTGGACCATGTCGTACGTCCTCATCGGCGTCGCGGCCCTGCATCCGTCCATGCGGCGAATAACGAGCCCGAACATCGAACCCGAAGCACACCTGATGGCGTCGTTCACCACCCCTACGGTCGTCGTCTTGACCGCTGCCACCCTGACGGCTCCGACGGTCATGTTCATCGAGGTGATTCGCGACGAGCCGATCGCGCAATGGGGCTGGGCAGTTCTGCTCTGTGCATCGGCGTTGGTGATTCTGGTGATATACCGCATCACCGATCTGCTGCGCTTGCTCCACACGCAAACCGTGCGGCTCCGCGCCGCCGCCGACACCGACCACCTCACCGGTCTCGCCAACCTCCGCGCCCTGGAACACAGAATTTGGCAGAACGCGGGCGACACAACCTTGCTGACTGTCGACATCGACCGATTCAAAGAAATCAACGACACGTTCGGACGCGGCCTGGGCGATCAGGTTCTCGTGGCGGTCGCCGACAGACTGCGGGGTGTCGTCGACGATTCGATCATGTTGGCGCGCTTGGCAGGTGACGAGTTCGCACTGTGCGGGACGGCGGATTCGATGAACCCGACCGCGCTGGCTCACGAGATTCAGCGCCGGTTCGCCGCACCGTTCGATGTGGGCACCATGACGCTGCTGATCGAGGCGAGTGTGGGGGTGGCGTTCAGCCTTCCCATCGCCGAGGGCGAGGACGAGGCCACCCCGGATCGCCTGGTGCAGCGTGCCGATCTCGCCGTGCAGGCCGCGAAGGCGACGCAGTCGCGCGTCGCGTTCTACGACCGGTCCATGGACCGCGACACGAGCGCGCAACTGATCATGCTCGGCGAGTTGACCACCGCACTCGAATCCGACCAGCTGGAACTGCTGTATCAACCCCAGGTCGATCTCGAGTCGATGACTGTCGTCGGCGTGGAGGCATTGCTGCGGTGGCATCATCCGAACGGGATGCTGCTTGCACCCAGCGCATTTCTACCCACCGCCGAACGGACCGGGCTGATCCGGCCGCTGACGAGCTACGTGCTCACCCGTGCGCTCGCCCAACGCAGCCTCTGGGCAATGGACGGACTGGATCTACAGATGGCCGTCAACATCTCGACCCGCAACCTGTTCGACGACACCCTGATCGCGCAGGTACGCACCGCGTTGAGGGAATTCCACTGCCCTGCAGAACGATTGACACTGGAAGTGACAGAGACCTCGGCCATGACCGATCCTGTGGGTGCAACCGAGATGCTGTCGATTCTGCATGCGATGGGCGTACAGGTCGCCATCGACGACTACGGCACGGGCTACAGTTCGCTCGCCTACATCGAACGGTTACCTGTGCAGGAGCTCAAGATGGATCGAGCCTTCGTCGGCGGGATGGCCCACGATCCCGCGCACGCCGCGATCGTACGATCGACCGTCGAGCTCGCCCGTACGCTGGGGTTGTCGGTGACTGCAGAGGGCGTGGAGGACGAGATGACGATGACCGCGCTACGCGAACTGCGATGCGGGCGTGCCCAGGGGTACCACCTCGGCAGACCCACCTCATCGGATCTACTGCCCGCCCTCGTCGCCGAACTGAACACTCGCTTGAAAACTGTTACAGGAGAACGGATACCATGACCGAGGCAGCCCTGTCGGTGTACGCTGCGATTCGATCTCGACGCGATGTCCGTGCCGAGTTCGACGGAACCGTCGTCGACGACGACACGCTGCGCCGCATCCTCGGTGCCGCGCATCAGGCCCCGAGCGTCGGCAACACCCAGCCCTGGGACTTCGTCGTGGTCCGCAAGCCCGACACTTTGAGCGCATTCGCCGCCCACGTCGCGGGCTGCCGACAGGACTTCGCCGACAAGCTCGATGCCGAACGCCGAAAGACGTTCGACCCCATTCGGATCGAGGGGATCGAAACAAGCGGGACCGGAGTGGTGGTCACCTACGATCCGAACCGTGGAGGACGGCACGTCCTGGGCCGCGACACCGTCGACGACACCGGATTGTTCTCTGCTGTGCTCGCGATCGAGAACCTCTGGCTGGCAGCGATTGCCGAGAACGTCGGCGTCGGCTGGGTCTCGTTCTACGACGAGGCGTACCTCACCGAGTTGCTCGATATCCCCGCTCCGGTCCGTCCCATCGCTTGGCTGTGCGTCGGCCCGGTCGAGTCGTTCCAGGAGGTGCCGGATCTGGAGCGTTTCGGTTGGCGCTCTCGGCGTCCCCTCGACGACGCCCTGCACTTCGAGCAGTACCGCCGATGAGGGCGCGCCTGGTTGCGGTGGCAACAGTCTGTGTGCTGGTGGCCGGATGCTCCGCCGCCGAATCCCCTACCGAACCGTCCACTCCGGCAACGACTCCGGCGGCCGAGCCCGCACAGGCTCCGGATTCGGCCGACCCGATCGGCACCGTCGTCGCGCTACCGGGCGCTCCCGAAGGTGTTGTGGTCGGGACATCCGGGATCGCTGCCGCAGCGGTCCGAGAGCCCGACGGTGTGGTGTTGTTCGACGCGGCGACAGGTGTCGTGCGGCAAATGGTCCAGACGACCGGAGCACCACGGCATCTCTCGCTCGCCGGCCCCGACGGCCCGGTGCTGGCACCACTCGAAGGCAGCGACGAGCTGGTCGAGGTCTCACTCGACGACGGTACGATCCTGTCGACCGCCACCGGTGTGGGCCGTCAGCCGCACGATGCCGTCTCGACCTCCGACGGCACGATCGTGGCCACCAACGAAATGGGTGGCGGAGTGATCTTCCTGCGCGACGGCTCGGTGCTGTCGGAGCTACCGCCGGGCCCCGTCCAACCCGGTGGAGTCGCAGCTCTCGGGCCGTACGCAGCCGTAGCGGACGTTCAGGGCAACGGCGTGTGGGTCTACGAAGGCGCGGCACAACGCGAGGTGGCGCAGGCCCCGATCGGCGTCAAGCTCACGCACGCTGTGACGGTGAACGAGACGACGGCCGGATTCGCCGACACCGACGGCGGAGCAGTCCTGCTCACATCGGTCGACGCCGCCGGGGCCATTCGTCAGATCGCGTCGATCGACGCACCCGGCAACCCGTACGGGCTCGCTGTGGACCCCGACCGTCAGCTGCTGTTCGTGACGTTGACCGCGTCGAACCTCCTGCGGGTGGTCGACGTGTCGGATCCCACTGCTCCGCGAATTCTGGGTGACGTCCCGACGGTGATACAGGCCAATTCCGTCGCGGTCGATCCGCGCACCGGGAACGTGCTGGTGACCGGCAGCGACCCCGGTGCGGCGAGTTCGATTCAGATCATCGCCCGCGCCGAATTGCCCGCGGAGTGAGTAGTCACCAGCCGTAGGAGCCCGGAATTCCCTTGAACGGGCCGACGACGTCGTCGGTGATCCAGCCCTCGTAGAAACCGCCTTCCTGGGGCCGGACCGCTTCTCCATCGATTTCGCACTGGAGACGGCTCGGCGAGAACGCCAGGTAGCCCGCGATCGCGGCGAACCGCGGCGTGGGGTTCTCGTAACTCCATCCGGCTGCCTCTGCGACGGCATCTCCGCCGTGGACGTCCCAGTACGTTGCCGCGCCCTTCCACTCGCAGTGCGTCGAGCGTGCCGACGACGGGGTCAACGCGCCCGGAACGACGTCAGCCGGCGAGATGTACCAGGTGGGCGGATGGCTCGTCTCGAGTACGCGGTAGGCGGCGGTGGTGCGGGCGACCACCTCTCCTCCGAGTCGAACGACGAGTGAACGGTTCGAGGACTCGAGGCTCGGCGGACGGGGGTAATCCCAGACGGATTCCTGGCCGGGCTTCGGCTTCTCCGGAACTACGGATTTCGGCAATTGTGGACTCATCCTTCGATGGTGCCACCGGGTGTCACGGGGCGTCGACGGGATAGAGATCGTCCACCCGTTCTTCGTCGAGAATCCAGCGATCGACTTCGTCGAGAGGTTCGACCGTGCGCACCGATGCCATCGCTGATTCAGGCACGGGCTGCTCGATGCGGACCGGCTTCTCGGCGCGCTCTGTCGGCCCGGGTGCCGGTATCTCGGGTGTGGGGAGTTCGGACGCAGGTGTCACGGGTTCGGCTCGCGGGACGAAAGCCCACTCGTCGGTTGCAGGTTTTTCGTCGTCGGCGATGTCCACGGTCTTCGGCAGTTCCGCCGGTACCCGAACGAGGATGCCGAGTCCGTGGGTTGCAGCCAACAGACTCACCGGGGCGACGGTCGCGATGGCCGCCGACAGAGCGGGATGCAGTGTGCCAGCGTCGGAGATGAAGGCGTGCATGGCATTTGCGCCGATACTGACCAGGGCCGCGGTGATCAACACACCCCAGAAGAAGCGTCGGCCACTGCGTTGATCCTCGAACTGGGCGAGCGCGATCACGGAGATGGTCGCTTGGAGAATGGTGCCGTCGACGATCACCGGCCACAGCCATGACAGCGAGCGCGGGACGCCTGCCATCGTGGCGAGATCCCACAGTGCGGCGAAACTCAGCACGAACGACGCAATTCCGATGACGGTGGTGATGACGACCGCACTGACGAGCGTCGCACGCAGGACCTTGTTCATGGGTCGTCATGAAACACGAGACCACCGACAAGTTTCGGTACAGCAGAATCAAGCGGTTCGGACGGCTCCGCGGTAGAAGTCGGCGCGATCGTGTGCAGACATTCCGCCCCACACGCCGTAGGGCTCGTTCGCCTCGAGGGCGTGCTGACGGCATTGTTCGAGGACCGGGCAGCGACCGCAGACCTGCTTGGCGGCCTTTTCTCGCGAGGAGCGGGCGCGGCCCCGTTCACCCTCGGGGTGGAAGAACACGGACGAGTCCAGTCCACGACACAGGCCGTCGAGTTGCCAGTCCCACACATCTGCGTTGGGGACGGGAAGTTGGACCGGCCTGGCGGGTGCGCCTCGCACCATGAGCTGTCTCCTCACTGAAAAGTGAACAAGCTCACCTTCCCTCATTCGTCGTACTTTTACAAGCTCCTTCGTTCATTCGTAGTACTTAAAAGCAAGCACGCTTGCTTGAAACCCGACCATCAATGACTCTCCGACATCCCTGCCCGCTTTTCGAGCTCGACGAGGACCTGTTCGGCGATCTTCGTCGGAGGCGGGCCGATGTCGACGACGATGGCGTTCTCGTCCTCACCGAGCGGCTCGAGTGTCGAGATCTGGGTGTCGAGCAACGAGGACGGCATGAAGTGGTCCATCCGGGCATTGAGGCGCCCGCTGATCCGATCCTTGGTTCCGGCCAGATGAACGAAGATCACCTCCGCACCCTCCCTCGACGCGGCACTGAGCACGTCCCGATACGACCGCTTGAGCGCCGAGCACGTCACGATCCCGGATCGGCCCGTAGTGGTGTGGTCGGTGATCCACTCCGCGATCACGTCGAGCCACGGCCACCTGTCCTCGTCGGTCAACGGCTGCCCCGACGCCATCTTCGCCACGTTGGCGTCCGGGTGCAGGTCGTCGCCCTCCTGTAGGTCCCATTTCAACGCCCCGGCGAGGATGCCCGCCACCGTGGACTTGCCCGATCCGGACACTCCCATCACCACGAGAACCGGATGATGCGCTCTGCCTGTCGTCTGCGATGCCATCCCTCGATACTGCTGCATCGAGCTCGTTCGGATCGGACAGACGCGAGAAACCGGGCCACCCGTGGGACGATCGATCGGACATGACCGAGACCAGCGATTTCCGCCAACTGCACGATTCGGTGCTCGACGAGCTCGGTCGCGACATCGTCAGCGGCGCGATCCCGGGCGGAACCCGAATCTCGGCCGACGACGTCGCCGTGCGGTTCACCGTCTCGCGGACGGTCGTACGGGAAGTGGTCCGGGTTCTCGAGTCGCTGGGGTTGCTCACCGTGCGGCGGCGCGTCGGGATCACCGTGCAGGGTTCCGAGAATTGGAACTCGCTGGATCCGGTGGTGATCCGCTGGCAGCTGGCCGGGCCCGCTCGCGCCGAACAACTACTACTGCTCAGCGAATTGCGTTCGGGCATAGAGCCTTTGGCAGCCAAACTGGCAGCTCACCGAGCGACGCCCGAGCAGTGCGGCGCATTGACAGCCGCCGTCATCGGGATGTCGTCGACGTCCCGCGCAGCCGACTCCGAGGCGTATCTCGAACACGATTGCAGCTTTCATCGGACGCTGCTCGCCGCGTCGGGCAATCCGATGTTGCGGTCGATGTCCGACATCGTGGTCGAGGTGCTCGCCGGACGCACCCGGCACGCCCTGATGTCGAGGCAGGCAGACCCGGAGGCGATCCGCCTGCACGGGGTGGTCGCCTCGTCGATCCAGTCCGGCGACGCCGACGCCGCACAGCGAGCCATGTTGGCCATCGTCACCAAGTCCGCCGCATCGATGTCGGCAGCCTCGGGTGTGACGCCGTCGCCCGGTCTGGTGCCCGACCAGCAGTGATACACCGAGCGCACAAAGCCAGGTACGCCGAGGCGGGGTTCATCGCCTAGATTCGACGGGTGACTGCTCTCGAATTGCCGCTCGAACTACGCCGCGCACTCGTTGGAGTAGCTCGGACTCCGCGTCTGCTCGTCGCGTCCGATTACGACGGCACCATGGCACCGATCGTCTCCGACCCCCAGAAGGCGTTCCCACATCCCGAGTCGGTGAGCGCCATGCGCGGGCTCGCCTCACTGGCCGGCACCAATGCCGCCGTCATCTCCGGGCGCGCCCTCCGCGATCTCGCGATCCTCTCTCGGCTGCCGTCCGAGGTGCAGCTGGTGGGCAGTCACGGCAGCGAGTTCGACGCCGGGTTCGTCAACGCCATCGACGACGACGCCAAGAAGCTCCTCACCGTCATCACCGGCGAACTGCAGGCCATCGCCGACGCCCATCCCGGCGTCAGTATCGAAACCAAGCCGGCCAGCGTCGCGCTGCACGTGCGCAACGCAGAGACCGCCGCCGGTGACGAGGCGCTCGCGGCCGTGCGTTCCGGCGCGGCAGCACGCGACGGCGTCCAGGTCACCGAGGGCAAGTCCGTCATCGAGTTGGCCGTCATCGTCACCGACAAGGGCGTCGCGCTCGACATCCTTCGCCATCAGGAAGCAGCCACTGCTGCAGTCTTTTTCGGCGACGACGTCACCGACGAGAAGGCCTTCAGCCACCTGCACGGCCCCGATATCGGGGTCAAGATCGGGCCGGGCGACAGCCTCGCGGAGTTCCGTATCGACAGCACCGAACAGGTCGCGCTCGCCCTGGCGTTCCTGTTGGAAGAGCGTCGGCAGTGGCTCTCGGGTGCAGACGCCCCGCGCATCGAGCGCCTGACGATGCTGGCCAGCCCCAATGCCGTTGCGCTGCTGACCCCCGACGCCGATGTCACCTGGCTGTGTCACCCCGAGCCCGATTCGGCAGCGGTGTTCGCACATCTGCTCGGCGGCGATCAGGCCGGTCACTTCAGTGTCGGACCCACCCGTGCATCGTTGCCGCTGAGCCAGCAGTACGTGGACGGCACCATGACGGTGCAGACCAAGTGGGCCAGCCTGCAGGTCACCGACTACCTGCCACACGACATCGGCCAGGGCCAGACCGCGTTGACCCGCGTCATCACCGGCAAAGCCACCGCCGTGGTGACGTTCGCGCCGCGTCCGGAATTCGGAAAAGCGTGGGCATCACTGGAACCCGACGCCGACGGCCTGCGCATTCTGGGCACGGCCGACCCGATGGTGCTGCGTAGCCCCGGCGTCACCTGGAACATCGTCTCCGACGGGTCTCAGCAGACAGCGCATGCAGAGGTCGATCCCTCGAACGGGCCGATCGTTCTCGAATTGCGGCTCGGCACAGACGATCTGAGCGAGCACCCCTGGGCCGAGGTCGAGCGTCGTCGCGCATCGGAGGCCTACTGGAAGGACTGGGCCGACGGCCTGGACCTGCCGCCGCTCAAGCGCGATCTGATGAAGCGATCGGCACTGACTCTGCGCGGCCTGGTGCACGCCGAGTCCGGTTCGATCATGGCGGCCGCCACCACTTCACTGCCCGAAGATATCGGCGGAGTGCGTAACTGGGACTACCGCTACTGCTGGTTGCGTGACGCTGCACTCACCGCGACCGCACTGGTGGACGTGGGATCGGTGGCCGAGGCCGAGAACTACCTGTCCTGGATCCACGGAGTACTGGAATCGGTGTCCGGCCCCGAGCGTCTACACCCGCTGTACACGATCTGGGGCCTGGGACTTCCACCCGAGGCCGTCATCGACGAGCTCCCCGGCTACGCCGGTTCACGTCCGGTGCGCGTGGGAAATGCTGCCAACCAACAGGTTCAGCTGGACGTCTTCGGCCCCATCGTCGAATTGGTGTCCGCCCTCGCACACGCACGTAAGGCCGCAGGTTCGGAGAACGGCCTCTCCGACGACGACTGGGAACTCGTCTGCGCCATGGTCGAAGCCGTCGAGCGACGTTGGTTCGAGCCCGATCACGGCATCTGGGAGATCCGCGACAATCCCCGCCACCACGTCTACTCGAAGGTGATGGGGTGGATCACCGTCGATCGCGCCATCGGTCTGGCCGAAACCTTCGGTCGCACAGCCGAATCGAGCTGGGCACCACTGCGCGAGACCATCCGCGAGGAAGTGCTCGCCAATGGCTGGAACGACGAGGTGCAGTCCTTCACCGCCGCCTACGACGGCACCGACCTCGACGCCGCAACGTTGTACATCGGCCTGTCCGGGCTGATCGATCCGGCCGACCCCCGCTTCGCCGCCACCGTCACCGCCACCGAGGCCGAACTGCGAAGTGGATCGACCGTCTACCGCTACCGCCACGACGACGGACTCCCCGGCGGCGAGGGCGGATTCCACCTCTGCGCCGCCTGGCTCGTCGAGGCATACCTGTTGGTGGGACAGCGCGCCGAAGCCGAGGCCTTGTTCGCCCAACTGGTCAGTGCCGCAGGCCCCACCGGACTGCTCAGTGAGGAATACGACCCCATCGCCGAACGATCGCTCGGCAACCATCCTCAGGCCTACAGTCACCTGGGTCTGCTGCGTTGCGCGCGATTGCTCAGCGCTCAGCCTGCCTGACCCCCGCCCCCGCTCCGCGTCAATGGACCACTGCATACGTCTAACCCGTGCAATGGTTCATTCACCCACTGGGGTCCGCTGCGTCAATGGCGCGTTGCACACGTCTGAGCCGTGCAGTGGTCCATTGACGCGAACTGGGAGGGCAGGTGGGGGCGGGCGAGAAGGCAAGCGGGCGAGGGCAGAGGTCAGGCGATAGCGGGCGGTTGCTCCGGCGGAGGTCCCGCGGTTCGTCCGCGGAAGAGTTCGGTCGGCAGGGTTTCGGCGGCGACGATGCCCGAGTGCGAGGACGAGAGCACCAATTTCCCGGCTCGACGGCCTTTTTCCTCGGCGTCCTGGCGCACGGTGGTGAGGTTCTCGCGGATGGCGTCGGAGATGCCGTCGAATCCGGTCACCGAGAGTTGGCCCGGCACATCGATTCCGGAGACCCTCGCGAAGTTGAGTGCACCGAGCGCGATGACGTCGGTGGTGCAGAGCAACGCCGTGGTTTCGCGATTGGCTTGCAGTGCTTGGGCCGCGGCGGAGTGGCCGGAGCGAACGGTGTGGTCGAAGCGCTCTACGACGGTGAGGGTGTCGGGATCGAGTCCGGCATCGATCATCGCGGCCTGCACTCCGGCGATGCGTTCGCGTTGGACGTGGAAGTGACTGTCCGCCAGCCGCCCCGGGGGTACGACGCCATCGCGGCGGTCGCGTCCGAGCCGCATGCACAGCACGGCGAGATGCTCGTGCCCGAGCGAGATGAGATGTGCGGCAAGCATTTTCATGGCGACACGGTCGTCGATGGCGACCAGGGCGGCCTCGGGGATGTTGCGGGGCTGGTCGCAGACGACGATCGGCAGGTGACGTTCGCGCACGGCAGCGAGGTAGGGGTCGTCGTCGGCGACGGAGTACACGACGAATCCGTCGACTCCCGCCTGCTGCACCACGGCAGCGGCCTGGACGTCGTCGCGTTCGGCACCGGCGGGAATCAGCAGTAGGCCTTGCCCTGCGGCCTCGCAGGATTCGGCGAGTCCTGCGAGGAAGCTCATGGCGGCCGGGTCACGGAAGGAGTAGCTCAGGGCCTCGGTGAGGAGCAGCCCGATGGCACCGGCCTTGCGGGTGCGCAGCGATCGGGCAACCGGGTCGGGGCCGGCGTAGCCGCGGCGTTTGGCCGCCTGCAGTACGCGTTCGCGCAGTTCGGGAGAGAGCTGATCCGGTCGGTTGTAGGCGTTCGAGACAGTGGTGCGCGATACCTTCAGCTCGGCAGCAATCGACGCCAACGTCGCTTGACGTCGCGGTTCGCTCGACCTGACCATTACCGGGACGTTAGTCCCACAACGCACTCCGGAGAAATTCGAGGTCGCCTTCGTCCGATTCGATCGAGAGCCCCGACGAGCGCTAGAGTACAACGGTAACGGTTTCCATTAGCGTCAAGCATTGCCCATCAGGAGTACATCGATGTCGTCCATCCATCGCGCGTCCGGGACCAAGCTCATGGCCGCACTGGGCCTGAGCTGCGCCGCAGCCCTCACTTTGAGCGCATGCAGCTCCAGCGATCCCGCGAGCACCGAGTCCGCCCCCGCTACACCCGTCGACGGGCCGATCACGATCGTCGCGTCCACCAACGTCTGGGGAAGCGTCGCCGAGGCGGTTGCCGGTGACCTCGCGACAGTGACGTCGATCATCTCCGATCCCTCCGCGGACCCGCATTCCTACGAGGCGAGCCCGGCCGACGCGGCTGCCGTCTCCGAGTCGTCGCTCGTGGTCTACAACGGCGGTGGCTACGACCAGTTCATCGAGGACATCCTCGGCTCCGAGGGCAAGGATGTGCCGTCGGTCGACGCTTTCACCCTGCTCGACGACAGCCACGATCACGACTCCGAGCCCACCTCCGATGCAACTGCCGAACCGACGACGGACGACGGTCATTCACACGGCGAGGTCAACGAACACGTTTGGTACAACGCCGAGGTGGCAGCGCACACCGCCGAGGAGATCGCCGACAAGCTCGGTCAGCTCGATCCCGACAACGCCGCGCAGTACACCGCCAACGCCGAGGCGTTCCACGAGCAGGTGCACGCCATCACCGACGTGACCGCGCAGATTGCCGCCGATTTCCCGAATGCGCCGGTGGCACAGACCGAACCGATCGCGCACTACCTGATCGAGGAGTCGGGACTCGACGATCGCACCCCCGAGGACTTCAAGGACTCCATCGAGGAAGGCAACGATCCGTCGCCCGCCTCCATCGCCGCGACGCGAGATCTGTTCACGTCCAAGTCCGTTCGCGCGTTGGTCTACAACATTCAGACCGAGGATGCCGTCACCCAGGATATTCGCTCCACCAGCGAGGCCGCAGGCATCCCCGTCGTCGAGGTCACCGAAACACTGCCCGCAGGCATGACGTACATCGAGTGGCAGACCAAGGCTGCGACGGATCTTCGGGCCGCCCTCACCACCGCCTCCTGAGTCGAACCGGCGTGATGGAAAGCTGTAGTACATGCCTGCTGTAGAACTGCGCGATGCCGGACTGGCGTTCGGCGAGCGCACGCTGTGGCAGAACCTGGACCTGACGGTCGAGAAGGGCGAATTCGTCGCCGTTCTGGGCCCCAATGGGTCGGGTAAGACGTCGCTGCTCAAGGTGTTGCTCGGCCAGAATCAGCTCACGTCCGGCACGGCCGCAATCGACGGCAATCCCGTCCATCGCGGCCAGTCGGGAGTCGGCTACGTCCCCCAGCAACGCAACATCGACGACGATCTGCCGCTACGCGGACGCGATCTCGTCGGCCTGGGTTGGGACGGCCACAAATGGGGCATGGGATTGCGCGGCATGCGACAGCGCAAGGAAACGGTGCAGCGAGCGATCGATCAGGTCGACGCCAACTCCTTCGCGGGTGCACCGGTCGGCTCGATGTCGGGCGGGGAGCAGCAGCGACTGCGCATTGCCCAGGCACTCGTCGGGGACCCCTCGGTCCTGTTGTGCGACGAGCCCCTGCTCAGCCTGGACCTCGCCAACCAGTCACTGGTCTCGAGCCTCATCGATCGTCGACGGCGTGGGCACGAGACAGCCGTCCTGTTCGTCACTCACGAGATCAACCCGATCCTCCCGCTCGTCGACCGCATCGTCTACATCGTCGACGGCCGGTTCCGCATCGGAACTCCCGAGGAGGTCATGACCACCGAGGTGTTGTCCGAGCTCTACGGCACCGAGGTCGAGGTGCTGAAAGTCCGCGGCCGACTCGTGGTCGTCGGGACCGGCGACTCGATCGATGCGCTCGGCTCGGCGGGTGCCCACCATCCACCCGTGCCGCACGACAGAGAAGACAAGGCATGAACGAGAAGGTTCTCGAGGCATTCTCGAAGATGCTCGACTTCGACACCACCGCCAACCTGCTGACCTACGACTTCGTGCAGCAGGCGCTGATCGCGGCCGCAATTCTCGGGCTGCTCGCGGGCGCTCTCGGGCCGTTGATCGTCAGCCGGCAGTGGGCTTTTGCGGTGCACGGATCCAGCGAACTCTCGCTCACCGGAGCATCCGCAGCCCTGCTCGTCGGCATCACCGTCGGTCTCGGTGCCATAGTCGGTTCGGTCGTCGCGGCGGTGATGTTCGCACTGCTCGGCAACAAAGCCCGCGACCGCGACTCGGTCATCGGCGTCATCATGTCCTTCGGGCTCGGCCTGTCGGTGCTGTTCATCTGGCTCTACCCGGGCCGAACCGGCACCAGCTTCTCACTGCTCATCGGCCAGATCGTCGGCGTGGGGCAGAGCGGAATCCAGCTGCTGCTGGTGTGCGCGGTGTTGGTGTTGATCGTGCTCGCGGTGGTCTACCGGCCGCTGCTGTTCGCCAGTACCGATCCCGAGGTGGCGCTGGCCCGCGGCGTCCCCGTCCGCGCGCTCTCGGTCGTGTTCGCCGTTCTCGTCGGCGTGGCGTGTGCGCTGGGCGTCCAGATAGTCGGAGCCCTGCTGGTGCTCTCGCTGCTCATCACGCCCGCCGCGGCTGCTGCGCGGGTCACCGCCAGTCCGCTCAAGGCGACGCTGCTGTCCATCCTGTTCGCCGAGATCGCCGCTGTCGGTGGCATCCTGCTCTCCCTCGCTCCCGGACTTCCCGTCTCGACGTTCGTGACGACCATCTCGTTCGTCATCTACCTCCTCTGCCGCGCTGTGGGTGCGACGCGCAAGGCCAATTCGGGACGGCTCGTCGCCGCCTAGGATGTGCAGCGTGACGGCCATCGATCTCAACGCCGATCTCGGCGAAAGCTACGGCGCGTGGACTCTCGGCGACGACGACGCCATGCTCGCCGTCGTGTCGAGTGCCAACGTTGCGTGCGGCTTTCACGCCGGTGATCCCACCACTCTGTTGCGGACGTGCCGTTCGGCAGCTCGAGCAGCTGTGCGGATCGGAGCGCAGGTCGGCTACCACGACCTCGCCGGGTTCGGCCGACGCTTTCTCGACGTCTCCCCCGCCGACCTCACCGCCGACGTGATCTACCAGATGGGCGCACTCGATGCGCTCGCCCAGGTAGCCGGCTCTGCCATTGCCTACGTCAAACCGCATGGGGCGCTGTACAACGCGATCGTGCATCACCGTGAGCAGGCACGGGCAGTGGTCGACGCCGTCACCTCGTACGACGCGACCCTGCCGGTCCTCGGGCTCCCCGGTTCGGTTTTCCTGGAGGAGGCCGAGCGGGCCGGACTGCGCACTGTCGCAGAGGCTTTCGCAGACCGCGCCTACACACCGCAGGGCACGCTCGTCTCGCGCTCGGAGCCCAGCGCGGTGCTCTCGGATCCCGATGCCGTGGCCCAGAGAGTGTTGACCATGATCACCGACGGCACCGTCCGAGCGGTGGACGGCTCGCGCATCGACGTTCGGGCCGACTCGATCTGCTTGCACGGCGACTCCCCAGGCGCAGTCGCAATGGCCGGCGCTGTCTCGGAGCTGCTGCGCGCCAACCACATCGATATCACTGCCTTCGTCTGATGCGTATCCACTCGGCCGGCAGGAGTGCAACACTCGTCGAATTCGACGGGCTGGACGAGACGATGGCGTACTACCGGGCGCTGGCGGCCGATCCGCCGCCTCCAGTCGTGGATCTGGTTCCGGCCGCCCGCACCGTGTTGGTGACGTTCGACGGACCGCCGGGGCCCGTGCTGCAGTGGATCTCGTCGGTACAGCCAACCGTCGAGGGGACGGAAGCAGGATCCGACACCGTCACGATCCCGGTGGTCTACGACGGCGAAGATCTCGACGAGGTGGCCCGCCTGACCGACTTGTCCACCACCGAAGTCGTTGCTGCACATCTCGATCAGACATGGACAGTCGCGTTCGGCGGTTTCGCCCCCGGGTTCGGCTACCTCGTCGGCACCGACACCCGACTGCACGTCCAGCGGCGCACGTCGCCGCGTACCAGCGTTCCGGTTGGTTCGGTGGGGCTGGCGGGCGAGTTCTCGGGCATCTACCCACGCTCCTCCCCCGGCGGCTGGCAGCTCATCGGGCGCACGGACGCACAATTGTGGAACCTCGACCGCGATCCACCCGCACTGCTGCGCCCCGGCACCACCGTCCGATTCGAGCAAGCATGAGGGCCTTGACCGTGCTGCGGACGGGGCCGCAGTGCACCGTGCAGGATCGTGGCCGCCCGGGGCACGCGTCGATCGGCGTCGGCCGCTCCGGTGCCGCGGACGTGCTCTCGCACGATGCCGCAAACCGCCTGGTGGGCAACACTTCCGATGCCGCAACACTGGAAGTGACCTTCGGCGGACTGACGCTACGGGCCGAGTTCGACGCTCTCGTCGCAGTCACCGGTGCGCACGTGACCTGCCGCGTCGACGGCACGGAGCAGGGTCTGTATTCGACACTGGTGATACGAGCGGGGCAGGAACTGGAACTGTCCGCGCCGACCTGGGGTCTGCGCAGCTACCTCGCCGTACGGGGCGGGATCGACGTGCCCGTTGTCCTGGGCAGTCGCTCGACAGACACGATGTCGGGCATCGGCCCGGCCGTCCTGACCCCCGGCACCGCGCTGCCTGTCGGCACCGACAAGGCGTCCTGGCCCGCTGCAGATTTCGCACCACCACGCGCCCAACCCGACGCACTGGGTGTCAGCTTCGGGCCGCGCGAGAACTGGTTCACCGAGCGCGCTCGATCGCTACTGCTCGAGCAGCCGTGGACCGTGACGCAGGATTCGGATCGCGTCGGGATCAGGCTGGACGGTGCCGAACCCTTGACCCGCGCGATCGACGACGAATTGTCCAGCGAAGGAATGGTTCTCGGTTCGCTACAGGTTCCGCCGTCCGGTCAGCCGGTACTGTTTCTGGCCGACCATCCCGTCACCGGCGGCTATCCGGTGATCGCCGTTGTCACCGCGGGCGATGTGTCCGCCGCCGCGCAGCTGACCCCCGGCAGTCGGGTGCACTTTCGCGCTATCGGTTGATTCCGGCCGAAGCTGGGCAGATCTCCCGAATGCTGCGCCGCAGGGCATCGGACATGCGTTCGGGTAGTCCGAGCGGGCGAACCATGGCGTCGGCCTGGTGGAACAGGTGCGTCCAGCCATCGATCAGATCGATTCCGCGGTCCGCGGTATAGGCCTCGGCGGCATTGCGCGTGTCGGCGTACACGAAGTCGTACACCGTAGCCGTCGGTGCCAGTTCGCCTGTTCCCCAAGCGAGTTGGTCCTCGGAGCCGTCACGGCCGATCGGCGTCGCGTTGATCACCAGGTCGTAGGAGTCCAGATCCACTGCCCGATCCGACCAGTCGACAACCGAGGCCGACCCGTTGTACCCGTCGAGCCCGGCCGCCGAGCTCCGGTCGACGTCCGAGATCACCAGCCTGTCGATGCGGCCCTGTAGCGCGAAGGCGGCGGCGTGCGCGGCGCCACCGGCTCCGAGCAGCAGCGCGGAGCCGAAGGTACGTCCCGAGGTTGCCGCTCGTACTGCCGCGATGTCGGTGTTCATGGCGAACAGCGCACCCGAACGCAGGAACAGTAGATTCGCCACTCCGGAGACCGTCACATCCGGATGCGCCTCGTCGGCAACCGTTGCAGCCCAATGCTTCCAGGGCATCGTCACGTTCGCAGCATCGGTACGCCCGCCGCGGAGGGCACTCTCGACGTCGGGTAGGTCGGCAACATCGGCGACCTCCCAGGCGTCGTAGCTGGACGACACCTCGGCGATCTCGAACGCACGCGTCCACAGCGCAGGTGACATCGCGGTGGCCGCGTGCGAACCGACCAGAGTCAGTGAGCTCATACCGACTTCGAGACACGCTCTGCAACAACGGCTTCTGCTGCAGGGGCGACCTGATCGGAGATGGAGGTGACATCCGAGGAGCCCATGTTCTTCATCAGTGCTGCGACCACGGCCGAGATGACGCATCCCAGAGCCAGGTACGCCGCGACGTAGTGCCACGAGCCGTCGTTCCAGCTGACCAGTGCCGCTGCGATGAACGGGGTGAAGCCACCGGCGATCGCGCTGGCGACCTGATAGCCCACACCGGCTCCGCTGTAGCGAAGTTCGGGGCCGAACATCTCGGTGAACAGGGGCTGCTGCACCGAGACCACCATGTCGTGCGAGACGTTGACCAGGATGACGGCGAGGATCACGATGGCGACCACCGAGGCGGCCTGCAGGGACAGGAAGAAGGGGACGGCTGCCAGTGCGCCGACGACGGCACCGGTGACGAAGATCGGCTTGCGGCCGAAGCGGTCGGCGATCGCCGCGTAGGTCGGGATGCTCAGGATGCCGATGCCGCCGACGAGCAGCGCGACGTTGAGCATGAATTGACGCTCGTAGCCGAGTTCGTTGACGGTGTAGCTCAGCGCGAACGTGGTGACGATGTACATGGTGAACAGCTCTGCCATACGCAGCGCGATGATCTTGAGGAACGAGCCGGGGTGCTCGGTGATCGCCTGGATGACCGGCAGCTTCTTCTTCTCGCCGCTCTCCTCGACCGCCTGCTCGAACACGGGCGATTCCTCCACACCGGATCGGATCCACAGGCCGAACAGTACGAGGACGGCGCTGGCCAGGAAGGGTACGCGCCAGCCCCAGCTGGTGAATGCGTCGTCGCTGAGCAGGTTGCTCATGATGGTGACCGCGCCGGTGGCGAGGATGAGACCGACGGAGTAGCCGACCTGAACGCCACTGCTGTAGAACGCCTTCTTCTTCGCCGGCGCGCTCTCGACAGCCATCAGGGATGCACCACCCCATTCACCGCCGACTGCGAAGCCCTGGATGGCGCGCAACAGCACCAGCAGCAGCGGTGCGAACCAACCGATCGACTCGAAGTTGGGAACCAGGCCGATCAACGCGGTTGCGACGCCCATCAGCAGCATCGTCCAGATCAGCATGCGCTTGCGTCCGAGGCGGTCGCCGAAGTGGCCGAAAAAGATGCCGCCGAGGGGCCGGAAGAGGAAGCCGACACCGAAGGTGGCGAACGCCGCCATCACGCCGACCGCGGGCGAGACGCTCGGGAAGAACTGGGAGTTGAACACCAACGCGGCGATGATGCCGTACAGCAGGAAGTCGTACCACTCGACCACGGCACCGACGAAGCTGCCGATGGCAGCTTTCCGTGCTCTGGATCCGTCCGCGACTGCGACGTCAACGTTCACTTGTCGGCCCTTCGGTTTTGTGCGCATCGCGCACAGTTGTTTGTTATTCGCACAACTGTAACCAGAGGCAGGCTTTGTGGTCAACACCACAAGCACGGAGCGGTGTGATGCAGCGCGAACAGGGCGATGAGGCAGACTCGAACCATGACGGCCGAGATCGCCCCCGACGACCAACGCCCCGCCTGGTTCGTGCAGTCACTCGAACGCGGCCTGAGCGTGCTGCAGTGCTTCGACGACGCGCATCCGGCCCGCACGCTCACCGAGGTCGCCGAGGCCGTCGGAGTCACCCGAGCAACGGCTCGCCGACTGCTACTGACGCTCGCGGAATTGGGATTCGTCCGCCAGGACGGCCGTCAGTTCACTCTCACCCCGCGAGTGATGAATCTGGGCTTCTCGTTCCTGTCGGGAATGGACCTTCCCCGCCTGGCCGAACCCCACATCGAGGCGCTCGCAAGACAATTGGGCGAGACTACTTCGGTGGCCATCCTCGACGGATTCGACATCGTCTACGTCGCGCGCGTTCCGTCGTCGCGCATGTTGCGGGTCGTCATCACGTTGGGCACTCGATTCCCGGCGCACGCAACGTCTTCGGGTCGAGTGCTGCTCGCAGCCCTCCCCGAGAACGAGCTCGAACGATACTTCGCCGACGCCCCCATCGAAG
The DNA here is from genome assembly GCF_002259335.1 of Rhodococcus sp. 14-2483-1-1. Taxonomy (NCBI): domain Bacteria; kingdom Bacillati; phylum Actinomycetota; class Actinomycetes; order Mycobacteriales; family Nocardiaceae; genus Rhodococcus; species Rhodococcus sp. 14-2483-1-1. The sequence goes on along the minus strand of NZ_NPFX01000014.1, from coordinate 477,155 downwards.
CCCTGACCCCGCGCACGCTCGTCGATCGAGACGCACTGCGCGCCGAGATCACTCGGGTACGCAGCGCCGGATGGTCGGAGGTCGTCGACGAACTGGACGTCGGAATGCGCGCTGCGGCAGTACCTTTGCGCAACAGCAACGGCACCGTCGTGGCAGCACTGAACACGTCACTGCACGCGAGGAACTACACCCCGACGGACATGATCGACACCGTCGTCCCGGCGATGCACGACACCGCCGCCCGCATCAGAACCTAGGTCTACCCGCGGCGTTGCCGGGCGATGTCGGCCAATACGACGCCTGCCGCGACGGAGGCGTTGAGCGATTCCACCGGCCCCGCCATCGGGATCGACAGGATGTGATCGCAGGTCTCGCTGACCAGACGCGAGAGGCCCTTGCCCTCGGATCCGACGACGATGACGACCGGACCCTTGCCGTCGAAGGTGTCGAGTTCGGTGTCGCCGCCGGCATCGAGGCCGACGACCGTGACGCCCTTGGACTGCCAATCCTTCAGGGTGCGAGTCAGATTGACCGCGCGCGCGATGGGCAGCCGAGCAGCAGCGCCGGCACTGGTTCGCCATGCCACTGCGGACACACTCGCGCTACGCCGCTGCGGGATCACGACGCCGTGGCCACCGAACGCCGCCACCGAACGCACCACTGCGCCCAGGTTGCGTGGATCGGTGATGTTGTCGAGCGCAACGAGCAGCGCAGGTTCCTGGTGCGTGCGCGCGTTCGAGATCAAGTCGTCGGGATGCGCATAACGGTACGGCGGTACCTGCAGCGCAAGGCCCTGGTGCAGTCCGTTGGCGCTGAGCTTGTCCAGATCGGAGCGTGGCACCTCGAGGATGGAGATGCGCGCGTCGCCCGCTCGCTGGACGGCTTCCTTGAGCCGGTCGTCGCTGTCGGTCCCGACAGCAACCCACAGGGCCGTCGCGGGCACACCTGCGCGCAGGCACTCGACGACGGGGTTGCGACCGAGTACCACCTCGGGGCCGTCTTCGGCCTTACGTCCGGCCGGCCTGCTGCCTGCGCGGCCACCGGTGGTGCCGCCGCGGTTCTGCGCGGACTTCTCGGCGAGCTTGGCCCGGCGCGCCGCGGGATGCTTGGTGCGCTCGGAGGCGGGAGGCGTCGCACCTCGTCCTTCGAGGCCCTTACGACGCTTGCCTCCGGAACCGGCGACCTGCCCCTTCTTGGTGCCGTCCTTGCGGATTGCGCCGCGCCTACTCGAATTGCCTGCCATCACAAACCTGCTTCGTCGGTCTTGCTCGTACCCAACGACCATTCGGGCCCGTTGGGTGTATCTGTCACGTCGACTCCGGCCTCGGCCAGTCGATCGCGTATCTCGTCTGCGGCGGCCCAGTCCTTGGTCGCCTTCGCCGTTGCTCGACGCTCCAGCTCGGCCTCGACCAATACGCCGAGCGCACCGAGAGCGGCTGCATCGGAACCACTGTCGCTGCCCCAGTGCGGATCGAGCGGGTCGACGCCCAGGATGTCCAGCATCGCCCGCACACTGCCTGCGTGCTCCACCGCGGCCGGTAGGTCACCGGATTCGAGCGCGGTGTTACCCAACGTGACGGTGGCGTGAATCTCGGCCAACGCCTTGGGAACTCCGAGGTCGTCGTCGAGGGCCGCGGCAAATCCTGTGGTCCACTTGCCCATCGGTACCTCACCGGCACGTTCGACGGCTCGCCGGACGAACCCCTCGATGCCCCGATACGTCACGGCCGCGGTCTCGAGCGCGGTGTCGGAGTACTCGAGCATCGACCGGTAGTGTGCGCCACCGAGGTAGAACCGAAGCTCTTGCGGCCGAACCTTTTTGAGCACATTGGGTACCGAGAGAACGTTACCGAGGGACTTCGACATCTTCTCGCCGCCCATCGTCACCCACCCGTTGTGCAGCCAGTACCGCGAGAAACCGTCTCCGGCCGCCATCGACTGCGCGCGCTCGTTCTCGTGATGCGGGAACACCAGATCGAGCCCGCCGCAGTGGATGTCGAAATCCGCGCCGAGGTATGTCTCCGCCATTGCCGAGCATTCGAGGTGCCAACCCGGGCGGCCAGGGCCCCACGGCGTCGGCCATGACGGCTCGCCGGGCTTGGCACCCTTCCACAGCGTGAAATCGCGGGGATCACGCTTGCCCTCGGCGACGCTCTCGCCCTGGTGCACGTCGTCGAGCTTGTGGCCGGACAGCGCGCCGTAACTCGGGAAGCTCTGCACGTCGAAGTAGACGTCGCCGCACTCGTCGGCGTAAGCGTGGCCGCGTTCGATCAGGCGCTCGATCATCTGGACCATCTGGGTGATGTGCCCGGTGGCGCGCGGCTCGGCCGACGGCGGAAGTACCCCGAGTCGGTCGTACGCCCAGGTGAAGGACCGCTCGTAGGTCGCGGCCCACTCCCACCACGGACGGCCTGCATCGCGTGCCTTGTTGAGGATCTTGTCGTCGATATCGGTGACGTTGCGGACGAAGGCGACGTCGTAATCGTGCGCCAGCAACCACCGCCGCAACACGTCGAATGCGACGCCACTGCGCACATGACCGATGTGGGGTTCACCCTGCACCGTCGCCCCACACAGGTACACCGATGCATGGCCAGGGACCAAGGGGGTGAATTCCCGCAAGGCCCTCGTCTCGGTGTCGTGTAGGTGAAGGGTCACGACCAGCAATGCTACCGGTGGTTTTACCCCGTCATGACAAGTGCGGTCGCGATGGCGGCAATTCCTTCACCGCGACCGGTCAGGCCGAGCCCGTCGGTGGTGGTCGCAGACACCGATACCGGTGCACCGAGCACGCGCGAAAGAACCTCCTGCGCCTCGACGCGACGCGGTCCGATCTTGGGCCTGTTGCCGATGATCTGTACCGCAGCGTTGCCGATCGCGAATCCGTCCGCGTCGAGCAGCCGCTTGACCTCGGTCAACATGGCAGCTCCGCTGACCCCGTCCCATTCCGGACGGCCGGTGCCGAAGACCGAGCCGAGGTCACCGAGACCTGCTGCGGACAGCAACGCGTCGCACAGAGCGTGGGAGGCGACGTCACCATCGGAATGTCCCTCGAGTCCGTCCGCGTCCTCGAACAGCAACCCGGCCAGCCAGCAGGGTCGGCCGGGAGCGATCGGATGCACGTCGGTGCCGATGCCGACTCTCATAGCGCGCCTCTCACAGCAGGGCCTGTGCCAGTAACAGATCGTGTGGTGTGGTGATCTTGAATGCGAGGGCGTCGCCGACGATGGTGTGCACCGTTTCGCCGATGCGCTCGACCAAACCCGCGTCGTCGGTGGAGACGTCGGTCGCCGCGTCGTACGCACGACGCAGGACGTCGGCGTCGAAGCCCTGTGGTGTCTGTACCGCTCGCAGACTCGCGCGATCGGGTGTGCCGACCACCGCGCCCATGAGATCGACCGACTTGATGGTGTCGACGACCGGAAGAACCGGAATCACGGCGGGGCGACCGGCGCGCACCTCGGCCACGACGCGGGCGATCAGCGTCGGTGGAGTGAGGGCACGCGCGGCGTCGTGGACCAACACGATGGACGCGTCACCGACGGCAGCGAGACCGGCTCGCACGGAATCGGTGCGCTCGACGCCACCCGCTACGACGAGGACATCGGCACCCACATGGCTGCGAGCCACGTCGAGAAGATCCGCGGGGACTACGACGACGATGCGATCGACGGCACCCGAGGCCCGAAGTCCGTCGACGGACCGCGCCAGAAGAGAGTCGGTACCCAGACAGACGAATGCCTTCGGCTCGTCGTGTCCGAGCCGAAGGCCTTTGCCTGCAGCGGGTACCAGCGCGACTACGTCGCCGGCAGCACCGTTCACTCTACGAAGCTGTTCACACTACGAAGCTGTGGCGAGAACTTCGTCGAGCATGGTGTCGGCCTTGGCCTGGTCGGTTCCTTCGGCCAGTGCCAACTCGCCGACCAGAATCTGACGCGCCTTGGCGAGCATGCGCTTCTCGCCTGCCGACAGTCCACGATCCTGTTCGCGTCGCCAGAGATCGCGGACGACCTCGGCTACCTTGTTCACGTCACCGGAGGCCAGCTTCTCCAGGTTCGCCTTGTAGCGGCGAGACCAGTTGGTGGGCTCTTCGGTGTGCGGTGCGCGCAGCACCTGGAAGACTTTGTCGAGACCTTCTTGCCCGACGACGTCGCGAACGCCTACGTACTCCGCATTGTCCGCGGGGACTCGAACGGTGAGGTCGCCTTGCGCGACCTTGAGAACCAGATACTCTCTCGGTTCACCCTTGATGGTGCGTGTCTCTATCGCTTCGATCAGCGCCGCTCCGTGATGGGGGTAAACGACGGTGTCTCCGACCTTGAAAATCATGTGACAAGTGCCCCTTTCGATTTACCCAGAATACCACGTCCGATATCAACGGTGCAGGTCAGGGGCATAGCGATGCCGAATCAGGGGTTGACACAGACGGATCGACGTGTATCCGGGGCCACATTTTCACGCGGGCCGTTCTGCATGTTCTTCTCCTGACAGGCACCCCCACCTGGCATCATCGGGCCGCTGGCAGACCCCACGAGCGGTCGGTGGACGAGAACTACTACTCTGCCTAGTGGACGAGATGGACCGAGCCGGCCCGGCACCACATGGAGGACGACCGAAGTGACTGCAATCGACGCTGCGACACCGCTTGGCCGCCATCGCAAAGTGGCCGCCACTCTCGCTCTTCTCGCCGGTGGCGCACTCGCCCTCACGGCGTGCGGCGCAGGCCAGATTTCCCAGACTGCCACCCAGGTCGCCGCTGTCAACGGCAACTCCGCCGACGTCGGGGCAATTCAGCTGCGCAACGTCCACGTGGTGTACCCCGATTCGCAGGAGTACAGCATCGAGCCCGGCGGCACCGTCGAGCTCGGCTTCACTGCCATCAACTCCAACCCCGCCGAGGCCGACGAACTGACCGGCATCTCGTCCCCCGAGGCGCAGATCACCATCGTCGACGAGGCGGAATCGGGAAGCAACGAGATCGCTCCACTCACCGCGCTCGGTGCAGGTTCGCCCGCCGACGTTCAGCTCGACGATCCCCTTCTGCCGATCCAGTTGATCAAGGTCGAGATGGCCGACATCAGCGAGAACGTACGTCCGGGCCTGACCCTTCCGGTCACGTTCGAGTTCGCGAACGCAGGCGAGGTCGTCGTCAACGTTCCGGTCGATGCAGGCCACGAGCTCGAGCGCTCCGAAGAGGCAGTGTCCGAGCACAGCGAAGGCGAGTAACCACCACCTCGACCCTGTCGGTGCCGATCGTTAGGCTCCGTGCGTGGTCAAACTGAAATCGAGTTACAGGTGCTCCGCATGCCATCACTCGGTCTCGAAATGGGTCGGGCGCTGTCCCGAATGCGGCAACTGGGGATCGATGGACGAGGTCCAGGCCACCGCCGCTCCCCTGACCTCCCGCGCAGGCGCATCGGCACTGCGTTCCGGCGGCGGGGCGATGATCCCGACCACGCCCGCAGCTGCTCTGACGACCATCAGCAGTGCCACGTCTCAGGCCAACACCACCGGGATCGACGAGTTCGACCGCGTACTGGGCGGCGGTTTGGTGCCCGGTTCGGTCGTTCTGCTCGCGGGTGAGCCCGGAGTCGGAAAATCGACCCTGCTGCTCGAGGTCGTGCATCGGTGGGCCCGCTCGGCACCGGATCGCCGCGCGCTGTACGTCACGGGCGAGGAATCAGCCGGCCAGGTTCGGTTGCGCGCGGACCGCACCGGCGCGGTACACGAGCGAGTCTTCCTCGCCGCGGAATCCGATCTGGCCACGGTGTTCGGCCATGTGGAACAGGTCAAGCCCAGCCTGTTGATCGTCGATTCGGTACAGACGATGCTCGCCGCCGACGTCGACGGCGTCATCGGCGGAGTCACGCAGGTTCGCGCCATCACCAGTGCCCTGACCACCCTGGCCAAGACCACCGGGGTGGCGGTGCTGCTCGTCGGACATGTCACCAAGGACGGCGCGGTGGCAGGTCCGCGGTCGCTGGAGCATCTGGTCGACGTGGTGCTCAACTTCGAGGGTGACAAGCACTCAACGCTGCGGATGATCCGGGGCGTCAAGAATCGGTTCGGGGCCTCCGACGAGGTGGGGTGCTTCGAGTTGCGAGAGACCGGCATCGTCGGCATCAGCGATCCGTCCGGGTTGTTTCTGCATCATCGAAGCGACGCCGTGCCCGGTACGGCCGTCACGGTCACCATGGACGGCAAGCGGCCGCTGCTGGCGGAGTTGCAGGCACTGATAGTCGACACCGCGATGCCGTCGCCCCGGCGTGCGGTCAGCGGACTCGATCATGCTCGAGTGGCGATGATCCTGGCCGTCCTCGAACGCCGGTGCGGGGTCAAGGTCTCCAAGGCCGAGGTCTACGCGGCCACCGTCGGCGGCATGCGCACCAGCGAACCGTCCGCTGACCTCGCTCTCGCGGCGGCCGTCGCCTCGGCCGTGCGCGATCAACCTCTCCCTGCGGGAATGGTGATTCTGGGCGAAGTGGGCCTGGCCGGCGAGGTGCGACGCGTGGCCGGGTTGGGCCGCCGACTCGCCGAAGCTGCACGACTGGGCTTCAATTACGCGATCGTCCCCGAGGACGCAGGCCCCATTCCCGACGGCATCAAGGTCAAGACGGTGACCAACGTCGGCGAGGCGTTGACCTATACGCGTATGCGCCCCGTATGACACCGGGCAGTATTCTTTGTCGGGCTGCCCGCACGTAGCAGCGCAGTACTCTGTGTTCGCACGAGTAGATCCGCAGCACGACGCCGATACGAACACGAGGGGGTTGGCCATGGAGGGCACCACGCCGTCCCCAGCGTTGCGCGAGACCATTGCTCGGCTCGCACCGGGGACCGCCCTGCGTGACGGCCTGGAGCGAATTCTGCGCGGCCGCACCGGCGGGTTGATCGTCCTCGGCTACGACGAAGAAGTCGAAGCGATCTGCGACGGAGGCTTCGAGCTCGATGTCGAGTTCGCACCGACCAGGCTTCGTGAGTTGTCGAAAATGGATGGCGCAGTGGTGCTTTCGACCGACGGCAAACGCATCGTTCGGTCCAATGTCCAGCTGGTACCCGACCACAAGATTCCCACGGTCGAATCCGGTACTCGACACCGTGCCGCCGAGCGCACCGCCATGCAGACCGGCTATCCCGTTGTCTCCGTGAGCCAGTCGATGAGCATCGTCAGCGTGTACATCGGCGGCATCAGACACGTCGTCGAGGGCTCGGCCACCATCCTCTCTCGCGCCAATCAGGCCGTCGCGACCCTCGAGCGATACAAGGCCCGGCTCGACGAGAACACTCGCCAGCTCTCGGTCGTCGAGATCGAGGACTTCGTGACTCTGCGCGACGCCCTGACCGTCGCGCAGCGGCTCGAGATGGTGCGGCGAGTGTCGGTGGAGATCGAACAGAACGTTCTCGAACTCGGCACCGACGGCCGCCAGCTCGCCCTGCAGCTCGAAGAGTTATTGGGCGACAACGACGTCGATCGTCAACTGGTGGTGCGCGACTACCTGGCCGGCAACGAGCCGTCGAGCACCACCGGGGTGGAGAAGGCACTCGCCGCCCTCGACAAGCTGACCGACGTCGATCTGCTGGATCTGACAACTCTTGCCCGCGCCTTCGGCTACCCCGCGACCATCGAAGCCCTCGACACCCCGATGAGTCCTCGCGGGTATCGGGTACTGACGCGCGTTCCGCGGTTGCAGTTCAGCCAGATTCATCGACTCGTCGGTGCCTTCGGCACGCTGCAGGGGCTGCTCGCCGCCACTGCTGCCGATCTGCAATCGGTCGACGGAATCGGTGGACTGTGGGCTCGACACATCAGGGAAGGCCTCTCCAGGCTGGCGGAGGCCTCGATCTCGGGTCCGTACGACTAGGACGCCTTCTTCTTCGTCCCCGGCAGGAAACCGGCGTCGATCACGGCCTTCACATACGGCCGTGCGCTCGTGATCAACTGCTCCGCGTCCGGGACGTTGTTCCACACCGCCGACGCCATCGCGTCGGTGCGGTCTTCGATGTGCTGATCGAGAGCGGTGCCGTTGTCGGTCAAAGTCTCGCCGTCGGCAGAGGTGGTGAGCAATCCGCGGGTGGCGAGTCGTTCTGCGGCCGAGTCCCATTCGCTTTCGGACCACTGCCTCGTCAGCTGCGTGATGCGCTTGCCGAGTGCTCGGCGGCCGGGCTGCGGGGTCGGGCGGACGGCCTCGTGGAACACGGCCGCTTCCGTCGGGTCGAGTTCTGCGTCGATCAAGGCGGCGAGGTGGCCGTCGCCTCGCCATTCACGCAGAACGGTGATCGAATGCCAGAGGGCAAGATGCGGCACGTCGGGTCGTTCGGTGGAATGCCACGCTGCCGAGAGCGGCCGACCGGCGAACGAGGCGGTGTCACCGATATCGCCCAGACGGCCCGCCAACGTGGCGAGCGCCGGGTCGTCGGCCAAGGAGCCGAGAGCGGTGCCGAGAACGGAATCGAGCAGTGCCCACCGACGGTCGGACACCGCATCCAGACCGACGGCCACAGCGGCAGGCCACGCGCGCTCGATCAGCACCGGGTTGAAGTTGTAGAACGCAGCCGCAACGACACTCGGCGCGCACGGACCCATCGGCGCGGCCCGTGCACCGACGTACCAGGCATGACCGTCGAGTCCGGTGTCCTCGTAGGCCGTCCCCAACTCGGGATTGAAGTAGGCGGTGACGTGAAAGGGTTCGAGAGTCTTGTAGGCGGCACGGGCGAGGGCTGTCGAAGTGGTCATGAGATTCGACCGTACTCAGCCGGTGATGTTGAACGGCTCCGGCACACTCTTGAGCTCGCCGAGCTGCGCGATCGCCTGGTATGCACCGACACCCACCGGGATGCGCTCTTCACCGCAACCGGGGACGGAGTTGGTACCCGACCACTTGACCGTGAATCCGGCTTGCTCGCCGGGCTTGAAGGTACGCAGATCGGACGCGGCGTTGGGGAAGCAGTCGACGTTGGACCAGATGCGCTGATTGTCGAGGGTGTAGACCAGCGCCTGCTGCAGACCGGCACCGACGTCACGCTGACATTCGGCGGAGCCGATGTTGGTGATGACCACGGTGAACACGGGCTCTTCACCCAGACGGTAGGTGGCCTTCTCCGGCGTCACCTTGATTGCGAGTGACTGGTCCGGGCACTGATTGGCGATCACCGGAGCCGGTGCACCGCTGGTTGTCACTGCTGCTCCACCACCGGCTGCAGAGTCGGTGCTTCCACCTGATCCGCCCGATCCACCGGAACCGCCGCCGGAGCCACCCGAGCCGCCGGAATCACCTTCGGTGGCGGACGAACTGGGTGATGGCAGAGCCGAGGTCGATGCCGGTGCCGACACGACACCGGCCGGTGCGGCCTCGGTGTCGTCGGAACCGCCGCTGAGCGAAGCGATGAACCACACGATCAATCCGAGGACGACAACGGCCGCACCGATGGCGAGCGCGCGGCGTCGCCAATAGATTTCGGGAGGCAAAGGCCCGCTCGGTTCCAACACGAATCAACCGTATGCGGCCGGAGGCAACCTTTCCCTGAGCCCACGCGGCGTGTCGCGCGAACGACTCGCTCCCACGTGCTCGGGCAGGAGTCAGGCTGGCTGTTCGCCGATCTCCCCGATGACCTCGCGGAGCTGCGCGTGTCCCTTCGACAGCTGGTAGGTGAGGCCGACGATCGCGAGTTCCCCGGCCTCTACCTTCTCGGCCACGATGCGCGAGCGCTGCATCAGCAGATTGCCGGTCTCCTGGACGTGTCGTGCCTCGAACTCGTCGACCGCCTCGTGACCGTCACGTCGCGCCGAGAGCACCGACGGGGTGACGCGTTCGACGACGTCGCGGATGTAGCCACCGGGGACGTCTCCGCTTTCGAGGGCATCGACGGTCGCCTGCACTGCACCGCAGTGGTCGTGACCGAGCACCACGATCAGCGGCGCGTTCAGCACCGCGACGCCGTACTCGATGGAACCGAGGACGGCGGAGTCGACCACGTGACCGGCGGTGCGAACGACGAACATGTCACCGAGGCCCTGATCGAAGATGATCTCGGCCGCAACGCGCGAGTCGGCGCAGCCGAACAGGATGGCACCGGGATGCTGAGCGCTCTCGAGACGAGCACGGTCCTCGATGCCCTGCGACGGGTGCAGGACCTCTCCGGAGACGAACCGTTGGTTGCCTTCCTTGAGTGACTTCCAGGCAGCGATCGGATTCGAAGCAGGCATGGGTTTCATTGTGCACGCGGAGCGGGCGCGGGGCGAGTCGGGTTCACTACTGTTGATCTCGATCACAGACACGAGAAGAAGGGCGCACAGTTGCCGATCGATGCCGAGGCTCTGCTCGGGTGGTTCGACACCGACGGACGCGACCTGCCGTGGCGTCGTCCGGGCGTCAGCGCCTGGCAGATCCTGATGAGCGAGATCATGCTGCAGCAGACTCCGGTGGTGCGGGTGGCACCCATCTGGGAGCAGTGGGTGCAGCGGTGGCCGGTGCCCTCGGCGATGGCCGCGTCCTCACAGGCCGAGGTACTGCGTGCGTGGGGCAAGTTGGGCTACCCGCGTCGAGCGCTGCGGTTGCACGAGTGCTCGCGAGTGCTCGCCGAGGAGTACGGCGACGAGGTGCCGAGCGACGTGGAGACACTGCTGAGCCTGCCGGGCATCGGTGCCTACACAGCAAGAGCGGTCGCGACTTTCGCTTACGGTCAGCGAGTTCCGGTGGTGGACACCAATGTTCGACGCGTTGTCGCACGTGCACAGCACGGCAACGCCGAGCCCGGAAATCCCTCCACATCGAGGGATCTGGCCGATGTGGAACAGCTGCTTCCGGTGAGCGTCCCACGGGCCGCCCGATACTCGGCGGCATTGATGGAGCTCGGCGCGTTGATCTGCACCGCCAAGAATCCGGCGTGCCTGCTGTGCCCGCTGCCGGAGTGCGCCTGGATCGAGGCGGGCAGACCGGCACACACCGGGCCCGCGAAGAAGGTCCAGAAGTTCGCGGGCACCGACCGACAGGTTCGCGGCAAACTCATGTCGGTGCTGCGCGAGAGCACCGGCCCCGTCGAGCGAGCTCAGCTCGACATCGTCTGGCCCACCGACCCGACCCAGCGCGACCGAGCTCTCGATTCGCTGCTGACCGACGGATTGATCGAACAAACCGAATCGGGATTGTTCGCCCTCGCGGGCGAGGGTTCGGACGGCTGAGAGCAGCTACCGAGCCGCTACCCAGATGCCGGACCGTCAGCGAAATCAGGCCACCGCATCGAAGACGGGTGGCAGGGAGGTGACTCCGTCGCCGGCGAGAAAGTGGCCCGCACCGGGGACGATCTGCACCGACGCGTCGAGCAGTCGAGCCAGCCGATCGGTGTGCGCAGGCGGAACGATCGGGTCGTCGTCCGATCGCAGGATCGAGATCGACTCGATGTGGTCCTGCATCGTCGACAGCATCACACCGCCGGCAACGAAGCCGTCGAGAACGGGTAGCGCAGGTAGCCTGTCGACGAACCCCGAGACCAAGACGAGCGTTCCCAACTGCCATGGCCCCGTGAGGGTGGCGAGGTGCCGCAGTACGGCGAGGCATCCAAGGCTGTGCGCCACCACGATCGTGTCGGGCCCCGGCGTCCCGAGCGTCGCTGCTATCTCTGCCTCCCAGCAATCCCGATTCGGCGACGCGGGATCCGGCAACGGAGGGATGTGCGCGGAGATTCCAACGCTGTCCAATTGCTCGGCGAGCCAACCGAACCAGTGATCGTCGGGCGTTGCCCGGTATCCGTGGAAGATCACCGCTCGTCTGCTGGTTGTGAATGCCATACTGCCGGACGATAAGGGTTGACACCGGCGAGAAGGTCAAGTGCGAGAGGGGCAGAGATGTTGATCAGCGAGCTCGCTGCACGAACCGGGGTGTCGGCGCGTGCCCTGCGCCACTACGAAAGTCGCGAGGTGCTCGTCCCCCACCGCGATGCCAACGGCTACCGCGTGTACGCCGAGTCCGACGTGCTGCGCGTGCTGCAGATCAAGTCGATGATCGCCGCGGGGCTCACGACGGCCACGATCGCTCGGTACCTCGAATGCGCACAAAACGGCGACCACGGCATCACCTTGGACATGTGTCCCCGACTTCGTGCGGAGGTGGACGCACTGTCGGACCGATTGGATCGACAACAAGCCGCCCTCGAGGAGACTCGCGAGCGCCTGGGCGCACTCACCTCGTAGACCGAGGTGTCCTCCGACGCAGGATAGTTCGCTACCGCGAGAGAAACTTCACGAGCGCGGCGTTGACCGCATCGGGGCGTTCGAGGTAGCCGAAGTGACCGGTGTCGGCGATTTCGACGTACTGCGCACCGGGTATCGCGGCGGCAACGTCGCGGCACTGCTGTACCGGAATCATGCGGTCATCAGCGAATCCGATCACCAGAGATTTCGCCCTGATTGCGCGGTACGCCGCCAATCGGTCTGTTCCGGAACGCATTTCAAGTCCGATCTGCGCCCGCATTCCCGCCGTCTTCCTGCCGCCCGAATATTCGAGAACTGCCAGCCAATCACCGATCGCACTGTCGTCGGCCAGTGTCTTCGGTGAAAAGTTCTGCATCGCAGTCATTGCCGCGCGGTACGACGCGGGAAGTTCGATTCCGGCGTCGTGGAGATCTTTCTCGCCCTTCGACATCTGCGCACGAAAGGTGGTGGTCCTGCCGAAGGTGGCCATCATCACTGCATGCGACACCAGATCCGGCCGGGCCAAAGCCAATTCCTGGGTGACGCGAGCCCCCATCGAGGTGCCCACGACGCGCGCGGGGCCACCACCGAGGTGCTCGACGAGGGCGGCGGTGTCGGCCACCAGGTCGTCGAGCGTCATCCCGCCCGCGCACTCGGAAGACGGTGCGATGCCGCGATTGTCGAATGTGACGACCCGGTATCCCTGCTTCACCAGGGTCGGAACCTGATGGGTTCGCCACACTCGTCCCGGACTACCGGTGCCCATCACCAACACCACCAGTGGGCCGTCGCCGGTCACGTCGTAGTTGAGGTCGATTCCGTTGAGCTTCGCGAGCGGCATCGGATCATCTTAGTGTGCGCAGGAACCCCTCGACGGCCGTGCGATATCGCTCGGGGCACTCGTCGTGAATCAGGTGCGCTGCGTTGTCGATCCGCACATACGTCGATTCGGCATTGCGTACGTGCATCTGTCTCATCTGCCCGGCCGGTGTGATGGTGTGTTCGCCCTCGATCAGCAACACCGGAGCATCGACGGCATCCCATTCGTCCCAGAAATGACGCGTACCCCATTCCTGCGAGATCGCCTCGAAAGTGTCGATGTCGCCGTGCAGTCGCCAGCCGTCGTCATCGCGCTCGAAGGAGTCCAGAAAGTATTGTCCTGCAACGTCTCCGAAAAACGCACGCACCGCATCCGCGTCGGGAAAGGGTTGCGGCCATGCCCTCATCATGGTGGCCCAATCGTCGGCGGTGCGGCCGCGGAAGTCCGGCGCGATGTCTTCGACGACGAGGGCGGTCACCAGGTCGGGTCGCCGCGCTGCCGCACACCATGCGTGCAGCGCCCCCATCGAATGGCCGATCAACACACTCGGGCCGAGCGACTCCAGATTCTGCAGAAGGTCCGCTACGAACGACTCGGTCGTGAGCTCGGCCGGTGGCGGCCGCCGGTGCCCGGGTGCGTCGTAGGTGTGCACGTGCCCGAATTCTCGAAGCCACGGAACCTGTCGACGCCAGGTGGCCGCACTGCCCATCAACCCGTGCAGCAGCAGTATCGAACGGCCGGATCCACCCTCGTCGTAGAGCATCACCGCCGAGCATAACGGCGGAGTAATCTCGCGAGCATGGCCATTGTGAAGATCAACGCGATCGACGTACCGGAGGGCGCAGGCCCCGAACTCGAGAAGCGCTTCGCCGCGCGTGCCGGAACCGTCGACGGCTCCCCCGGATTCCTCGGGTTCCAGTTGCTCCGGCCGGTCAAGGGTGAATCGCGCTACTTCGTCGTCACCCAATGGGAAGACGAGGAGTCGTTCCAGGCCTGGTCCGGTGGACCGTCTCGCCAGGCACACGCCGGTTCCGGTGAGGGCAAACCGGTGTCGTCGGGAGCGTCACTGCTCGAATTCGAGGTAGTGCTGGACGTGCCTGCCACATCGTGAGCAACGCCGCTCAGATGCGTTCGCGAGCGAGTTCCCACTCGAGTTTCGTCGGCGTCTCCGAATCAAGTTTCGTCACGGCGTCGGCCAGGAACTCTGCGGGCATCGGTCTACCCAGGAAGTAGCCCTGGGCACCGTCGCACCCGAGCAGTCGGAGCGCATCGAGCGTGCCCGCGTCCTCGACCCCCTCTGCCATCACTCGTACCCCGAGGCTTCGAGCCAGGTCGATGGTCGAGCGCACGATCGACGCATCGGTGTCGTCGGTGTTCATCTTCGACACGAACGAGCGGTCGATCTTGAGCGTCTGCACCGGCAGACTCTGCAGATACGCCAACGAGCTGTACCCGGTGCCGTAATCGTCGATAGCAATGGTCACCCCCAAACTGCGCAGTGACGCCAGCGCGTTCACCGAACGCACCGGGTCGGTCATCGCGGTTGTTTCGGTGACCTCGAATTCCAGGGTGTGCGCGGGCATCGCGTACTTGGCCAGCGCAGCCGACACCTGTTCGGTGAGTGTCTCGTCGAGCAAATTTCGGACCGAAAGATTAACCGAGACAGACAGATTGATGCCGCCTCGCCGTAGCGCGCTGCACTGCGCCAACGCCTCGTCGAGCACCAACGCGGTGATGGCGGGCAGCATGCCGGTGCGCTCGGCGTCGGGCAGAAAGATCGACGGCCCGATCAAGCCCTCACGTGGATGCTGCCACCGCAGCAGAGCTTCGACGCGATCGACGCTGCCCGATTCCAGATCCAGGCACGGCTGGAAGAACACCCGAAGCTGATGATCCCGAATCGCAGTGTCGAGCTCGCCCAGCAACCGCATCTGATCGTGGCGGTCACGATCCATGTCGGGTTCGTATCGACCGACTCGGGTCTGCCCTGCCTTGGCCGCGGTCAGCGCCACATGAGCCTGCTGCATCATCGCCTCACCGTCGATCGGCGTCGCCGACGCGCCCTCCGGCCGGTGTGCACGTGCCGCCGACTCTTCGATCGCCGCTATTCCGACCGTCGCGTCGAGGGCGACGTTGATGTCGTGGACGAACATCTTGCGACTGACGGCGAACTGCAGCTGTGCGGCGGTCTCGCACACATCGATCCGATCGGGACTTCTGCGCATCGCCACGACGAATTGATCACCACCGAGGCGTCCGACCAGATCGTCGGATCGAACCGATGCGACGAGTCGATGGCCGATCTCACGGAGCACGCTGTCGCCCACGCTGTAACCGAACGTCTCGTTGATCTGCGCGAAGCGGTCGATGTCGACCACCAGCGTGAAGACGTCCGAATCACCTCGAGTGGCGAGCATCGTGTCCAACCGCTCCCGCAGTAGACGCCGACTGGCGAGTCCGGTCACCGCGTCCGTACGTGCAACGTCCGCGAGGATGGCGGCCTGCAGTCGCAGAGTCCGCACGAAGCGCGCCATTCGGAATCCGACCAGCAGGATGACCAGCGCCGAGGATCCCACGATGACCCAACCCCATTGCTCGACGGGGACGCCGCGGACCAGCTGCACAGTCATCACCGTCGGTGTCACGGCGACCGCAACCGAGAGTCCGAAAAACCGTCCCCTACCGAATTTGAACGGACCGGGCCGGGCGGCCCGCCTGGCCGACTTCTGCACATCGTGCAGGGCGACCACTCCGAAGCAGACGTACGAGGCCAACCACAACACGTTCGGAATCGTCGATCGGTAGACCTCGGTATTGCTCGCGGCGGCGTAGGACGCGAAGTCGGCGGATACGAGCATCAGTACCCCTGCTGCCGCGGCCAGAAGGGGAACTGTGGCCGACCGGGTGACGAGGTACAAACTGCCGACGAGGGTCAGCAAGAACGCGTCGACGGTGAGGTATGCGGTTGCCGGCCACAGGGCCATGGCCTCCGAGAACGACCGGGTCGAGCCGTCGGAGATGACGAACACCCACGTGACGAGACCGAATCCGACGGCGACGATCAGGCACTCGTACAGTTCCTCCAGCCCGAACACCAGACCGTTCTCGTCGGCGGCCCGGGCGAACCCGATTGCGAGGATCGCGTAGCCCAGAAGGTAGGGCACGTCGGCGGCGGAGAACGTCGGCACCCGACCACCGTCGATCTTCATCACAGCTATCAGCGCGTCCCCGATGCCCCAGCTGCCGAAGCCGACGGCCATGTACTTCCACGTCCGCTTGTCCGGGCCGGGTTCACCCACGTAGCGATGCACGAAGGCGGCCACTGTGGCCGAGACCACGATTGCGTAGATCGCGTTCCGGGGTAATCCTTGCGGGGCAATTGCGTAGGCCACCACCGCAATCGCACCGAGGCCCAGGAAGCGCGTCCACAACATGGTGGGCCGATCCTTCCTAGGCCGCTCGGTGCGTACCCCGAACGTACGCAACAGCCGATCGAACCCGACGTTTGACCTCGATTCGTCACCGAATCATCCGTAGATGGGTCAATTAACGAACTATTTCAAACCTGACGATCGTTCGCCAGTCTCACATCGGGCCCCGCGTCTGTTCAGCCCTCCAAAGACGCATCCAAAGTGATGTCGACGCCGGTCAGCGCCTTGCTGACGGGACACGTTTCTTTTGCGGCCTGAGCAGCCTTCGCAAACCCGTCTGCGTCGAGACCGTCGACCTCGCCTCGAACGGTCAGCTTGATACCCGTCAACTTGAACCCGGGCTGGTCGGGACCGAGCGAGACGTCGGCGGTGACCTCGAGGCTCTGCGGGGTACCACCCGCCTCGGCGATCAGGGCCGACAGCTGCATCGCGTAGCAACTCGAGTGAGCAGCTGCGATCAGTTCCTCGGGGCTGGTGGTGCCGTCGGCATTCTCGGCGGCGCGCTTGGGAAACGACACATCGAAAGTCGCTGCGCCGGAACTGGACAGCTCGACCTGGCCGGAACCCTGCTCGAGAGTGCCGTTCCAAGCTGTGCGTGAGGTACGAGTTGGCATCGGACTTCAATCCTTTCGTTGTCGACCCTGTGTAGGACCGATACTCAGGCTAACGTCGGCGGCACGGCCGGGCCATCGAGTGCGGGAATCTCGACACGAAGGATGCAACAGATGAAGAAGTGCGTGTACGCACTCGCGATCGCGTCGACGGTGATCCTGGCGAGCGCAGTGGTGTCGACCCCGGTGGCGAGCGCCGATTCACTGCGAGACTTCTACGACGCGCCCGTCCCGACCATCGCCGCAGCGGCCCCCGGCGAGGTGGTGCGGACAAAACCGGTCACCTCACCCAAGGGATTCGGATTGGGCTTCGACATCGAACGCATTCTCTATCGGTCCAACGACACTCACGACGACCCCATGGTCGTGTCCGGGTACTCCATGACCCCCACCGCTCCGTGGCCTGGCCCCGGCCCGCGGCCGGTGATCGCCTACGCGCCCGGCACCTCCGGCATGGCCGAACGCTGCGCTGGATCGGCCGTTCTCGGCACCGTCGGGTCGTCCCCGGCCATCCTGCCGCTGCTCCTGGCCGGATACCGCGTCGTCGCAACCGACTACCAGGGGCTGGGCACGCCCGGCGGGCACACGTATCTGAACCGGCTCGCCTCGGGCCGCGCTCTGCTGGACGCAGCCAGAGCGGCAGACGCCGACCCAGCCACCCCGGTCGTGCTGTTCGGCTACTCCGAAGGCGGATTCGCGTCGGGCGCCGCTGCCGAACTCGCTGCCACGTACGCCCCGGACCTCGATATCGTCGGGGCGTATGTCGGTGCACCACCGGCAGATCCGAGGCTCAACATCGACAACCTGGACAACACGACTCTCGGCAGCGCCGTACTCTTCGCCGTCGACGGCATGATCAACTCCTACCCGGAACGAGCGGAGAGCATCCGCAGCTTCTTCGACTCCGACGGCGTCGCCGCGCTCGATGCCGCACAGAACTGGTGCACCACCGACCCCGCGGCCACCGAGATCGTGCACACCAGCGACCTCACCCGGGACGGCCGACCACTGATCGAGCAGCTGAGCAACCCAGCTTTCGTCGAGGTGACCGCAGCGAACACCGTCGGCCGCATCGCCCCCACCATGCCGGTGTACCTGTCGCATGCAGTCGAAGACGACACCGTGCCCATCGAGCAGAGTCGAACTCTGCGCGAGCGCTGGCAGGATCTGGGCGCCCAGGTCACGTACCGCGAGTACGAGTTTCCGGCCATCCCCTACAAGGGCGCGAACCACCTCCCCGGGTCTCTGGCCGCATACTCCGACGTCCTGCCCTGGATCGCCGACCTCGTGCGCTCGAGCTGATCTCAGGTGTGAAATCAGGGTGTTCACCGAGGCGTCGACCCCGGTGACGTTGATTCACTCCATCCATGCGCATCGTGCACGCCCTCTTGACCGTCGCAGCAGTCCTGACCGCATCGCCTACCTTGCCCGGTGGTGAGACCGCGTCGGATGTCGAGGTCGTCGCCCAGGAATTGGGCCTGCCGGGAGTGGCTTTTCGAGTGGTCTCCGAACGTGAGGTCATCGAGAACGTCGAATACGGGGTGGACGGACACGGTGCGCCGATCGATGACGGCACGCCGTTCGTCTGGGGTTCGGTGTCGAAGTCGGTGACGGCGGCGACGGTACACTCTCTCGCCTCGCAACATCGCCTCGATCTAGGTGGCACCGTGAATTCGGTTCTCCCGGAGAGCGATTCGATCCTTCCCGACGACGTCACGATCACCGACCTGATCCACCACACCAGCGGACTCCCCCACGACGTCGCCCGACTCGATGTGTGGGGACGAACCGACCGAGCACTCGACGTCGTACCCACCCTCGACGTCACCGCTGCCGAGCGCGGCACTTTCCGATACTCCAGCCTGAATTACCTACTGCTGCAGGCCATCGTCGAGAAGATCACTGCCGAACCGTTTGCGAACGTCGTGGCTCGTGAAACCGGGGTGCACACCGTGGGTGCCGTCGCGCCCGGACACGTTCCGTTCTTCGGATCACCCCGACGCGTCGACACCGGGATAGATGCCGCCGGACTCGGCTACGGCTACCTCGGTGGTTCGATCGACGAACTCTCGCGTTACGCAGCGCGGCAACTGACCGACCCGGCGTCGAACAGTCTCGATACGGTGCCGACCGGCTCGGGCACGGCATACGGAGACGGGTGGTACGTCGAAACGTTGCCCGACGGTACCGAGATGCGATGGCATTCCGGGGCGGTGCCCGGCTACTTCACGCACGTTGCGCTGATTCCCGAACGCCATCTGGCCGTGGTGTTCGCGGCCAACAGATACGGCGAACTGGAGGCCGAAAACCTGGCGTCGGCGGCCCGCTCACTCGTCCTCACCCGACTCGGGATCGACGAACCCCGCAGCACCGGCCTCGGCATGTACGAGATCGCGCTGATCGCGTCGAGCACACTCGCGGTGTTGCTGGCACTGTGCGCGGGCCGAATCCTGCTTCGCATCAGGACTGCCCCGGGTCGATGGGCACCTGCGCACATCCTGATGGCCGTCATTGCCGGCGGAACGCTGTACTTCGGGATGCCGATGCTCACCGGTACCCCCATCTCGACCCTTTCCCACTGGGCTCCGGATGTGACCCTGCTGTTCTGGATCGTGCTGGCCGAACTTGCGATCATCGCTGGTGCTCTCGCCGCCCGGGCCCTCCGTCAATGGACCACTGCACACGTCTGAGCGGTACAAAGGTTCATTCACCCACGGAACTGATCTGCGTGAATGGACCTCTGCATACGTCTGGGCGCTGCAGGGGTCCATTGACGCGAACGGGGCGGCGGGCAGACATACGACAACGGGCGACCCTCCGAAGAGGATCGCCCGTTGTGTGGAGCTGGTGGAACTTACTCGCTGTCGCTGTCTCCGGTGGCCTTGGCCAGATCGACCGGGACCTCGTCGGGGACGATGATGGCCTTCTTCTCACCGCGGAACGTGAACTTCGCGTCCTCGCCTGCGCCTTCGCCGTCCCAGTTCTCGACGTCGACCAGGATGATCTGGCCGGCTTCGATTTCGCCGAAGAGGATCTTCTCCGACAACTGGTCCTCGATCTCGCGCTGGATGGTGCGACGCAGTGGCCGCGCACCCAGGACGGGGTCGAATCCGCGCTTGGCGAGCAACGACTTCGCCTTCTCGGTGACCTCGATCGCCATGTCCTTGTTCTTGAGCGCACCTTCGACTCGGTTGAGCATGAGATCGACCATCTGGATGATCTCGTCCTTGGTGAGCTGGTGGAACACGACGATGTCGTCGATACGGTTCAGGAACTCGGGGCGGAAGTGCTTCTTCAGCTCGTCGTTGACCTTGAGCTTCATCCGCTCGTAGTTCGAGCCGGTGCCTTCACCCGAGGAGAAGCCGAGGCCCACTGCCTTCGAGATGTCCGAGGTACCGAGGTTCGAGGTGAAGATCAGCACGGTGTTCTTGAAGTCGACCGTGCGTCCCTGGCCGTCGGTGAGACGACCGTCTTCCAGCACCTGCAGGAGCGTGTTGTAGATCTCCTGGTGGGCCTTCTCGATCTCGTCGAACAGCACGACGGAGAACGGCTTGCGGCGAACCTTCTCGGTGAGCTGGCCACCCTCTTCGTAGCCGACGTATCCGGGAGGAGCACCGAACAGACGCGAGGCGGTGAAGCGGTCGTGGAACTCGCCCATGTCGATCTGGATCAGCGCGTCGTCCTCACCGAAGAGGAAGTTCGCGAGAGCCTTCGACAGCTCGGTCTTACCGACACCGGACGGGCCGGCGAAGATGAACGAGCCCGACGGACGCTTCGGGTCCTTCAGACCTGCACGGGTACGACGGATCGCCTTCGAGACGGCCTTGACTGCCTCGACCTGGCCGATGATCCGCTTGTGCAGCTCGTCCTCCATGCGAAGCAGACGAGTGGTCTCTTCCTCGGTGAGCTTGAAGACGGGGATGCCGGTCCAGTTGCCCAGAACCTCGGCGATCTGCTCGTCGTCCACCTCGGCGATGACGTCGAGATCACCGGAGCGCCACTGCTTCTCACGCTCGGCGCGCTGACCGACGAGGGTCTTCTCCTTGTCGCGCAGGTTCGCAGCCTTCTCGAAGTCCTGTGCGTCGATGGCCGATTCCTTCTCCCGGCGCGCGTCGGCGATCTTGTCGTCGAACTCGCGCAGGTCTGGCGGCGCGGTCATCCGGCGGATGCGCATCCGCGCGCCCGCCTCGTCGATGAGGTCGATTGCCTTGTCGGGCAAGAACCGATCGTTGATGTACCGGTCGGCCAACGTGGCGGCCGCGACGAGTGCACCGTCGGTGATCGAGACGCGGTGGTGTGCCTCGTAGCGATCGCGCAGACCCTTGAGGATCTCGATGGTGTGCTCGACGGTCGGCTCGCCGACCTGGACGGGCTGGAAACGACGCTCGAGTGCGGCATCCTTCTCGATGTACTTGCGGTACTCGTCGAGGGTGGTGGCACCGATCGTCTGCAGCTCACCACGAGCCAACTTCGGCTTGAGGATCGACGCGGCATCGATGGCACCTTCGGCAGCACCCGCGCCGACGAGCGTGTGCAGCTCGTCGATGAACAGGATGATGTCGCCACGGGTGTTGATCTCCTTGAGCACCTTCTTCAGGCGCTCCTCGAAGTCACCGCGGTAACGGCTGCCGGCCACGAGCGAGCCGAGGTCGAGGGTGTAGAGCTGCTTGTCCTTGAGCGTCTCGGGAACTTCGCCGTTGACGATGGCCTGAGCCAGTCCCTCGACGACGGCCGTCTTACCGACACCGGGCTCGCCGATCAGAACAGGGTTGTTCTTGGTACGACGCGAGAGCACCTGCATGACGCGCTCGATTTCCTTCGCGCGACCGATGACCGGGTCGAGCTTGCCTTCGAGTGCTGCCTGGGTGAGGTTGCGACCGAACTGATCGAGGACCAGTGACGTGGACGGGGTGCCCGCCTCGCCGCGGCCGCTGCCGCTCTCGGACGGCTCCTTGCCCTGGTAACCGGACAGCAGCTGAATGACCTGCTGGCGTACCCGGTTGAGGTCGGCTCCGAGCTTGACCAGAACCTGAGCTGCGACGCCTTCGCCTTCGCGGATCAGGCCGAGCAGGATGTGCTCGGTGCCGATGTAGTTGTGGCCGAGCTGCAGTGCTTCACGCAGACTGAGCTCGAGTACTTTCTTGGCGCGCGGGGTGAACGGGATGTGACCGGACGGAGCCTGCTGGCCCTGGCCGATGATCTCCTCGACCTGGCTGCGTACTCCTTCGAGGGAGATGCCCAGCGACTCGAGAGACTTGGCGGCGACGCCTTCGCCCTCGTGGATGAGGCCGAGCAGAATGTGCTCCGTGCCGATGTAGTTGTGGTTGAGCATCCGGGCTTCTTCTTGAGCCAGGACGACAACACGCCGCGCGCGATCGGTGAACCTCTCGAACATCGCTCTCCCTCACTTCTTGGTGGGTGGTAGCTCGCCCACCAGTTCTTCTAGCGCCGCAGTGTCCATACGCTGAGGTCGCTTGTGCATTTGAAGGTAAGACTGGTACTCACTGTAGTTGGCCGACGTTACGAACGCCGACCCTCCACCCCTGAAATGCTGCGCGACCGCCCGCAGATACGGACTGCCTTGCCTGCTTACTGTTCATAACGCAGGCACAATGCAAAACGTTTCCCATTCGATGTCCGCTGCTGGCGAACAGCGCTGTACCGACCGATCAGGCCTGGGAGGGCTTGACGATCGGAAACAGGATCGTTTCGCGGATGCCGAGGCCGGTCAGCGCCATCAACAGACGGTCGATGCCCATGCCCGTTCCGGTGGTCGGCGGCATGCCCTGCTCCATCGCGGCGAGGAAGTCCTCGTCCAGAACCATCGCCTCGTCGTCGCCCGCCGCAGCCTGACGAGCCTGGTCCTCGAAACGCTCGCGCTGGATGATCGGGTCGATCAACTCGGAGTATCCGGTCGCCAGCTCGAATCCGCGAACGTACAGGTCCCACTTCTCGGTGACGCCGGGCTTGCTCCGGTGCTGCCGCGTCAGCGGGGACGTCTCGACGGGGAAATCGCGAACGAACGTCGGCTCGGTCAACGCGTCACCCACCTGGTGTTCCCACAGCTCCTCGACCAGCTTGCCGTGGCCGTAGATCGGGACGCCGTCCTTGCGCGGCACGTCCAGCCCGACCTTGTCCGCGATCGCGAGCAGTTCGTCGACGGTGGTGTCGGGGGTGACGTCGAACCCGAGCGACTCCGACAACGACGGGTACATCTCCAGCGTCGTCCATTCTCCGCCGAGGTCGTAGGTGGTGCCGTCGGGCAACGTCACGACCGTGGATCCGAGCGCGGCCATGGCCACCTCTTGAACGAGCTCACGCGTCATTTTCGCCGAATCGTCGTACGTGCCGTAGGCCTCGTACGTCTCGAGCATCGCGAACTCCGGCGAGTGCGAGGAGTCGGCACCTTCGTTACGGAAGTTGCGGTTGATCTCGAATACCTTCTCTATGCCGCCGACGACGCATCGCTTGAGGAACAGCTCCGGCGCGATCCGCAGGTAGAGATCGGTGTCCATGGCATTGGAATGGGTGACGAACGGCCGGGCCGCGGCACCGCCGTGCAGCGTCTGCAGCATCGGTGTCTCGACTTCGAGGAAGCCGCGACGCTCGAGCGCGTTGCGTAGTTCGCGAACCACGGCGATGCGCTTGCGCGCAGTTTCACGCGAGGTCGGGTTGGTGATCAGATCCAGGTAACGCTGCCGGATGCGCGTCTCTTCGCTCAGTTCCTTGTGCGCGACGGGCAACGGCCGCAACGACTTCGACGCGATCTGCCACGCGTCTGCCATGACCGAGAGCTCGCCGCGACGGGAGCTGATCACCTCTCCGTGCACGAACACGAAGTCGCCGAGGTCGACATCGGCCTTCCATGCTGCGAGGGCGTCCTCGCCGACGCCGGCCAGGCTGATCATCGCCTGCAGCTGGGTACCGTCGCCCTCCTGCAGCGTGGCGAAGCACAGCTTGCCGGTGTTGCGGACGAAGATGACGCGGCCGACGACTCCCACGATGAGACCGGTGGTCGTGTCGGCCTCGAGCTCGGGAAACTCGGTGCGGATCTCGAGCAGAGAATGGGTGCGCGGAACCGACACCGGGTACGCCTCGACCCCGCGCTCGAGCAGCGCAGCGCGCTTGGCACGACGAATCCGTAGCTGCTCCGGGGTGTCGTCGGCGGGCTGGGTAGAAGCTGTATCACTCACGCGCAGATACTTTACAGTCCGAGCGTGTAACGACGGTCAGTGCGCTGCGACGGCCTCTGCCTCACGAACACAGTGCTTGGCCTGCGTCAACACTCCGAGCAGCCCGGCCGATTTGAGGGCCTGATAGCCGCCGACCAGATCGGTGGCCTTGTGCAGACCCAGCAATTTGAGCGACGCGGCCGCGAGCGAGGAGGTGTAGCCCTCGGAGCAGATGACGATCCACTCGACGTCGTGGTCGGTGGCGATCGCCAGCCGCGCGTCGCTGGTGGGATCCAGACGCCATTCGAGAACGTTGCGTTCGATGGCCAGCGCGCCGGGCAGCGTTCCCTCGACGGCACGCTGGGCCTGCGGGCGAATGTCGATCACGACGGCACCGCGGTCGACTGCGTCGCGCAGCTCGAAGACGGTGATGCGGTCGATGGTCTCGCGAGCGGATTCGAGCATGTCGACGATGGTCATGGTGTGGATGGTCATCGTGTGGCCTTCTCGGGTTCGTCGGTGAGCTCGCTGCGGGTGCGGCGCAGAGTCGCGCGCTCTGTCACTTCGTAGTAGGACATTGCCGTCAGTGGCGGTGAGTATGCGTGCACGCTGAGAGTGGGCCCGGCCGTGGTCGACGCCGGATCGTGCATCACGTCGTGCACCCATCCCAGCGGGAAGGCCGCCTGATCTCCAGCGTCGAGATGACGCTCCTTCAGTTCGGTTCCTGCCCAACGATATTCGAGCAGCGACCCACTCAGGACGGTCAGTGCACCGAGCGATCCGGCGTGATCGTGCAGTTCGGTGGATCTCTCGGGAACCCAGCTGATCAACCAGAGGTCCAGATCGTCGTCGGAGTGCAGTCGAGTGGCCCAGCGCTCGTCGGTAGGCCACAGCCCACCGCCGGGCAGCAGGTGGTCGAAACGACCTTCGAGGACGTCCGATGCGCCTTGGTCGGTGATCCGCAGCAGGTCGGGAGGACGCAGCCGCGTCGGCAACGTCGAGACCGATCGCGAGGACAATGCGGGTCGGGAGGGTGCAGAAAATACAGGTGTGGAAAGCATGAAGCTCTACTCCAGGGTGTGTGACGAACGAGGCAGCGGTCAGCCTCGACAACACTCCTGGGTGGCCATGCACGTCATCACGCCGACGATTCTGACACACGAACGCCCGATGCGCTACCCACTCACCGAAACATTCAGCGCGGACGCCGTTTTGCCATGTTTCGTTCGTAGACCAGTCGCAGCCCTTCGAGCGTCAGGTCCGGTTCGTGGTGCTCGATGGTGGTCGACTCGGGCAGGATCAGCGCCGCGATGTCTCCGGTGCCGATGACCGCGACGTCCGTACCCGTAACCTCCGGCACCTCGCGCCTGATCCGTCCGACGAGACCGTCCACCAGGCCCGCGAACCCGAAGATGGTGCCCGACTGGATGCATTCGACGGTGTTCTTGCCCAGCACCGACCGCGGTCGGATCATCTCCACCTCGCGCAGCGTGGCGGTGCGGGTCGACATCGCCCACGCCGACATTTCGAGTCCGGGCGCAATGGCACCGCCGAGGAATTCCCCTTTGGCGGATACTACGTCGACGCAGGTGGTGGTCCCGAAATCCACCACGATGCACGCCGAGTCGTACAGATCATGCGCGGCAAGGGTATTGACGATCCGATCGGCTCCGACTTCTTTCGGGTTGTCCACCAGCAGCGGAACGCCGGTCCGGACGCCGGGTTCGACGACCACGTGCACCACATGATCCCAGTAGCGCGTGAGCATGGTGCGCATCTCTCGAAGCACCGACGGCACCGTCGACAGCGCGGTGATGCCGGTGATCTGTTCCGAATCGGCTCCGAGCAACCCACGCAACATCAACGCCAGCTCGTCGGCCGTCACATGAGGGTCGGTTCGAATGCGCCAGTCCCGCAGCAGCTTCGAGTGATCACCGGTGCCGGTGAACAGCCCGACCACGGTGCTGGTGTTGCGCACATCGATCGCGAGGAGCATCGAATCAGACCAGCACGGAATCGGCCCGGAGATCGCGCGGCGTGATCAGACCCGAGCCCGCAGGCGCATGAGCCGGGTCGCTGCCGAGTTCGACCGGCCGGTTCTTCTCGTCGACGAACACGACCCGAGGCGCGTAGTCGGCGACTTCCTGCTCGTTCATCACTCCGTAGGCGATCAGAATGACCAGGTCACCTGGGTTCACCAAATGCGCTGCAGCTCCGTTGATTCCGATGACTCCGCTGCCGCGTTCACCGGTGATCACATAGGTTTCCAGCCGAGCCCCGTTGTCGATATCGACGATGGTGACCTGCTCGCCTTCGAGCAGATCGGCGGCCTCCATCAGATCCTCATCGACAGTCACCGAGCCCACGTAGTGCAGGTCTGCATGCGTGACGGTGGCGCGATGGATCTTGGACTTCATCATGGTACGAAACATCGTGTCACTCTCCACTTTTCGGATCGTCAGGACTGTTCTTTTCTGGTCGTTCCGCAGGCTCCACTCCTGCCTCCAAAAACCCGGTGCCGACTGCGACACCGACGTTGTCGATCAATCTCGTGGTACCGACCTTGGCCGCCACGAGCAGTCTGCCGTCTCCACGTTCGGGAGCCGGCCCGAGATGCGGGTCTCGTACCTCGAGGTAATCGACCTGAACCAGCGGTGCCTCGTCCAGAACGGCACGCGCAGTGGCGATGATGGCCTCGGTGCCGCCTGCCGCAGCGTGTGCCCCGGCCACCAGCGCGGCCGACAGCGCCATCGCCGCATCACGCTGCTCGGTATCGAGATACCGATTACGCGAGGACAGTGCAAGACCGTCCTGCTCGCGGACCGTCGGTACCCCGATGACGGCGACGTCGAAATTCAGATCTCGCACCATCTGCCGGATCAGAGTCAGCTGCTGGTAGTCCTTTTCCCCGAAGTACGCGCGATGGGGAGCCGCGATCTGCAACAGTTTGGCGACGACGGTGAGCATGCCCGCGAAATGCGTTGGCCTACTGCCGCCTTCGAGTTCTGCGCCGAGCGGTCCGGGATTGACGGTGGTGCGCGGTCCCGACGGATACATGTCCGATACCGACGGCGCGAAGACCAGCTCGACGCCCTCCTCGCGGAGCAGCGCGACATCGGCGTCGAGGGTTCGTGGGTAGGCATCGAGATCCTCGCCGACCCCGAACTGAAGGGGGTTGACGAAGATCGACACGATGACCACCGCACCGGTGAGCTTGGCCTGACGCACCAATTGCAGGTGACCGGCGTGCAGCGCGCCCATGGTCGGCACCAGCGCGACCTGCTTCCCGACACCCCGTAGGGCCTTGGACACCGACGTGATCACCGCGGGATCGTGGTGAACTGTCAACTGCCCCTTGGTGTAGCTACCCGCGAGGGTCATTGCTTCCCTTCCAGAAGTTCGATCAGGTCTGCCCTGGCACCGATGCGCTGCGCGGAACGAAGAGACAGCGCCCGATACCCGGCAGCGATGCGAGGATCGACGGTCCCCAGCACGTCGAGGTGCTTACCGACGGCGGCGGTATCGCCTCGGGCCACCGGGCCGGTGAGCGCCGATTGCCCGTTGCGCAGTGCATTGTCCAGCGCAGCTTCGAGCAATGGAGCCAGAACACGCTCGGGCACACCACGTTCGGTGTCGGAACCGGGAAAACCTGGTCCGGCCAACGCAACTCGAAGCGCTTCGACCGCGTCGACCACAAGGGTGACGAGGTGATTGCTACCGTGCGCGAGCGCAGCGTGGTAGAGCGCCCGATTGTTCTCGGCCACATGCACCGGCTCGCCGCCGATCTCGAGCACCAGAGCCTGCGCGACGGCGTATCCGATCTCGTCACTCGCGGTGATCCCGAAACACGCCGCCGTCATCCGGTCCGTGTCCTCGGCTCTGCCGCTGAACGTCATGGCCGGATGGATCGCGAGAGGCACGGCACCGAGGGCGGCCAGTGGTTCGAGGACCGAGACGCCGTTCGCACCGGAGGTGTGCACCACCAATTTGCCGGGCGCCACCGCTCCCGTTGCTGCCAGTCCGGCAACGATCGATGCCAGTTCACTGTCCGGCACAGCAAGAATGAGCAGTTCTGCGCGGCGAGCGACGTCGTCGACCGGCAGAACCTGCGACTCGGGCAAACGGTCGCGCACCCGAGCGAGCGACGCGTCCGACACAGCGGCAGCACCGACGACAACGTGACCGACGCGTTCGAGCGCCTCACCGAATGCAGTACCTACCCGCCCGGCCGAGACGACACCCACCGTCAATCGAGCTGGAGACAGACCACCAGTGAACCCTGATGAGGTCACCGAAAACTTCCTCTCGTTCGTTCCAGTCCCGCTCGGCGGGTACCAGACGTCCTGCAGGGAACAATAGCGACAGCGGCACCGACGGTGCCATGGAAAACCGGTGTGATCTGGTTCTCAGTCTGCGCGACGGCGACGACGCCGCGTGCCTGCGTCGGTGGTCGTCGTGTCGGCCGAGTCGCCGCCGGCCAGACCGGCCATGATCTCGGCGACGGAACGGCCGTTCGAGTGTGCGCCGGTGGCATCCTCGTCGGTCGCCTCTGCGCGCCTACGACCGCGCCGAGGCGAACTGGAAGTATCCACGGCCGAAGTCTCGTGGTCGCGATCGGCCGAGAAGAACGCATCCGCCGATTCACGCAACGCACTGCGGGACGCCGGGTAGGCGTCGCCGTCCTGGGCCGAGTCCGATCCGTACGCAGGACCGGAAACGTAGTCCGCTGCAGGCTCGGTCTCGGAATACTCGGGCTGATCAGGCTCGACGGGGGTCGAGAACTCGGGGGCCTGAACTTCGGGGGCCTGAAACTCGGGGGCCTGGTACTCCTCGGCCACGTCGTTCTCGGCCTCGTACGTTTCCGCGGCGGGCTGAGGTTCGTAGTCCTGCGCGTCCGGCTCCGCTGCCGGCGGACGCGTCTGCTCGAAGTTGTACGCCGTGAACGGCGAGCTGGGCGGAGTGACTCGCGCGGCCGGCCTCGGCGCGCCGTACGGACGCGGTCGCGCTGCTGGGCGCTCGAAAGCATCGACCTCGTCCACCGCTGTAGCCGTCGCGTCGTAGCTCGGCTCCTCGGTCTCGAACGAGTTCTCGGCGTACGAACCCTGCGCGGCGGTGGCCTGCGGCATCTCGTCCGGTCCTTCGGGGTACACCACCGACGTCTCGGCCGTGACCGGCTCGTCGTACGGAGTTCCGACACCGTTGCTGTTCCCACCACCGGGGATGTACAAGCCGGACGGCGCAGGCTGGTAGCTGTCGTATCGCCGACCGCCGAGTTCCTGCATTCTCATCGCCTCGGCCCGCAACGCGACGCGTTCGGTCGGCAGATTGCCGTCGAACAGCACCTGCAGGTTCTGGCGGAGCGCGGCGAGTTCGTTGCGCAATGCTGCGACTTCGTCGATCTCCATTCGCGATTCGCTACGAACCCGGGCCTCGACGCTCATCTCGTACTCGCGTCGCGCCGAAATTTCACGGGCCAACTGCAACTCGTAGACCGTCTGCAGATCCTTGGCCTTGGTCTGGTCCGCAGCCGATTCCCGGCGGTACTTGGTCATTGCGAAAGCACCGATCACGGCAGCCCACAGCGCCGAGAGAACACCGACCCTCATCCACTGCACACTCTCGGTGAACAACAGGAACACGCTGGCGACGATGCCGAACACGACGAGCGCCGCAAGAAACAGCTGGCTCGCACTACGCCTGTTTCGGCGCCCCTTCTTTGCGCGAGTCTGATCTGTCATGTTCACAAGGGTAACTGGCAACCCGTTCGCAAATAGTCATCCTCGGCCGATCGCTTACACAACCGAGGTAACAATCAAATGTTTCGTGCGTTACCGGGAACGCTCGCCGTCCCGATCTTTCGGGGTTCGGCAACACTGCTCGAGCCACACCGCTGCACCGACGACGGCCACTCCCGCAACCAGCGCCACCATCGCTCCGACCCGATCGGACGACGCGGCCCGCACCGTCGTGGCACGCGGCATCACATACACCAGAAATCCGACACACACCCCGACGACAGCCGTCCCCACCAGCATCGATGCCTTCGCCAGCACCAGTGCCCTGTACACCGTCAACGGATTCAGATCGTGCAGACCGGTGCCCACGCGGTGCTCCGCGATGCGATTGCGGACGATCACCGCGGTCACCACTTCCACCACCGCCACCAGATACAACGACGCCCCGGCGTACACCGGAATCGGCGGTAACGAACCGTAGAAAACCCGGACCAGCAGCCAGGTGCCGACCGAGGCGACCAGGAAAATACCCAAGACATCCCCGACCTTGGTGGGATTGGTCACCACAGGCGATCACCGATGCCGTCGAGACGTACGACTCCGGCACGCTCCTCCGCACTCAATCGCGACAGCAACTCGGTCACCGGCACATCCTCGTCACCGACGCGCAAGGTGGCGTCGGGTTCGACATCCAGCCACGGCAGCAGCACGAACGCCCGCTCGTGCGCGCGGGGATGCGGCAGTAGTAGTCGAGGGTCCTCGCTGATCACGTCGTCGCACACGATCACGTCGACGTCGAGGCTGCGTGGCCCCCATCGCTGTACTCGAACGCGATCCGCCGCTTCCTCGAGTTGCTGCCCCAGGCGCAACCAGTCCCAGGGGTCGTACGCGTCGTCCTCGGCCACCAGGGCCGCATTGAGAAAATCCTGCTGCTCGACGCCACCCCAGGGCGCAGATCGATACACGGCCGAACAGGCCACCAGTCGCGATCCCAATTCTGTTGTCACAGAACGCAAGTGACCGAGCGAGTCGCCGATGTTACTGCCGATCGACAGCACCGCACGCGTCACGTCCGCTCCCGGTACGCCACCACGGCCACGTCCTCGAACGACAGTGGGATGGGGGCAGACGGCTTGTGCAGCACTACTTCCACCGCGTCGACGCGGGAATCGTACGCCAGCACCACCTCGGCGATCTCGGCCGAGACCGTCTCGATCAGGTCCCTGGAAGGTCCCGAGATCACGGCCGCGGCACGTTCGGCCAGTTCGCCGTAGTGCAGCGTCTCGGTCAGATCATCGGTCTCGGCTGCGGGACGAAGACTCATCCACACGGTGATGTCGACGACGAAGTCCTGACCGTCACGCTTCTCGAAGTCGAAGACTCCATGATTACCGCGGACCGTCAGGCCACGTAGTTCGATGCGGTCGCCGCGACGCGTTCCGAGACCGTCGCGGCCACTGATCTCGCTCATGCCCGATCACCCTGCCATGCCTTGACGACGGCGACCGCGTCGAGTGACGCCTGGACGTCGTGCACCCGCACGCCCCAAGCGCCACCTGCGACAGCGAGTGCCGATACGACAGCCGTGGCGATCTCGCGTCCGTCCGGTGGTCGAGGCGAACCGTGTTCGTCGGCCAGAAGCGACCCGAGGAAGCGTTTGCGAGAAGCACCGACGAGTACCGGAAAACCGGCCGCCACCAGCTCGGGTAGGCCGCGAAGCAGTTGCCAGTTGTGCTGGGCGTTCTTGGCGAAGCCGAGACCGGGGTCGAGCACGAGCGCCGATTCGTCGACGCCCGCGGCCATCGCACGATCGACCTGTTCCAGTAGTTCGCTGCGTACGTCGGCAACCACGTCGTCGTACCGGTCGGCCGGACCGGAGTGCCGATACTCGGACCCGGCGGCCCGCCAGTGCATCAGGATCCACGGCAACCCGCCGTCCGCGACCACCCCGGCCATGGCCGAATCGGCTCGTCCGCCCGATACGTCGTTCACTATCGACACGCCTGCCTCGATGGCGGCCTCGGCGACCGAGGCGCGCATCGTATCGACACTGGTCACCACGCCTTCTGCGGCCAGCGCAGCGATCACCGGCACCACACGCTCGGCCTCGAGAATCGGATCGATCCGGTCGGCCCCTGGACGCGTCGATTCACCACCGATGTCCACGACGTCGACTCCGCGGCGATGCATCGCCAACCCGTGCTCGACGGCGGCGTCGACGTCGAGGTACCGACCGCCGTCGGAGAAGGAATCGGCAGTGACGTTGAGAACGCCCATGACGACGGGGGCCGACGGGATACTCCTCGCAGGACTCATCGGGTATCGACCGGTCGCGTCATTTCCGCAGAATCAGGTCCAGTGCTTCCGAACGCGATGCCGCGCTGGACTGCAGCAGACCGCGCACGGCCGAGGTGGTGGTGCTGGCCCCCGGCTTGCGAATTCCGCGCATCGCCATGCACAGGTGTTCGGCCTCGATGACGACGATCGCTCCGCGCGGGTCGAGCTTGCGCATCAAGGCGTCGGCGATCTGACTGGTCAGACGTTCCTGCACCTGAGGGCGCTTGGCGTACATGTCCACCACGCGCGCCAGTTTCGACAGGCCGGTGACCTTGCCGCTCTTGCCGGGGATGTATCCGACGTGTGCGACGCCATGGAACGAGACCAGGTGGTGCTCGCACGTGGAGTACATCGGGATGTCGCGGACGAGTACCAGTTCCTGATGACCCTCGTCGAACGTCGTGTTCAGCGCCGTGTCCGGGTCGGTGTAGAGCCCGGCGAAGATTTCGCGGTAGGAACGCGCGACGCGGGCCGGGGTGTCGAGCAGGCCGGGGCGATCGGGATCCTCGCCGACGGCGATCAACAACTCACGTACTGCGGCCTCGGCGCGAGGCTGGTCGAAGACTGCCCCGGTGGCGTAGGCAACCGTCTGCTCGACCGCGCGCTGGTCGACTGCCGGGACTTCTGCCGAGTCGCTGGTCGACTCGTCGGTCCGATTGACTGACACGTGAACGTACCTCCGTTTGGGCTTCACGAATGTGACGGCTGGGCCCACCTGCAACGGTCCGAAGAGAACAATTGCGGATGAGCCCAACACAGTTCGAACGACGTGCTGGGCCGACCGTCACGATCGACCCAGCAAGCCTAGTGACAGGCCTAGCGGTACGAACCCCCCGGCCCTTCCCAGCGGTGCGTCTGCGGACCTTCGTCGCCGTCGTCCTCGGCTCGCTCGTCGCGCCGCGAATCCTCGGACGAAGTGTCGCCGGAACGGTCGTCGCCGGGAAGCGGGTAGTTCTGCGACGGACCGGGCACCTGCCACGACGGGGCCGACGGCTCCTCGTGGGCGGAACCGTCCGGGTTCTCGCCGTACGGAGGCGCGTGTCGAGACGTCCGACCTTGATCCCGCGTATCCGGCCGGAACGGATCCGGCTGGTACTGCGGCGGTTGGTACGCCTGTTGGCCGGTCGGCGGTTGGTACGACGGCGGCTGCTGATACGTCGGGTGCTGTCGGTAGGTCGGCTGGCCCTGAGGAGGCTCGTACCGATTCTGTTCCGGCCGATCCGATTCCGGCTGCTCACGACTCGGCTGGTTCTGGGCCGGCGGAGTGGTCGGGCCTTGGTAGCGCGGGACCGACGGCTGATCGCGCGGCGGCCAGCCCGGAGCAGACCATCCTGCCGGAGCGCCGTAATCGGGCCGTGAACCCGAGTTGGGGGCCGGCCGTGGTTCCGGTCTGCGATAGCCCTCGGAGTAGCCGCCCTCGTTGGGAGCACCACCGTTGGGAGCACCACCGTTGGGAGCGCCACCGGTGGGAGCACCACCGTAATTGCCGTTGGGGCCACCGCCGTTGTAGCCGCCACCATGCACCGGGCCGCCGTTGCTCGGGGCACCGTTGCTCGGAATCCCGTTGGTCGGGACACCGTTCGTGGGAGCGCCGTTCGTGGGAGCGCCGTTCGTCGGGGCACCGTTGACCGGGCCGCCGTTGTATCCGTTGCTTCCGTTCGGGTAGCCGCCCTTGCTCAGCTGCGGCGAACCGGAGTAGCTGGGCTGCGGAACCTGTTGCGGCGGAAGCTGTTTCGGAGCCGGCGGTACCGGGGGCCACGGCTCGCCGCGCTCGGCAGCGAGTTCGCGCGGAGTCTTCACCGGCGGCTTGTCCGAGGGCTTGCGGTCACCGAAGTCGTTGAACAAGGTGATCCGCGGGCGCTTGGTGACGCTGTGGAAGATCTTCTCGAGGTCCTTGCGGGTGAGCGTCTCACGTTCGAGCAGCTCGGACGCGAGCGTGTCGAGCAGGTCGCGGTACTCGTTGAGGATGGCCCACGCTTCGGTGTGCGCAGCTTCGATGAGCTTGCGCACCTCCTCGTCGATCTCGCGGGCGACCTCGTGCGAGAAGTCGGACTGCTGGCCCATCGAACGGCCGAGGAACGGGTCGCCCTGTTCCTGCCCGTACCGAACGGCTCCGAGCTTGCTGCTCATGCCGTACTCGGTCACCATCGCGCGGGCGATCTTGGTGGCTTGGTCGATGTCGGATGACGCACCGGTGGTCGGCTCGTGGAAGACGAGCTCCTCCGCCGCGCGGCCGCCCATGGCCATCACGAGACGAGCGATCATTTCCGACCGCGTCATCAGGCCCTTGTCGTCCTCGGGCACCGTCATCGCATGGCCGCCGGTACGGCCGCGCGCGAGGATGGTGACCTTGTAGACCGGCTCGATATCGGGCATCGCCCACGCGGCGAGTGTGTGTCCACCCTCGTGGTACGCGGTGATCTTGCGCTCGTGCTCGCTGATGATGCGGCTCTTGCGACGCGGACCACCGACGACGCGGTCCACCGACTCCTCGAGGGAAGCCTCGGTGATGACGGTGCCGTTCTCACGCGCGGTGAGCAGTGCCGCTTCGTTGATGACGTTGGCCAGGTCTGCACCCGACATTCCGACGGTTCGCTTGGCGAGACCCTCGAGGTCGGCGTCCTGAGCAACGGGCTTGCCTGCCGAGTGCACCTTCAGGATTGCTCGACGGCCGGCCAGGTCGGGGGCACCGACCGGGATCTGCCGATCGAAGCGGCCCGGACGCAGCAGCGCGGGGTCGAGGATGTCGGGGCGGTTGGTCGCGGCGATGAGGATCACGCCGGTGCGCTCACCGAAGCCGTCCATCTCGACGAGCAACTGGTTGAGCGTCTGCTCGCGCTCGTCGTGCCCGCCGCCCATACCTGCACCGCGCTGGCGACCGACGGCGTCGATCTCGTCGACGAAGATGATGCAGGGGCTGTTCTGCTTGGCCTGTTCGAAGAGGTCGCGTACGCGGGATGCACCGACACCGACGAACATCTCGACGAAGTCCGAGCCCGAGATGGTGAAGAACGGGACGCCCGCCTCGCCTGCGACGGCGCGTGCGAGCAGCGTCTTACCGGTTCCGGGAGGGCCGTAGAGCAGCACGCCGCGCGGAATCTTGGCACCGAGCGCTTGGTAGCGCGCCGGGTTCTGCAGGAAATCCTTGATCTCGTACAGCTCTTCGACAGCCTCGTCCGCACCTGCTACGTCGGCGAAGGTGGTCTTGGGCATGTCTTTCGTCAGCTGCTTGGCCTTGGACTTGCCGAAGCCCATGACTCCGCCGCGACCGCCACCCTGCATGCGGCTCATCACGAAGATGATCACGCCGAGGATCAGCACCATCGGAAGGATCAGCAGCAGGAAGGAGCTGAACCAGCTTTCCTGGGTGACGGTGGTGTTGTAGCTGTCGAGGCCCTGTGAGTCGACCTTGTCGAAGATCTGCTCGGACGCCGAGTCCGGGTACTTCGCGATGATCTTCGTCTCGTTGTCGGTGGCGTCGGAGGCCTCTTTGAGTGTCAGCCGAACCTGTTGCTCACGGTCGTCGATCTGCGCGGACTCGACGTTGCGATCATCGAGCTGGGCGATCGCCACCGAGGTGTCGACCGTCTTCCAGTCCCGCGTGTCGTTACCGAAGTAACTGAAGGCATAGATCACCAACAGAATGCCGAAAACGATGGCAAGATTTCGTATTACTGTCTTCCGATTCATACAGCTTCAGCCGACTCGGCCGTGTCCTTTCAGTCCGCTCCCGCGCGCTGGCTGCTCCCTGCCCGCCGGATACTCCAGGCTAGCGCGAGACTCGGACATCTGACTCGCTCATACCTGGCGCTCTGCGTCCACGCACCTGTTTGCGTCGACGCTTCTTCCCCTCCAACGACCGCACTCCCCCGGCAGTTCCCCACCTCTTCGGCACCCTATCCGCATCGATGGACCATTGCATACGTGTCGGCGCGGCAATGGTCCATTCACGCGGGGCGGTTCACTCGAACCGGGTGGACCGAACGACTCGGCTCAGCTGTAGACCTTGGGGTCCAGCAGGCCGATGTACGGCAGATCTCGGTAGCGCTCGTTGTAGTCGAGGCCGTATCCCACGACGAACTCGTTGGGGATGTCGAAGCCCACGTTCGCGACCTCGACGTCGACCTTGATGGCGTCGGGCTTGCGCAGCAGCGTCACCACCGACAGCGAGGCAGGCGAGCGGGTCGCGAGGTTGCGCTTGAGCCAGCTCAGCGTCAGACCGGAGTCGATGATGTCCTCGACGATCAGCACGTGGCGTCCGGTGATGTCGCGGTCGAGGTCCTTGAGAATCCGGACGACGCCGGAGGACGACGTCGACGATCCGTAGGAGCTGACCGCCATGAACTCGAGCTGCGCCGGGATGGGCAGCGCCCGGGCGAAGTCGGTCATGAACATGATCGCGCCCTTGAGGACGCCGACCAGGAGCAGGTCGCCTTCCGGGGAGCCTTCGGGATACCGCTTGGCGATCTCTTCTGCGAGTTCCGCAGTGCGCGCTTTGATCTGTTCCTCGGAAATGAGAACCGATTCGATGTCGCCCTCGTACACGGGGTTTCCCTTCATTCGTTCTCCAGGCCGACGCTCAGCCTGCCACGTCGACGCGAGCACACCAACCTGGCGTCGGGCGTTCCTCCTGGCAGCGCAACCCCGCCCTGGCCAGTCCACCGTCCGACAAGGGCGTCGACGGCTCGGAGCTGTCGATCGGTCGACGACGTCACTCCCCGGCCGAGCAACCATCGGCGCAGCACTCGGCGGCGTACTGCGGGGGCTAGCGACTCGATCGCCGACACCTCGATGTCCGGCCCATCGGTGTCTGCAACGGACCCGGCAAGCGAGTCGAGCACGTCGCCGTCCTCACGCAACTGCTCGGCCGTCCGAGCCAGCGCAGCGGCGACGCCGCCGCCCAGCACGTCCTCGAGCAACGGCAACACCTCGTGGCGCAGCCGCACCCGAGTGAAATCGGTATCGGTGTTGTGCGGATCCTCGAACGGCTCCAGCCCCAGCTCGACGCATGCGGCCCGGGTGATCGCCCGCCTGACTCCGAGCAGCGGACGGCCCCACGGTGCGGCGAACGCCGTCATGCCCGCAATCGACCGCGGCCCCGATCCGCGGCCCAACCCGAGCAGCACCGTCTCGGCCTGATCGTCGAGAGTGTGCGCCACCAGCACCGACGCGTCGCCGCGGGCGAGATTCAACGCGTCGTACCTGGCTCTGCGGGCCGCTGCTTCCGTCCCTCCGGAACCGGTGACGTGCACCGGCAGAACCCGGGCATCGACCACACCCAACTCCAGCGCCCGTGCCGCCGCCGTCGCCGCGACCTCGGCCGAACCTTCCTGAAGTCCGTGGTCGACTATCAGCGCACGCACGTTCGGGGCCTCGGCCACGGTCGCGGCCGTCAAGGCGAGCGAATCCGCGCCACCGGACAAGGCAACGGCAACCGGACCGGGGTGCGCAGCGAGCCACGCCCGCACCGCATGCCGAATCTCCAGCAGGGCTGGGCCCTCGGGCAATCTGGGTCGTTCCGCGGGCTCCACTCCCTCGGGCAAGAGCACTAGCCCAGAACTCGCGCGATCCACGCGTCCGGGTTCTCGATCTCCGACAGCAGCGGCAGCGTGTCGGGACCCGTCCACACGGTGTTGAAGCGCTCCATCCCCACCGCGGCGACGACGTGATCGACGAATGCCTTGCCGCGGACGTACTGCGCCATCTTCACGTCCATCCCCAGCAATGCCCGGACGACGCGTTGGAGCGGGTTGACCTTGCGTCGTCGCCGTTGGTCGAATGCACCGCGAATCTGCGTCACGGTCGGCACGACGGCCGGCCCGACGGCGTCCATCACGTGGTCGGCGTGGCCTTCGAGCAGAGTACCGAGCACCAGGAGCCGATCGATGGCGTCGCGCTGCGGCTGGGGTTGGGTGGCGCGCAGCAGGCCGACGATGCCCGCGTCCTCCGATTTTGACGTTCCGCTCGGATTCTTGCGGGCCTTCAACGCACCGGTCAACCGATTGGCGACGTCCGACAGTGGCTCGTCGGTGCCGTCGGAGAGCACCCCCACGTTCTCGCGCATGTAGCCGCCGAGCCACGGCGCGGAGGAGAACTGCACTCGGTGCGTCACTTCGTGCAGGCACACCCACAGGCGAAAGTCGCTGGGCGAGACGCGCAGTGCGCGTTCGACGGCAATCACGTTCGGTGCGACCAGCAGCAGAGTTCCGTTCTCCCCGGTGAACGGATCGTATTGTCCCAGAATGGCACTGGAGAGAAACGCCAGCATCGCGCCCGCCTGAAGTCCTGCGGGTTTTCCGCCGAGGAGCCCCGACGGTGGCGTGTCGTCGTCGTCCCCGGTGAGGTGCTTCATCGACGACGCGGCCGCGGCGATCCAGCCTGCTCGATCGACCACCTGGGCGTCGGGCACCGGGAGTCCGTCGGCCAGACCGGTGGTCTCGCGAACCGGTCCCTCGGCTCGAATCGACGCGGCGGCAAGCTCTTCCACGGCCGCATCGGCGGTGTAGCGCGAGGTGGCCGGACCCGGCCGGGCCAGCTTTGCCCCGGCCTTGGCGGCTACCGACCAATCGACCGCACCGGCGAACCCGGACGTGCTCTCGTTCTCGTCGGCACTTGCCGCTGATGCTGACTTCACTGGCATCCACACAATCTCAAGGTCGATGCCACGGCATCGAGGGCGGGGCGACTGACCTCGGGTGGCCGGTCGTTCGACATCAGCGCGAAGGTCAGCACACGGCCGTCGACATCGACGACGTATCCCGCGAGAGCGCTTGCATTGGAGAGGGTTCCGGTTTTGGCCCGCACCCAACCCGCTCCGGTTCGATCCCCCGAGGCATACCGATCCGACAGCGTTCCGGTGGCCCCGGCGACGGGCAGGTAGTCGAGCATCGGACGCAATGTCGGCTGTTCGGTTCCGGCGGCCGAGGTCAGCACCTGATCGAGCAGTCGGGCCGGGATCTTGCCGTCCACCGACAGCCCACTGGCATCCTCCAGGGCCAACCCGGCCATGTCGAAACCTGCCGTGTAGAGAGTCTGTCCGATGGCCGCCACCGCGCCGGAAAAGCTTGCTGCCGTGTTCATGTCGATCGACAGTTCGCGGCCGACCGCCTCGGCGAGGACGTTGTCGGAGCGATAGATCATCTGCTGCAAGCGGTTTCGCAATGGGGCGGACTGCACCGACGCCAGCTGGTCGGCGCCCTCGGCGGCCGTACCCGTCGTCACCGCCGCCGGATCGACGCCCAGTCCTGCCGCCAGTGCGCGGCCCACGTCGAGCGCCGGAGTGGTGCTGCGGGGTGACTCGTCGACGAGCGGATCGGACCTTCCGCCGTCGAGCATGATCGGTTCGATCGGGGTGATGGAACCGGCGGCGATGTCGGCTGGAAACCAGCCCTGCGCCATGGTGTCGCCGGAGTAGATCGAGGTGTCGACGCTGATGCTGCGTACCGTCGTTCCGCTGCGGCGGATCTGCTCCACGAGATCGTCGATGCGGGCCGCACCTGGATAGAACCCGACGGTGCCGACCGGCAGTGCGGTGAGCGTGGGGTCTCCGCCCGCGATCAGCACGATGTTTCCTTCGCTGCTGCCCTGGACGACGCGAGTGGTGACGCGGTGGTCGGCGGGGAGCGCGAGCATCGCCGCGGCTGCGGTGAGCACCTTGGTCGTCGAGGCCGGAGTCATCGGTGCATCGGGGTTCCGGGACCACAGAACCTGGCCGGTCCGTGCGTCGGCGACGGTCCC
This sequence comes from Rhodococcus sp. 14-2483-1-1, assembly GCF_002259335.1. NCBI lineage: Bacteria > Bacillati > Actinomycetota > Actinomycetes > Mycobacteriales > Nocardiaceae > Rhodococcus > Rhodococcus sp. 14-2483-1-1. The sequence goes on along the minus strand of NZ_NPFX01000014.1, from coordinate 437,125 downwards.
GGTGAAGGTGCCGAGATCGGAATCGTCCACCACACCGGCCAGTGCGCCGGCCAGTCCCGCCGAGCTGGGCGACGGGGCGGACTCGGGAAACGCAGTGATCTTCGGGTTCGGCAGCACGGTGTCGGGCGGCGGCGCGATCGCGGTCTCCGCGCCGTCGGACACCGACGGGAGCACGAGCGCCGCGGTGGTCACGGCGAGGATCACCACGAACACAGCGCACAGCGTCAGGATCAACCGCTTCTTCCTGCGCCGCCGGCCCGCTGTGGGACCGAGGAACCGCCGTGTCAGCCCCGCCACCGTTCCTCCGTCATTGCCGTGGTCGTACCCATGATCGTCCAGTCAACAGTATCCTCGGGTCCGGTAGCCTTGCGCCGCCACCATCGAGACATTCGCAACCGCTCGGGCCCCTGCGGCTCGACGAAGACAGTAAGGACTGCACGTGCCGTTCGACGTCACCATCGAGATCCCCAAGGGGCAGCGCAACAAGTACGAGGTCGACCACGTCACCGGACGTGTACGCCTCGACCGCTACCTCTACACCGCGATGGCGTATCCAGCCGATTACGGTTTCATCGAGAACACGCTCGGCGAGGACGGCGATCCGCTGGACGCACTGGTGCTGCTGCCCGAGTCGGTCTACCCGGGTGTCATCGTCGAGGCGCGACCTGTCGCGATGTTCAAGATGGTCGACGAAGCGGGCGGCGACGACAAGGTGTTGTGCGTGCCTGCAGGTGACACCCGCTGGGATCACATCCAGGATCTGAGCGACGTATCGACGTTCGAACTCGACGCGATCAAGCATTTCTTCGTTCATTACAAGGATCTCGAACCCAACAAGCACGTCACCGGGGCAGACTGGGTGGGGCGCGCAGAGGCCGAGGCCGAAATCGCCGCATCGTTCAAGCGCTTGACGGACAATCCGGGTCACTGATCGTTTCGGCACTACACACTTCGTCTCGGCCGCGCGCCGACGAAACACAGTTTGGGGAGACCTATGACCGACAGCAGTTCCAACGGCGCCGCCGGTGATCGGCGCAATCTCGACTCGCGGGCGATCTCGGATCCGACGCAGTTCCCCGATCTGCCGGTGACGGTCGTTCTCGACCGAATTCCGGTGCCGATCCTCGCTGTCGATCCCAGCGGTGCGATCGTGTTCGCAAACGAGGCCTTCGACGATCTGTTCGGTCTCGACCGCACCGAACGCGTGGACTTCCACCTGCACGACATCTTTCCCGACCGGGCACCGGAGGGGGTCAACGTCGCCGACATGTTCCTGACGACGGTGGCCACCCGCGCGGATTCGCTGTGGCGGATGACCGACAAGACCGGTGACGTCGTTCAGGTACGCGCCAGCAAGTCGATCCTGCGCCGCACCGAGGACACCATCGTTCTCGTCGCGCTCGAGGACTTCACGGACCAGTTGTGGAACGACCCCAAGAGCGCCTTGCGCTGATCGTTCTCCCCGAACGAATGACGGTGTGTGTCGGCTGATCAATCGCCGGCATACACCGTCGTTCTGTTTCCACCCGCGTGCTTGGACTCGTACATTGCCGTGTCGGCATCGAGCAGCACGTTGCGCACCAGCTCGGCTGCGGCGTACGAGGACACGGCCGCTCGCCACCGATCGGCATCGAGTACGGCGACACCGATGCTGACCGTGACCGGCACGTCGTCACTCGCATCGTGCACCGCCTCGCGAATATCGTCTGCGAGGTGGTCGGCCGAGTCGCCGCAGACCGGTACCGCGATCGTGAACTCCTCGCCCCCGGTGCGCGCCACGCAGGGCCGTCCACCCGTCGCGGCGGTGAGGCGCCGGGCCGTTCGGCGTAGAACTCGGTCGCCCACGGCGTGACCGTAGGTGTCGTTGACCAGCTTGAACTGATCGAGATCGACCACCATCAGCGCCGCCGACTGCTCCTCGGTCAAACGGGCCATCATTCGGTCCAGCCGAAGTTCCAGGCCTCGCCTGTTGAGCAGGCCCGTCAGAGAGTCGGTATTGGCGAGGTCGAGCTGGCGCTGAATGACGGCTCTGAACGCCAGCACCGAGTTGACCACCAACACCGTCACCAGTGCCCGCGCGACGATCGACGCGGGATCGCCCGGCTGCTCGACGACGGCCAGCACGGCGAGCAGAAGAATCACGGCGTTGACGAATGCGGTATGAAATTTGAGGACGTTGCGCCGGGAGAAGTAGGCGATGTAGGTGCCGATCACCGAGAACAGGGCTGCACCGTACAAAGCCAAGCTCCGGTCGGCAAAGGTGAGCAGCATGACCGCGACGCCCACGTCGGCGTAGATCACGAACCACCCGGGCATGTGCGACGCATCGACCGAGCGCAGCCACCACCACGCTCCCACCGGCACGGTCGAGAGCAGCACGATCATGCAGATCACGACGGCCGTCGCGCCGACCGGGCCGTCGGCGGACAGCATGATGATCGAGCCGATCAACCCGAAGGACGGAACGAGAAATGCGATTCCTCTCGCAACGCGGCGTTCGAGCCGAACCGAACCCGATCCTGGTCCCCGGTCGGAGGACCGGGGAGGTCTGTCGTGATCGGTTGGCACCACATTCCCTCCGTCCGTTCGGGCAGTTCGAGCGTCCGGGTAAGGCATCGCCTGCGTCCCGATCGTCGCTGGGATCACGAGCACGGGACGAACTCGCGATCCGACGTTGTTCAGGTTCCTCGCGGCTCAGACGTTACCCGTGCGCTGATCGGGTAGGTCCGGCCTGACGGTTTCGTAATCGGTCAAGAATCGGTCCAACAGCCCGACCAGCGCCGATCTGTCGTCCCTGTCCCATTTCTCGATGACTCGCCCGAGCGCCTCGGTTCGGCGTTGCTGAATCGCCGCGGCAACTTCCTGGCCCGACTGCGTCACCGCGAGGACGAAGGCCCGACCGTCCCGTTCGTCGGGCAGCCGCTCGACGTGTCCCAGTTCGACGAGCTGAGCCACCTGCCTGCTCACCGTCGACGGATCCGAATTCACCATGGCGGCAAGCTCACTGGACCTCATGGGCCCGTCACGCAAGAGCCGGAACAGACAGACGTAGGCGGCACCCTCGACGCCACCCGACGACGAGATCTGCGCGATGTTGCGCTCGCGTAGACGCTGCAATCGAACCAGCTGGGTGCCCAACTCCTCGGCGAACTCGACCACGTCAGCTACCGGTGAACTGAGCCGGCCGCTTCTCGAACACGGAGGTGATCGCCTCGGTGAGATCGTGCGAGGCGAGGAAGGCGGCGTTCCAGGCCGCCACGTACCGCAGCGAGTCGTCGACGCTGGAGGACCGGGAGTGGTCCAGTACGGTCTTGATGCCCTGCACCACCAGTGGCGGATTGGCGGCGATGGCGGCCGCGCACTCACGGGCGGCGGCGAGGGTGGCATCGTGGTCCTCGAACACGTCGTTGACCAGGCCGATCTTCTCGGCGCGGGCCGCGTCGATGTCCTTGCCGGTCAACGCGAGCTCACGCAGGTGGCCGTCGCCGATGATCGCGGGGAGCCGGGCCAGAGAACCCATGTCGGCGACGATCGCGACCCGCACCTCGCGCACGCTGAACTTCGCGTCGGCGCTGGCGTATCGCACGTCGGCGGCGGTGATGAGGTCGACGCCACCGCCGATGCACCAGCCTTGGATCGCTGCAACGACGGGCTTGCGGCAGTCCGCGACGGCGTTGATCGCCTTCTGCATCGTCTTTATGGTGTCGTGGAAGGACGTTCGAGGACCGGCCAGCGCCTTGTCTGCCATGAGAGGACCGAACGTACCTGCCATCGCGGCCAGATCCAGTCCATAGGTGAAGTTCTTGCCGGAGCCGGCGAGCACTACTGCCCGAACCTCGGGATCGGCGTCGAGCTGCGCGAACAGCTCGGTGCTCTCGCTCCAGAAGTCGGGGCCCATTGCGTTGCCCTTGCCGGGCCCGAGAAGTGTCACTTGCGCGATGTGGTCCGCGATCTCGACCGAGAAGGCTTTCCAGGTACGTTCCGTCATGCGTGCGAGCCTAGCGGGATCGCCCGAGATTGCCGCACCGCATGTTACGGCGCGTAACGTCTGCGCTAAGTCCCTGCTCAGCTCTGGTACATCCGGCGCAGTCGGCCCACTATCGACACATGCTGATGCACCAGGGATTGGGACTTGAAACGTTCAACGACCTGCCGCGTCGCAAAGCGGTGCACGCACTGTACGAGTGCTGCTGCTCGGTGGCGTGGGCTTCACGGGTGGCCGACGGCCGCAGCTATCGCTCCCGCGCCGACCTGTTCTCCGCAGCCGATGCCGAACTGGCCGAGTTGTCGGACCAGGACGTCGATTCGCTCGCCGCTAATCTTCCGGAGCCCGGCAAAGTGTGCGCCGCCATGGATACAGATACGCGAGGAGCGCTGGGAACCGCCGCTCGCGCCTACGGCGAGCGATTCGGATTTCCGTACGTGGCCAGTGTGATGTTCGGACCCGAGGGGTTCGAGCCACGCGAGATCCTGGTGGATCTGGGACACCGACTCGACAACGACGACCGCACCGAGCGCAAGATCATGCGCAACGAGCTCGCGGAAATCAACCACATCCGACTGAACCGACTTCTCGGCCCCGAGGGTGGTTGGCCCCTGTTCTGAGCGAGATCAGCCGAACAGGCCGACGACGCGACCGATCAATCCACCGGCGATCAAAATGGCCAACAATGCGACCACGCAGATGATCACAATCGGCATCACTCGGCTGCGCTGCGGCGGTTCGTGGTTGGGTCCGCCGATACCTGCCTCGGCGGGCGGGGTGTCTCCTGGGGTGACGCCGCCACCCGCTTCGAGTCCTGCTGTGACGTCCGGATCCGGATTCTGAGCATTCATCTTGCGTGGTTACCCGGTGCGGTCGCCCTCAATCGAGATGTGCCCTAGCTATCGCTCCGGCGAACAATTCGGACACCGCGTCGGCGATGATTCCCTCGTCGATGTCCTCCGGATCCACCGAATGTTCGACGGCCAATCCGGAGATCAAGGCCGTCAGTGACGTCGCGACGCGTCGGGCATCGAACTTGTCGCCGACGCCCCACTGGTCCGCGCGTTCGGCGATGAGACGTTCGAGCTCACGCCGCAGCGCGCGACGGTCGGTGCGGTAACGCTCGGCGACGGCCGGGTCGCGTCCGGCCAGGATGCCGAACTCGACGGTGAGCAGCGGCCAGCGGGGTTCGGCGACCACCCACGAGGCGATCTCGTTGCCGCCTGCTCCTGCTGCGGCACCGGAGTCCAGATCGGAGATGTGGGCCAGCACGCGGGCCGCGAGGTCGAGTGAGCGTTTGGCGAGCAACTCGGCGAACAACGCCTGCTTGGACTCGAAGTTCGAATACACGGCCCCCTTGGTGAAGCCGGCGCGGTCCGCAATGTCAACGAGTTTGGCTGCGGCATAACCACGTTCGGTGAACTCGTCGGCAGCGGCGGCGAGCAATCGGTCTCGTACGTCGGCACGCTGCGGTCGTCGCTGCGACTGTGTCGACCCCCACTTTTCTTGCTCCTCGGCAATCACGATACCTAGAGTATTGAATACCTCGGGTATCGACAAGACTCACGGGAATCGACCCCGCAGATTTCACACCGTTCAGGAGTTCACCCATGCGCAAGATGTCTTTGCTCGCCGCCGCAGTCCTGGTGCTACAGCTCGGCTTCATCCTCAGCTACGTCTCGGCGTTCCATCAGCCGACGCCGCACGCGATCCCGATCGCGGTGGTGACCGAAGCCGGCCTCCCGGAAGGACTCGATCAGCAGACCGCCGATCGTCTGGACGCCATCGACGGTGCGCCGCTCGACGCACGCACCGCGGTCGACACCGCCGAGGTTCGCTCGCTGCTCCGCGACCGCGACATCATCGGGGCCTATGTCGTCGGCGCGAACGGAACGGACACGCTCATCACTGCCAGTGCGGCAGGCAGTTCCGAGGCCACCGCGTTGCAATCGATCTTCACCGAAGTGGACGCCGCGCAGGGCCGTCAGTTCGTGGTTCGCGACGAGATCCCGGTCGGGGTCCACGACAACCGAGGGTTGTCCGGTTTCTACCTCTCGGTCGGCTGGGTCGTCGGCGGCTATCTGCTGGCCGCGGCATTCGGATTGCTGATCGGGGCACCGTCCTCGCGCCGCGAAACCTGCGTGCACGTCGGCATTCTCGCGGTGTACTCCCTCGCATCCGGAGCGTTCGGAGCTTTCCTCACCACCCACGTTCTGGAAACCTTTGCCGGCCACTGGTTCCCACTCACCCTGCTGGGTACCGGCGTGGTCTTCGCCACCGGACTGGTCACCATGGGCCTGCGCGCACTGATCGGCGTCGCTGCGGTGCCTGCCGCGATCGTGCTGTTCGTGATCCTCGGAAACCCGAGCGCAGGAGGAGCTTTCGGAGCCGATGTGCTGCCGTCGCTCTACGCCTCGATCGGGCGCTGGATCACCCCGGGCATCGGCACCGAGGGCGTGCGCAGCATCGTGTACTTCTCCGGCACCGGGCTGGGGCAGCCGGCACTCGGACTCGCGCTCTACATCCTGGCCGGTACGGCACTCCTTGGTACCGCGGCACTGCGGCGTCGGCGGGCACACAACCCGGTGAGCTCACCCGAGACCAGTAAAGTGTGATCCCATGACTGCCACCTTCCCCCTGCCACTGCCAGATCTCGCCGTCCGCACTCTCGGAGGCGCAGTGGTGTGGGCGAACGACGAGACGTTCGCGGAGAAGGAGAATCTCGTCAGTCCGGGCCAAGCCGACTATTCGACGGCGACGTTCGGACACAAGGGTCAGATCTACGACGGTTGGGAGACGCGTCGGCGCCGCGAGGCCGGATACGACGAGGCCATCGTGCGTCTCGGGGCACCCGGCGTCGTATCGGCGATCGTCGTCGACACCTCGTGGTTCACGGGCAACTATCCGCCGGAGATCTCGATCGAGGCCGCCGAGGTCGAGGGGTTTGCCTCCCCGGACGAGCTACGCACGCAGACCGAGTGGACCACCATCGTCGCCCGTAGTCCGGTCAACGGTGACAGCGAGAACAGATTCCAGGTCGCCTCCGACGCTCGGTGGACGCACGTGAAGCTGTCGATCTATCCCGACGGCGGAGTTGCTCGCCTGCGAGTCCTCGGCCGCGGCAAGCCCGACCCCAAGTTCCTCGCGGCCGGGCCGGTCGACCTGGCCGCACTCGAGAACGGTGCCTACGTCTCGGCGTGTTCCAACATGTTCTACAGCTCCCCCAACAACCTCCTCTTCCCCGGTCCCCCGCGGTCGATGGGTGAGGGCTGGGAGACCTCACGTCGACGCAACGACGCGAACGACTGGGTCCAGGTGCAGCTGGCGGGCACCGGACTCGTCCGCCTCGCCGAGCTCGACACCACGTGCTTCCTCGGCAATGCGCCGGGTGCCGCATCGTTGCGCGGCCGGCTCGGTGACGGCGAATGGATCGAGCTGTTGCCGCGAACGACGCTGCAACCCGACACCCGGCATCGCTTCGTACTCGACCACGAGACTCCGGTCTCCGAGGTTCGGATGGACATCTTCCCCGACGGCGGCATGGCGCGATTGAGACTGTTCGGTGATCTGGACGCATCTGCGTAAACGGTCACGGGGCAATAGGGTTGGGTCATGTCCCGGCTACTTCATCCGAATGCAGCCCACGTGGCCGACACTCTGATTTCACGTGGTCATCACGGAGTGGTGGTGAACAGTCCGGAGGGCACCCACACTGCCGCCGATGCCGCTGCGGCACTGGGTGTCGAGGTGGGTGCGATCGTGAAGTCGATGGTGTTTCTACTCGACGACGAGCCGGTGCTGTTGCTCGTGTCCGGAGCGCACAATGTCCATCTCGAGCACACGGGTGAGCGTCTCGGTGGCAGGTTGGCACGGGCGGATCTCGACACGGCCAAACACGCGACCGGGCAGCCGATCGGTGGTATCGCACCGGTCGGCCACCCCACGAACCTGGACACCTTCGTCGACCAGGATCTGGCCGGTCACGCCGAGGTGTGGGCCGCGGCAGGCCACACCAACACGATTTTTCGGTCGACGTACACCGAGTTGTTGCGGATCACCGCGGGCTTGGCGATCGACGTCACCTGACCGTCTGGTCAGGATGCGAGCGTCGGGGCGATCGGTGCGCCGAGGACCGTGTCGACGACGTCGATGTCGAGTCTGGTCCCGCGGGATTCGAGCAGCGGCAGTACTGCGTTGTTGACCAGAACCGCCTGGCGAGCCACATCGCCGAGCACTGTCAACGTCACCCCGTCGGCGACGTCGGCCGCGGTGACGTCGGAGATCAGACTGGCCAATCCCGACGGTGTGCCGACGTAGCGGATGGACGACGGGCTGATCGGCGCGTCCAGTCCGGCGAACTCGCGACGAGCCGTCCGAGCCTCGGCCGCGATGTGGATCTCGAGGTCGAGGAACACGGCCGTGCTGTCGGCCGACTCGCCGCGCTCGACGGCTTCTGCGCGTAGCCGCGCGCGTTGCTGCTGCGCTTCCCGCAGGTCGGAGGCCTGGATTCGGACGATGTCCGCATCCGGAGCCACGGTCAGTTCGGACCAGATCGCATCGAATTCGACGGCGACGCGAGTGTGGTTGTGCGACATGAGTGGTGGTCCTGATTCTAGAAGTCGGAGAACGCATTCGGTCGGAGCGGAGCCGAAATCGAACACGAGCCGGACGCAGTGCGGCACAGATCCACGTATCTGTTGCACCAGTGGCGGTTGCCCAGCCACGCGACACTCACGGTCATGACGCCATGCTAACCGTCCGAGGGGGTGCACGGGGATCCAACCCCGGCCGCCCCATCGGCGAGGTCTGGGAACGGTCGCGGGTCGGGTACGGGGTTCCACCAGCCGGCGTCCTCCGCGTAGTGCCAGTTCGGTCCCGACTCGACCAGGGCGGCGAGTGCGTCGACGAGTCGATCCACATCGGCCGACGAGCTGCCGAGGCCGATGCTGGCTCGAACCGCGCCGTCTGCATGGCCCAGTCGGCGGAGCAGTGGATGCGCGCAGAACTTTCCGTCCCGCACTCCGATGCCGTGCTCGGCCGAGAGGTACGCGGCCACCTCACCCGGGTCGCGTCCGGCCACCGTGAAGGTGACGATGCCGACGGTGTCGGGCGCGTCGGCCCACACCTGCAGTAATTCGACACCGTCCAGAGCAGCCAGGCCGGCCCGCAGTCGGGACGACAATTCGTGCTCGTGTGCCTGCAGCTCGGCGTCGTCGAATCCCGCGATGGCCTCACAGGCTGCAGCCAGTGCGGCAACTCCGAGCACGTTGGGAGTGCCTGCCTCGTGCCGCTGAGGTGCTGGGGCCCACTCCGTGTGGTCGATGCTCACGCTGCGTACCGCGCCGCCACCGGCCAGGTGCGGCTCACCGGCGTCGAGCCAATCACGTGCGCCCACAAGCACTCCCGCACCGAACGGCGCGTACAGCTTGTGCCCGGAGAAGGCGAGGTAGTCCACGCCGAGGGCAGCGATGTCGATGCGGCGATGCGGAACCAGCTGAGCACCGTCCACCGCGATCCGCGCGCCGTGCCGATGTGCCAGAGCTGCGAGTTCCGCAATGGGAAGAACCTCGCCGGTGACGTTCGACGCACCCGTGATCGCCAGCAGTGCAGCAGGTTTCACGGCCAGCTCGGCGTCGAGTCGGTCGATGGTCTCGGCCAGTGTCGACGCGGCCACCACCACGCGGCGATCACGCCACGGCAGCAGGTTCGCGTGGTGCTCGATATCGAGCACCACGGTGTCGCCCGGCACACACGCGGCCAGCAGATTGAGCGAGTCGGTGGTGTTCCGCGTGAACACCACCACCGAATCCTTCTGCGCACCAACAAAATCGGCAACGGTCACCCGAGCCTTCTCGTAGGCAGCCGTCGAGACGCGCGAGGCGTAGCCGGCACCTCGATGCACGCTCGAGTAGAACGGCAGCAGTTCCGCGATCCGATCGGTCACTGCCGCCAGGGCCGGCGCGCTGGCCGCGTAGTCGAAGTTGGCGTAGGTGCACGTGCCACCCTGCACCAGGGGTACCTGCAGATCCGTGCCCGAAACAGGGGCAAAAGGAGCACAGGGGCGGGAAAGTACAGATGTCATGACAGATCAAGCCCTCACGTTCGAGGGACCCGCAACCGAAGAGTTCGTGAACGAGTCCGCGCTTGCCGCGCCGGTTTTCCGGCAACAGCCTGGTCGTCACCCGGAGCACCCCACCGCGGAGGAGGGTTGCCGACCAGCGAGCCGGGGCTTGATGCTGGTACTCGTGACCGTGGACAAAACCTTTGCAAACCCGCTGCGGTTTTGTCAACCCGGGACTCACACGTGTGCAGCAGTAGGATTTCCGCGGTGGGAACGCGCGCTCGTTCACCTGCTGGCAAACAGAACGTGAGATAACCAACGGCGCTGCTGCTCACCAGCACCACAGAGTCACTTGCCAACGAATCGATAAGGACGCCCGGTTGTCTGTGCATCAAGAGAACGATCTGCCGGGTTCGAGCGCGGACATCGCGCCTGCACCGGCGGCGTTTCTTCGCTCGTCTCTCGCTCCTCCCGCCCGGACGCTCATCGACGTTCTCCGCGACACCGCCCATCGTTTTCCCGACGCCCCCGCCATCGACGACGGTGCCGTGTCGGTCAGCTACTCCGAATTGTTGGACGACATCGCCGAGGGTGCCAAGTGGCTCGCCGATGCCGGCGTCCGGCGCGGCGATCGCGTCGGCATCCGCATGCCGTCGGGTTCTTTTTCGCTCTACGTGGCCATTCTGTCCATCCTCGCGGCCGGTGCTGCCTACGTTCCGGTCGACGCGGACGACCCCGAAGAGCGCGCCGAGCTGGTCTTCGGGGAGGCCAAGGTGACGGCCATCGTCACCGCAGGCGGTATCGCGGCCGGGACCGCCCCCAAGCAGGACATCCCTCAGGACGAACCCGAACACAATGCTGTGCCACCCACTCCCGAGGACGATGCATGGGTCATCTTCACCTCGGGTTCCACCGGCACACCCAAGGGCGTTGCGGTCAGTCATCGCAACGCGGCGGCGTTCGTCGACGCCGAGGCGCGCATGTTTCTGCAGAAGGATCCGCTGGGCCCCGGCGACCGCGTGCTCGCCGGCCTGTCGGTGGCGTTCGACGCGTCGTGCGAAGAGATGTGGCTGGCGTGGCGACACGGTGCCTGCCTTGTGCCCGCGCCGCGTTCGCTGGTGCGATCCGGTTTCGATCTCGGTCCGTGGCTCGTCTCCCGCGACATCAGTGTCGTCTCGACGGTGCCGACCCTCGCGTCGCTGTGGCCCGCGGTCGCACTGGAGGCGGTACGGCTGCTCATTTTCGGCGGTGAAGCATGCCCCCCGGAGCTGGCCGAACGACTCGCCGTCGAGGGCCGCGAGGTCTGGAACACCTACGGCCCCACCGAAGCAACGGTCGTCGCGTGCGCGGCCATCATGGACGGGAAGGGTCCCGTCCGCATTGGTCTGCCCCTCGACGGGTGGGACCTGGCCGTGGTAGACGCGTCGGGCGCTCCGGTACAGGTCGGTGACATCGGAGAACTCGTCATCGGCGGCGTCGGACTGGCGCGGTATCTCGATCCGGCCAAGGACGCCGAGAAGTACGCGCCCATGCCCTCACTCGGATGGGAGCGGGCGTATCGGAGCGGCGATCTGGTCAAGCTCGAGCTCGAGGGCCTGCTCTTTCAGGGCCGCGCCGACGATCAGATCAAGCTCGGTGGTCGACGCATCGAACTCGGCGAGATAGACAATGCGCTGCAAGCACTTCCGGGCGTCAGCGGTGCTGCTGCGGCCGTGCGCAAGACCGGTGCGGGAAACTCGGTTCTGGTCGGCTATCTCGCCAGCACCGACCCCGATTTCGATCTCGAGGCCGCCCGAACACTGTTGGCCGAGCAGCTTCCGTCGGCGCTCGTACCGCGCCTCGCGTTGGTCGACGAGATGCCCACGCGCACCTCGGGCAAAGTCGACCGCAATGCTCTGCCGTGGCCACTGCCCGGATTGGCGGGTGCGTCGGCGCTCGGCGGCACAGCAGGGTGGGTGGCGCAGCTGTGGACCAACATCCTCGGTGCTCAGGTATCGGACGAGAACGCCGATTTCTTCGCCAACGGCGGCGGATCGCTCTCGGCCGCGCAGCTGGTGACGGCGTTGCGTGAGCGGTTCCCCGAGGTCACCGTCGCGCAGTTGTACGACCATCCCCGATTGGGTTCGCTCGCACAGTATCTCGACGACCTGAAGCCAGTGGTCGAGGCCGTTCCACGTGAGGTGCCCCCGACGTCGCGCACCGCTCAGTGGGCGCAGATTCTGGCGACGGTTCCGTTGACCACCTTGACCGGGTTGCAGTGGGTCACCTGGCTGGGGCTGCTGTTCAACGTCATGTCGTGGTTCGGCGACGTGTCGTGGGCTCCGACGCTGTCGTGGTGGTGGATTCTGCTCGCATTCGTCCTGTTCATCACGCCGGTCGGGCGGATGGCGATTTCGGTGATCGGATCTCGCGTCCTGTTGGCCGGGTTGAAACCCGGTGCATACAAGCGCGGCGGGAGCATGCACATAAGACTCTGGGCGGCAACACGATTGACCGATGCCAGCGGTGCCTCCAATCTTTCGGGGGCGCCGTGGATGGTCTATTACGCGCGCGCTCTCGGTTCGAAGATCGGCAAAGGCGTCGACCTGCATACGCTGCCGCCGGTCACCGGCATGCTCGAGCTGGGCGACGGATGTTCCATCGAGCCCGAGGTGGATCTGTCAGGGCATTGGATCGACGGCGATCTCGTCTACATCGGCGGCATCGAGATCGGTGCCGGTGCCACTGTCGGTGCCCGCTCGACACTTCTGCCCGGAACCAAGGTCGGCAAGAACGCGGTCGTCACCGCCGGCTCTGCCGTCGTCGGACGAGTCAAGGCCGGGCAGATGTGGTCCGGTTCGCCGGCGCAGAAGGTCGGCAAGGCCGATCATCCGTGGCCCGCCGAGACACCTCCGCGCGCGACCCATTGGGTGTTCGCGTACGGCGTCGCATCCCTGTTCCTCTCGGGCATGGCACTGTTCTCCATCGGTGTCAGCCTGGTGCTCATGGGCTGGTGGATTCACACTGCCGACTCCGTGCTCGACGCCTTCCAACGTGGACTGGTGATGTTGCCCGTCGCCACTCTGGTGTCACTGGCGGTGTTCGCACTGATCACCGTTGTCGCAGTCCGGTTGCTCAGCATCGGACTCGTCGGCGGATACCACCCGGTGCGCAGCCGTATCGGCTGGCAGGTCTGGGCCACCGAACGGTTGATGGACTCGGCGCGCACGTTTCTCTTTCCGCTCTACGCATCGTTGCTGACACCGCACTGGCTCCGACTCCTCGGCGCGAAGATCGGCAAGGACGTCGAAGCGTCGACCGTGCTGATGATCCCCAAGTTCACCACCGTCGCCGACGGTGCCTTCCTGGCCGACGACACCATGGTCGCCAGCTACGAACTCGGCGGCGGCTGGATGCATCTGGGCGACGCCAAAGTGGGCAAGCGGGCGTTTCTCGGTAACTCCGGCATGACCGGGCCAGGGCGAACCGTTCCGAAGAACGGCTTGGTCGCGGTGCTGTCGGCGACGCCGGACAAGGCGAAGTCGGGCTCGTCGTGGCTCGGCAGCCCACCGGTGCGATTGCGTCGGGCGGCCGGTAGCGCGGACTCGTCGCGCACGTTCGATCCGCCCAGGAAGTTGAAGATCGCCCGTGCACTCGTCGAGACATGCCGGTTGATTCCCGTCGTCGTGACGTTCGGCATCGGGCTCGGGGTGCTGTTCGGGCTCACCGCCATCGCCGACTCCGTCGGCTACTGGTTGGCTGCGCTGCTCAGTGGCGTCGTGCTGCTCGTCGCCGGTTTCGTGGCTGCGGCAGTGTCGGCGTTGGCGAAGTGGTTGTGGGTGGGCCGGATCGGCAAGACCGACCACCCGCTGTGGAGCTCGTTCGTCTGGCGCAACGAGGTGGCCGACACGTTCGTCGAGACCGTCGCCGCGCCGTGGTTCGCACGCGCAGCCGAGGGCACCGCCGTGCTGAACATGTGGCTGCGGTGGCTCGGCGCGGACATCGGCCGCGGTGTCTGGTGCGAGACGTACTGGCTGCCGGAGGCCGATCTGGTGACGTTGGCCGACGGTGCGACGGTCAACCGAGGGTGCGTTGTGCAGACGCACCTGTTCCATGATCGGATCATGTCCATGGACACTGTCGATCTCGGCGCAGGCGCAACTTTGGGACCGCACTGTGTCGCATTGCCCGCTTCGGGTATAGGTGAAGGTGCGACGGTGGGGCCTGCCTCCCTGGTGATGCGCGGCGATACGGTTCCCGCGCATACTCGTTGGCAAGGCAATCCGATCGCGCCGTGGGCCAAGGGTGATCCCTTTCCGCGTATTCGCGACGACCGAAACGAGGGGTGATCGTGGGAGGCAGATTGGTGGCACCGGTGTTCGACGTCGATTCCAGCGACAACCCGATCGACACGTATCTTCCGCAGAACGGCAACCGCGGCTACCGCGTCTCACGCTACGAGCTCGGCCTCGAGTACAAGGTGGAGAGCAACCGGTTGACGGGCAAGGCGAAGATCACGGCGGTCACCACTGCGACGGTGTCGAAGTTCGCGTTCGATCTCGGCCCGGCAATGAACGTGACGAAGGTATCGGTCAACGGTTCGCGTTCGGTGAAGTTCACCCATCAACGCGGCAAGTTGAAGATCACGCCCGCCAAACCGATCGCCTCGGGTGCGGCATTGGTGGTGACGGTGGCGTACGGCGGAACTCCCAAGCCGATCAACGGTTTGTGGGGTGAGGTCGGCTGGGAAGAGCTCACCGAGGGATCGATCGTCGCCAGTCAGCCGAACGGTGCTGCGTCGTGGTTTCCGTGTGACGATCATCCGGTGTCCAAGGCCAGCTACGGCATCACCATCACCACCGATTCGCCGTACTACGCGGTGGCCAACGGAACGTTGGTACGCAAGCAAACTCGCGCCAGCCGCACCACCTGGGTGTACGAGCAGCCCGAGCCGATGGCCACGTATCTCGCGACCATCCAGATCGGTCCGTACGAGCATCGCATCGTCAGCCCGGGTCCGGTGCCGATGAAGGCGATCACTCCCCCGCGACTGCGCGCACAGTTCGACCACGATTTCGGCCGTCAACCGCAGATGATGGACACTTTCGTACGGCTGTACGGCCCTTACCCTTTCGCGTCTTACACCGTGGTGGTGACCGACGACGATCTCGAGATTCCGATCGAGGCGCAGGGGCTGTCGATCTTCGGGGCCAATCACTGTTCGGGTTCCCGGTACTACGAGCGTCTGGTGGCGCACGAGTTGGCGCACCAGTGGTTCGGCAATTCGCTGACCCTCGGCAAGTGGGCCGACATCTGGCTGCACGAGGGATTCGCGTGTTACTCGGAGTGGATCTGGGCCGAGAACTCCGGCGGCGCAACAGCTCACGACAAGGCCAAGCGAGCGCACACCATTCAGCGTGGTCTGGCCATGGATCTGCAGCTCACCGATCCTGGGCCCGAGCGCATCTTCGACGATCGCGTCTACAAGCGCGGTGCCCTGGCACTGCATGCGGTACGACGCACCATCGGCGACGAGCGCTTCTTCGGACTGATCCAGGAGTGGACCTCCAAGTACCGCTACTCCACCGTAGCGACCGCGGACTTCACCGACCTCGCCTCCCGCTTCGGTTGCCCCCGAACTCTGTGGGACGCATGGTTGATCGACAAGCAGTTGCCGTCGTTGCCGTAGGTCGCGCCCTCGAATCGGCCGGCGTCAGCGATACCCGAGCGACACCGTCAACCCAGCAACCGCGTAGCCGTACAGTGCCGTCGTTGCCAGTGCTTGACGCCAGAAGCCGTGCGGGAACGACGCCGCCCAGCGTCCCTTGCCGTCCAGTTGCAGATCGCAGGGGAAGTCGCTGATGGCCATGGCAGACGACGGCTGCTTGGAGTGCGCGAGGACGACCCCTGTGGTGAACGGCAGTCCCCGAACGAACAGGTGACCGCGCGCGTCCCCGACTCGATACCGCACCGCTGACTCGGCGACAACGCCTGTGTACCAACGTCGTTGGACATTCCAGCCGGTCGCGTGCGCGAGCCGAAGGTTGCGGTCGCCGCGCAGTGCCGTGTCCACGGTCTCGACGTCTGCAATCACTCCCCATCGCAGCATCGACATCCACTGACCGATCCGTCTCCAGCGACACACCAGCGCCCCGAACAGAACGATCGCGAACAAGTACGGCACCAGCTCGGGATACCTCGACCAGCAGGCAGCCGGCACGATCACGGCGATCAGAAACCAGTACGCCTCGCGTCTGTTCCACACGGTTGCACACGCGAGCACCGCCGTCGGCGGTACCCGATGCGGCGGGGCAATGCGCGCGGACTGCAGCATGATGCCGCTGATCCTAGAGCCGAACCGCCCCTACGCGCTCGGCAAGTGCGCAGACGACTTCGACCGCACCACCAGGCCACACAGTGCGGCCATCACCGCGCCGAATCCGAAGATGATGGGGTACGTGACCACGCCGGGCCAGGTCTCGGTGAGCGCCGACAGAACGGCAGGCACCGCGAAGCCCAGATACGTCAGTGAATAGAACACTGCGGTGAGGCCGGCGAGGTCGTCGGGGCCCGCAATGCGTTGCACCTCTTGCAGACCCGAGACCAGCGCCATGCCGTACCCACATCCGAGTACCGCTGCCGCGATCAGCGCTGCGGCAATGGTCAGCACCGACGCCGCCCACGCCGCGACAGCCATGCCGACCACCAACAGAGTCAGTGCAACCAGAGCGCCTCGCGCATTGGCGGGTGTGTCGATCCGTCGCCCGACGGCCTGGATCGCAAATCCGGAGCCGAGGGCGATCACCGCCATCGCCGCCGAGAGGGCCACGGGATAGCCGCCCCCGGGCTCGTCGGCCAACGCATCGGCCATCAGTGACGGCAACACCGCGTACGCGACGCTCGCCGCACCGAACACCCACGGTGCCAACGGCAGCACGACGAACAGGAACCGGCGGTGCGAAGCAGACGGGATCCTCAGGTCGTCGAGCAGCTTCTTGCTCTTCGATGCCACTGTCGCGGTGCGTGTTTCGGGAACGGAGAGCATGCCGACGCCGGCGACGATGCAGATGAGCACGTGCACGCTGTAGGCGAGGTGCGTCGGCCACGGTGCCCATTGCGCGAGCACACCGGCAACTCCGGCACCGAGGGCAAAGCCCGCCGTCAGCGACATCGCGGCTCGGCGCGCTCCGGCACCGGGCTTGGCGGTGGCATCGCGGCTGGAGAGTTCCTTGACCCAGCTGCCGCCCACGGCCATGCCGATTCCGAGTGCGATGCCGCTGAGCACACGGCCACCGAAGAGCATGAAGGCGTTGTCGGGTCCGAGTGCTATCAGAATGGAACCGGCCGCGGCAATTGCGGGGGCGGGCAACATGATCGGGCGTCGGCCGAGTCGATCGGACAGCGGCCCGCAGATCAGCATCGCCGGAATGATGCCCAGGACGTAGGCGAACAGGAACGTATCGACCACCACGGCCGAGAAGCCGTGATCGAGCCGGTACATCACCAACAACGGCGTGAACTCGTTACCGCCCCAGGCGACGGCGAACATGCCCGACGCCACCAGCAGCCAGCGTCGCGCAGTCAGCTCGATGTCTCGATCGTTCGTGAGCGTTTCACTCATCGTGCTCCCCCCTGTTTGCTCTGACTGACCTGTCCGGTCGTAGGCCGTGCACCCCGAGCATGTGTTGTTCGACGGCCCGCTCGAATCCGTCTGCGTCGCCGGCCTCGATCAGGTCGGTGAGTCGGCGATGGTCGTCGACGATGCGCGAGATCTGACCCGGATCGCGCGTCACCGAGGCTGCGGTCATCCGGCGCTGACGCTCGCGAAGTCCGTCGTAGAACGCGTCGAGCAAGGGATTGCCACCGGCTCGGACGACGGTGCGGTGAAAGTCGGCGTCGACTGCACTGAACTGGGCGGCGGTGCCGTCGACCGCCAACTTCTCCTGCAACTGCAGGTTCTCGCGCAGCGCGTTCACCACAGATGTCCGGGCGGTGACGTCGCCGATGAACGCGCGAACACTTCCTGCCTCCACGAGGCGACGCGCATCGACGACACTCTCCGCCTCACCCACCGCGATCGGCACCACCAGTGCCCCGCGCTTGGGGTACAGACGCATCCACCCCTCTACCTGAAGACGCAGAAACGCCTCGCGCACGGGCGTGCGACTGATCTCGAGCCGGGTTGCGATTTCACCCTCACTGACGAGCTCACCGCCGGGCAGATCACCCGAAACGATGAGCTCTTTGACCGTCGCATACGCCGTATCGGCGGCAGATTTCGTCTCGAGCACAACATAGATACTAGATGCACCTCAACTGTGCACCAATTCGGGACCCGAAAAAGTCCACTCGACGTGACATTGACTACCGAAAAGGCCACCGAACGTCACATTGACTCCCCAGGGGAAGAACGGTCAGGGCACCCAGTGGCGTGCGGCGATGTCGTCGATCACCGGATCCCCGTCCTGCGCCGACTCGAGTGCCTCCAGGTCGTCGCGCAGTGCGTTGAGCCGCGGGTCGTCGCCCTCGGCCTGCTCGGCGGCCGTTCCACCGTCGTCGGCGAGTTGTGCGAGCAGCTTCGCTCGCACCCGGTCCTTCAGGGAATCGCTCATTCGTCGTCACCTTTCTTGAACACGCGTCGGGCAGTGGGGATGAGCGCGATGAGTACGCCCAGCAGCACGATGATCGAGAAGATTTCCAGCAGCACAGCATTTCCTTCGGTTCAGGTCGGGGCGATTGCGCTGCCCCACGAGGTGTTGCGCACCACCGTGAAGGCGGCGAGAACAGCGATCAGGACGATCACCGTCGGACGGGTGAAGCGCGGGCGCGGCAGCGAACGGCCGGTCCAGCGCGCTCGAAGCCACAGCGCCCACACCCCGACCGCAACGATCGCAAGGACAACCGCAACGACATTGCTCGACGCGGCCGCTGCGACGTCTCCGCGGCTGAGGTCACCCAGAGCACGGGTGGCTCCGCATCCGGGGCACCACAGTCCGGTCAGTGCATGGAACGGGCAGGGAAGGTAGGTCGAGGTGCGAGGGTCGCGAACGTGCAGCAGCACTGCACCACCGGCAGCCGCAGCGGCCACACCGAGGGGTGCGGCGATGCTGCGCGATCGGGTCGGTGCCGTCATGCCCCTGAGCCTAGGAGTTTCAGGGCTCGACGACGATAGATGCCGTCATGTCCGGATGCGGCGTGCAGTGGTACGTGAAGGTGCCCGCGGTGTCGAAGGTATGCGTGAACTGGCCGGTCTCCATGAGTTGACTGCGAAACGAGTTGTCGTCGGCGACGACGTTGTGTGCCATGCCTTTGTCCGCGAACACCCACGTCACGGTCTCTCCCACGGAGATGGTCAGTGTCTTCGGCGAGTACATCCGATCGGCGACGGTGACCTGATTCTCGGCAACGGGTGCGGTGGACGCGGCCGGGGTGGTGGCGGTGGAGCAGGCAGTCAACGTGATCAGCAGTGCCGCGAACAATCCGAATGCCTTCATGACCTCGACGGTACCGAAAGGGCTCATTCCCTCCGGCCGAGGATGTACTGGGCCGTCAGGGCAATCGATCGGTCCGCGTCGCCGGTCAATTCCTGCAGCGCCTGCAGTGCTGCCGCTCCCGGGATGCTCGCCAATGCCTGCGTCACTCGCAGCCTCACGGCGACATCGTCTAGCCCGTCCATCAACGCCGCAACTGTCGACGCGTCGGATCCCAGCACCCCGAGTGCGTCTGCGGCGTCGACATCGTTCGTTCCGTCGTGCACCATCTCGATCAGCGTCGGGACGGCGTCGGCCACTCCCCGGGCCGCCAGCTCCACCGCAGCGACCCGCCTGACCTGCTCGTCGTCGTGGACCAGCGCCTCGCGCAACACGTCGGTGGCGTCGGGGTGGGCAATCTCGACGACGGTATCGACGGCCCGGCGGCGCACCTCGGGGTCCGCTGAGTGCAGGCCCTGGCGCAGCGGCCCCATCGCATCGCCACCCGTCTGTGCGAGAGCCCACCGAAGTGCGCCGGCCACGTTGGTTGCGGGTTCGCGCAGCACTGCCTCGGCCAGGGCCTCCGCCGGAATGGGTCGATCTCCGACGGACGCCAGCGCCGCCGACTGCCGCTTTCCCGCACTCACCGACTGCAGATCGCCGAGCATCGCGACCGTGCCGAGTACGTCCTCCCAATCGTCGGGTCGGGCACTGCCGATGCGACGCAGCCGGGTGAGCAATTCGGTGTCTCGCGCGATGCGTTCTTCGGCTCGGGCCGCGAGCTCGTCGACGAGTCCCGAGGCCGCGAAACTCGGATCGTCCAGCGCACGACCGACGTCGTGCAGCGACAGACCCAGCGAGCGCAGGGATTCGACGTGGAACAGGCGTCGAACATCCTCCGGGGAGTATTCGCGGTAACCGGTACTGCTCCGCGATGTCGGCTGCACCAGCCCGAGACGGTCGTAGTGCCGGAGCATGCGCGCACTGACCCCGGACCGCCGCGCCACCTCACCGATCAACATCGTCCTATCTCACCCTGCCGTGTCGACTACGCCAAGGGCATCGACACGCTTGGCCTCGAACACTGCGAACCCGGCATCCGGGTCTCGGAGCAGCGACTCGGTGGCCAGCGCGTGGGCACGAACAGCAACATCCTTGCTCGACGCGGCGCGCACCAGCATCGGCTCGATCACCGAACCCAGTGCGACCAGAGCGCGACTCAGGCTCCGCTGGACGTCGTGCCCACCTCGCCCGAGGTGCGTGCCCAGCATCGCGGCCAGCTGCTCTTCGCTTCCGGTCGGAACCAGAACCACCGCAGCTCGCCACGCGCTACGTGCGACTTCGTCGTCGGGGTCGGAGATCAACGCCTCGGTGATGACCTGCCACGCCGCCCGATCCTTGATCTTGGACAACGTATGCAACGCCTGGCTGCGAGCCTGGGCCCCGCCGGATCGCACTTCCTCGATCAACCGCGGAACCGTCGACGACGCGGGTAGCCGAATCAGCGCCCACGTCAACATTTCCCGAACCTGGAAATCCGGTTCGACGGCGCACCGCTGCAGCAGTGCGTCAAGGAACTGCAGATCCGGTGTCGTACCGAGGTCGAGCGCGGCCCGCAGCCGGGCCGACGGATTGCTGTGGTGCAGTGCCCCGTTTACCGAATTCATCGAGTTCATGCGGCCCAGCCAAGACCTTGTCACCGTGCCAAGGTCAACCCCGACTCAGCACGTCCGCAAGAGTTCGGTTCATCGTGTTCAGCGCGCGCACCGCACCCCGCAGTGGACCGGGCGCGTTGGTGGAGGTGAGCATGACATCCAGGACTGTCGTCTCGGTGACCTTCTCCGGCGGCTCGACGTGCTTGCCCGCCGCGGCCGCCTCGACGTGACGTACGGTCTCGCGCACCAGAGCCGCAGCATCGCGCAGAGCCCGGGCCGTGTCGTCCGACGGGGCCGTCTGCGCATCGGCGCGAGTGGCCAGCACGCCTGCTCGAGCCAATGCATGGGCAGATCGGCTACTGACGGCCAACACTCGAAGCAGTCGTTTCGCGCCTCGCCTGCTGCGGGTCGTCGGCCCCAGTACGAGTGGCTTTCCGGCCGTCACGACGTCCTTCAACGCGTTGTCGAGCGCGCGGGTCGACGCCACCAGGTCGGTCTCTTCTCCCGGCGCCACCACCGATTCGACACTGGCCTCGATCAACGCGTCCAACTGCTCGAGGTAGGTATCGACCTTGTCCACCATCGTCTTTCGAGTTCCGGTCGAGAAGATGAAGTACGCGGAGACGATACCGACCACACCGCCGACGGCGGTCTCGGTGATACGAAGCTCGAGCACCTCGATACTGAAGGTGCCCAACAGCCCGTAGAGCATCGCGAGCAGAATGGTGACGAAGAACGAGAGCAACGCGTACGCCACGGTCACCAGGTAGAACGCGAAGAAGACGCAAACGACGATCAACACCAGCTGCAGGGGTTGATTGTTGCCCACCAGTGCGGCGATCACCACTCCGGCCAGCACGCCTGCAATGGTTCCGAGAACGCGTTGGCCTGCGCGCGTGAGGATTTCGCCCCGAGTCGACGCCCCGGTGAACACCAGGAACGCCGTCAGCACCGCCCAGTACCAGCGGTCGGGCGAGACCAGTTCACCCAACACGGTCGCCGCGCTGGTGGCCACGGCAACCTGAATTGCGGCCTTGGTGCTGGGGTTCAGTCCGCTCGGCTCGTCCTTGGTCGCGGGCTCGGTCGATTCGGGCTCGGGGCTCGCGGCAACCGAGACTGCGTTGGTGGTGATGTGATGAATAGCGATGTGCGCCTGCACGGCTCGCTGCGCGGAGACCGTAGCGATGCCTGCGGGGGTCGACGGATCGGCACGTTCGGCGGCCGTTGCGGCCATCCGACGGGCGGCCCGAAGCTGTTCCGAGGACGGCGTGTTCTGCAGGACCGACCCGAGTGCCGTTGTTGCCTGGCCCAGCGCTTTGGGCCATGGCTTGGCCGGATCGAGAGCCCAGAGCGAGCTGACGAGTTGTTCGGTTGCGATCTGGGCGTCGAACACGCGGAGCGACAGATCGGTGCTGGTGACACTGAGCAACTGACCGGCGTCGTGTCGGTCGAGCCAGTCGTCGATCATCAGCGCGGTGTTGCCGAGCCGGTCGAGTCTGCGGCGCAACAGGTTCAAGTCACGGTCTTCTCGCCTCGACGCCGCCTCCAGCACCGATACCGACACCGCCCGCATGGCGAACAGCAACCGACGGACTTCCACGATCGGCCGATCCGGGAAGATCACCGCTCGCACGAACAGCGCAATCGCCAAACCGCCGAGGATCGCTGCGATGAGCATCGGCAGCTGCCCCGGGGTCGCGCGGAGAAACAGTGCGAAGAAGTACGAGATGAACGCCACCATCCCCAGCGCAGTGCCGCGAGGACCGAACCTGCGGACCCACACGGCCGCGAACAACACCGCAATGAAGCCGGCGTCGGCCACCTTGCCGAGCTCGGAGAGCAACGCCGCCAACGTCACTGCCGCCGAGGCAGGCAGCGCCATCAGCGCGGTAGTGATGAGCCGACTGTGCTGGTCTTTGTCCTTCACTGCCGCCGAAGCCTGCATCGCCACCACGGTTCCGAGCATCGCGACCGTCACCGGCTGCCCGATGGCGCGCGTGGTCAACACCAGCGTCACCATCGCCAGCAGCACCGTGAGCGTGGTCGCCGACGCACTGCGCAGCCGTACCTGTCCCGGATCCGAGGCATCGAGGATTCGGGCGAGGCGGTTCATTCCTCGATTCTGCGCTACGGCTCAGCCCCGTGCCGCCCGGATCGCCGGGGCCGACGAATGCGGTAGCAACCGACTCATGTCCGACGGCGTGATCACCTCTACGGTCGCCGATTCGTCCAACCGATACGGCTGCGTGGAGATGATGCCGGCGAGGTGTTTGCGCAGTCGCGACATCTCGGCCCGTACGGTGATCGCACGGCCGTCGTCGCCGAACAGATCTGCGGCCATCTGGGCGGCCGTTCGTCCGTGCCGATTCGTGGCGAGAAGGTACAGAATCTCGGCGTGCCGGGGCGTCGGCTCGTGGGTCCACTCCCCCACTTCGCTGCGGACCTCGATGCGAGGCTTCTGCGAATTGCGCAGGTCGATGCGAATTCTCGTCGACCCCACATCTGCGACGCCGGAAGTGGAGCCTGCGGAATAACTCTCGGGGGTGGGTCGCACCAGCCATCCACCGGGCAGGGGCTCGAAGTCGCACACGCCGAGGGTCGGCAACCAGAATCGGCCCGTCGCCAGATCTTCGGGAAGCAGGATGCGATTGCGCAGTGCCACCGATTCGACGGCCGCAACCCATCCGTTCGCGTCCACGGCCAGCGCCGGGGACTGCAACCGCGCGAGCATCGGTGCGGCCACCGAACGCAGTCGATCGAGGGTGGACCGATGAATCTCGCGTAGTTGGGACTCGGCCAACCGTGCGACGGCGTCGACCAGCGCGATGGTGGTGGGGTGCACCGTCTTGGCCGGACCGCTGACGTCGATGGCTCCCAGTACCTGACCGGTTCGCGGATCACGGATGGGTGCTCCGGCACACGTCCACGAATGATGGCTCCGCACATAGTGTTCGGCCGAGAAGATTTGCACCGCGCGCCGCGAGACCAGCGCAGTGCCGATGGCATTCGTGCCCACCGAGTCCTCCGCCCAGTTGGCCCCCTCGACGAATCCGAGATCGTCGGCGCGGTCGAGGACGGCCGTCGATCCGCTCCGCCACAACACGCGGCCGTGACGATCGGCGACGACGAGGATGTTGTCGCCGTCCTGCACCACCGATTCCAGGCCGCGGGCCAGATCGTCCAGGATGTCGAACAACCCCGATTCTCGACGGCTGAGCTCGAGATCGGAAACGTCCATCTGCGTCTCGGCGGGGTTGCCCAGTTCGGGGTCGATGCCCAGGGTCTGCAACCGCCGCCACGAGTCACCGATGACCTCGCGGGGACGCGCGGGCGACTTGCCGCCGGTCATGGTCGCGTCGTACACGGCAGTGAGAATCTGCGCGTAGCGGCGCGGGTCTTCGCCGGCCGCCAGCGCAGGTTCAGGACCTGTCGACTGCGTCATCACAGTCAATTGTGCTCCAGCTCACAGATCGACATCAACGGGGGTTACCGATAGACCAGCCCACCGTCGATCAACGGTGCCTGGCCCGTCATGTAGTCCGAGTCGGGTCCAGCGAGATACGAAACGAACGCTGCCACGTCCTCGGGCGTCTGCGCCCGACCGAGAGCGATACCGCCGACGAACTTGTCGTAGGTTTCGCCCTCCGCGGCGCCGGTCAGCTCGGCGAACCGTTTGTCGATGGTCACCCACATGTCGGTGCCCACCACTCCGGGGCAGTACGCGTTGACGGTGATGCCCTCAGCGGCATATTCCTTGGCCGCAGCCTGGGTCAGTGCCCGAACCGCGAATTTTGTTGCGCTGTAGACCCCGAGCATCGCGAATCCGTCGTGACCCGCGATGGACGACGCGTTGATGATCTTGCCCTTCTGACCGAGAGACTTGAATCTCGCTGCGGCAGCTTGGATTCCCCACAGCACACCGTCGACGTTGACGGCCCAGATCGTCGCGACGTCCTCGGGCCGAACATCGTCGAGCGGGGCCACTTGCGCAATTCCCGCATTGTTGACGATGACGTCGAAGCCGCCGAGCTCGCTGTGCGCGTGGTCGACGGCCGCGAACACCTGGTCGCGATCACTGACGTCGGCCACGAATGTCGTTGCCTTCGAGCCAGTTCGACGCACCTCGTCGGCCACGCCGGCAATCTTGTCCTCGTTCAGGTCCGCCAGGGCGATGTCGTGACCGTCGTTCGCCAACCGCAACGCGATGGCCCGGCCGATGCCCTGACCCGCTCCGGTCACCAACACCGCGCTCATGCGGATGCTCCAGTCGAAGGATCGACCAAAACCTTCATCTTCGTGCCTGCGTGCAGCGCCTCGAACCCGTCGTCGATGACGCCGTCGAGCGCAATCTTGTCCACCCAGCCAGTCGTGTCGTAGTGGCCCTGGCTCATCAGATCGATGACGGCCTCGTAGTCGGCGGAGGTGTAGCACAGCGAGCCCTGAATTCGGGATTCGTTCATCACCAGCTTCTGCAGCGGCGTGGTCAGAGGCTTTTCGTAGATAGCGACGCTGATCAGCGGCTTACGCGCACCGATACAACCGAGCGCGGCCTCGACGGCAGGTTGCACGCCGGCTGCGTCGTAGATGGCGTCGGCACCCTTGCCGTCGGTGAGGTCGGCAATGTAGGCCGGGATGTCGAGAGCTGTCGGATCGAGGGTCTTCGCTCCGAGGGCCTCGATCGATGCTCGACGCGTCGGCGACGGTTCGACCACGTAGACGTTGTCGAGTCCTTTGCCGCGCAGCGCGAACCACAGTCCGATGCCGATGGGCCCTGCTCCGAACACCATCGCGGTGTCCTCGGTCTTCGGATCTCCCAGTGTCGCAGCGTGATAGGCGACCGACATCGGTTCGACGAGCGCACCGAGTTCGAGCGAGACGTTGTCGGGCAAGGCGTGAATCATGTCAGTGGGGACCACGGTGTATTCGGCCATTCCGCCGTCGGACATCAGTCCGTGGAAGCCGATCTGCGCGCAGATGTTGTAGTTGCCCGCCCGGCACGGCCCGCAGTGTCCGCACCGATAGAGCGGCTCGATGGCGACGCGGTCGCCGACCGCGATGCCGGTCACGCCCGCGCCGAGCTCGGTGACGGTTCCCGAGAACTCGTGCCCGAGGATCAGCGGCATCTCCTGACCGGTCAGCGGATGCGGCGAGGTGGGGATGAAGATGGGGCCGGCGTAGTACTCGTGCAGGTCGGTTCCGCAGATTCCGTTGAACCCGATCTTGATCTTGACCTGCCCTTCACCGGGATGAGGCTCGGGGACGTCGGTGATCTCCACCTTGTTGGGTCCGTAGTACATAGCTGCGCGCATCGGTTTTCACTCCTGACTGGATTGGATGCACTCAGGTTTATGTGACCCGGAGCACAACCGCCAGGGTTGCACCACGTTGCACTGCGCCGGCCGCAGTGCAACCTCCCGCAACCCTGACGGTCGGGTGTGATTCAGCTCATAGTGACGGCGTCACCTTCGCCTCGAACGAAACGAGCAGCACATGACCGCTACCGCAGACCGCCCACTGAGCAAGCCGAAAATCACTCCACCACAGGGTAACTGGCTCGTGTTCGGAGTTGCCAACCTCGCCGTCGTGGTGGCCGTGTCGCTTGCGACGTGGTATCTGCTGGCCGACCCGACCACCAGTCCGTGGAACTTCTATCCCCTCCCCTTCAACGCCGCGCTGTTCTGGGCAATTCTGTTCATCGTGTTCATCGGATTCGATTGCGAATTCGCCGGATTCGACTCACTGAAGCAACCGATACGCGGGCTCACCATCCTGGCCTCGACGGCAGTGTTCGCCGTGGCCGTCACCTGGATCCTCGGTAGCGGCCTCGGGTCGTTGTATCCCGATTTCGCCGGCTCTCGGGAGGGCGGACTCGGCTATTTCGCCGGTGCGCTGTTCGTGCTGTTCGGTTTCGGAACCTGGGTGATGGTGGTCCTGAACTGGCAGCACTGGCCGTGGACCGTACTGCGTATGAAGCAACCGCTGATCGGGCTGTGCGAGATCGCCTTCGTTGCCGTCCCGACTCTCGCGCTGTACTTCGTGTTCGGACTGCCGTCGGTCTCGCTCTCGGCCACCGATCCACTGATGTCCGTCGACACCGCACTGGGCTGGTTCTACTCGATCGTCGTCTCGGTGATCCTCACCGGCCAGACCCTCGACAACTGGCCGTGGAAACTGGCCGGTGGCGGCGGACGGACCGCCCTGGCGGCAACGGTCGGCAACGCGGTTCTCGGCACCGCGATCTACTTCCTGATGGTTCCCCTGGCGAAGCTCCTGGTCGGGTCCGACGCCACCGCCGAGCTCGGCTCCGTCATCAAGCAGTTCCCGGCGCAGATCGGCGTGTGCTGGGCCTTCTGGATGATTTTCTGGGCCAACGGCTTCGGTAATCGCTTCCCCGCGGCGGGGCGCGCGGTGCTGACCTTCGCCTTGGCCATCGGCACGTTCCTGGCCTACTACTACGTCGTCGCGGAGCACATAC
This sequence comes from Rhodococcus sp. 14-2483-1-1, assembly GCF_002259335.1. Classification (NCBI taxonomy): domain Bacteria; kingdom Bacillati; phylum Actinomycetota; class Actinomycetes; order Mycobacteriales; family Nocardiaceae; genus Rhodococcus; species Rhodococcus sp. 14-2483-1-1. Next base: position 409,500 of record NZ_NPFX01000014.1, on the reverse strand, counting down.
TGCACGAGCCCACCGTCGCCGCCGGGATCTCCGGGAACGCACTGGGATTCATCGACTGGCTGGTGCTCTGGACCTTGATCTACGTCGTCGGATTCCAGTCGTTGGGGTTGAAGAAGCTCTCGCCCGCCTGAGACGAACAGCCGAGACACGACCGGCGATCGACGTCGGTCGTGTTTATGCTCCGAGAACAACAGATGAGCCGATCTCTGGCCTCGCGAGCTCTATCGACACCCCCCTTCCGTCACTAGTGTCGTGGATCACAGCACTAGCGAGGGGATCCACACATGACGGTCATCGGGTACTTCCCGTGGCGTTCTTCGGCCGAAAGAGCAGATCGACCGTGCGTTCGCGACGACCACTCCGAATTGACGTACGCCCAATTCGCAGGGCGCGTAGATGTTTTCGCGTCACAGTTGGCCGCACACGGGGTCCGCACGAGCGACGTGATTGCCGTGATACTTCCCAACCGAGTCGAACTGATCATCGCGATCATGGCCGCGTGGCGTATCGGTGCGGTCGCAACTCCGGTGAACCCCACCTTGACGCCGTCCGAGGCCCATCATCAGATCACGGACTCGCGTGCGGTCATCGCGATCACCGACAGCGGCAGTCCGCGCGTCGACGGCATCGCCTGCCTCACCGTCGACGACATCTCGGCCGACGAACTCGGCTCCACCACATCATCGTTCGATGATCTCGGCTCGGTCGAACCCGGGTCCGACGACCTTGCGCTGCTGATCTATACCTCCGGATCCACGGGGCGTCCGAAAGGCGTCGAGCTGACCCACGCCAATCTGCAGTACATGGCGTCGGCGATGGCAACACATCTCGATCTGACCGCCGACGATCATTGCCTGCTCGTCCTGCCGCTCTTCCACGTCAATGCCATCTGCGTCAGCGTTCTCGCTCCATTGATCGCCGGAGGCCAGGTCAGCATCACCGGACGGTTCAGTCCAACGAGATTCTTCGAGGACGTGAAAGAGCTTCGCCCGACCTATTTCTCGGCCGTCCCCACGATCTACGCGTTGCTGGCCGCGCAGCCACCGGACCTCGAATCGGACTTCTCGTCCGTCCGATTCGGCGTGTGCGGGGCCGCACCGATCTCCAAGGAACTACTCGACCGCGCCGAGTCGAGATTCGGTTTCGCCCTCGTCGAGGGGTACGGCCTCACCGAGGGGACCTGCGCATCGGCGTGCAATCCTCCCACCGGACTCCGAAAGTTGGGAACCGTCGGTCCGGCACTGCCGGGCCAGAGCATCGCCATCGTCGACGAGGACGGCCACCACCTGCCCGTCGGAACCGTCGGTGAGGTGCTGATCTCGGGCCCGAATGTCATGCGCGGCTACTTCGGTCGCCCGGAGGAGACCGAACGGACCGTCGTCGACGGATGGCTGCACACCGGCGACGTCGGACACCTCGACGTCGATGGCTACCTCACCCTCGTCGATCGCATCAAGGACATGATCATTCGCGGTGGGGAGAACATCTATCCGAAGGAAATCGAGAATGCCCTCGCCACACATTCCGATGTGCTCGAAGTTGCCGTCGTGGGCGCACCGGACGAGGTGTACGGCGAAGTCCCCGTCGCGTACGTGGTGACCTACCCGGCCGCAACCGTCGGATCCGCCGATCTTCTGGACCATCTCCGTGATCTCGTCGCGAAAGTCAAACTGCCCGTTGCGATTCACCTCGTCGACGCGCTCCCGAAGAACCCCGTCGGCAAGATCGACAAACCCCGTCTGCGCACCGAACTCCGCTCCGCCGCCGCACCCGTCGGCTGACATTTCCAGCTCCGAACATCTCACTCACCAGCGTCCGATGCCGGTGAGGCGATCACCCGTACCCACACCACCCACACAGGAGTAACGACATGGGATTCAAAGAAGGAAACTTCCCGCCGGTCGACCCGGCCACCTTCCTCGATCTACCGTTCCGCGACCGACTGCGGACGATGTCGACCCACTGGGCCGACCACGGCTTCGGAACCCCGAAGATGGTGCACACCATCTACATTCTCAAACTCGCGGTCCTCTACCTCGCCATCGGCGTATCGATAGCCACCTTGACCTCCGGGCACAATCCTCTCGACTTCTCAGCGTGGTGGAACGAACCGATCGTGTACCAGAAGATCCTGCTGTGGACGCTACTCCTCGAAACGCTCGGCCTGGGCGGATCCTGGGGCCCGCTTGCCGGTCACTTCGAGCCGATGATGGGCGGCGCGCTCTTCTGGTTGCGCCCCAACACGATTCGCCTGCCACCGTGGCCGGGAAAGGTGCCCTTCACCTCCGGTGACAGCCGGACGGTCTTCGATGTCATCGTCTACGCCGCGATCGTGGGCAACATCGTTGCCGCACTGATCCTTCCCGGCGTGCACAGCAGCTCGATCGACTCTGCGATCGCGGACAACAACGGCCTGGTGCGGCCCGCACTGATGATCATCCTCGCCGCCCTTCTCGTCGTGATCGGGTTGCGCGACAAGGTCATCTTCATCGCCGCCCGCGGTGAGCAGTATTTCCCAGCCGTGCTGTTCTTCGGGCTACTGCCGTTCGTCGACATGATCATCGCCCTCAAACTGCTGATGGTCTCGGTGTGGGTCGGTGCCGGAATCTCCAAGCTCGGCCACCATTTCTCGATGGTCATTCCGCCGATGCTCTCGAACACCCCGTGGATCACCTCGACCCGTCTCAAGCGCGCGCATTACCGCAACTTCCCGGACGACCTTCGCCCGTCCACCATGGCCGGCGGCATCGGCCACGTCCTCGGAACGTTGGTCGAGGTCGCGACTCCGCTGGTCCTGCTCTTCACCACCAATGCCGTCGTCGCTCTCGCTGCCGCCGCACTGATGGTCGCGTTCCACCTGTTCATCACCTCGACGTTCCCGCTCGCCGTCCCGCTGGAATGGAATCTGTTCTTCGCGTTCGCGGCGGTGTTCCTCTTCCTCGGATTCCCGAACGCCGACGGTTTCGCCGTATGGAACTTCTCCTCTCCGGTGCTGCTGGCCGTCATCGTCGTTGCGCTCGTGTTCTTCCCGATCGTCGGCAACCTCCGACCCGATCTGGTCTCGTTCCTGCCCTCGATGCGTCAGTACGCCGGCAACTGGGCGTCGGCGACGTGGGCGTTCGCTCCCGGTTGCGAGGACAAGATCGACGAGTTCATCAAGCGGCCGAGCCAGAACACTCGCACTCAACTGCTGGCGACCTATCCGGCCGATGTCGCCGACGTGGTGATGCACCAGCTGCTCGGCTGGCGTTCGATGCACAGCCAGGGTCGCGCACTGTTCTCTCTGATGATGAATCACCTCGGCGAGGACATCGACACCTACACGTTGCGTGACGCCGAGTTCTCGTGCAATTCGATCGTGGCGTTCAACTTCGGTGACGGCCATCTGCACGACGCCAAGCTGATCGCGGCGATTCAACGCCGATGCAATTTCGCGCCGGGAGAATTTCTCGTGGTCTGGATCGAGTCGCAGCCCATTCACAAGAACTACCAGCAATATCAGGTCATCGATGCGGCTCTGGGAGTCATCGAACGCGGTACGTACAAGGTCTCCGATGCCATCGAGGAGCAGCCGTGGTTGCCGAACGGCCCGATTCCGGTGACTGTGACGTGGACACTGGACATCGACGCGAACCGCGCCGCCACCGATGCCGGCACCGTGAAGGAACCGAAGATGCGCGAGAACACCGCACGCCCCGCAGGCGACTCCGTCGTCGCGCCCACTCCGCAACGCGGCGAGCAGGTATGACCACAGCCGTGGTCGTCGGCAGCGGGCCGAACGGGCTCGCTGCCGCGGTACGCCTCGCTCGCGCCGGGGTCGATGTTCATGTTCTCGAGGCCGCGGACACCATCGGCGGGGGAACGCGCAGCGCCGAGATGACAATGCCGGGTGTGACCCACGATCTGTGTTCGGCGTTCCATCCGATGGGTGCGGGTTCGCCGTATCTGCGCACGCTCGACCTCGAGCGTTACGGTCTGCGGTGGCGACTGGCGGACATCGACTGCGCGCATCCGCTCGACAACGGTGATGCAGGATCGATCCACCGGTCGATAGAGGCAACGGCCGACGGTCTGGGTGTCGACGGGGTGCGCTGGAACCGGATGTTCGGGGACCTGGCCCGTAATTTCGACGTCCTCGCTGCCGACTTGATGCGCCCGATTGCGAACGTGCCGCGGCACCCGCTGGCCCTTGCGGCCTTCGGTCCACGCGCACTGCTACCGGCCACCGTGTCGGCGAAGTGGTGGCGAACGGACAAGGCGAGAGCGATGTTCGGCGGGCTGGCGGCTCACGCCTACTACCGATTGGACCGACCGGCAACGTCGGCCGTTGGGTTGATGCTCGCGGCCTCGGGTCATCGCTACGGCTGGCCGGTGGCCGAGGGCGGTTCCGGGGCGATAACGCAGGCGTTGGCGTCGATGCTGGCCGATCACGGCGGCAAGATCGACACCGGCGTTCGGGTACGGACGGCCTCGGACATTCCCCGATCCGACGTGGTCCTGCTCGATACGTCACCGCGCGGCGCTCTCGACATCTACGGCGATGAGGTGCCCTCTCGTATCGCGCGCTCCTACCGCAAGTTTCGTCGTGCTCCGGCCGCGTTCAAGATCGATTTCGCGATCGACGGACACGTACCGTGGACGAACGCCGCGTGCGGGCGCGCCGGCACCGTTCACCTAGGAGGTTCCTTCGAGCAGATCGCGGCGAGCGAGAAGGCGATCAATCTGGGCGTCATGCCGGATCGGCCGTTCGTGTTGGTAGGCCAGCAGTACGTGGCCGACCCGACGCGATCTGCCGGGTCGATCAATCCGCTGTACGCGTACGCCCATGTGCCCAACGGATTCACCGGCAACGCGACCGAGGCGATCATCGCCCAGATCGAACGATTCGCACCTGGATTCCGGGATATCGTCGTCGCCACCGTCGTCACCTCCCCGACCGAACTGGAGGCGTCGAATCCGAACTACCTCGGCGGCGACATCATCGGGGGCGCGAACACCGAACTTCAGGTGGTACTTCGACCTCGAGTTGCGTTGGATCCCTACAGTATCGGAGTTCCCGGCGTGTATCTGTGTTCCGCGTCGACTCCCCCGGGTGCCGGCGCACACGGAATGTGTGGATACAACGCAGCGGAGTCCGCGTTGCGACACCTACGGCGGCAGAAGAAGGACGTGGGGTGACGAACCTCGAACCCGAGGACCGTCGGGCGGTTGCCCGCAGCCGGCTTGCTCATGTGCCTGCGACGGCCCACGAGGACGTTCTCGCCGCCGTCGCACAGGTCGCACGGTCGCTGTCGGCGCGAGAACTCGACATGGTCCGGGCGATGACCTCGCTCATGGCGCACGATATCGATCATCTGGACGACGACCCCGTCCTCGTGCAGCTTCTCGAGGCCTCTGTCCACGGCAACATCTCGACGATCGTGCATGTACTGGCCAACGACATTCCGGTCGACCGCCTGCAGCCGACCACCGCAGCCGTCGAGTACGCACTGCGCCTTGCTCAACGCGATGTTCCGTCGAATTCGCTGGTGCGGGCCTATCACCTGGGCCAGAACGAAATGATGAGTATCTGCTTCGAGGAAGTGAAGAAGAACTCGAACGATTCGGAGCTCGATTTCGCTGTCCTGAAACATATTTCGGACGTCGTCTACAACTACATCGACTGGATAACGCTGTTCGTCTTCGACGCCTACGAGACCGAACGCATTCGGTGGATCGGTGCCAAGGGAACCGTTCATTCGTCGACCATTCACACACTGCTGGCCGACCGGAGCGGAACCACAACGACGTTCGAGGCCCACACCGGTTACCTGCTGAACCAGAATCATCTCGGTGTCGTCGTGTGGAGCGATGGATCGGACTCGACGACGACCCTCGGATCGATCGACGTCATTTCCCGCCGCGCCGCCGCGGCGATGCGCTCCGCAGGTCCGCCGATCGTCACCGCGATCGATCGCCGAACCGCGTGGGCCTGGATCCCCCTGGGTACCCGCACGCCGACGGTCGATACGGCCGAACTCGCCGCGGCCCTTCGCCTCGACCAGTCCACCCGCATGGCCGTCGGGCTACCGGGCAAGGGCGTCGACGGGTTCCGCCGGACCCACGAGCAGGCACGCGCCGCCTACTCCATCGCGTCGATACCCGGGACACCGGTGCGTGAGGTTCTCGGCTACGGCGACAAGAATGTGGCCATCGTGTCGCTGCTCGCCCAGGATCTCGATTCGGCCCGGTACTGGGTCTGGGAGACGCTGGGCACGCTCGCGGACGACACGCCCAACGCGGCCGTGCTGAGAGACACCCTGCATGCATATTTCGCGCACGACGAGAGTCATCTGCACGCCGCCCAGGAACTCAACGTCCACCGCAACACGGTGAAGTATCGGGTGACCAAAGCTCTCGAACTACACACGACCAGCGGGGACAAGCTCGATCTCGCGCTGGCACTGCAGGTGTGTCAGTTTCTGGGAGCCCTGGTCCTCAGGCCCAGTCAGACGTAGGCAGGTCACCCGAGCTCTCTTCTCGACGCGGTCGATACCTCGGCGCGCTGCAACCCACTGCAACTCTCGACTTCGCCACGGCGCGGGAGTGTGCTGGGTCACACAACGAGCACACTTTCGCCACGAGGAGTTTTCATGACGCAGACCATCGAACCGGTCGACATCACCCGCACACACACCCCGCAGGAACGGGTCGACGCCTGGCTGTCGAAGTTCGAGGACGCACTGGTCGCACGAGACATCCCCCGCGTTGCCGGCATGTTCGCCATCAGCAGCTTCTGGCGTGACCTCGTCACCTTCACCTGGAATCTCAAGACGGTGGAGGGCCGGGACGGCGTTTCCGACATGCTCTCCGAGCGGCTCGACGACACCGATCCGACGGGCTTTCACACCACGGAAGTACCCGACGAGGCGGACGGCGTCGTCTCGGCGTGGATCGAGTTCGAGACCGCAACGAGCCGAGGTAAAGGGCACTTGCGCCTGACGGTCGATGCCGACACCGGCGACGACGTGGCCTGGACTCTGCTGACGACCATGCAGGAGCTCAAGGGCCATGAGGAGCGTCAAGGCAAGTCCCGTATCAAAGGCGCGGTGCACGGCTCGAACGCCGATACCCAGAACTGGGCGGAGAAGAAGGAGATCGAGGAGAACGAGCTCGGCTACAGCGTGCAGCCGTACGCCCTCGTGATCGGTGGCGGTCAGGGCGGTATCGCTCTCGGCGCCCGGTTCCGGCAGTTGGGGGTGCCTGCGATCGTCGTCGATCGCGCCGAACGCCCCGGCGATCAGTGGCGTGGACGCTACAAGTCGCTGTGCCTGCACGACCCGGTCTGGTACGACCACCTCCCCTACCTGCCGTTCCCGCCGAACTGGCCGGTGTTCGCGCCGAAGGACAAGATCGGCGACTGGCTCGAGATGTACACCAAGGTCATGGAAGTTCCGTACTGGAGCAAGACCACCGCGAAGTCCGCCACCTACGACGAGGTGGCGAAGGAGTGGACGGTCGTCGTCGACCGCGACGGTGAGGAAGTGATCCTGCGGCCCAAGCAGTTGGTGATGGCCACCGGGATGTCCGGCAAGAAGAACGTCCCGAACTTCCCCGGCATGGACGAGTTCGAGGGCGAGCAGCACCATTCCAGCGAACACCCCGGTCCCGACGCATATGTCGGCAAGCGCGTAGTGGTCGTCGGTTCCAACAACTCCGCGCACGACATCTGCAAGGCACTGTACGAGACGGGCGTCGACGTGACGATGCTGCAGCGCTCGTCCACACACATCGTCAAGTCCGATTCGCTGTGTGAGATCGCCCTCGGGGATCTGTACTCCGAGCGGGCCGTCGAGTCCGGAATGACTACGGGCAAAGCTGATCTCACGTTCGCGTCGCTGCCGTACCGGATCATGCACGAGTTCCAGATCCCGGTGTATCAGCAGATCGCGGAGCAGGACAAGGACTTCTACGATCGCCTCGAGAAGGCCGGCTTCCAACACGACTTCGGTGACGACGGTTCGGGACTGTTCATGAAGTACCTGCGCCGCGGCTCGGGCTACTACATCGACGTCGGTGCCTCGGAGCTGGTCGCGGACGGCAAGATCAAACTCGTTGCCGGACAGGTGGAGCGGATCAGCAAGACCGGCGTCGTCCTCGAAGACGGTACCGAGCTGCCGGCCGACCTCATCGTCTACGCCACCGGCTACGGCTCGATGAACGGCTGGGTCGCCGACCTGATCGATCAGGAGACCGCGGACAAGGTCGGCAAATGCTGGGGCCTCGGGTCGGACACCACCAAGGATCCCGGCCCCTGGGAGGGCGAGCAGCGCAACATGTGGAAGCCGACGCAGCAGGAGAACTTCTGGTTCCACGGCGGCAATCTGCATCAGTCGCGACACTATTCGCTCTACCTCGCGCTCCAGATCAAGGCGCGCTACGAGGGTATCGATACCCCGGTCTACGGGCTGCAGGAAGTGCATCACCTTCGGTGACCCATGTGCGCGGAACCTCGTAGCAGAGTACGAGGTTCCGTGCACATGCGGCGCAGCCGCTCAGGTGCTCAGCGTATCCCGTCCCACACCGCGCGAGTCGCCGGCCGCGGGTCCAGAACGACTCCCGGCTCGTCCCCGAACATCATCACCGCACGGTCGGTGCCGTACGAGTCCCATCCGGGAGAGCCGTCGCGCACGAATTCGACCCAGGCACGGTGCATCTCGTCGGCAACCTTCTGCGGCGGATTCGGGCCGGTGATTCGTGCGGTCTCGGGCTTGTGCAGCATGTCGAACACGAACGGTATCTCGAGTGCATGGCAGGCCCCGAGCGCGCCGTCGAACAGTGATGAGCGCCAGGTGAATTCGTAGACGAAGGCGTTACCGGAGCGGGCCTCGACCAGTCGCGTGGCCGGGATACGAAAGAACCAGTCGGTCATGACGGCGATCATCAGCTCGCCGGCCGAGGCGTCGGGCAGCTGTTCGCGGTACCGGTCCAGCGCCGACGGGTCGGCTCGGTACCCGGCGAGGACCATCTTCACGTAGTCCTCGGTGAGGTGCGGGACAATCCCGGCCGGGACGATGAAGAACGCATGTTCCTCGCTGGTGGTTCCGATCAGCACGTCCACCTGTGCGCTCGCGCCATCACTGATGATTCGCGAAAACGGCAGCGCCGGAACGATATCACCGTCGATGTACGGCTCGAATGCCATCACGTTCAGGGCGAGCTCACCCCAGGCTCCGGTCGGAGCCTCGGCCGTGATTCGATCGGACAGTTCACGCTGAGCATCGACCAAGGCATCCACCGGCACCGACCCCAGGCTGTCGACCGTCGCCTCGACGCCGAGCGAGGCCGCCAACGCAGCGGATACCTTGGCGGCAGTCTCGGCGGTGATGACGTGGTGGCCGGCTCCGCTCTGCAGAATCGCCCGTTGGAAGAGTCCCTCGGCACGAGGCATCGACATCAGGGTGCCGACGCTCATCGCGCCGGCCGACTCTCCCGCGATGGTCACCCTGGCCGGGTCGCCGCCGTAGGCAGCGATGTGGTCGCGTACCCATTCGAGGGCCGCGACCTGATCGAGCATCCCGCGGTTGGCCGGGGCACCGTCGATCAGTGCGAAACCGTCGACGCCGAGTCGGTAGTTGATCACCACGGCCACGACGCCGTCGCGCGCGAAGGCGGATCCGTCGTACGTGGGAATGGCGTTGCTGCCGTTGACGAATGCGCCACCGTGGATCCAGACGAACACCGGTGCCGAGCCGCCGGCATCGGGGGTGAAGACGTTGACGTTCAGGCAGTCCTCGCCGGGCACCACCGGCTCACTGAGGATCTCGCTGGTCGGCGGACGGTAGCCCACCTTGGGAACGGTCGCCCCCAACTCGAGCGCGTCGCGCACTCCGTCCCACGTGGGCGGCGGCGACGGAGCCTGAAATCGGCGGGGTCCGAACGGAGCCTCGGCGTACGGCACTCCGAGGAACGAGGTGACGCCTGCGCCGGTCCGACCGCGAACTTGGCCCTGAGGTGTATCGACGGTGATCGTGTCCATACGTCCTTATTACCCTGTTCGCTTCGCCTTGTCGGTCGGACCGGCAACTTCGGTGCTCAGACCAGACGTGCCTCGGGCGAGCCCGTCTTGCCCGCGTCACGCTCGACGGAATCACCGAGGGCCTCGTCGATCTTCGCGAGCACGTCGGCGTCGAGGGTGACCTCGGAGGCCTTGATGTTCTCGGCGATCTGCTCCGGCCGCGAGGCACCGACGAGCGCGGCGGCGATGTTGTCGTTGGCCAACACCCATGCAACGGCCAACTGCGCCATGGTGATTCCCAGATCGTCGGCTATCGGCTTCAGCTGCTGCACCCGGGTGAGCGTCTGATCGTCGAGGTAGCGCGCGATCATCTTGTCGCCGCCCTTGTCGTCCTTGGCGCGCGAACCGTCGGGCAGAGGTTGACCGGGAAGGTACTTACCGGTGAGCACACCCTGGGCAATGGGCGACCAGACGATCTGCGAGATGCCCAGTTCCTTCGACGCCGGAATCACCTGATCCTCGATGACACGCCAGAGAGCCGAATACTGCGGCTGATTCGAGATGATCGAGAAGCCGTTCTGGCGGGCGAGTTCCTGCCCGGCGCGGAGCTGGTCGGCGGTCCATTCCGAGACGCCGATGTAGAGCGCCTTTCCCTGGCGGACGACGTCACCGAAGGCGGCGATGGTCTCTTCGAGCGGGGTCTCGACGTCGTAGCGATGAGCCTGGTAGAGGTCCACGTAATCGGTGCCGAGCCGACGCAGCGAGGCGTCGATGCCTTCGAGAATGTGTTTGCGGGAGAGTCCGGTGTCGTTGGGGCCCTTGGGTCCGACGGGGAAGTAGACCTTCGTGAAAATCTCGAGCGATTCCCGACGCTCGCCTTTCAACGCGTCGCCCAGCACCGTCTCGGCAGCTCCGTTGGCATAGACGTCGGCCGTATCGAACGTGGTGATGCCCGCATCGAGAGCCGCGCGTACGCACTGGGTGGCGATATCGTTCTCCACCTGTGATCCGTGCGTCAACCAGTTGCCGTAGGTGATCTCCGAGATCTTGAGTCCACTGTTTCCGAGGTATCTGTAAGCCATGCAGAAAACGGTACTCCGGTGATCAATTCAGTAGTGGCCGACGACCGAGGGCCCACATCCCGACGCCGGCGAGCACCACCGTCGTGAAGGCAACTCCCGTCGAGAGCCACAGGTCGATGCTGGGAGAGAACGTGCTCGTGTCGATCGACGTCAACGGTGTGTAGGCAGTCCAGCCGTAGGTGACGACCATCGGGACCGTGATCGCCACCGGAACCGCGAGGCCTAGCGTCAAGGTCGTGGGGGTCGAGGTCGTGGGGGTCGAGGGGGTGCACGAGACGTACAGGTAGGCCGCAGCTGCGGGGAAAACCACCAGACTAGCCACGTAGTGCACGTTGTCCAGCGGCGGGTACTCGAACAGTGCGGTCACACAGACCAGTGCCAGAGCAGTGATGCCGATCCACGAACGCCCCCAACGCATTCCGAGTGCCACACCGACTGACACGGCGAGTGCCGTGACGGCCACCAGCCCGAGTACCCAAACTCCCTCCGACACATCGATACCCACACCGGAAGTGGTGTTCGAGGTGAGCAGGACGGCGGTCCCGGCGAGAACGAGCCTGCCACCGCGGCCCGGCAGCAGAGCAGCGGCCGCGAACAGTACGGGTACGACGAGGATTCCGAAGTACCAACGACCGACGAACCCGTATTCGCTCTCAAACACGCTGAGCCCGAACAGTACATCGAGCAGAAGGCCACCGATCGAGACCAGCAGTATCGCCCCGACCGTACGGATGTTCCGCTCGGGTGACGAACAGTCGTCACCGCGGTCGACACGAGCTGCCAAGAACACCGTCAGCACCACGAGGGCGCAGAGGACCGGTACGACCACCGGAGTGCCGAGATCGGACTCGGGGAGGTAGTCGGCGTAGCGACGCGGGACACTCGCGTAGTGCAGAGCCTCGACCGCGCCTGCACTGAGCAGGCCCAGAAGGAACGACCCGATCAGCAGCGCTTGTCGAACTCGTGCACCGTTCGCCCGTACTGCAGTGCATCCCAGAAGAACTCCGCCTGCCACCACCTCGGCGAGGTCGGAGGGCATCAGCAGTGCCGTCACCCCGGCGACAACGGCAGCGGCGATGGACAGGCCGGCCAGAATACTGCGCCGACGAACGAGCATCGCCAGACCCGACGCCAGAATCACTGCTGCCGCAACTCCCCCTCCACCGCTGGAGAGCAGCACGCCGCCGACGCTGGTGTCGCCGAAAATGTCGACCCCGTCGGATTGCGACAGCAAACCGGCCAGCAGTCCGGAGAGCAGTAGTGCGAGCACAGCCATTGCCGAATTATGCACGGCCACCGCGGTAGTGACGGGAGGCTGCGAGGATCTTCTCCAGAGTCTCCGCGAAAGAGCGTAATTCGTCCTCACCCACCGCGGCACCCACGGCGTCCGACCACGCGTGTTGAGCATCTCTCAGTGCGGCGACTGTCTCGCGCCCCTTGGAGGTGGGTTCGAGTAGCTTGGCCCGCCTGTGGTGAGGGTTGTCGACGTAGACCGCCCAGCCTTTGTCCACCAACAGATTTGCCGTCCGCTGCACGCTCTGCCGTGCCAATCCCAACCCGACGCGTCGCGCGATATCAGCGACCGACAATGGCTCGTCCAGGGTGGCCCCCAGAACCTGCCACCAGGCCGGAGTCAGGCCCGTCGGCTCGGTGATGTCCTGTGCGGCAGCGAGAAATTCGCCGTTGAGCTCGAAAACGGGCAGCACTACCGCCGTCAGCGCATCACCCTCCGGGCTGCGGTCGGTCATGCCCCCGCCAGCTGGTCGTAGTACTTTCGCTCGCCTGTCGTGTACAGGCCGTACCAGGCATCGACGACGGGTTGCGGAAACACGTTCAGCCGCTCGAATACCAGCTTGGCGAACTCGATGGGTGCCGTCGCGCCGGCAGTGATGACCGTACCGTCGGACACCGCTTTGTCGTCTCGGTAGTGCTCGGCTCCGCTGTATTGCTCTGCAGCAGTGAGAAATTCGGCAGCATTAGACGTATGTGGCCGGTCGTTGAGCAGTCCGGTCCGAGCCAGCCCGTAGGTGGCACCGCAGATCGCCGCCACCGGGGTCCCCGCCGCAACGAGTGCGGCGGCAAGCTCGAGTACCGTGTCGTGCCCGGACTCCCAACTGCCCGCTCCCGGCAGAATCAACGCGTCGAGTGTCGGCAGATCCGCCAAGCCGACGTCCGGCGTGATGCGCAATCCTCCCATCGTCGTCACAGCCTCCCCCGTCTCCGAGGCGACGATCAGCCGGTTGGCTTCCGGGTCTTGTTCACGGGCCATGGCCAGGCCGGCGGTGAGGTACCCGTATTCCCAGTCGGCCATGGTGTCGGTGGCGTAGAGCGCAATGGTGGTCATCGGAACGTCCTCGCATCGATTGACAGTATGCTGTCAATCATCACCCCATTGACAGCAGGCTGTCAATACCCGGCAGCACCCGAGTGGCTCGCGCGCGCGGATTCACCTCGTCCAGATAGATCCGGCACGCCGCGTGATAGCGCTGGTCGAAGGCCATACCCGCGGCCACTTCACCCCCGAGCGCATCCGCATCCCGGGCTGTACCGCGAGCCCGTGCGACGTCCATCGGGGTGTCGACGAAGACCGTGTAGTCCCAGTAGTCAGGCAGCGGCGGCCGGTGCAGAAACGTTCCGTCCACCACGACGATCGTGTCGGTAGGCACCGGCTCAGGCGGATCTTCCACCGGCTCATCGGACGCCAGATCGATGATCCGACGCCGGATTTCGCCGCTTCCGGTCGGGCCCAACGGGATCAGCACCTGCGTACACAGCGCGTCGAAGTCGTATGCGTCCTGGTAGTAACCGACAGCCGACGCTCGCCCCTGCCGATACCGATAGGCGCGCCGGTGATGGAAACCGTCCATGGTCACATGAATCGCAGGACGCCCCTGCGTTGCAACAGCACTCACCAGCCACCGCGCACAGGTCGACTTTCCCGATGCCGTCACCCCGTCGATCGCCACACGTAGCGGGTGCCCCAGATCTAGAGAGATCACGTCCCGCACCATGTCATCACCGATGCCCATCCGACGAGGGTAGGCCGAGGGAAGTACTCAACCAAATGGTTGACTATGCACGTCACGCGGCTTACCCTCGGCTTCATCGAGAAAGCGAGGAGCCGATGGAGGATCACACGGAGCAACTCGACAAGACGTTCGCGGCCTTGGCCGACCCCACTCGACGCGACATGGTGGCACGGCTCGCCGCCTCGGATGCGAGTGTCAGCGAATTGGCGGAGCCGTACGCCATGAGCCTGCAGGCCGTATCCAAGCACGTGAAGGTGCTCGAGGAGGCCGGCCTGGTCACCCGCAGCAAAGATGCCCAGCGTCGGCCGGTGCATCTGGACGCGGAGGTGTTCGGGCTGATGACGAAATGGATCGAGCGGTACCGACAGGAAGCAGAACAACGCTATCGACGCCTCGACGCCCTGCTGGACGGCATCGCAGACGACAAGACCACCGAGACGAAAGAGGTGTCATGACTGTGCACGAAACCGAGATCCTCGCAGACGAGAAAGTACCCACGATCGAGATCGTTCGAGAGTTCGATGCAGCACCGGAGCAGGTGTTCCGCGCTCACATCGATCCCGAGCTGTATCGGCAATGGGTGGGGCCCAGATCGTTGACCACGCGAATTCTGAAGTGGGAGGGACGCACCGGAGGGTCCTGGGCCTTTGCCAACGATCGGGGCGGCGAGGAGATCGCAGCCTTCTTCGGCAGTTTCCACGAGGTCAGGGACAACGAGCGGATCGTGTGGACGTTCACCTACGAGGGCCAACCCGATTCGGTCGCCCTCGAGACCCTCACCTTCGAGCGGCGCGACGGCGGGGGCACGCTCTTGAAAGTTCTCAGTGTGATGTCGGACTTCGCAACTCGCGACGGGATGCTGTCCAGTGGCATGGATGTCGGGGTGAAAGAGGGTTACGACAAACTCGACGAACTGCTCGGGCAACGAACAGGGCCGGCCCAGCAGCACCTACAGGACGCGGCGATGTTCACCGCGCTGGTCGAGTCCGCCTCGCCCGAGGACTGGTCACGCCCCAGCCCGGTATCGGACTGGGCCGCAATCGATGTCGTGAAGCACCTGATCGAGTGGTCTCGCGGCTTTCTCGCCGGCGGCGCGGGAATCGAGTTCGAGACCCTGGACATCGACGCCGACCCGAAAGCCGCATGGAGGCACCACGTCGCCGACATCCAGGCAATTCTCGACGACCCTTCCGACCGCGTGTTGAGCAACCCGCACACGGGAGACATGCCGGTGGACGAGGCGATCGCGATGTTCTACACCGCCGACATCTGGATGCACTCCTGGGACCTTGCGAAAGCCCTCGGCCTGGAACACGACTTGGGCCAAGATCGCTGCGCTGCGGCCCTCGACGCCATGCGACCGATGGAGCAGATGCTACGGGACAGCGGACAGTACGGACCCTCCGTCCCCGTCGGCGAGGACGCTTCCCCGCAGGACAAGCTGATGGCCTTCATCGGCCGTGACCCGGCATGGTCTCGCGTAGGTTAGCCACCTGAGCGCAAGCGGGGTGAATTAGCCATCCATCAACCGGCCGACTTTACGGCGGTCGGTCAACGTGGACACCTTGCGCAAAGCTAAAAATAGCCGGTCGTCTCCGAACGCCCAGCAGACGGGTAATTTTCGATGTACTTACTGATGCTATATCACTGGGAAGTATCACCGAGAGGTGTTCCCGCCCGCAGGCAGAGGCGTTCGAAACCGAGGACCGTTTTGTATGCTTTATGTCCAGTGAGTCCACCAGAGTCTTGATCACGCCCAGTCCGAAATCTTCCTGGGCAAACCGACTCGCAGGGAATCCTAATCCAATGCCTCAAAGACTTTGTGTTGGCGCAGAACTTCTACTGATCCCGCAGGTGGCGTACAGGCTGAGGCCGACGAGATCAGGTCACGGTTGTCGCGCAGATTGGCTACGAGACGGGAATCAACTCGATTGTTTGAAGGCTCGTCGTCGTCAATCCGAATGGTCCTGTCGGCGTTCGTGTCTGAGACACCCGGCCCAAGAACAAATGCCACGAGCTCACCGATCAACATCCTGCATCCCACCCCCCTGCTTTGCTTCGCCCGTCGAGGCGCTTGCTTCTTCACCGTCGTCCGCAGGCTGGTCCTGCGGGATCCGACTACCACTACCATAGACACACAGAGTATAAAACCACGCAAAACGTGTGATTCTTATCACAAATATTGCAACACTCAGTAGAGCCAAACTCAGCCCTGCGGCGAGGAGTGCGGTCCAAACCTCATCTGACCTCACCTTCATCCGGACATCATCATCCTTGGTCGCAAGCCCCACTACCAGCATCGACACCTCCCAAACTAGGAGTGCTGCGCCAGCCAGGCTCAGGCCACAGGCTGTGACAGAGACATTCAAAGTATTTTTCGCCCTGGCAGTGAAAACTGTAACAGCAGTCGTCAGCATAAGCGGGAATGCAATAGAGAAAGCCAAAAGGTTGCTAGTAACAACCTTGTCGTCAAGCAATGCCTGCTTCGCGACCGCGCTCACGCCCACCACTACAACCAACCAAAGGACTGCCAAGAGATCCGATCCATACGGCTTTTCGTATATGTTGAAACGGACTTCTTTCGCGTGGCCTAGGGAGTCAGCCGTTAGCTGAGAAGATCTTAGATAGAGATGCGCGCGAGATAGACCAAGGGTTGGCAAACGCACATAAGGAGACTGCCCGAGCATCGCCGGATGGCTCGAACGCTGTTCGGTCGATTTGTCTTCGTTAACGACTGTAGTTGAACCGATGTAAGAACCCGACGGGATGCTCATTTCCAAATGGAAGCTAGAACACCTATGGGCCCTTGACAAGGGAATTACTATGAATCCTGACGGTTCCAAAAAGCTTCGCCAGACGCGGTTAAATGATACCTTCTTCGAATCGGACCCTCGAGAAGGCAGAAGCTGCCTAGTGTTCAGTACGTAATCGTAAGAAATGTCATAATATTCCTGCCGTTGAACGCGAAGGACAATAGCATATCGTTTGATACATGTACCTGCCATAAATTTGGCTGACGCATGAGCGCCGGGATGAATACTAGCCTGCGAAAAACAGGCCTCTAACGCCGCTTTGCAATCGTCTAACTGTTTTTCGGTCTGCAACAAACTTAACGGAGTCATAAACTTGGACACTAAGGTGCTGAACTTAGTCACAAAGTCTTTACCCCAATCGCTAAACTCTTCTGGCAACTCATACGCCTCGCGATACAAGACGATGATTGCTGCCAGATAGCGAGTTTGAGACTCGTGATAGCTCAGCGATTCGACCGAATCTTCACCCTTGACCGAAATCGTCATTCCATCATATATATGACCTTTTTCCGGGTGTAGGACAGGAAGATATACGAGATCCTGCTGATCTTTCACATCACCATTGCGATCTCGCGCGAAATTACTTAAGTCCGTGCTAGCTCGACTATGGCGAACCACTTGGCGGACCGATTTCGATGTGATGGTGCGTTCTACCTTCAATTCTTCCACTACACGGCCACGGTGCGTATCCGGATTGACAACCATGGAAACGAATTCCACCACTGCCGGCCGCGGCCACGTCGACGAAATACTAAGGGCATCATCAAGCTGTTTACTTACCAGTCTGTACTTTTCGTCCTTCGGCAATATCTGTGCAGATATCTGCGGCGCGGATTTTTTCAAGCGAACCCGGGCGGCGATCTGAACGATCCAAGCTATCATCAATATTTTACTAGCGGTATCAGAGACAACCCCCGAGACAGCGAAGTAGCTCCACACAGCAGTTCCCGCCGCTAACAGGCCGCCGAAGTAGTTCGTCACCTGACGCCCGCGGGAGTGTGAACCGAGCAGCCATGCCAGGACCACAGACAACCATAGTATTAGGAGTGATCCCATAGTCCCCAACAGCCAAGAGAACAGGTCACCTAGGCTACTGTCTGGCGGAAAAATAAAATCTTGTAAGTCCTTTCTTATGAAAATTATTGTAGCTCCGCCTATGGCGCATAACGCGCTTTTTCTAAGAGAACTGTAGTTCATTCGGCACCCCCAGCCAGAAGTATCCTCGTTCAAGAGTCACGAGCAGTTGACGAATCTGATCACAAACCAGTCAATCCTGCCAGGTTCTCCGAAAATACAGCGAAAAATCATTTGTTCGGTGTACCTACAGCTGGGGGTGACGAGGATTGAATGTTGCACCTGGAGCGGCGGCTTAGTCCGGCCTAGCTGCACGCCGATCCATCACTGCAGAGGCGAAAGCCCGATTTCGCGGGCAACAATGCAGTAGGTCCGGTCACGAGGCCAGAGTTTTCGCATGATCACTAACAAATCCACGAAGATAGAGCAACTAGCGGTTCAGCTACAGTACGGGTGCAACAAGAACCGTCACCGTTGAATCGGGCGGCCTTGCTCGGTTGCCTCGCACAATCCTTGAAGACACTAGGCGCACAATTTGTTCACGAATCACGCTGTCATCGGTGTGACGGCGCAAGTGTTTCAGGTCGGGTAGTGAACGTTCAGAGGTATTTGCGCAGCTCCATCTTTGCGATCGACATCTTGTGTACCTCGTCCGGACCGTCGGCCAGACGCAAGGTGCGAATGTGGGCGTACATCATCGCGAGCGGGAAATCGTTGCTCACTCCGCCGCCGCCGTGCACCTGTATGGCACGGTCGATGATCTTCAGTGCCATCTCGGGTGCAGCAACCTTGATGGCGGCGATCTCGGTGCGCGCTTCCTTGTTCCCGACGGTGTCCATCAGGTACGCGGCTTTGAACGTGAGCAGTCTCGTCTTCTCGATCTCGATCCGCGCCTCGGCGATCCAGTCCTGGATGTTCGAGCGCATCGCCACCGGCTTACCGAACGTCACTCGCGATACTGCACGGCGACAGAGCAATTCGAGCGCCCGCTCGGCGACGCCGATGGTGCGCATCGCGTGGTGGATACGGCCGGGCCCCAAGCGAGCCTGACTGATGGCGAAGCCCTCGCCCGGGCCCTTCAACACGTCCTTTGCCGGCACCCGCACGTCCTCGAAGAGCACCTCGGCGTGACCTTCGCGGTCGATGTAGCCGAACACCGGCAGATTACGCAGGACGGTGACACCGGGTGCGTCGATGGGTACCACCAGCATCGACTGTTGACGGTGGGTAGCCGCCTCGGGATCCGTCTTGCCCATGACGATGAGAACCTTGCAGTTCTTGTGCATTGCGTTCGACGTCCACCACTTGCGCCCGTTGAGGATGAAGTCGTCCCCGTCGCGGTCCATCTTCATGGCGATGTTCGTGGCGTCGGAACTGGCCACGTCGGGCTCGGTCATCGCGAAGGCTGAGCGAATGGTGCCGTCCAGCAACGGCTTCAGGTACTTCTCTTTGTGCTCGTCGGTGCCGAATAGCGTGAACACCTCCATGTTGCCGGTGTCCGGTGCGTTGCAGTTGCATGCCTCGGGAGCGAGCAGGCTGCGGCCCATGATCTCGGCGAGCGGGGCGTACTCGAGGTTGGTCAGACCGGGGCCCCATTCGGGGTGCGGGTGGAACAGATTCCACAGTCCACGCGAGCGCGCTTCCTTCTTCAGATCCTCGATGATCGGCGGCTGAAAGTGCGGGTCACCGGAGTCGAGCATCTGCTGCTCGTACACTGCCTCGGCCGGGTAGATGTGAGAGTCCATGAACTCCAACAGATCCGACTCGTATTTCTTCGCACGGTCGGAGGTCTCGAAAAATGCCACGGTGGGCCCCTATCGGTTGTTGTCGAGCAAGCTGTCCTGGTAGCGACGCATGCCGCGCAACCACCGGTCGTAGTCGGCACTCTTGTTGCGGTACATGTCCAGTACGTTCTCGTGCGGCAGGATGAGGAACTGCTCGCGGTCCATCGCGTCGAGCACCACATCGGCAACGTCGAGGGGTTCGAGTACGGCACCGGCGCTCAGAACCGCCGCAGTTGCGGCTGCTCCCAACGCATCTCCCGACTCGCGTCCCTCGTACAGCAGTTTGGTGTTGACCCCCATGGGGCACAGGCAACTGACACGAATGCCTCGGTTGCCGTAGGTGACGTTCATCCATTCGGCGAATCCGACGGCCGCGTGCTTGGTCGTCGCGTATGTGGCCGAACCGATCTGGGTGAGCAGACCTGCTGCAGAGGCGGTGCTGACGAAATACCCCTCACCGCGCTCGAGCCAACCCGGCACCACAAGCTGCGCAGCGCGTATGTGTGCGCGTACGTTCACATCGAACGAGAGGTCCCAGTCCTGTTCGGTGGCGTCGAGTCCGGGTGCGCCACTGATGCCTGCGTTGGCGAAGTAGAGATCGACCGGACCGAACGAGGCCTCGGCCTGTGCGATCAGCCGCTCGATATCCGCGATGTTCGACGCGTCCGCAGCGACTGCGACGGCCGTCCCCGGCCGGTCTCGTTCGATGGCGTCGACCACTGCTCGAGCCGTCTTCCCGTCGAGGTCGGAGACGACGACGCGTGCGCCGTGCTCCGAGAGTCGAGCAGCGATGGCCCCGCCGATTCCGCCACCACCGCCGGTGACGATGGCAACCTTGCCTTCAACCTTCATTCCCCAGGTATAGTTGAAGTCAGATTCAAGTTCAACCCTGGTTCGGCGAACGGGCAGCTCAGGCGGGGTGTCATGCCCTCGGCCGCGTCGGATCGGTGATCCATCCCGACCACGAGCCCGGATACAACGCAGCGTCGATACCAGCCAACTCCAAGGCGAGAATCTGGTGTGCGGCGGTCACCCCGGATCCGCAATAGACAGCGACGTCTTTCCCTTCCGGCACAAGTCCACCGAATGTGCCATCGAGTACCTCGGGATCCAGGAACTTTCCGTCCGAATCGACGTTGTCGGTCGTCGGTCGGTTGATCGCGCCCGGGATGTGACCGGCCACGGGATCCACCGGCTCCACCTCGCCGCGGAATCGTTCGGGTGCCCGGGCGTCGAGCAGTACGTTGTCCCGGGCAAAATCGAGTACGTCGTCGACGTCGAGGACTCGTGCCAGGGATGGCCGGGCGGTGAACGATCCGGCTGCCACGATCGACGGTTCGGTGCCGATCGGGAATCCGGCGGCCACCCACTGAGCCAGACCGCCATCGAGGACTCGTACGTCTGCATGGCCGTAGTAGCGCAACAGCCACCAGCCGCGCGCGGCCGCGGTCGCCGGTCCTCCGTCGTAGACGACGACCGACGAGCCGTCGCTGACGCCGGCGCCGCGCATCGCTGCAACGAAGGTCTCCTCGTCGGGCAATGGGTGACGGCCGCGGTGATTCGGGTCGTTCCTGCTGGCTCCACTTCCGTGATCCGGCGGGGCGGCCAGATCGGCATCGAGGTCGACGAATTGGGCGTGCGGGATGTGCCCGGCCTCGTAACCTGCTCTGTCGCTCCCGGTCTGGAGCGTGAACCGGATGTCGAGGACGACGGGGGCCCGTCCCATCTCGAAGAGATCGTGCAGTTCGGCGGCAGAGATCAGCGGCGAAGGGCTCATAAGGATCCGACGCTAACAGCCCCGCACGGGGAATAGCTCGGGGTTGGTGCAGGTTGTGCGCAGGCGTGACCGAAACTGCATCCACAACTCAGCATCTGTCCACTACAGGGCTCTTCGAGCCGTTCGAGGTCAAGTCGCTGAAGCTGCGCAACCGCTTCGCCATGGCTCCGATGACGCGCGCCTTCTCGCCCGACGGCATCCCCGGCCCGGATGTGGCCGAGTACTACCGCAAGCGCGCCGCCGGTGGCACCGGCCTCATCATCACCGAGGGCACCTACATCCCCGACCCCGCCGCAGGTCCTCACACCCGCGTCCCACGGATCTACGGCGACGCCAGCCTCGAAGGCTGGAAGGGCGTCGTCGACGCGGTGCACGCCGAGGGCAGCGCGATCATCCCGCAGCTGTGGCACCTCGGCGTCGAGCGGGGCACCGAGCCTCGCCTGTTCCCCGACGTCACCACAGTCAGCCCGTCCGGAATCGCCCTCGACGGCTCCTCGGTCGGTAGAGCCTTCACCGACGCCGACCTCGACGAACTCACCTCTCAGTGGGTACAGGCTGCGGTCAACGCACAGAACACCGGCTTCGACGGCCTCGAACTGCACGGCGCTCACGGCTACCTGCTCGACGAGTTCCTCTGGGCTACAACCAATGTGCGCGACGACGAGTTCGGTGGCTCGCTCGAAGCCCGCACCCGTTTCCCCGCACAGGTCGTTGCTGCGATTCGTGCGGCCGTCGGCGAGGACTTCGCCATCGTGTACCGATTCTCGCAGTGGAAGAGCAATCACTTCGACGCTCGGATCGCGCAGAACCCCGAAGAACTCGGGCGCGTCCTGACGCCACTGGTCGACGCCGGAGTGGATGTGCTGCACGCGTCGACCCGACGCCACTGGGATCCGGCGTTCCCGGAGCTGGACGGTAACGACGGCAAGCTCGGCTTGGCCGGTTGGACCCGCAAGCTCACCGGAGTTCCGACGATCACCGTCGGATCGGTCGGCCTCGACTCGGTGTTCACGTCGGCATGGTCGGAGGATGCCGCGTCGGGTGTGACCGGATTGGACGCTCTCGTCGGCCAATTCCAGGACGGCGAGTTCGATCTGGTGGCCGTCGGGCGCGCGTTGCTGTCCGATCCGGAGTGGGTGAACAAGGTGGGCGACGGCCGCGTCGACGAGCGCATCGAATTCACGCGCGATCACATTCAGCACTTGGTCTGACCGAGCGGGCACGGGTCTGACGGAGCAGGCACAGGGATTCACGGCAGCATCGCCTAGAACGGCGGTGCTGCCGTGTCGTCTGTCTCGGGCTGTTCGTTGTCGGGTGGGTCGGGGTAGGCGATGATGCCGGATCGTCTGGGTTTGGTGGGGATGTGTGGCCTCAGGTCGTTTTCGAGGATGGGTACGGCTGTTCCGTTGGCGGGCAGGGTGATTCGGGTGGTCTTGGAGGTGGAGGTCCACAGGATGGCGCCGCCGGGGAGCATGACGGCTGTCCAGTAGCCGGCGGTTTTTACGGTGTGGTGGAACTCGCAGAGACATTGGAGGTTGTTGACGGTGGTCCAGCCGCCGCCGAGGGGGTTGGCGTGATCGAACGGGGTGATGTGGTCGAGTTGGCAGCGGTCGGCGGGGCGGTGGCAGTCGGGGAAGCGGCACTCTCGGTCGCGGAGGCGTACGGCGGCAGTGGTGAGGGTGTCGGGTCGGTAGATCAGGGCTCGGTCGGTCAGGGGGTCGCGCGCGACCGATTTTCCGAGGGTGGGGTCGGCGGCGATGGCGGCTTCGAGTGCCGCGGCCAGCGATGCGTTGCCGAGATAGAGGCCCGAGGGTGTGTGGATGGTTCGGTTGTTGCGCCGGATTACGGAGGACAGATCGAGGGCAGAGCTGTGCCGTGTGCCCCTGCCGACTGGGGTGTGGGTGCAGAACAGGGCCGCAGCGGAGGTCAGCGATCCCGCGCGACGCTGGCGTTGGTCGTTGCTGTCGGCAGCAGCACCTGTTCCTGGTCCCGGGCCTTCGGCTGACGTCGGACGCGATGTTGCGGAGCCGGATGCCGTTGTGGAGCCGGATGGCGTTGTGGAAGAGCGTGATTCCGAACAGCTCGGTGCGACATCAGGTGCCGGCGATGTCAGTTCCGCAGGTGATCGTGAATCCGACGCGGGTTCAGACGACGCAGCTGCCTCACGGTCGGTGTCCGACGTTGCCTCCGCTAACGGGTCGGACACCGGCGCCCCTGAGCGTGTTGCTGCATGCTTCCGGACAGGATCGGCGGCGTCCGGGTCGGGGGTTGCCAACGGGTCGGTCGCAGGTACGGGCGTGGACTCGTCGTTCTCCTCGGCATCGTCGAGCTCATCTGTCTGTGCCTCTGGTGCCGGTGCCGAGGTGTTCCCAGGCGCAGAAGCAGGAGCAGGAGCAGGAGCAGACGAACTGGACGAATTCGGTTCGGTCGAGGAATCAGCCTCTCTATCCCAATCCGTGGCCGACCCCGTTCCCTCGCCAGCATCAGCATCAGCAGCCGAATCCACGTCTGCGCCTGTGTCCGCGTTGGCGTCTCTGTCCCAGTCGGCGTCGGCGTGCGCATCTGTTTTCGTCTCGGGTCCTGTTGCAGCCCCAGCCTTCTCACTGTCCGGGCGTCGTTCCCATTCCCCGGTTTCCGGGTTCTGCACAGCCAGTCCCAGCTTCTCTGCGAGGGTGACAGCTTCGGTGAGCAGGATCTGCCACTGACTGTTGCGTGCGAGTTCCCGCGCGAGATCCGGGTCGATCGAACCGTGGCCGGCCAGGTATGCCGGGTTGGCGAGCAGTCCGATGAGGGTGGCGATATCGACGGTGATCATCGTCAACGGCACCCGACGATCCGGCAATGCTGCATCTTTTTTCGGGCAGTCATCACGTCGGCACAGGCATGCCAGGCGGGGTTCGCCGTGCATGCGCGCCATGAACGCATCACACAGGCGCTCTTTCTTGCCGCGAGGGTCCTTCGGGCAGAGGGTGTCGGCCATCTCCTCGAGCAACTGCCATGCGGCGGCAGCCTCGGGGGCGGTCAGTTCCGCTCGAATCCGCGCCAACTCACCGGCCGGGCTGTAGGAAACATGGCGGAACCGTTTCGCGAACTCCCGTAGTGCTGCTGCTTCCTCCGGCGCGACCCGCAGCAGGATGTCCCAGATCTCCTTCTCCAGCGGACCGGGCGAATGACGGCGGGCCGCCTCGACGATCTCGTCCTCGACGGACTTCACGATCTCGTCGGAGAGGTTGTCGAGGATTCGGCACACCGTCCGTACCCGCGGGAGGTCGATCTCCCCGGACTCGAATGCGGACCGCAGCAATGGAAGTCGGGTATGCAGGGCGACGCCCACGGAGACGTACGATTCGGCGACCGTCGCCGAACATCCCAACGCCACTGCCATCTCGGTGCGCCCGTACCGGCTGTAGTGCTTGTGCTCGGTGTCGTGGGTGATCCAGCTCCGATGGATGTCATAGCAGGCGAAAATCTTGCGAGCGGCCTGACGATTTTCTGCACACGCAGCAGCGGTCAACGCCTCCAGCGACACGGTCGGTACTGCACCCATTTTTCACCCCCCGGTGAGCAATATTTCAGAACATGCGTTCGAACTGAAAGAAGACTATCTCGACCCACCGACAAGAACGCACAGGCCGCAAAAAGGTCGGCTGGCCTGCCACTATTCGACGAATCGTTCTACACTCCGACCCATGACCGAGCCCGATTCCACCCCGGCCGAGCTGGCCGAGTTGCGTGCCCAGGCCAGCAGCGGCGATCAGGATGCACTCGACCAGTTGGTCGAACTCGCAGGCTCTCGAAACGACCTCGACGAACTGCGCTCCCTCGCCGACGCAGGCAGTACCGATGCCGTCGACATCCTGGTCGAACTTGCCGGTGAACGCGGTGATCGCGTCGAGCTGCACAGGCTGGCGGCCGCAGGCAGCCAGGACGCCGCGGACATCCTGGACGAGCTCGACAGCTAGCCGGGTGTGGGCCGCTCCCCCAGTTGCAGGGTGAGTCGGTGCGCCGCGTCGAGGAGCATCTTGCCCAGCTCCCGTCGTCGATCGTCGCGGAATCGTGTCTCGACACCGGTCAAGCTCAGCGCCCATGCCGGCTTGTCGGCGCGATCGAAAACGGCGGCACCGAGCCCCCAGCTACCCTCCACGAGCAACGCCGGGTTGACGGCGAATCCCGTGGAGCGGGTATTCGCTATCCGCCTGCGAATCTCCACGGCCGAGTGACTCTCTCCCCACTCCGGCACCAGGTTCACGGCATCGAGATACTCGTCGACCTCCCGATCCGGTAGGTGCGCAAGAATGGCCAACCCTGCGGACGCCACTCCGAGCGGCAGCCGGATTCCCTCGTACAGCACATGCGAGCGCAGCGGAAAACTTCCCTCCACTCGAAGCAGGCACACCGTCTCCGAACCCCGGCGGGCCGACAAAAACGCACTCTCACCACTCTCGGTTGCCAACGCCTGCACAACTTTTCGCGCCTGGTCGGTGATGTCGTACCGCAGGGCCGCCATGGACCCCAGCAGGTAGATCTCCGGCCCCAGCGACCAGCGGCCGGTCGCAGTGTCACGATCGACGAATCCCTGTTCGGCGAGCGTGGACAGCAGGCGATGGGTGGTGGGTCGCGCGATACCGGCCGCCCGCGCGAGGGCAGTGGTGGAGGCACCGGACGGCTCCTCGGCTCCCGCTGCCCTCAGCAACGAACAGATCTTCCCGATCACACTCGCGTTGGCATCCGATGACGTCACCCGAGGATCGTACGTCCATTCAGTGGACACCATGCCTCAATCCGTTCACCGACCGAGCAATCAGAGCCGTTCTTGCCACAACGAAGTGCAGCTCAGGTTCACTGAAGTCATCGTTTGCTCAACGAACACATCAGGAGTTCTTGTGACAGGAAAGACCTACGCGTCCGCTGCCGACGCGGTCGCGGACATCGGCCGTGGGGCGACCATCGCGGTCGGCGGCTTCGGGCTGTGCGGTATCCCGGACGCTCTCATCGAGGCCATCGCGAACACCGACGCCGACGAGCTGGAGGTGTTCTCCAACAACTGCGGCGTCGACGGCTACGGACTCGGAATCCTGCTGGCAGCGGGACGTATTCGCCGGGTCACCGCCTCGTACGTCGGAGAGAACAAGGAGTTCGCCCGGCAGTACCTCGCCGGCGAACTCGAGGTCGAACTGACCCCTCAGGGCACCCTCGCCGAACGACTTCGCGCCGGCGGCAACGGCGTTCCCGCATTCTTCACCCCCGCCGGGGTCGGCAGCCCTATCGCCGACGGCGGAATGCCGTGGCGCTACAACGCCGACGGCTCGGTATCCATCGCATCGCCGCCCAAGGAAACGCGAGTGTTCGGCGACAAGCGGTACGTACTCGAAGAGTCGATCAATGCCGACTTCGCTCTGGTGCACGCCGAAACAGGTGATACGGCAGGCAATCTCGTGTTCGACAAGACCGCGATGAACTTCAATCCTCTCGCTGCGATGGCCGGCAAGATCACCATCGCGCAGGTCGAGAACCTCGTGGAGCCGGGCGAGATCGACCCAGCCCACGTACATCTGCCCGGCGTGTTCGTCCAACGCGTCGTACACACCGGGCCACAGGACAAGCGCATCGAAAAGCGCACCGTCAGTTCAGGAGTGCGAGCATGAGTGCAGGATGGACCCGCGATCAGATGGCCGAACGCGCCGCAGCGGAGATGATCGACGGCGAATACGTCAACCTCGGCATCGGACTGCCGACGCTCATCCCGGGATACCTGACCGACGACGTCAAGGTGACCCTGCACTCCGAGAACGGCATCCTGGGCACCGGACCCTACCCCACCGAGGACAAGGTCGACGCCAACCTCATCAATGCGGGCAAGGAGACCGTCACCGTCAATCCCGGTGCAGCATACTTCGATTCGTCGCTGAGCTTCGGAATGATCCGCGGCGGCCACATCGACACGGCGGTGCTCGGCGGCATGCAGGTCTCCAGAACCGGTGACCTCGCCAACTGGATGGTGCCCGGCAAGATGGTCAAGGGCATGGGCGGCGCGATGGACCTCGTACACGGTGCCCGACGCGTCATTGTCGTCATGGAACACACCGACCGCGACGGCAATCCCAAGATTCTCGACGCCTGCACTCTGCCTCTCACCGGCCAGGGCGTCGTCGATCGCATCATCACCAACCTCGCCGTCATCGACGTCGTCGGCGACGGCACCCTCGAGCTGGTGGAACTGGCACCGGGCGTGACCGCCGAGCAGGTCACCGCCGCAACCGGATCGACTCTGAAAAGCTGAACGAACGACTGTTGGCCCGAAACACTGTGGGCCCGAACATCCGAAGACGTTCGGGCCCACAGTGTTACGTGCTAGTCCGGAATCATGTCGAACGTATCCGGATTCGGTCCGGTACGACCCTGCTCACCCTTGTCGAGAGCCGTGATGGCGTCGACATCGGCGGAGCTGAGCTCGAAGTCGAAGATCTCGAAGTTGGCCTTGACCCTCTCCGGCGTCACCGACTTCGGGAAGATGATGTTGCCGCGCTGAATGTGCCAGCGGAGCACCACCTGCGCAACGGATTTGCCTGCCGCATCGGCGATTCGCTGCAGTTCCGCGTCGTCGAGGACGTTGCCCTGAGCGATCGGCGACCACGCTTCGGTGGGGATGGCGTGCTCACGGCCGTAGGCCCATACGTCGTTGTTGACGAAGTACGGGTGCACCTCGATCTGGTTCACCGCAGGGACCGTATCGGTCTCCTGCGCAAGGCGATCGAGGTGGGCGGGCTGGAAGTTGGAGACACCGATGTTGCGGGCGCGGCCGTCGGCTGCGAACTCCTCCAACGTCTTCCACGTGGATACGAAATCACCGTCGTAGCGAGTGGGTAGGGGCCAGTGGATGAGGAAGAGGTCCACGTAGTCGGTTCCGAGGTCGCTGAGCGTCTTGTCGAATGCCTTGCGCGCGTCGTCGGGCCGGTGAAAGCCGTTGTTGAGCTTGCTGGTGACGAAGACCGATTCGCGATCGATTCCGGAGTTACGGATGCCCTCGCCGACCTGCTTCTCGTTGCCGTACATCTCGGCGGTGTCGATGTGTCGGTAGCCGATCTCGAGCGCCGTTTCGACGGCCTTCGCGGTCTCCTCCGGGTCGATCTGGAAGACGCCGAAGCCGAGCTGGGGAATCTGCTTGCCGTTTCTGAGCGTGACGTTGGGTACCTGAGTCATATCGCCGGGGTGCCCGCCCACTCTCGCCTTCAAACCGGGTGAAATGATGCGTGCGTGATAGTGCAGCGCATCCGGCGCATCGTAGACGGAGTTGCCGAGAAGTTCGGCCGGTCCACCTCCGCTCTGATTGCCCCCGAGCGCCACTTCGACCCCGCGCACCCGTGGTTTCTCACCGCGCCCGAGCGGGGCAACGACGACACCCGTATTTCGGCGTGGACCGAGGGCAACCGCGTCGAAAATCTGGTGCACGGCAAGACCTACTTCGCTGCACTCGCAGGAGCCCTCGAGCAGACCGAGCGCGACGATCTGGTGCTCTTCACCGATTGGCGCGGCGACCCGGAGCAGCTGCTCACCGACGACGGCGTGACCGTCGAAGATGCCCTGGCCGCCGTCGCGCACCGCGGTGGCATCGTCAAGGGCATGGTGTGGCGCTCCCACATGGAGACCCTCGGTTTCACCGGTCCGAAGAACCGCAAGCTCGCACTGCGGCTGGAGGAGGCGGGCGGCGAGGTCATCCTCGACCAGCGCGTGCTGACGCTGGGCAGCCACCATCAGAAGTTCGTGGTCGTGCGGTACGGCAGGAAAGATCTGCCCGACGTCGCGTTCGTCGGTGGCATCGACCTGGCCCGTGCCCGACGCGATGACGCCGATCACTTCGGCGATCCTGTCTCACGTCCCTTCCCGCCCGAGTACGGCGAGATTCCCGCGTGGCACGACGTGCAGGTGCAGATCGAAGGCCCGGCGGTGCGGGACGTGGAAGACGTCTTCCGCGAACGCTGGGAAGATCCGGCCGCTCTCTCCCGTTTGCCATGGCACGCGATACCCGACCTGCTACGCGGAGTCACGCGCGAGCCGTCGGAACTCCCTCCCGCGGCGGCACCCCCGGAGCCCCTGGGCACGTGCTCGGTGCAGCTGTTGCGTACCTACCCCCGCCGGCGCCCCGCCTACCCGTTCGCCACGAAGGGCGAGCGCAGCGCGGCCCGCGCGTACGCCAAAGCTCTCGACAGGGCCACCGAGCTGATCTACATCGAGGATCAATATCTGTGGTCGGTCGACGTCGCTCGCGTCTTCGCCGCGGCATTGCGCCGGAAGCCGAACCTGAAGTTGGTGGTGGTGGTCCCCAAGCACCTCGACGATGACAGCAACTTGACCATTCCCTCTGCGCTGCTGGGACACTCGGCGGCACTCGGGGTCATCCGCGCGGCCGGCGGCGACCGCGTTCTGGTACTCGACATCGAAAACGACCGTGGCATACCGGTATACGTGCACTCGAAGGTCTGCATCATCGACGACGTGTGGACCGCGGTGGGATCGGACAACTTCAATCGCCGCTCCTGGACCCATGATTCGGAGCTGACCGCGGCCATCGTCGACGAGCAGCGCGACGATCGGGCGCCGTTGGACCCGGCAGGCCTCGGCGACGGTGCCAGAACCCACGCACGGAACCTGAGACTCGAACTGATCCGCGAGCACCTGGGACGGGCCGACGGCGACGACGCAGACCTCGTCGACCCGCAGCAGTTCTTCGATGTGGTCTCGGCCAGCGCGACCGCTCTCGACAACTGGCATCGCAACCCGTCAGCGAAGTCCCGGCCCGTCGGCCGACTGCGCAGGCACGAGATCTCGGTGCCGCCCGTCTGGCAACAGCGACTCGCCGCACTCGCCTACCGCTTGTTCGTCGACCCGGACGGACGCCCCATCGGGATGCGCCTGCGTCGTCGATTCTGAAGACTTCTTCGACCGACCCTTCCCGCTCTATCCGTTTCGGACCTGACAAATCGGGCATTCGCGATCGGTGCCTTCCTCCTCTCGTACACCCACTGCCCTCGTCTTCGCACCGTCTCCACTGTTGACGGTCACTCTCGACGCCGCCCCGAACGGCAGTACCGAACTGCACGTCCACGCGGGCGGTCAGGGTCACTGGATCGCGCGAATGGCGTCGGTGCTCGGACTCGATGTCACGCTCGCCGGGGTCTTCGGCGGCGAGATCGGTGCCGTGCTGCGCGGCATCGTCGAGAGTGAGGGCATCTCCGTCGTCTCCATCGATATCGGCCAGGAAAGTGGCTCCTACGTGCACGATCGCCGCAGCGGAAAGCGTGAGGTACTGGCCACGGTGGACCCACCGCCGCTGGCCAGGCACGCGCTCGACGATCTGTTCGGTGCCGCGCTCGCCACCGGTGCCCGCAGCGACGTCGCGATCCTCGGCGGTCCGCATGCCGACGACATCGTGCCGGCCGAGGTGTACGAGCGGCTGTGCGCGGACCTACGCGCGCTCGATGTGCCGGTGGTAGCCGACCTGTCGGGACCGACGATGCAGGCCGCTCTCACCGGCGGTCTCACGGTGCTCAAGGTCAGTCACGAGGATCTCATCGCCGACGGCGGTGCCGAGTCCGAAGACCCGAAGCACCTGATCGACTCGATGCGAAAGATGCACGATGCCGGTGCCGAGGTCGTCGTGATCTCACGAGCAGGGGACCCGGCGTTGGCTCTGGTGGAGGGCGACGTACTCGAGATCGTCACCCCGGGTCTGCAGATGGTCGACCACCACGGCGCAGGCGATTCGATGAGCGCCGGAATCGCCGCCGGAATCGCCCAGGGAATGTCGATGCAGGAGTCGCTGCGGCTGGGCGGAGGCGCGGGCACCGCCAACGTCACCCGCCGCGGCCTCGGTAGCGGCCGAAAAGATCTGGTACTCGGGCTGACCGAATCGGTGGACGTGCGTCCGTACAGCAAGGCGGGCAAGAAATGAGAGCCCTGATCACCAATGACGACGGCGTGCACAGCGCAGGCATCGCCCTGCTGGCACGGGTCGCCCTCGATGCCGGCCTCGACGTCGTGGTGGCCGCGCCCCACGAGGAGCGCAGTGGTGCCAGCGCTTCGTTGACGGGAATGGGCGTCGACGACCACCTCGGTATCGAGATGACCGAGATCGACGGGCTACCCGATGTGACGGCCTATGCGGTGCAGGCCTCGCCTGCCCTCATCGCGTTCGTCGCCACGAGGGGGGCCTTCGGCGACGTGCCGGACCTCGTGCTCTCGGGTATCAACCACGGCCCCAATACCGGTGCTGCCATTCTGCATTCGGGAACGGTGGGTGCGGCGCTGACTGCCCTGACGCACGGGGTTCCTGCCATGGCGTTGTCGTCGCTCGCCACTCGGCCGTCGCATTGGGAGACCGCCGAACACGTCGCACACCTGGCCGTGACATGGATGGTCGCGCACCTGACGGTCGATGCCGTGGTCAACGTCAACATTCCCGACGTTCCCCTCGCCGACTTCGCCGGAATCGTCCCAGCGTCACTGGCTCGCTACGGCGCGGTACAGGCCGAAATAGGAGACCGCGGAGAAGATTTCGTCACCGTCCGGTTCGACGCGATCCGAGCCGAGGACGACGATTCCGACGCCTCCCTACTGGCCCGGAACTGGGCGACCGTCACCGCACTGCGTCCCCCGAGCGAGGTGGACCGCGTCGATCTGTCGACGATGTGCGAGTGAGCTCTGCGCCGAGGAACGAGAATTGTCGGTGCCCTCGGGCACACTGGAACACATCACCACATATGCCACGGACCTAGGGGGTCACCGCGTGACGTTCCATTCTGTAGTTCCACCGTTTCTGCTCGAACGGCTCCAGGGAGCCGGTGCCCGCGCCACGCTGCTCGCCGACCGTGAGATGCGGGAGGGGCGAGAAGTCGTCCAGGCACGTACCGCCATCGCGCCGCGGACCGGCGGCACACTCGAACGCACGATCTCCGACGCGAAATCGACTCGCGACCTCCCGGGCCAGCAGGTTCGCGCCGAGGGTGAGGATCCCACCGGCGATGCCGCGACCGACGAGGCATACGACGGTCTCGGCGCGACCTACGCGTTCTTCGACGAGGTCTACGGCTACTCGAGTCTCGACGGCAGTGGACTGCCCCTCGACGCGACGGTGCACTACGGCCAGGACTACGACAACGCGTTCTGGGACGGCTCGCGCATGGTGTTCGGCGACGGTGACGGCGAGGTGTTCGCTCGATTCACCGTCTCACTCGGCGTCATCGCGCACGAGCTCGCGCACGGGTTCACGCAGTACACCACTCCGCTCGAGTACAAGGACCAGGCCGGCGCACTGAACGAGTCGATCTCCGACGTCTTCGGCGCACTCGTCGAGCAGTACACCGCGAAGCAGAACGCCGAGGACGCGTCGTGGCTGATCGGTGAAGGTCTGTTCCTTCCCGCCGTTCAGGGGAAGGCTCTGCGCTCGCTGCTCGAGCCCGGCACCGCCTACGACGACGATGTGTTGGGCAAGGATCCGCAGCCGGCGAGTATGGACGATTTTGTCGTCACCACCGAGGACGAGGGCGGGGTGCACATCAATTCGGGTATTCCCAACCGGGCGTTCGCCGTTGCCGCGACCACCCTGGGAGGTCCGGCGTGGGACCGCGTCGGGCAGGTCTGGTTCGACACGATGACCGTCGGCGGACTCGCACCGACAGTGGACTTCGCCGGCTTTGCCGCCGCAACACTCGCGGCGGCGAACAAGCGATTCGGAGCCGGGTCCGACGTTGCCGAGGCTGTGGCCTCGGGTTGGTCTACCGTGGGGGTGAAGACAACCGGGGTCGAGCCCATACCGAAGCCGAACGACGATCGGGTGTGATCGAGGGCAGATGAGCCTGCGCATCGAGGTACTACGAACCGGCGGCGTCGCTGGAATGTCCAAGCGTGGCGTCGTCGAGACCGACGAGCCGGAATGGCAGTCGTTGGTCGAGGCCGCGCAGCCGTACCTTGCCGATCAGCAGGCCACCGACGCGGCCGAGTCCAACGCCCGCGACACATTCGTCTGGAGCGTGTCGGTGGGCGAGCATTCGTGCCGAGTCGGGGATTCTGCCCTGACCGGGCCCTTACGCGACCTCGCGGAGCGCACACTCCGCGAGGGCCGCGTCAGGTAGTTCAAGGCAGTTGTAGTCGACACAGACCTGTAGTCAGCCCAGCTGTCAGGCCTTCCACTCCTCGCTGCGTTCTTCGGTTGCCTTGCTCAGTGCCTCGACGGTGGCGTCGACTCCGAAGTCCTTGCCGTAGACCGGCGAACCCGGCTGCTGTCGCCAGGACTCTTCGAGGGTTCCGGCATCGACCGGGTCGAAGCCGAGCTCGTCGATGACCGAGAACACGAACTTCTTCGAGTCTGCGTCGTTGCCTGCGATCGGAAGCGCGATGCGCCGGTCGGTCCCGGCCGGTACGCCCTTCTCGAGCAAGTGCTTGTACCAAATTCCGTTGAAGGCCTTGATCACCGGCTCACCGAGTTGTTGGGCGACCCAGACACTTTCGGGTGTTCCGCCTTCGATCTCCTCGATCAGCCCGTCGCGCTGCTGCGGGTAGTAGTTGTTCGTCTCGATGATCGGCGCTCCGGGCTTGCGAGCACTGGTGATTCCTGGAGCGAGATCCGGAACGTTCTTCTGCGGGATGCTCAGAATGACGAGGTCGGCATCCTCCGCGGCATCCGCGGCCCACACCGCGGTCGCTCCGGTTTCCGCCGCCAGGTCGGCGAGAGTCTCCGGATCACGCGAGTTGGAGAACCGAACCTCGTGACCGAGTGCTGCGAGTCGGCGCGTGAGCGTGCCGCCGATCTGTCCACTTCCGATGATGCCAATTTTCATGTCCGGAACAAACGATCCCGGACGGGATCTATTCCCGTCAGGAACCGACCGCGACCTTCGAGCGGGGCCGCCCGAACTTCATCGCCTTGTCCACGAGCTTGCCGTACCGCAGAACCGGCAGGTCACGGAAGTAGTTCATCCGCAGCTTCCACGGAGTTTCGCTGCCCTGCCTCGGGAAATTGTCCACGGCCCGCAGCACGTAACCGGCGGCGAAATCGAGAAACGGTTCTTCGTCGACGGACGGATCGCGTTCGAGCTCGACGGTGCTGTATCCGTTCTCGTCCATGTGCGCGAGCAGTCGCATGACGTAGTTCGAGACCATGTCGGCCTTCAGCGTCCACGACGCGTTGGTGTATCCGACCACAAAAGCGAAGTTGGGGATGCCGGTGAGCATCATGCCCTTGTACGCCATGGTGCTGGGCAGATCCACGTCTCTACCGTCGACACGGAACGTCGCGCCGCCGAGTGCGGACAGGTTCAATCCCGTTGCAGTGACCACGATATCGGCGTCGAGGTGCTGCCCGGACTTCAGCTTCAGGCCGGTCTCGGTGAAGCTGTCGATGTGATCGGTGACGATCGAGACCTCGTCCTTGCGGATCGAGCGGAACAGATCGTTGTCGGGCACCAGGCACAGCCGCTGATCCCACGGGTTGTAGGACGGGGTGAAGTGGGTGTCGAGGTCGTATCCCTTGGGCAACCACCCCTCCTGGAGCTTCCGGATCCGCTTCTTCATGAACTCCGGGTACTTCTGACTCAAGGTGAAGATCAACATGGCCATCGACACGTTCTTGAGTCGAGTCACGCTGTACGCCAACTTCTTCGGCAGTCGCTTCCGCAATGCCTGCGCAATCGGGTCCTTGGACGGCAGCGAGAGGATGTAGCTCGGCGAGCGCTGCAGCAGGGTCACGTGCTCGGCATCGCGAGCGAGATTGGGTGCCAACGTGATCGCCGTTGCGCCACTGCCGATGACGACGATCTTCTTGCCCGCGTAGTCCAGATCCTCGGGCCAGTGCTGCGGGTGGATCACCTGACCACCGAAGTTCTCCTGGCCGGCGAATTCGGGACTGAATCCCTTGTCGTAGTTGTAGTAACCACTGCAGGAGAACACGAACGACGCGGTGATCGTGACGGTCTCGTCCGTGTCGCTACGCTGCGCAGTCACCGTCCAGAACTGCTGCTCGGACGACCATTCGAGGGCAATCACCTTGTGGTGGTACCGAATGTGCTTGTCGACGCCTGCTTCTCGAGCAGTCTCGACGATGTAGTTGCGGATGTCGGTGCCGTCGGCGATGGACTTCTCACCCATCCACGGTTTGAAGCTGTAGCCGAGGGTGTACATGTCGGAATCGGACCGAATACCGGGGTAACGGAACAGATCCCACGTGCCACCGATCGCGCCGCGGCTTTCCAGGATGGTGTACGTCTTCCCGGGCAGATCGTGCCCGAGGTGACGCGCGGCCCCGATACCGGACAGGCCGGCACCGATGATGAGGACATCGACCTCGGGGGTAGTCAGTACGGCAGTCATATCAGCAACGATTCCTTCGGTGGGGGGTCAGCTGGTCTTGTTGCGAGCGCTCTCGGACCTACCGAGGCGAGCTACTTCTTCGTCCATCTTGGGCAGGATGGTCGGCACGTGCGCCAGCATGCTGCGATCGCCGACGCGCGAGGTGATGACGGCCTTGAACCAGGACGCTGCACCCACCCAGCGCGGTACGTACACGCGACGCTTGCGCTTGGCCAGGCCGTCGACGAAGGCGTCGACGCACTGCTCGACGGTCATTGTCTTGCCGAGGGGGCCGGGCAGTACCGCAAGCAAGTCCTGGAATGCCGTGAGATCGGATTTGGCGTCCTGCACCATCGGGGTGTCGATCCACGCCATGTGAGCCGAGCCGACGTCCACACCCCGGTAATTGACCTCCAGCCGAAGCGCATTCGCGAAATGCTCGGCCGCAGCCTTGCTCGCGTTGTAGGCCGCCAGACCGGGGCAGGGGGTGAACGCGGCCAGCGAGGAGACGACGAGGATGTAGCCGTTGCGTTCGATCAACGACGGCAACGCAGCGCGGACGGTGTTGAACACGCCGATCACGTTGATGTCCATGACGCGTTGGAACGTGGCCGGGTCCACCTGCATGATCGAGCCGTAGCTGGCGATTCCTGCGTTGGCGAGCACCAGATCGATGCCTCCGAACGCCTCGATCCCGCCGTCGACGGCGCGCTGCATGTCGTCCAGATTTCGGACGTCGGCGACGAACGCCTCGGCCTTCAGCTGCGTCGCCAGCTCTCGCAGCGGGGCCTCGTCGACGTCGACGAGGACCAGCCGGGCACCTTTGCCGGCCAGGTCGCGCGCAGTGGCGGCACCGATTCCCCGTGCTGCTCCGGTGATCAGAACCACCTTGTTCCGTAGCGTCGACGCCGCCATGTGCTCCCCCTCGATCCGAATGCTTGTCTGCGAACACTTTGCATCTGATACCGAGCGGTGTCAAGATCTGTGTGTGACCATCCATCACAGTGAAGTCGGCCGCACCTACCGAGGTGCCGATCCGCAGCAGCGGCAACAGGAGCGTCGGATCCGCCTGCTCGACGCAGCCGTCGAAGTATTCGGCACCACCGGATACCGGACGGCGACCGTGGAGAAGGTGTGCAACGAGGCCGGGCTGACCAAGCGCTATTTCTACGAGTCCTTCACCAACAGCGAGGACTTGTTGATGGCCACCTACGCCCGGGCGACCGACGCGATGCGCGAGAGCATCCTCGTCGGAGCAGCCGCAGAGCGGGATTCCAGCGAACAGGTGCTCAGAGGGGCACTCACCGGCTTCTTCACGTTCGTAGCCGAGCAGCCGAAATCGGCTCGCATTGCCTTCGTGGAAATCCTCGGCGTGTCCCCTACCGTCGACGCGCTGTACCGCAAGACCACCACCTCGTTCTCCACGACGGTGCTACAGGTGGCCGAGACCGTCGGGGCCAGCCGCGGCCTGGCCGGGCCGAACCGTCGAACATTGGCGATGGGACTCGTCGGCGCGGTCCTCACCATTGCTCAGCAATGGTTGCTGTCCCCCGAACGCGAACCTCTCGAATCCGTGATCGCGAGCGCCCACACCATCCTGGCCGCGGTGGTGTTCGGACGCGTCGACGGCTAGCGGCAGGGTCGGAGCCAGAAAGCTCAGGCTCTGCTCTGCAGCGGCTCCACCGGGGCATCCGCGGTGGATCGTTCGCCGGATTTGACGACGACTACACCGAGCAGGATCAGCGCGCCACCGGCGAGTTGGATCGGCGCCGGCGCTTGACCGAGTAGCAGCCATGCGAACACCAGTGCCGCAACAACTTCCATCAAACCCATGAACGACGCCAACCGCGAACCGAGACGTCGACCTGCTGCGATCCCGAGGACGT
This sequence comes from Rhodococcus sp. 14-2483-1-1, assembly GCF_002259335.1. NCBI lineage: Bacteria > Bacillati > Actinomycetota > Actinomycetes > Mycobacteriales > Nocardiaceae > Rhodococcus > Rhodococcus sp. 14-2483-1-1. Next base: position 371,718 of record NZ_NPFX01000014.1, on the reverse strand, counting down.
AGGCAAGCGCTGCCGTCACCACTCCGAGCCCGACGATCGGAACCCACCACGGAACGACGGCATCGACGAAGGTGACGTCGGTCAGCGGGGCTGCGAACGGCACGATGCCGACGAGTCCGGCGACGAGCAGGATCAGCCCGCCCGTGAGCAAGCCTCCGCCTGCGAGCACGATCGGCGGAAGTCCGTTGGTCTCGTCGGCGGAGAGCACCCAGTAGACGGCTGCACCGGCCATCGCGCCGAGCGCCCACAGCACGCCGACGGTGTCGACGTCGGCACCGGAGATCAGGTCGAGCACGAGCACCAGACCCATTGCGGCCAACAGCGCGCCCACCAGGGTCGAGCGGCCGGGGCGTTGGTGATGGCGGAACCACATCCACCCGATGACGGCCACCGGCGAGGTGAATTCGATGAGCAGCGCCACACCCACTTCCATACGCCCGACCGCGTTGAAGAACGCGAGCTGGCAGCCGGCGACCGCGAACGCTCCGTACGCCGCGATCAGCTTCCAGTTCTTGGCCAGCAAGCTCCAGCGTCCACGCAGCGCCAGGATCGACGGAATCAGCAAGACCGCGGCGGCGAGCAGGATGCGCGCGGTCACCGCTGCGCCTGCAGTCCAGCCGGCATCGAGCAATCCCGTGGCCAGCGAACCGGAGAGCCCGAACGACGCGGCCGAGAGCAACGCGAACCCGAGCCCCGAAAGCCGGCGCGAGCGCGCAGCAGCGTCATGCGTGGCCGCGAGGTCCACCGTCGTGTCATGAGTGTAAGCCGTCATGACATGTGACAGTAGAGACCGACTTGGTAAGGTGTCAACATGCTTTTTGCTCATGACGCAGAACTGTCGCTTCTGTCCGCCGTGGCATTGGTCAATTCCGCCGAGGATCCGGACACGTTGACCACACGCAACGAGCTGGCCGAGTTCTTCACCGAGCAGGGCTACTCCGGCCGCTTCGACGGCGACGACGCCGAGCTCGAGGCGGTGAGGGCATTACGGCCGACCCTGCGCGCTCTGCTCACCAGCAGCCGCGAAGACGCCGTGGTCGAGGTCAACCGACTGCTGGCCGAGTCCTCGGCCCTGCCGCGACTGGTCCGCCACGGAGACCTCGACTGGCACGTTCACGCTGTGGCCGACGACAGTCCGCTCGCCACCCGCATCGTTGTCGAAACTGCGATGGCGATGATCGACGTCATCCGCGCCGACGAGCTGTCCCGCTTCGACGTCTGTGCAGATCCGGACTGCAACGGGTTGGTTCTCGATCTCTCACGCAACCGCTCACGCCGGTTCTGCAGCACGACCTGCGGCAACCGAGCGGCAGTTGCCGCCTACCGCGCACGTAAGGCCCAGTAGCGGAGCGCTTCGCAAGGCCGACGGCATAGTCGACGGACTTCCGGGTATCCGGGGATGGAACTTAGCGAGAGGAACATCCCCCATGGTCGAGAAAAGGCCTTCCAAGACAAGCTGGGCACGTGCGGTCGAGAACATGTTGGCCGTCATCCTGATTTTCGCTGGAATCGCGGCCGCAGGCGGTCTGATCGCCGCCTTGGCGGGCGGCTTCGAAGGGTGGGCCATCGTTGCCGGTGTCACCGTCGTCGTGCTGTTCGGTGCCGCGTTCTTCGCCGTTCGAGACGGTGCCCGACGCCGCGCTCGTGAAATCGACACGGTCGTCTACGCACCCGACAGCACCGACCAATTGTTCGACGTCGACCCGAACACCGGTGAGCGAACCCCGCACCGCGACTAGCGCTATGGGTGTGGGTTCGCCCGGCCAGGTCGATCAGAACGGATACTTCTGGATGTCCGACTGCATCGTGACCCACTGCAGGTCGCAGAAGGTGTCGAGGTTGACGGTGGTGCCGAAGTGCCCGCCCGAACCCGAGGCCTTGACGCCACCGAACGGGGCAACCGCCTCGTCGTCGACCGTCTGATCGTTGATGTGCACTGCGCCGGAACGGATTCGGTCCGACAACTCGTACGCCGCGAACGGATTTGCAGTGACGATCGCAACGGACAGACCGTATTCCGAGGAATTGATGATGTCGATGGCTTCGTCGACGGTCCGGTAGGTGGTGATCGGGGCGACCGGGCCGAAGATTTCCTCGGTGAACGCCGGCGAATCCTTCGGCACGTTGCCGAGCACGGTCGGCCGGTAGTGGAGACCGTCGAACGTACCGCCTGACGCCAGTTCGGCACCGGCCGTCACCGTGGCCTGCACGATGCTGTCGACTCGCTTCAACTGGTTCTCGTCGATGATGGGCCCCAACGCATTCGACGGGTCGGTCGGATCTCCGACAGTGATGCGTGCGGCGATCTTCGCGAGCTCCGCCGTGTACTGCTCGGCGAGATGCTCGGGAACGAGATGCCGACCCGACGCCATGCAGATCTGTCCCTGGTGCAGGAACGAACCCCACGCGCCCGCCGATGCAGCGGCCTCGATGTCTGCATCGGGCAGCACGAGGAACGCGTTGTTTCCGCCGAGTTCGAGGTGGACCTTCTTGAGGAGCGGCGCAGCGGCTTCCGCGATTCGGCGGCCGGCCGCTGTGGATCCGGTGAAGGAGATGCACGGGACGTCGGGGTGCGAGACGAGAGCCGCTCCCACATCGGCACCCGAGGGCAGTACGTGCAACAGACCGTCCGGCAGGCCCGCTTCGGCGAAGATCTCGGCGAGGACAAGCCCACCCGAAATCGGCGTTCGCGGATCGGGTTTGAGAACGACGGCGTTGCCGACGGCCAGAGCAGGCGCGACCGACCGCATCGACAGTACCGCTGGGAAGTTGAACGGGCTGATCACGCCGATGACGCCCATCGGAACGTAACGACCCACCGAGAAGCGTGACTTCGCGCTGCGCAGCACCTGCCCGTACGGCTGCGACGCCAGAGTGGCCGCCTCGGACAATTCGGCAAGAACCAAGCCGACCTCGGCCCCCGCCTTGCCGTGACTGGATCCCGATTCGGGGATCAACCACCGCGTCAGACGCTCGGGGCTTTCCGCGAGAAGCGCCGCAGCCTTCGTCATGACCGACGCCCGCTCGGGGTAGGGAATGGCGGCCCATTCTCTCTGCGCGCGTGCAGCTTTCGCGACAGCCCGATCGAGATCGGCGACGTCGGCGGCACCGACGGTGGCCACGACCGACCCGTCGGACGGCGCGGTCACGTCGAGGGTTCCACCCCCGCCGTCCACCCATCCGCCGTCGAATATCTTCGCCGTCCACGCCAGTGTGTTCGCCATGTCAGTCCTGCTCTTTCTTTCTCGGTGTTCTTTTTTCGTTATCCCTGGGCTGCGATCGCTGCGTCGAGCACCTCGGCCTCGGCCCAGGATCCATGGAACGCGAACGGAACTCGGACGGGAAGCTTGACGCGTGCAAGAGGTTCGCGGGTGAACGCGTCGGCCTCGTGAACCAGTAGCTCGGACAGGCCGGTCGCCGGATTCCACCACAGGGTCAGCAGATATCCATCGTTCTCGGCGCTCGCTCCTCGACGCTGGACGAATACCGGTTCGCTGGGGCTGGTCAACCCGTCGGGCCCTTCGAGCACGATCGTCTGGCCGGTGGAGAAGTCATGGCGCGCAAGCCCATCCGTCAGGGTCAGCGGCGACAGATCACGGGTGGTGGCGAAGTAACCGAAGCGATTCTCCTTGCCCAGCCACGCGTCGTTGATCTTCGGGAATTCACCCGCCACCCCGCTGTGCATGTGCTGGGTGGTCGTCCTGGTCGCGGTATCGAGCACGAACCGCCAGGCCATCGCAGGTGGAAACCAGGAGTGCGAGTCGATCGGCTCGTCCGAGTCGTCGGCCGGATTGCCCAGACGCGCGATGACGTGCAGATCCACCACGATTCCTGTGGCAGTTTCGTGCGCGTTGAAGAAGTGTGTCGGGGCCAGCATCAGGCCGGTGTCGTACCAGGTCACCTCGTGGGTGCGCCGGTCGAGGACGGCGAACCGGCTGCCGTTCGGTGTAGCCGATTCGTCCCAGAGCACACCCGGCCGCCCCGCCATGATGCGGTCGAGGCGGAACTGGTTGGGCGAGATGAGGAAGATCGCGAGGTGTTCGCTCACGATGTAATCGTGCACCATTGCCGGACAACCCATGTCGAAAGTGACGGTATCGACGACGGTGCCGCTGGTATCGGCCTCGTACCACGTCAGATTCGGCCCGATGGCGGAGTAGAAGAGCATGTTGCCCGTCGACGGTTCGATCTTGTAATGCGCCGTGCACAGGATGTCGAGTGCGCCACCGAAATCGTACGTGCCCTGCGTTTCGAGGGTTTCGGGGTGCATCGAATGCGGAAGTCCGCCTTCGTAATACACCAGCAGATGGTCGGCGAACAGGCCGACGTTGGTGTTGGCGACACTCTTGGACGGCGGCGCGCCCACGGGCAGATCCCGCCTGGCTTTGCCCGAGCCGTTGACGAAACCGCTGTACAGCGCTTCCCCGGCCTCGACCTCGACCTTCATGGTGTCGGTGTGCACCCACTTCATCCGGAACGACGCCTTGCCGTCGCGGATGTAGGTGCCCGCGACTCCGCCATCGCCCTCCCACCAGTGGTAACGGTCGGTGTCGAGTGGCTCGAAGCGTGGATTGTCGGCTATTCGGAACAGCGCGCCGGCGAGGTCGTCGGGGAGTTTCCCGATGACCTCGAGGTCGAATGCCTCGGTCTCCTCGTGCCACGGCGCGAACGGCCCGTTCAGGAACTTGTTGGACGTGTTCCAGTCGACGTCCGCCTCGTGCCGAGGAGTCGGTGGCGCGGTGCGCCGGACCAGTGTTGTCGGGAGAGGGGTGGGTAGTTCACGCATAGCTGATGCCTTTCGTCTCGATGTCGGACAGTTCGGAAGGGCTCGGGGAACATCCGGTCCACGACGCCACTGCGGCTCGAACGTCGTCACCATCGTGCGGATGCCACACGGCCGCGACGAAGCGGTCGGGCCGGATGAGAACGAATCTTCCGGTGTACGTGCGCATCTCGTCGTCCAGCCGGCCGTCGACATCGAGTAGAACGTTGATGCCGTCGATTCTCGGTACCGTGCGATCGGTGGGCACGGCGGCCTCGACCGCATGCAGGCCGCGCGCGATATTGCGAGCGTGCGTCCAATCCGCCGTGTCGTGCACGTCGACTCCCACCAGCGCCCAACCGGTTCCGAGGATCTCGTCGAGCGGGCGGATGGTTCGGGTCGCCGAGTCGAAGGCCCGAGGTTGCCCGATCGCGCTCCCGGTGTCGTCGCCGGGGAGCACGAGTCCGTCGGAGAATCGGTACGGAGGGCGGTAGGCCATGGTCTCGAACCAGCGTCGCCCGTTGTCGGTGGCCAATGCGGCTCGGACCAACTCGTCGCGCCTGGCCGCGATACGAGGATTGGTCGTCATCACCACGCGGCCCAACCGCTCGGATGCGCGAACCACCGCGGCGGCATGCGGGCCACGCTCGGATCGGTATGTGGCCAGCACACTTTCGTGCAGGCAACCGTCGAGCACGCCTGCCAACTTCCACGCCAGGTTCGCGGCGTCGCGAATGCCGGAGTTCAGACCCTGACCGGCGAACGGCGGCATCATGTGTGCGGCGTCGCCGAGCAGGAAGCAGCGCCCCAGCTGCCATCGATCGGCTACGAGACCGTGGAATCGGTAGTTGACGGCTCGTTCGACTTGATCGGGTGTGATCGGCCGGTAGCGCGAGACGAGTCTTTCGATGAGTTCGAACGGTGGCGCGTCGGTGGCTGTGCCCTCCCCCTCGAACAGGCGGAATTCGTATCGACAGCGGCCACCGAGACCGGGCACCACCACGTGCGGCCTGCTCGGATCGGCGTGGTGCATACCGTAGCGCTCGGTGTGGGGGTCGCCGAGCGTGTCGACCACCAACCACAGTTCCGGGTGGCTGCGTCCGATCATGCCGATACCGAGCAGGTTTCGGACGGTCGATCGTCCGCCGTCGCTTCCGAGGAGATAACGGGCTCGCACGGTCCGTCCGCCCGCTTCGATGGCCACGGCGTCCGCGTCCTGCACGATCGACGTGACCTCGGTGTCGAACCGAACGGTGACATTGCGCGCCGTATGCAGCGCCCCGGCCAGCACACGCTCGAGATCCGGTTGCGCGAACGGGTTCTTGAAGGGGTAGCCCAGTCGGTAGGCGCTCTCCGCGCCGCCGTGGAACAGCGGTTCGTCATCGAGGCCGTAGTAACGGGTTCCGGTGCCGGGCAGGACGATCGGCAGGATTCTATCGATGACGCCTGCCTGCTGATAGGTGCGCAGTGCCTCGTCGTCGATGCTGATCGCTTTGGGTTCGTCGCTCGTCGTCGAGCGCCGCTCGAGAACGATGACGCGGAGCCCTCGTGCAGCGAGCAGCAGGCCCGCGGTCATCCCGACCGGACCGGCACCGCAGATCGCTACGTCGTAGAGGGTGTCGAATCTCGTGTCCACACCCCCAAGGTAGCGCGCATCACGTTAAATAGGAATGGTGTCCCATAAAATAGGACACACTACGAGCTGACGACGGCCAATCTCGTCGACAGAGTCTGCGCCGCGGCCCGCACTGCGGTGACGAGCACGTCGGTCCGGTCCTCCGGGACGCGACGCCTGATCGCGACGATGCTCAATGCAGCTGCCACCGAACCGGACTCGTCGAAGATGGGAGCGGCGATTCCCATCGCATCCGGGTCCACCTCGGCGACGGTCACGCCGTAGCCGGTAGTGCGGATGCGCTCGAGGCGGTCGACAAGACGATCGACGTCGGTCAGTGTTCGATCGGTGAAGCGTTGCAGATCGTGCCGCCCCAGAATGGAGCGAATCTCCTTCTCCGGCAGCCAGGCCAACAGCGTCAATGCCGATGCGCCGGCGTTGATGGGCAGCCGGCTCCCGCGCTCGTAGCTCAGACGCACCAGTTGCTTGGCTCCCTCACACCGCTCGATGCACACGGCCGTGTCGTCGACGAGCCTGGTGAGCAACACGGTTTCCCCCACCTCGTCGGCCAGTTCACGCATCACCGGTTGGGCGATCGTCGTCAATCCGTAACCGCGCCGGGCCAATCGAGCAAGCTCGAGTACTGCGACACCCAACCGAAAGCCCCCATTGGGAGCCTCCTCGAGAAACGATGCGCCGACCAACGTCTGCAGATATCGGTACGCCGTGGAGCGGGCACTGCCGAGGGCCTCGGCGACGTCGTTCGCACTGATCTGCAGGCGATCCTCGGTGAACATTCCCAGGATTATCAGCGCACGGTCGGCCGTGCTGTTGCGTTCTCTGTATCCACTCGTCTCCTGTGCCATGCCGCCATCCTAGTTCTGATTGTCAGGACTGCTGTGTCATCAAATGAATCTTCACCCTTGACAGCTGTGATCCAGGCCATGAACACTGTCCTGTAATAGACAACAGTCGTCCTGCATTACAGGACACGGCCTCCGAACGAGGAACTCATGAAAACCACCCAACCCACGCTGGATCGCGGCACGCTGATCGCCTGCTGCCTCGCGATCGGCGTCGCCCAGATGGGCGTCTCGCTCGCAGCGCCCATTCTCGGCGTGATCCAACGCGACCTCGGAGCGAGTGCTGCGGCGCTGGCCTGGATCCCGGCCGCGTTCATCCTTCCCACCGCCATACTCGAGCTCAACTTCGGCGTGCTGGGCGACATGTTCGGCCGCAAGAGGCTGCTCGTCTGGGGTGGTGTGCTCGTCTTCGTCGGAGACGTCGTCGCCGGAACCTCGGGAACTCTGACGCAACTGATCGCCGGGCAGGCCATCGCCGGACTCGGTGCTGCCGCAATCTTTCCCACGTCACTGGCGATGCTGGTCTCGGCAACCCCCGAACGTCAGGAGCGAGCCCGCGCGCTGTCTCTCTGGGCAGTCAGCCTGGCGTTCGGTGCCATGATCGCACCGCTGATCAGCGGCTTCGCGGCCGAACACTTCAGCTGGGGCTGGTCGTTCGCCATTCCCGCCGTTCTGGGTCTCGTCACCGCCGCGGTCAGCGCCGCGGTGATCGTCGACTCGCGTCATCCCGCCGGACGCGGACTCGACTGGCCCGGCCAGATCACCATCGCCGTCGCGTTGCTCGCCCTGCTGTACGCCGTGATCCAGGGCTCCGTGGACGGCTACTCGAGCCCCGTCATCGTGGGCGCATTCCTTCTTGCTGTCACATCGTTTGCCGCGTTCGTGGTCAGTGAGCAGCGAGCCCGCACCCCGATGCTGAACCTCGCGCTGTTCCGTACGCCGGCCTTCGCGGCGGCCGCCCTGATCGGATTGCTCGCGATGTTCGGCTTCATCGGAACCGCCTACGCGCTCAGTGTGAAACTCGAAGCGATCCTCCACGTCAGCCCGCTGCAGGCCGCGCTACCGTTCGCCCTCATCCAAGCCGTACCCCTGCTCCTCACGCCGTTGCTCCCACGCCTGTTGATGCGCGTCGCGGCCCGCACGCTGCTGGTCACCGGACTGTCGGCACTGGCCATCGGTCAGATATGGATGGCTCAGCTACCCGGCGACTCCACCTCACTGCTCGCGATGACCGGCCCGATCCTGCTGCTCGGCACCGGCTTCATCACCATGTTCACCGCACTGACGGCCGTCGCCGTCGGAGCCGTCGCCATCGATTACGCCGGAATGGCCAGCGCGGTCACCAGTCTCGTTCGCGAAACCGGCCAGAGCCTCGGCCCCGCGATCGTCAGCGCCGTGGCCTTCGGAGTTGCCGGAGCCACCCTCACCTCCAACCTGTCCGACGGTTCCCTCCCTCCCGAGGCGGTGGGCGTGGCCTCCGGCGTCGCCGAGCAGGGTGGACCGTTGGCGGTGGCCAACGCCGATCTCGGCCCGATCTCCGATCTGGTTGCACCGCTTGCCCGTACGGCTCTCGAGACCGGCCTGGACATCGGCATCTACGTCTGTGCCGGAGCCACCGTCCTGGCTGCGCTCATCGCCCTCGTCATCCCCGGCGGAGCCCCGAAGGGCCTCGATGCGGCCCCGATCGACGCGGCAGCCTCACCTGCGGCCGGGCGACTGCTGCCGGCAGGTGAGTGAGATGTCCAAGCCCACTATGAATCACGTCTTCACCCTCGACGTCGAACTGGCTCCTCCCGTGGTCATCGGGTCCACCCCGCACGGAATGCGTCGGGTCATACCGATCACCGGCGGCCGATTCCAGGGACCCGCCGGATCCGGAACGATCCTGCCCGGCGGTGCGGACTGGAACCTCGTGCGTACCGACGGCGTCACCCATCTGTGGGCCCGCTACACGATCGTCACCGACGACAACGTGCCCATCATGGTCACCAACGAGGGCTGGGGCACCCAGGACGACGCCACCATGGAGCGCATCTTCTCCGGCGGCGGTGCCGACCTCGACCGCTGGTACTGCTCCACCAACCCTCGATTCGAGGTGGCCGACCCAGAATGGAACTGGTTGAACCACAGCGTGTTCCTCGGTCAACTCCTGCCACCGAACCGCGGCGACCAGGTTCGGATCACCGTCTACACCGACGCCCCCGTTCCCACCCCATCGACGCTCCGAAAGGCGGATCACTGACATGACCACTCCCACCCGGAACCGACTGCAGGAAGGCGGTGCCGTGGGCACGCTGCGACGCACCGCGGTCTCGCACATCGGTTTCACCGTTCCCGACGTCGCCGCCACCGCCGACTTCTACGGCCGCACCGTCGGTCTGACGGTGCAGGGAGAACTCGCGGGCGGCGGCCTGCGCCTCGGCTGGGGCCTCGGTCACCACGTTCTCGACCTGACCGAGGGTCCGAAAGGACTGTCTCACTACGGCTTCGAGGTACGCGATGTCGACGGCCTCGACGGTATAGCCAAGAGACTCGTCGACGCAGGCCACCCCGTCACCGAGCTGGACCCCTCCGTGCTCGACCATGCGGTCGGGGTACCGTCGGGCATCTCGGTGGTGGATCCCGACGGAACCACCGTGCATTTCCACGGAGCCGTGCAGCGGCAGGGCGAGAACGCTGCCGATCCAGGACGACGTCCGATCAAGTTCCAGCACACCACTCTCGGCACCGACAACGTGGCGCAGATGGTCTCGTTCTTCGTCGACACCGTCGGGTTCCGTATCTCCGATCAGCTCGAGGACGGCAAGTTCGCGTGGCTTCGCAGCGACCGCGATCACCACACCCTGGCCGTCGTCGAGAACGGCAAACCCGGCGATCTCGACCACTACTCCTACGACCTCGCCGAGTGGGAGGACTTCAAGTCCTGGTGCGATCGTCTCACCGAGATCGGCGTCGACGTCGTCTGGGGCCCGGGACGTCATGGCCCCGGCAACAACCTGTTCGTCTTCTTCGACGATCCCGCAGGCAACCACATCGAGCTCTCGGCCGAGATGGAGAAGTTCCACGACGACCGAGCCACGTACGTGACGCGGCAGTGGCGTCCGGTACCCGCATCGGTGAATCTATGGGGCGGACAGCTGGCGAGCTGGCGCAAGACGAGTGAGAGCGAGATCTGACAGATGGCCTACATCAGCTACGAGCACAACGGAATTCGCGGGGTCGGCGAGGTCGACGGCGATGCACTGATTCCGCTGCAGGGCATTGCCGCGATCGGACGTTCCAGTTCGCTCGGGGCACTTGCCGGCGCGGATCGACTGACCGGGGAGCGCCTACCGATCGCCGACGTGCGCGTTCTCCCCGCAGTCACCGACCCGGCCCGAGTGATCTGTGTCGGTCTGAACTACCGCGACCACATCGCCGAGACAGGACGCGAGTTCCCTACGTACCCGGTCATGTTCCCCAAGTACGCCTCCAGCCTGATCGGGGCCTACGACGATATCGCCGTACCGCCGGAGAGCTCCGAGGTGGATTACGAGGGCGAGATGGCGGTGATCATCGGACGCACCGGCCGACGCATCACCGAGGAGAACGCGCTCGATCACGTTCTGGGTTACACCGTCGCCAACGACATCACGATGCGTGACTTCCAGTACAAGACGCACCAGTGGATGCAGGGAAAGGCATGGGACTCAAGCACTCCCCTCGGCCCCAGCATCGTCTGCCCCGGCGAGGTGGACCTCGCGAGCTGCGGCATTCGTACCGTCGTCAACGGCGAGAAGGTACAGGAATCGGATCTCTCGCAATTGCTGTTCACGGTGCCGAACCTGATCGCGACCATCTCCACGTTCACCACCCTCGAGCCCGGTGATGTCATCCTCACCGGCACACCCGGTGGCGTCGGATATCGCCGTAAGCCGCAGCTGCTGTTGAAGCCGGGCGATCAGGTATCCGTCGAAATCGACTCGATCGGCACCGTCGAGAACCTACTGGTGGCCGAGAAGATCTGAACTTCAGGTCGGAACCGATTCGAGACGCACCATCGAATCGGTTCCGAGGAAGAACACCCCCGACGCGGTCTCGACGATCGAACCCGACTCAGTGAATCCGTCGGACCGTTCGGGCAGTGGCCATCGCCACCGCACGTCGTTCGATTCCGTGGTGGCCACGAGCGCGTTCTCCTCGAACGAATAAGCGGTGTTGCCGACGGTCGTCTCGGACGCGTACGGGTCGCGCAGCGTCCACACGTCCGCACCGCCTGCGTCGACGACGGTTGCGTCGGAGGTCAATTCGAGACCGTCGAGCGGCGTTCCGGTACGGGGATCGAAGAATGTGGCCTCACCGCCGAGGGTGACAAGGCCTCGTCCGTCGGACACGTGAATCAGCGGGCCCTCGACGCCGTCCCAGCCCGCGAAGGACGTGATCGGGCGCGACCACATCCGATCGAGGGCATCGATGGAACCCCCGTGCAGCACCGATTCGCCGTCTTCGGGGTTGCCCTCGAGCAGAAAGACGGACTGCCCGTCGCTCTCGATGGCGTACGGGAACCAGGCTTCGGGGATCGGCGTTCTCCGTGCCTCCCCGTCGTCCACGCCGATCCTCACGATCGACGGGACGTCGGAATACGAATCCAGACAGACGATGTCGTTGCCCATGCGCTCGCTTGCGCACTGGTCGACATTGCCGGGTGACTTCTTCCAGCGGACATCGCCGCCCTCGGCATCGATCGCCACGAACTCGATCGAATCCACGGAATACGAACGAGGATTCGGCAGTCCCGCGGCAGTGACGAGAACATCACCGGCGTCGATCACCCCGGCGACACTCGAATCGAATTGCAGATTTGCTGCGGGAGAACGAAATGCGGCGAACTCGCGTCCGTAGACGGTCTCCGCGTCGATCTGCCACGTCGGGTCGAGGATGGGCCCGGTCGGTGCCTGCGTGGTTGTCGTCTCCTCCGAGAACGTCGGTGTCATAGCCTGGACGTCCGACGGCTGTTCGACGGGAACGTCCTGCATCGATACCACGACGACTGCGGCGACGACGGATACGGCGGCAACAGCCACCGCAACTCCGGCGCGAATGGTGGACCTTCTCTGCGAATCGGTCATGGCCACTGCGCAATCGGAGCCTGCGCCACAGCATCGAGCACCTCGAAAGACAGTGGTTCCGGCAACACCAGCGGTGCGTACTGGGTGGGGTCGAGGTCAACCGTCGAGCGAACCGACACCTGCACCCCGGACGGTCGTGTCACTGTTACCGAACGCGTGAGCTGTGTGGTGCCGTCCTCGGAGACGAAGCTGTTCATGATGTCGGCGTCATAGCTTTCGACCACCGAACCGTCGGGCAACGTTCGTGTTTCGATGACGGGTCCGTACGCGGACTCTGGATCGTAGGGATCGAGTGGCACCGGAAGTTCCACACCCCCGGATACCGAGATGTACAGCCCCACGCGAGTTCCGACCACCTTCAGGTCGGTGCACACACCCGAGCTGTATCCGCCGGGAACGAGGGACCCGATCGGTCGATTCAGTGCGGGTGTGTTCGGAATCGCCTGCCACGCTGCCGCCAACGCGTCGTTCGCCGCGGCCACAGCCTCCGGGCGTACGTCGAGTTCGGTCCCGGAGCCCTGCGCCGCGATATAGCAATCCTGCCGAGGCGCAACACTTCCCTCCGGGGCGGGCACCGTGACACGCAGCTCCGGCAACGCTGCGATGCGAGCCAACTCCGATGACTCGAGCGGAAGTTCGGCCGACTCCGTGCCGGTGAGATTCGCGATCACCTGCGTTCCATCCGGGTGATATGCGGTGGCCGTACGGAAATTCGTTCGGTCGCCGGCATATTCGTACCAACTTTCGTCGGTATCGATGACCGTGCCGTCCGACTGGGTGGTTCTGGCATCGAGCGCGCCTGCGACACAGGCCGGCACGCCGGCGTCAGAGGGTCGGACACTGATGCTTGCGAACGCCGACGTACCAGACCTTTCCAACTCGCCCATGGCATCGGTGCTGGGTTGTAGTCCCACCGGAACATCGTCGCCGTCATCCTCCACTGGTTGAAACACGAGTGACATCGACGGCGTCGCCAAACTGATTGACACATCGCCGGGCAAGGCTGCAAGCACGGCGTCGGACATTGCACCGGCTTTGCCCGATGTGAGCCACGGATAGTCGGGGTTGTCATATGACGGAGACCCCTGAACGATCGACGACGTCATGAACGCCCCGCCCTCACCCGACGGTGGCGGCTCGACCTCCGCGCACCCCGGGATGTCCACCGGATACTCGATCGGCTCGGACACAACTTCGGAATCACTGACGGCGACAGCCGACTCCGGCGATCGAAGCAGACCCGCCGCAGCGACCCCGAGGGCCACGACCGTGACGATGACGGATGCGTCGATGATGGCGTTGTATCTTCTTCCTTCGGGCACGAGGAAACAATACAGACCCAGCGGAAGGTTTTTCAGCTGTAGCGCTCTTCGACATCAGCCGGTGGTCAGCACCGCCAGCATGCTCGAACTCGGCGCGTATCGACTGATCCACGTCGCTTGGACGGCGTGATAAAGATCGGGTTTGCCGCTCCACACCGTCGCCGCTGGAACATTGTCGGAATCGAGTTCGTGGTGCCAGGAGCCGCCGACGCGGTCGATGAAGGAGTCGGCCGCAACGTCCCACCATTCGCGATAGTCGTTGTCGTACCGATCTTCTCCGGTGTGACGACCCAGCGTCGCGGCGGCGGCGATCGCCTCGCACAGCACCCAGTGCAGTCGCTCGGTCACCACAGGGCGTCCGGACCAGTCGGTGGTGTACACGAACCCCGGGGTCGGGCCCGGCTGCCAGCCATCCTGCGCCGCTCGGTGATACAGAGACTTCGCCGACTCGACGTAGTCGTGGCCGTTGGCGCTGGTCGCAACCATGCTGGCCTGCACCAGAAGTCGTGCCCACTCGAATCCGTGACCCACCGTCGCCCCGTACGGCTTGAACTGGTTGGCGGTGTCGTCGCTGTTGTACTCGAGCTGCGGGATCCATTCTGCGGTGAAGTGTTCCGGAATGCGCCAGTCGTTGGCCGCAGCCCACGTGCACACGTTGTCACAGATGCGTACTGCACGTTCACGCCAGATCGTGGGCGCACCCGCATCGACGGCAGCCAACAGCGCTTCGACCATGTGCATGTTGGCGTTGATTCCGCGGTAGTCGTCGAGTTCGGTCCAGTCGGCAGTCCATGTGTCCGCACACATTCCGTAGTTCTCGTCCCAAAAACGTGCGGCCACGATGTCGAGGGCTTCGTCGAGAAGACCCCGACCATCAGGGTGGCCCGCGGCGGCGGCAGCCGAAGCTGCCAGCACCACGAACGCATGCGTGTACGCGTTCTTGACAGCATCGGGCGAGGTCGCGTCGGCGCTGGACTCGAACCACCCGCCGTTCGTGCTGTCCTGCAACGTCGTCAGTAGGCCGTCGAACACTCGATCGGCTTTCCTGCGAGACCCGGGATACCCCTGGACCGACGCCAGGAAGTGCACGTGCGCCATCCGTGCGGTGATGTAGGTCAGCGCCGGGTGATCGAGATCGGGGTTCCCTCGATTGTCCAACCACACAGCGCCACCGGCCGGGTGGTCGAGTGAGGTTCCGAAATCGAGAAGACGAGACGATTCGGTGTCGAGCCACAACTGATGCGAGAGAAGGGTCCACCAAGTGCGACGATGTCCGGAGCTCATGTGTTCATTGTGCGCTGTGCCCGATGCACTGGGCCGAAGTCAGCGAGAGACGCTGTAGCGCATGTAGACCCACCCGGAGGCCGCGAACACCCGGTGCTCCACCAGAGTCAGATCGAGGTGCTGCCCGACCGGAAAGTAGGGCTTCCCGCCGCCGAGGATGGTCGGCAGGAGGATGACCTCGAATTGATCGATCTCGTCGACCAGCGACTTCGCCAGTGCGGCACCGGCGACGGCTACGGTGCCCTCGGTCTCTCGTTTGATCCGCTGCACCTCGGCGACTGCATCGGCACTGCGCACCAGCCGACAGCCGTCGGCAACGGAGTCGAGGGTGTCGGAGAAGACCGTCCGCGGCGTGTCGACGTACAGCCGTGCGAACTCCGCCTCGATCTCCTCGCCGTCGGCGCGTTCCGGGGCCGTCCAGAAGTCCTCCATGGCCTCGTACATTCGACGGCCGAACAGGAAGGCCGCGGTCTCCTCCGTCTGACGATTGAAGAATCGATGCGTCTCCGCGTCGGGCATGGCGTAATCGAGACTGCCTGCGGAGTCCTCGACGTAGCCATCGAGGGAAACGATCATGTTGTACGTCAGAATGGCCATGTCACTCCTGAGGTCGGGTCGGTTTGTCAGTATCGACCTACGCGCCGACGCGAAGTCACCGGTCGGCGGGTCAGTCCAGAATGGCCGTCGCCTCGACCTCGACGAGTACGTCGGGCTCGAACAAATAGTCCACTCCGATCAGCGATGCCGGGGGCATCGGAGTCGGCAGTCCGATCTCGTCGGCGACGCGCGTGACGCCGTCCATGAACTCACCGATCAGCTCGGGAGCCCAATGCGTGACGTAGAACGTCAACCGCAGAACGTCCCCGAATGTAGCTCCGGCACCGGTCAATCCGATCGCGGTATTGCGGAGCGCCTGCGCGACCTGCCCGGCCAGGTCGTTCTCGGCGACCGCCGACCCGTCACCGTTCCGCGCAATCTGGCCGCTGACGTAGATATGTCGAGAACCCTGACCCACCGCCACGTGGTGATACGGGGTGGGTTGCATCATGCCGGACGGGGTGAATCGGGTGACGCTCAAGGTGATCCCTTCGTCGTAGAAATTCAGGTATAACGTTGATACCTGGTACACAAAGGACACTTCAAGGGAACCTGGTTTCATGACCGATACCGCCGACGGCAACGCAGAACTGACGATCACCGCCCCGCATCGTGAACTGCTGGATCAGGTGCTCGACAAATGGTCGCTGCAAGTACTGAACGAATTGTGCGAGCGCCCCTGCCGATTCAACGATCTCCGCCGCGCGATTCCTGAGGTGACTCAGAAGTCCCTCACCGCAACTCTGAGGAAGCTCGAACGCAACGGGATCATAGAACGCACGGTTCTGAGCACCCGCCCGGTGGCGGTGGAATATCGAATCACTCGACTGGGCAAAACACTTCGGGCTCCCGTCGACGTCCTGCTGGCGTGGGCAACCGCGCATATGGACGACATCGAGCGAGCGCGAGACCGATTCGATGCCCTATGACGGCACCGATGACACCTCGGCGCGCTCGGACAAACGGGTGATGAAGCGCGCGATCTCTGTCGGCTTCTCCTCCGCCATGAAGTGGCCTGCGTCGATGGCCTCGTACGTCAGATCAGGTGCCCAGGCACCCCAGAGCGCGGCCGCGTCGAAGCCCAGTTGCGAACCCCAGTCCTGAGATATCACCCCTACGGGCATGGCGAGACGCCTGCCGTCGAAGCGGTCCTGTAGATCCATCTCGAGGTCGATGCCGGCAGTCGCTCGGTAGTCGGCAACGATGGAGTCGACTGCGGCCACCGAGCTGTCGATGTAGTGCTGACGGACTTCGTCCGAGAACGTCGAGCCGTCGGGGTCCCACGCGTCGAGAAAAGAACCGAAGAATTCGGCAGCCACTGCCCGAATCATTCGCTCCGGCAACCCCGCAGGCTGCGCCATCAAGTACAGGTGCCAGGCCACCTTCGCATCGATTCCCCGCAGAACTTCCCATGTATCCGCCGTCGGCAACACATCCAGAATGCCCAGGTACTGCACCGTCGACGGGTGATCGAGTGCCGCACGAACGCCGACGAGCGCGCCGCGATCGTGTCCTACCAACCCGAACTGCTCGAACCCGAGTGACTGCGTCACCCGCACGACGTCCCCCGCCATGGTGCGCTTCGAATAGGTCGCTGCATCGCGCTCGGCCGGCTTCGAGCTGGCCCCGTAGCCCCGGAGATCGGGCACGATGACGGTGAAGCGGGACGCGAGTTCACGCGCGACATCTCGCCACATGTAGTGGGTCTGAGGAAAGCCATGCAGCAGAACCAAAGCGGGACCACTGCCTGCTACGGCGACGCTCGATTCGATCTCTTCGTCGACCGGAATCATCGTGTAGTCGAAATCGTCGATCTTCATGTCGGTCATCGTTGCTCCTCGTTCGTTCTGTGATCGGGGTGGCCGGAGAAGATCCCGGGTGGAAGCCGGCGGGTCGTGTGTGCCGAGGCATTCAAGGCGGGGATGACAACTGAATCGATCAGTGATTCGAGGTAGCTGTCATCGATCGAGAGCCCATTGAGGCGCCGAAGCAGAACCACCGAGCCGACCACTTCCTCGAATGGAAACGGGTCTGCCCCCTCGGGTAGCTCACCGCGACGTATCGCAGCATCGAGTACCGAATTCGGGAGCCGCGAACCGGTGGGGCCGGTCGCTCGCTCGATCTCCTCGCACAGGTCAGGGTCCTCGAGCCCGGCTTGGAGGAGTAGTAACGGCATCGAACTGTCGGCGGCGGTCATGCTGTGCCGCAGGCGTGCACACAGCGCCAGGAGGTCACCGCGCAAGGTTCCTGTGTCGATCTCGTCCGAGTCGACGCGCTGCGCCGGACCGGCTTTGACAGCTGCGATAACCATGTCGCGCTTGGTCTTCCAGCGTCGGTACAGAGTTGCTTTCGACGCTCCTGCTCGACGTGCGACCCCCTCGAATGTCACGGCGTCGTAGCCGACTTCACCCAGCAGGCCGATGACGGCGTTCAGAATTTCGGCTTCCCGTTCCACGTCCCGCGGACGCCCGACAGACGTGGACGGCTGCTCACGTTCTTCGTTCCCATTACGATACGGCACGTTTCGTACCGTATCACGTGACCGCTGCTGCCACCGCGTTCAATCAGTTCACGTGCTCCACGACCCGTGAGATGGTGAACATCCTCATCGACGATCAGAAGGGTCAACCGTGTCTGCCAGCTCGACCGACCGCACCACGAACGCACCCGAGGTCCTCGCCGCGCTGGCGGCAATAGTTCGACCACAACGGATTCTGATTCTCGCGTCCGCGAGCGCCACAATTGCGCTGACGCGGGCGGTCGAATTGTCCGCACCCATGGTCTCGACCCGAATTCGGAGCGTTGTCACCGATCCCAACGATTCGAGCGTCGAAGATTTCGTTCGAGGGAACCAGCCCAAGTTCGATTTCCTCGAACCCATCTCGGGTTCCGTGTTCGACCTACCAGCGAAGCATCTACACGACATCGGTCCGTTCGACCTGGTCTGGGTCGGTAGTGATTCTCTGGTGAACGATGCTCGGTTCCTGCATTGTGTGTGGCCCCACGTCGCGGCAGGCGGAGTTGTCGCTATCGACAATGCGATGCAGCACGCTGACGCGAACCCGCTGTGGAACGCCATCCTGCGTTTCGCCGCCGACGACATCGAGACGTTGACGCTACCGGCACTCGGCATGGGCGACGCGACGGCGATCGGCCTCCTCAGGAGACGAACCGATGCCCTCCGCCCCGTGAATTTCACCGACGAGATGGTCGCCTCGACCGGCGTTCCGGTGCGATTCGAGTCCATCGGCATTCACGACGATCCGTCGTTGCTGGATCACGCAACCGGCGTTCTTCACGTTCTCGCGGACGCGGATCTTCGAGCGGTGCTGTTCGCGATCGGCGGTGGAGTCTCGACATTGGGCGCGCTTCGATCCCACACCTCGCTGGCCGAGCGTGCGCTGAACAAGGCGGTCGCGCGTCTGCTCGCCCTGTCGATCGTGTCTCGCACCGACGATGGGCTAGCCATCGACCGATCGACGTTCGAGAGCTTTCTGCAACTCCCGCGTAGGACTCCCCCACCGACGGAGATGTCTCGATACAGCCGTGATCGACCCGCGTTCCTGAAGGCGATCGCAGACCAGATGAGCGAGACGACCTGGGCCACAGAGCATCACGTCAACGAGCTGTGCAGTCTCTTCGACGACGACTACGCAACACTACGACGCGAGCTTGTCGACACCGGATTCCTCGAGCGAAACAGCACGGGATCGATGTATCGGTCCAGCGGTCGAGTCCACAGTCAGCCTTAGCACCCGCATAGGTCCGAAACGTCCGAGGTCGGGGTACTTCAGGTCCAGTAGAGCAGCTGTGCGTCGGGCAGGACGCCGCGAAGCTCGTCGGTGAACCAGCTGCGCATCTCGGCCATCGTGTCCTTGGGATAGACGTATTTCACTCCGCCGAACTTGTTTCTCTTCGCGGTGCGCGCATGTTCGTCCATCTCCAGTTTCGTGCCCGGATACCAGCTCAGCAGCACGTCTTTGCTCGACGGCGTGAACCGATGAGTGATGATTTCGGCGGTCAGATCGAGATCGGGGACATCACGCAACGCGTCGGCGACATCGGTGAGCAATCGCCCGTACTGCTCTCGCCACTCCGGGATGGGCATGATCGGGGCAATGGTGAGCCCGACTCGGTAACCGGCCAGCGCCAACTGCCGCAGTGCCTCGATCCGAGCCGGCATGCGGGCGGTTCCACCCTCGAATCGGTGTGCGATGTCATCTGCGTTGACCGACAACCGAACTCGGGTGCGGCGACCATGGTCCAGCGTCACCAGCTCGTTGACGTCGTCGAATTTCGTGGTGAAACGCAGCGAAACGTCGTCGCCGTACACACCCGCGCCCACTCTACGAACGGCCTCCGCAAGGGACCCTGTCACGTGTTCGATCCCCAATGGGTCGGTGTAGCAAGACAACTCGAAGGTGGTGCCCTCGTGGCCCCGCTCCTCGGTGCCGGAGGTGATGGAACCACGGCCCGCATGAGTGCCGATACCGGCCAGGACGTCGTCGAGGTTGGCGAACACTCTGGTGATCGGCGGCCCCGACAACGAGCCCGCCAGATAGCAGTATTGGCAGTGCGCCGGGCACCCCTTCGCAAGATCGATGCGCCAGTCCGCACTGGGCGGAATGGGTTGGGGTTTCAACACACTCGGCGGTGCCACCACCACGGCCATCGTCGTCTTGGCTCGCGCGTAGGTCTCTCGCTCGGACTCACCGCGCAACCCTGTCAAGCGATCGCCTGGGAGGATGTCGATGTCAACGACCCCGGCCGCCTCGCAACGGCGAAGAATTTCTGCGGTGTGCGGTAATTCGGACGCGGATTTGGTGACCAGGACACGAGAGGGCGTCCAGAGTCGGGTGGGGGCAACCAGAAGATCATCCATTACTTCTCTTCAACGCACCGGCGAGCGCAATGCTTCCCGGTTGCCGCAGCTCGGGCGAGAAATTCAGGAACCCCACGTGTCAGCGGGGACCTTCGAAGGCCGGCCCAACAGATAGCCCTGTCCCTGAACCGAACTCGGCAGTGCGTCGAGTTGGTCGAGAGTCTCGATGCCCTCGACCACACAACCCAGATTCAGATCGCGGGCGAGGTTGATGATCGCCCGAACGATGCTGCTGCTCGTCGAATCGCTGGTCATGGTGGCCGTGAACGAACGATCGATCTTCACCGCGCTGACCGGGAGAGTGGCGAGATACCGCAGGCTCGCAAACCCGGTGCCGAAGTCGTCGATGGCAATTCCAACGCCCAGTGCGCGCAGTTCGCCCAGCTGACGCAGCATCGAGGAACCGGATTCGAGAAGCACCGACTCGGTCAGCTCCAGGACGAGATCCACCGGTGCCATGTCGTGCCGAGCGAGGGCAGCACCCACCGCCGCTGACATGTCGACGTGCTGAGCCTGCCGGGCACTGAAGTTCACCGCGATAGTGACGGGGGCGTTCGACACGGAGGTGGGCGGGTTCGCGAACCGCCACTGCGCGAGAGTTCTGAGCGCATCGTCGAGCACCCGCTCGCCCAGCTCCGAAATGAGCCCCGTGTCCTCCGCAACCGGGATGAATCTGTCGGGCGTGATCTCTGCGCCGCTGTCGTCACGCAAGCGGGCCAGAGCCTCGAAACTCGCGAGTTGCCAGCTCTCGAGATCGTAGACGGGCTGATACGCCACGCTCAGCGTCGCGGCACCACGTCGTCCGGAATCGAGCGCACTCCGCAGAGTCTGCTCGACGTAGGACCGCTCGAGTGCGTTCGCGCGCAACGCATCGTCGAACAGCTCGATCCTGTCCTTGCCGAGCTGTTTGGCCCGGTACATCGCGGAGTCCGCGTCCCGCAGCACTTCCTGCGCACTGGCACCCTTGCGAACCAGCACCATCCCGACACTGGCCGACACCACGTACTGCCGACCCCGGTGAACGATCGGTGCCGCGAGCACCGTCCGGATTCGCTCGGCGACGCGTTCGGCCAATCCACCGCCCACTCGCGTGCCGAATCCACTTTCGGCGGGCAGCGCTTCGATGACGAGAACGAACTCGTCACCACCCACTCGGGCGATCGAATCATCGGCTCGCAGCACCGACCGCAAACGTCGAGCAACCTCTACGAGGACCGCGTCACCGGCAGCGTGGCCGCCGGTGTCGTTGACTCGTTTGAATCCGTCCAGATCACAGAAGAGCACCGCAGCCGCAGCCCCCGTACTCGCGCCGCGCTCGATCGCCGAGCCGATTCGGTCCAGCAACATCATCCTGTTGGGGAGACCGGTCAGCGGATCTTGCAAGGCTGCCCGCTCGAGGGCGCGCTCCGCCTCCACGACGTCGGTCACCTCTCGCACCACCGAGAGCACCTCCGCCACTGCACCCGACGGCCCGTGCCGAAACGGGGTGGTGCGTCGTGAAAGCCACCGCAGGGTGCCGTCGGACGCCCGTACCCGATACCGAATGCTGACGCTTTCCCCCTCCGGCAGCGATGCCGCTTCCCGGTCCGCGGCACGAACGACATCGATATCTTCTTCCACCACCCCGTCCAGTCGATCGTCCCCTTCGGTCGCGTCGTCGGGCCTACCGAGCCCGCTCCACGACGGCCGATCGTCGTCTACCGACCCGTCCGCATTCGGCCCGTCCAGCAGCGATCGAAGACTACGAGAAGCCCACGTCACGCGGCCGGTATCGACAGCGGTCACCGTGGTGATGTCCGGTGACGCCGTCAATACTGCGTCACGGAAAGCTCGCGCCCGCTCGAGCTCGGATCTTGCCTGCCGCTCGGCGGTGACGTCCTCGGAGAGCACCATCGCACCGACGATCCGGCCCGAACCATCGCGCAAAGGTCTGGTCTTGACCTGGAAGATCGCGCCCGTTCGGTGGCCGACGGTGTCGAACGAAGACTCGTTGCCCTCCACCGCAGCTCGGTAGTGCGGTTCGAGTTGGGTGTAGACGTCCGGTGGCACCGCATCCCGCAACAGCTGGCCCTCCATCCGCTGCGGGTCGTAACCCTCCGTGACGAGTCCGCCACCTTCGACGAGGACGAACCGCAGATCACAATCCACGAGCAGCACCGACGTGTGCGGTAAGTTCGCCGCCAATTGCCGGTACCGCGCCTCGCTCGCATGGTCGAACATCGCCGGCGAGCCGAGCAACGGACCGTAGAAGCGACGCATCCCCAGGTAGATCACACCGGCGAGCGCGGTCGACGCCGTCACCGCAACGTCGACGCTTCCTCCCATCGACTCGCGCATCGCGTCGAGCATGCCCGTGTCGGAGCCTGCGGCGAGATGCGAGGCATGACTGTCGAACCCCGCCAGCAAGTGCACCGCATGAACCAGGTGATGAGCGGCGCACGTCAGAAAGATCGCTGCCGTCGCGACCGCCAACCGGTTGGTTCGGAGCTGCCCTGTGCGCAGCAGCCCCCGGACGATGAACAGCACGATCCCCAGATACGCAGCAGCGGTGATCCCGTTGAGAATCACCACCGAAAGCCACCCGCTCACAGTGAAGGCTCTCCGGAACGGCGCCGGGAACACGCAACCCGATGCAACTCGACACGGACGACGGGCACGACGCGACCCCCCAGGGTTATGGCCCATGGTGCACAGGGGCCGGTCCGGCCGGAGAACTCCAGTCGACCCGCAGCCCAGCGCATGTTGATCCGCGAAGGTTATCCCAGTCCGATTCGAAGCGCTGATGTTCGCGCGGCCCGAATTTGTGTGTCGCTGGGAGCATTTCGGACCTCAATATGCCCGACGACGACGATCGGAGCCGATCTCGCCCCTCAGCCCAATTTACCGCAAACAGCTAGCATCCCTACGATGTCACTGCTTCGGGGTAAGAACCTCTCATGCCCTTTGCCGACGAACTCATCGGACCGGACACAGCCCGCTCGCTGTTCCGCGCCATACACAGCGCCGCACCGAGCGCTGATCTGTCGTTACTCGACGCCTCGCCAGGTCTTCTGGGGCCGCTCACGCTCAGAGCGCGCGCCGATCTACTACGTGATGCACTGCTGACGGGACTGCCGGGCACCTACGTCCAATTCGCCGGCACCATCCGACGGGCAGCCACGGATCCGGACTTCCAGGGTTGGTTGGTCTGGCCCGTCACGAGCGCTGTTGCATCGAAGGCCGTAGAGGAGAAGACCTCGAGCGCCTTCGACGACGGGATGTCGTTGCTCGCCGAGCTCACCGGCCGACTCAGTTCGGAATTCGCCATCCGCACTTTCCTCCGAGCCGATCTGGATCGCTCTCTCGCCATCGCGCTCGAATGGACGCAATCCTCGGACGAGCACGTGCGCCGTCTGGCATCGGAAGGGACCCGCCCGTACCTTCCGTGGTCGGTGCGGGTCCCCGAGATCCTCGAGCGTCCGGGCGTCACGGTGCCGATTCTGGACAGGCTGTACCGAGACGACAGTGAGTACGTTCGGCGTTCGGTTGCCAACCATCTCAACGACTTCAGCCGAGATGTCCCGGACATCGTCGTCCAGGCCGCAGCGCGGTGGCTCGACGACCCGGATGCGAACACCGGCCGGCTCGTTCGACACGCGCTTCGGACAGTGATCAAGAACGGAAACACCGATGCGCTTGCTCTACTGGGGTTCGCGCCGGCCGAACTGGACGTGACAGGCCCGGCCCTCGACGTCGCGGAGCTGCCCATCGGGGAAAGCCTGGAATTCAGCGCATCGATCCGCAACCTCGGCCTCGAACCCGCAAAGGTAGTGATCGACTACATCGTTCACCACACGAAGGCCAACGGTGGGGTGACCGGAAAGACGTTCAAACTGAAGACAACAACGATCGCGCCCGGTGAGAGCATCGACGTCCGGCGGAACCATTCGTTCAGGACCTTGACCACACGCAAGTACTACCCCGGCCCGCACGCGATCGAGCTCCAGATCAACGGCGTGAATTACGGTCGCGCGGACTTCGAGCTGGTGAGCTCTCACCAGCGGTGACACCACCGGACGGATGAGTGATCACTCGATCTCTACCCCAGGATGTCGTCCAGTTCGGTCAGGAATCGATCGGCGTCGCTGAGCCCGAAGGTCATGGGGGGCCTGATCTTCAGTACGTTCGCGTGCCTTCCCGACGCGCTGATGAGGATGCGGCGATTGCGTAGCTCGTCGACGACGAAGGCGGCGATCGCAGGGTCGGGGGTGAGACCGTCCTCGGCGACGAACTCGGCAGCGACGAACAACCCACATCCACGCACATCACCAAGGGCCCGATGGCGTGCTGCGATGTCTCGAAGCCCGGTATCGAGGTGCTCTCCGACGCGGCGAGCGCTGTCCAGCAACGACTCTTCCTCGATGACATCGAGGACCGCTGTGGCGGCCGCGATGCTGACGGGGTTTCCACCGAAGGTGTTGAAGTATCGGATGTCACGACCGAAGCTGTCCATCGCGTCTTCGGTTCCCACGACAGCGGCGACGGGGACTCCGTTCCCCATGGGCTTTCCCAACACGACCATGTCGGGTGCGATGCCGTGGCGAGCGAATCCCCACCACTGCACCCCGAGTCTTCCGAAGCCCGGCTGCACCTCGTCGGCGATCCAGAGACCACCGGCTTCGTGAATGACGTCGACCGCTTCGCGAAGGAGATCGGTTGGGTGCGACTGCACTCCGTCGCTGGAGAGGATGGAATCGACGATCATCGCAGCGACACCGACTCCGCGAACGTTCAACTCGTCCACCGCCAGGCGGACACGGGAAGCGAAGTCCGCCGCGGCGGTCTCGCGGTTGTCGCGCAGAAGATCCGGGGCATCGACCAGCACCACGTTGGGCCCGATCAGGTTGTTCGGTCCCAGGCTGGGTGACACCTCCGCTGCCGCGGCAGTCGTACCGTGGTAGGCGTGTCTCGTGCAGATCACTCCGGTCGCGCCGGTGCGGTACCGAGCCATGCGTAGCGCGAGGTCGACCGATTCGCTACCGGTACAGGTGTATACGACCTTCGACAGCTCCTGTGGGAACAGCGCGAGCAGTCGCTCGGAGTAGGCCACCACAGGTTCCGTCAGGTAGCGCGTGTGCGTGTTCAGTACGCCGAGCTGTTCGGAGACCAGCCGCTGAACGTGTGGATGACTGTGCCCGATCGCGGGAACGTTGTTGTAGACGTCGAGGTACTCACGTCCATCTGCGTCGTAGAGGTGTACACCCGAACCTCTCACCGGGACAACAGGATCGCGGTAGAACAGGCGATAGCTCGAGCCGAGTACGGCGTCGCGTCGCTCGATCAGCGCCCGCGTGTTCGGATCGAGCGCGGCCAGGTTGGATCCGTCGTATGCGTTGGCCATGTACATCTGTTTGGAATTCATGTTCTCTTCCTCGTCGATTTCCGGAGGTGGGGCGTCCTGCACGATTCGGTCAGTCTCGGGCAGCGCGATAGAGCCGTTCGATGCGTGCACCGCGTTCACGTCGTGCGCGTAGGGCGTCGTCTATGCCGATCTTGGAAAGACGAACGGAATCCGGTGCTTTCATCTGAGCAAGGCGGTCTATGTCGCAATTGATGATCGTGCCGACCGTGGCGTATCCACCTCCGGTGACACCGTCCCGAAGCAGGCAGATCAGTTCCTCGCCGCCCGGTACCTGGATGGAGCCGACGGGGTATCCCAGATCGACCACGTTGCTCGGGTTGTCGCCGGCTCCGAACGGCGGTTCTCGTTCCACGAAGTCCAACTGCGGACCACTGAGGCGGTATCCGACGCGATTCGCTTCTGTTCCGACCGTGAAGGGCGATGTGAACATGCGTTCCAAGCTCTCGGGCGTGAAGCGGTAGCTGCACAGGCCGAGCACCACTCGTACGTCCTGTGTACGTCGGAGATTGGGTCGGTCGTCGTCGTCGACCGAAAATCCGAGCTTGGGGTACGGACCGAGGTCGACTCCGGTGGGGAGGACATCACCGGCACGAAGGGCGCGTCCGTCGAGACCGCCGATAGCCGAGGACAGGTACGTCGACCGGCTACCCATGACCGGTGTCGTCCCGATGCCGCCGCGCACCGCCACGTAGCTGCGGGCACCACGGAGGGCGGAGCCGACGGTCAGGACGGATCCGGCCGTGATGGGCAGAGTCGTCCACGTCGGCATCGACCTACCGTTCAGACGCAGATCGACATCGGCCCCGGTCACCGCAGCAACGGTGTCGCGACGGAAATGCAGTTCAGGACCCACGTACACCGATTCCAGGGTCGCGGCGTCCGGTGAGTTGCCGACCAACGCGTTGGCCGCATGGTGAGACCACAGATCCATCGGGCCCGATGGCGGCAGACCGATGGCGAAATGACCGCTGCGACCGGAGTCCTGAACGAGTGTCTGCACACCGGGCGCGCCGACATCGATCACGAGTTCAGCTCCTCGAGCAGAGTTCGGTTGTATTGCAGCGGATCTCGAGTGAACGCGGCCAACGAGAACGACACCGGCCGCCGTAGATAGCGATACGAGCAGGCGTCGACTTCTCGTCTGATGTCGTCGTACTCGTCTCGGTCGATCGGGCGGTACTTCACCAGCATGCCGGCACGGGCGAGAACCGGATTCTCGGCGAAATCCGGGAGCGACTGCGACAGGTCGAACACCGGCGTGGCCGCGCGGCCGACCAGTTGGTAGCCACCCGCTCCGCGTGCCGGGTAGATCGTTGCGAACGCACCTCCGTGCCCGAGAGCGCGTTCGGGTGTGTCGGTGCGTGGCCTGATGTACTTCGGTGCCTGCAGCTGCATGTCGTGGTTCACCAGTTGCATCGACTCGGCGTTCCCGGGGACGAAGCACATGAACGTCACGATGTAGGGATTCTGCGAGTGGGCCACCACAAAATCGGCTGTGGTGTCGAAACCGTTGATGCGCGTGATGTATTCGAGGTCGGTCTCTGTTCGAGACTGATGTCGATCGCGGAATCGCATGACCGTTTCGGTGCTCCACGGGTCGTCGTACAGCACCGGCACTTCGAGGATCTCGGTCTCGAGTACGACGTCGGAGGTGTCTTCGAAGCGTCGGTGTAGGTCACGCAGAGGATCGACGAGCGATCGTGGATCACACATGTCGGGATCGACGCGGAGCATGTAGCTTGCGTTCGACGGGCAGATGTCCAACACGCCTTCGATCGCGGCAGTGGTCAGGGAGTCGGTGATGGCCTGTATCCGGAGTGCACCCGACAGCGACATGTGTTCGGTGAGTTCGACGAAGACGAACTCCTCACCACCGAACGAGAGACGAGACCCGTCGTGCAGGTGGATCACGACGTCCCTCGTGCCGTCGGTGCGCCGGTGCGATCGGAAGTCGCTCGGACATCGACTCCGGCACCGTCGAGCGTACGCCTCACGGCTCGAGCGACCTCCACGACGTTTGGGCGGTCTCCGTGTACGCACACCGAGTCCACCGGCATGTCGATCTCGCGGCCGGAAACGGTCAGCACCTTACCGTGCGCCATGCGAAGAGCCTGCGCTGCAACGACTTCGGGGTCCCGGTTGCCCGGCCTGGACTCGATGATGTTGTTGCCGTCCTCGTCGAAATCGAGATCGCACGCGTTGTCGGCGACGACGGGAAGTCCGGCAGCACGAATCGCATCGAACCCGACGCCCGGAGCGATCAACATCGGTAGCCCGAGCTGGAGAGTTTGAAGTGCCGTGGCGATCGCAACGGCACGATCAGCACTTCGGGCGATCGACCCGTAGAACGCACCGTGCGGTTTCACATGGGTCAGTGACGCGCCGGCTCGCGAGGCGACGCCCATCAGCGCTCCGACCTGATAGAGCGTGTAGTCGACCGCGTCACTGTCGGAGATCACCATTGCGCGACGACCGAACCCCAGCAGATCCGGAAACCCGGGATGGGCGCCGATGTCGACGCCTGCACGGACACCGCTCTCCACGGACTCGCGCATCGTGGACGGGTCACCGGCGTGCCAACCGCACGCCACGTTCACCGACGTGACCAGCTGCATCAGTTCGCTGTCGGAACCGAGGTTCCAGCGCCCGAAGCTTTCACCGATATCTGCATTGATGTCGATTCGCTTGTTCATTTGCTGCCCTTTCACGGACGTTCGGGTCGAGCGGTTCAGGATCGAACGCAGCCGGTCAAACCGGACGGGTTCTGGCCGTCGGTCACGGTTCCCACCGTCCAGCCTTCATCACACGATTTTCGGGTGTACATCCGACGAGACTCCGGTTGCGCAAATTGCGAAATGTCGCCGAGCGGTTCGAGGCCCTCCATCGGCTCCCCGGTCAGCGCAGCTGTGAGGGAGCTCTGCGGCAACAGATCCCGCTGGAAGATCTCGGTGACGAACGTGTCGGACTCGTTCGGGAAGAAATTGCATCCGTCGACGAATTCGCTTCCTGGACAGGCTTTTGCCGTGTCCGTGGTCACCCAGGGTAGCGGCATTTCGATGTCGTGGGGGACCGAGTCGGGCCCGTTCTCGAGAATACGAAGACCCACTTGCATCGCGACCGCTGCCTGGGCCGGTGGCGAACCGGAAGACACCCCCGGCCACCCTTCGCTCAGCATCTTGCGGAAGTAGTTTCCGTTCTCGCCGGTCACGGGGATCTTCAACCCCGCCGCCTGCAGTGCTTTGACAACCCCCACTTCGCCGTCCTGCGACCACACCCCGTCGACGTCGGGGTGCGCCGCCAGTGCTTTGGCGGTTTCCTGTTGGCTGACCGCGCTGTCCCATTTGCCGTAGTACTCGGACACCACGTCGATATCGGGGTATCGATCGAACACCGCCTTGGCGGTGTCGTAATGGACTTGATCGGTCGACGTGCCGGCGACGCCGCGATTCATGAAGATCTTTCCCTTGCCTCCGAGTAGGTCGACGAGGGCTTGGGCAGTCTGGGCTCCGAAGAATGCGTCCTGCGGCGCATCCGCGCGTGCGCCGGTGATGAACGCGACGTTGTATGCGCACGGTTCTCGCACGGTCGAGTCGTAGACGACGAAGGTGACACCGCGCTCACACCCTTGGCGAATGGTCGGGTTCAGAGCGGTCGGTGACAGCGGGTACAGAACGACGAGCTTCGCCTCGGCAGCGATCATGGACTGCACATCCGAAATCTGTTTCTGGATATCGGTTCCCGAAATCTGTTTCGTGACACTGTATCGGTCGGCATACGGCGCGGAACGAGCCACGGACAGTGCGAGATTGGCGGCCTCGTCCTGCCAGTTGTTCCCGCTGTAGCTCAGGTCGAGATAGATTTTGTCCTTACCGGTCTCCGGAGCCGAGCACGCGCTGAACGGAATGATCGCGGCCAGTGCGGCGAGCGCCGCGAGGTGTCTTTTCGTGAGGATGCGTCTCATCGTGAGTGCCTGTTCTGTTGAGTCCGAAATCGAGTGGTACTCATCGACGCCGCCCGGCGAGTCTCGCTCCGAGCAGCGCGAGGACGATCACCAGTCCGTACACGACCTGCTTGTACCCTTCGGCAAGTCCGGTGGCGCTGATGTCGATGCCGATCAGCGTGAGCAGCAATGCTCCTGCCAGCGTGCCGCTGAAGGAACCGGCACCTCCTCGGATGGAGGATCCACCCACCACCACGGCCGCGATACTCGGCAGCAACCACGGCTCACCGACGTTGAGATCCGCTCCTGACGAGTACCCCAGTAGCATCACTCCGCCCAAGCCGTAGGCCACACCGGACACGCTGTAGACCGAGACGGTCGCGCGGTGGACACGCACACGTGCGTTCTTCGATGCGGCAACACTGTTCCCGAGTGCGTAGGTACGCATGCCGAGGGTCGTGCGGTGTTGCACCACGAGACCGACCGCGGCAATCACGACGAAGAGCCAGATCGCGACCGGAATTCCCAACAACGTCGTCGATCGAGCGAACAGCTCGCTCAAACCGGCCGGGGACGATTGCGCCGGGGCGCCACGCGCCATTCCGAGCAGCACGGACGCGAGCACGGTCCCGACAGCCAGCGTCACGATGAACGGGGGAAACCCGAGCCGGGTGACGAGAAGACCGTTGGCGGCACCGACCACTCCGCACAGGGCGAGGGCCGCGAGAGCCGCGCCCAGCACCGGCACTCCGTTCTCACACAGCGACCCCGTGACGAAGGCACCGAGGGCAACCTGTGAAGCCACGGACAGATCGATGCCACCGGACAAGATCACCAAACCCTGGCCGAAGGCGATCACCGCAAGGAACAAACCGAGCACCAACACGTTGACGACGAGATTGACGGACGGGAAACTGTCACTCACCAACCGCGACAAAGGGAAACACACGATCAGAAGTGCCCAGATCACGAAGGTCTGACTTCGCATCCACTGTGGCACACCGGCTCGGCCCGGCGAACTCACCCTGCTCGATGCTCGATCGGGAACAAGAGTCGGACTCGCGCTCATCGAATAGTCCCTTCCGCGAGACGCGTTCGCGCCGTGCGCACCTTGGTGTAATACGTTGCGGCCAGTGGGAGAGCAAGAGCGATGAGAATGACGGCACCCTGCACGGCACCCGACCAGAAGTCTTCGACGCCCGCAGCGAACAGTAATTTCGGGAGCGCAATGAGGCTCGCGGCACCGAACACCGCGGCAACGACGCTTCCCGACCCGCCGCGAAAACCGACCAGGCCGAGTGCCATAGCGGCAAAGCACGTCAGCAGGAACGGGCGACCGGAATTCGGGTCCCCCGAGGCAGTGATGGCAGTCAGATACAAACCGGCGGCCGAATACAAACCTCCGGCAAGGGTGTAACTCAGAATCTCGACCGCGTCGACTCGAATCCCCGACATGCGCGCAGCCTGACGATCTGCACCGATGGCAAACGCTGAGATGCCTGCGGTGGAAGTGCTGAACCACCACCAGCTCGCGGCCAACAACACGAGGACGATCAGCGCAACCGGAACGGGCCCGAGCGGATCGGTCAAGGCCAGAGCGTACGACTCGGGGACCTCACCGCCCGGTGCCGGTAGCACGATGAGGGCGATTCCGGTCAGCACGATGAACGCTCCGAGTGTCACCGCCAACGACTGCAGTCCCAGGCGGACGATCAGGAGTCCGTTGATCAGGCCCACCGCCAGGCCGAGAACGACGACCCCGATGATGACAAGCCACAACATATCCGGGTTCTTGGCCATGGTGGTCGCCGCGACGACGTTGGACAAGCTCACCGTTCCCGCCACCGACAGATCGAATCCGCCTACCAACAGCACGAGTGTGGTTCCAGCGGCGGCAAGCGCCAACGGGGTCAACAGCACGACGTAGTTGTTGAACGCGTACGCATTTCGCTCGTACGGATTCACGAACAACACCGCCCCGTAGCACGTTGCGAAGATTGCCAGTGCGACGAGGGTTTCCTTGCGGCTGCCGTAACTTCGCCTCGTCAGTGAATTCAGGAGAGTCATCGCGCCAGCTCCTGGCTGCGTCCCAGAATTGCGCGCAACACCGATGCATCATCGAGGTCACCGGCGGAGTGTTCGGCGACAATTCGGCCGTCGTAGAGCGAACACACGCGATCACACAGTCCGACCAGCTCGGGTATCTCTGTGGAGTAGACCAGAACGGCATGCCCGGCAGCCGCGAAATCTCGTGTCATCTTGTAGAT
The DNA here is from genome assembly GCF_002259335.1 of Rhodococcus sp. 14-2483-1-1. NCBI lineage: Bacteria > Bacillati > Actinomycetota > Actinomycetes > Mycobacteriales > Nocardiaceae > Rhodococcus > Rhodococcus sp. 14-2483-1-1. The sequence goes on along the minus strand of NZ_NPFX01000014.1, from coordinate 339,677 downwards.
CTCCAGTTTCGTGGCGGCATCGACACCGCGGGTCGGGTCGAAGAGAAGAAGACAGCGTGGCGATTGTGCGACCGCGCGTCCGAACACGATCTTCTGTTGGTTGCCGCCCGATAGGTTCGATACGGTGCGTTCCAGCATCGCCTCGGGGAGGTTGATCCGTGCAGCCAACGAGCGGGCGACGTCGCGTCGGCGTCTGGTGGAGATGACCGAAGCGGTGGCGAAGCTGCTCGACAGAGGCAGCGTCAGGTTGAAATCCGACCGCATCTCCAAGAACAGTGCTTCCGTCTTGCGCTCCTCGGGCACCAGCGCGAAATCCACGCCGCCGTTCGCGTCGGAGACCGTCACCGAACCGGACTCGGGGGGCAGTTCGCCGGCCAGCGTGTAGAAGAGGTCTCGTTGACCTTGGCCTTCGAGTCCGGCGACACCGACAACTTCGCCTGCAGCGACCTGGAGGGAGACATCGGTGAGGTTGCCGACCGTGAGGTTTCGGACTTCGAGTACTGGTTGCGCAACGCCGGCCGTGCCCTTGGCCGGGAAAGCGTGGTCGAACGACCGTCCGATCATGAGCTCGACCAATTCGTTCTCGGACAGGTCGTTTCGGCCGAACTGCCCCACTGTTCGTCCGTTCCGAAGGACGGTTCCCCGCGAACAGATCGTCCCGATCTCGTTCATTTTGTGGCTGATGTAGATCACGGAAGTTCCGGTGGCAGTGATACGTTCGAGCTGGCGGAAGAGCCAAGACGGGTCCGGGAGAGCTGCGGTCGGCTCGTCCAGAACGAGCAGTCGAGGTGCACCGGACAGAGCAGCAACTATTTCGACTTCCTGTCGGGCGGCCAGGCTCAGTTCACCCATGGTCGCCGTGGGGTCGAGATGTGCTGCGTCCCACTGCTGCAGGCGATCCACCGCTCTGGCGACGAGTTCGCGTTGCGAGACAGTGAAACCGAACCGAGTCGGCAAAGACGGCAGACACAGCTTTGTCGCGACCGTGATGTTGGCGGGTGAGCTGAGCTCTTGGTAGGCCATCGCCAGGCCGATGTTTCGGGATGCCTGCGGTGAACCCAGAGTCAAGGGCTTGCCTGCGATGGTGACGGACCCGCTGTCGGGCACGACGATGCCCGACAGGACTTTCATCAGAGTCGACTTCCCCGCACCGTTTTCACCCAGAAGTCCGTGCACCTCACCGGCATCGACGGCCAAGGACACCTCGGACAAGGCTGCGGTTGCTCCGAACCGCTTGCTGATGTTGTCGATAAGTATGTGTGTCATGTCCTGTCCCTACGATGAGCTGTCGGTGTCGGCGGGACGGATGTCCGCCATCGTGAAGACGTCGGCGAGGCGAGCAACGAGGAGATCGACGTCGGTGTGAGAGAAGGTCATCGGTGGGTCGACGGTGAGGACGTTGCCCCCCTTACCCGACTGCCCGATCAACACACTGTGTTGTGCCAAGCGGCGGCGCACTGCGCGGGTGTACGACGCGGCAGCGACGCTCGTCATCGACCCTCCGCTCAACTCTATTCCGGCTATCAGTCCGTAACCACGCACGTCGGACACCGCTGATACGTCCGATGCCAGAGTGGTCAACTCGGTCCTCAGATAAGCTCCGACCGCATGAGCGCGTTGTAGCAGACCGTCGTTCTCGATGATGTCGAGTGTCGTTGCGGCGATGGCAGCGGGGACCGGGTTGGCGTTGTAGCGGTTGCCGTCGCCCTCGATGTCGTGCGCGATCTCCGACGTGGTCACGACGGCGGCAATCGGGTGTCCGTTGGCCAACCTGCGGCCGAGCACGACGATGTCGGGAACGACGTCCCACGCGTCGAACTGCCACAGGTGAGTTCCGCTTCGACCCGGGCCGCTGGTTGTCTCGTCGACGATCACCACACTGCCTGCGGCTTTCGCACCGGCACAGAGGGAAGCGCACAACTCGTGCGACGTGGGGTGCACGCCGTCGGCTACGACGGCTTCCACGATCACTGCGGCCGCAGGAGCCGACGGGTCGGATTCGCCCGTCGAGTATTCGTTCGGTCGCACGGTCGAGGTGCGCCCCGTAGCGCGCCTGGCCAAGCGTTCGGCTAGGCGTAGTGCCTGATCAGCAGTGTCGGTGAACAGCACGGTGTCCAGGCTTGCGGGCATCGTGGACAGGATTCGCCGGGTCAGAAGTCGACTCGCCATCGTGACATCGCTCGCTACGTCGAGAGAGAGCATCTGCCTATTGGCCGCAGCAACGATGCGCCGGTCGCCGTGCGCTAGGTGGACGCCTCCCTCCGATCGTGCGTCCAGATAACGCACTCCACGGTTGTCGTACAACCAGACACCCTGACCGCGCACGAAGCCGGAGACGTCGTCGGACTTCTCACACCGAGTCCGACCGAACCACGGTGCGGGGTCGACGCATACGTGCGCCCAGTACGGCGCGTCCGTTGCCGACACGTACGACGGCAGCCGCAGGGCGAGATCGCGCGTGGCCACGATCTGCACGCGCAGGATGGGAGTCCCCGAGGAGTGTGGGTCGATTGTCTCGCCGAGGGGCTCTCCCGCTGCCACAATCCGACCGGCACCGGCCAACGGCCGCACGCCGGACCACACCGAGTACGCGAACGGTGCATCACCGACGCCGCCGTGTTCGATGACCAGGGGCTCGGTCTCGACAACACGCCCCTCGATAGGTGCGTAGACCACGGTGCCGTCGGCCAGCCAGAACGTCGAGCCGAGCGACACCGTCTCCGGCTCTCCGATTTCCGGTCGCCAGATATCCGCCCGGTGGTGGTGTACCGACAGGTGAGGTGAGTAAGTTGCTGGCTCACCCACAGCGGGTCGAACCGGGCTATCCGCGGTGTCGCCCGGAAACGATGTCCGGGAATAGCCCAAAATAGTTGCCGCCGTTGCGTTCGCAACGAAATGCCGGGCGTCGTCGGTCGCAGGCGACGCGACTCGACCGCACACCGAGCGCAGATGCGCCGACGCCACCGCGGGGTCCAGGCGCGCGACTGCGAGAAGAGTGGGAAGGGTGTACTGCATTCGCATGCGTCCGTACGCGGTCGGGTCGACGCGCCCACGGCTCGTCCAGGTCAGGACCTGCACACACAGTCGAGCAGCGGAGAGTGGGAATATGACATCGATCTCGTTGTCCGTCAGGGGCGCGACGTCGTTGTATCCCGTCACCACGAGGCCGAGAGCACCGAGCGGATCGGGCTTACGCAGCATCGCGTAAGCCCCCGCTACAGCGAGTTCGGCAACTCGGGCACTGCGCAACGCATCGTTGAAGTCGAGTACACCGGATACGTGTTGATCGTCCCCATCGACGCTCACCAATACGTTGTTGTCGTTCAAGTCGTGGTGGACCACTGCCGTCGGCAAACTCGCCAGACGCGGCTCGACCGAGTCGAACCAAGCAAGGACGGTGCGCACGTACTCGAGGTCGGCCAGGCCGGGATCTTCTGCGATGCAGGACTCGATTGCAGCCCGAGAATTCGTCACGTCCCAGTGGTGCGTCGGTAGGAGGTCGGAGGCCGTGAAGCCGTCCAGGGCCGCAGTGATGTGAGCGGCGGTGGAGCCGAGCTCAGTGAGCAGCACATCGGTGTGCTCGGCAACCTTGGCCAGCTCGGTACCGTGCACCCACTCGAACACGCGAAGCGTTCCGAGCTCGGGACCGGAGTCGACCGCGAGGTTCGGGGCACCGGACACAGTGCGCACGACGGTCGGAACGGGTACGTGCAGATCCTGCTCCGCAAGGTGCAGCAGGATATCTTCCTGCCACTGCAGCTCGGCTCTGTCGGCTGCTTGCAGCTGAAATTTGGCGAGGTACGTCGCATCCGGAGTTCGGACCCGGTAGTTGCGATCCAACTCTCCGCCCAGAAACTTCATGGACGTCACAGTCAATCCATACCCGTCGCGCAGAAGTGCTTCGAGGGTTGCCGTCGATTCGGCGAGCGAGTCGGTGGGCCGTGCCGGGGCGTCGGTCATGGTCGAACTTTTCCTTTCGGACCACGCGTATGGCGAGAGTGTCTTCAGCCGGTGCGTGAGTGATACACATCATTGAAGTGGCGCAAAACGCTGAGGTCAATGCGAATATCGACGCGCGGTTTGGGCATATATGGTGCACACTGCACTACGGGGTCCCGATTTTGCCGTTCCCGTCACGGACCCGATAACACTGTGTTGCCGCAACGTTTCGGGCGCGGGGACGCGACCGAGGAGCACTGATGAGTACCGAGACACACACCGCTCGCCTGGTGCGCGCCGCCGCGATGCAAGTGCTGACATTGCACTTGGACGAACTGACCGACCTCGCCGTCGAACGCACCCTCGGGGACGAGCCCGGATACACCGGTGGTCCGGTGAGCAAAGACGATCTCCGCCATCACATGGACCGCACGTTGAGGTTGGCCCTGACGCGACTGGTCGGCAGCCCGGTGCCCGAAGCACTGGCAGGGGCTGCATTCGACGTCGGCACCCTCCGCGCTCGACAACGCGTTCCACTCCCGACGGTTCTGCACTCGTTCCGTATCGATCTGCGGATGCTGTGGGGGGCGTTGGTAACGGAGGGACGGCTTCTGTCGCCGATGGAGCGTTTGGACTTTCTCGAGTTGTCCTCCGTGATGGTGTGGGAGACGGTCGAGGCGAGCACCGAAGAGGTGGTACGTGGCTACCAGGTAGCTCAAGAAGGCATGGAAGAACTGCGGTCGGCAGCCTTCGACCAACTGCTCATCGAAGGTGCGCAGAACGAATTGACTGTCGACAACGCTTCTCAGCTTCTCGGACTGCCCGTTCTGGGGTCGTACCTGTGCATCGTCGGCAGTTTCCCTGTTCCGCGCCCCGATCTCATCGCAGAGTGCACCGACCGATTGCACTCTGCCGGTCTTGCACATCATTTCGGTTGGTACGGGCACGAGTTGCGCGCGATCGTGCATCTACCGGACGATCGGCCGGACGTAACCTCGCACCTGACCGCGCTGAGTGGTCATATCTGTGCGGTAGTCGACGCGAAAGGGCTGACGCGGGTCCCCCGTGCCATCAGACTTGCCCGCACAGCGGTCGACGGTCGCGGCGATCCCGGAGTGAGGCATGTCCGCGACACCTGGTTGCAAGTGATCGCGGCAGGCAACTCCGAGATCTCCGACGCTGTCTACCAAGCAGCCTTCGGGCCCCTGACCACGCTGACCGACTACGAGCGCACTGCCATTCTCGAGACGGTTGGGGACCTGGTTGCGCACGGCGGAACCATTGCCGACATCGCCGGCCGCACGTACCGCCACCGAAATACTGTTCGGCGACGACTCAAGGACTTCACCGAACTCACTGGACTGGATCTTGCCCGCACGGCCGATCTGGCAACGACCGCACTCGCATTCTCGGTGTGGCGCAACCAGAATCCTGTTCGCAATCAGCAGGACACAGTGCCCGGGACCGCTACGCGACCACCGCAGGATCGAACGTTCACAATGTGATCACACACGGCATCTGTGCATCCATAGAAAAACCCCCGACATGCTGGTGCATATCAGGGGCCTTCCAAGTGAGCCGCCTAAGAGAATCGAACTCTTGACCTTTTCATTACGAGTGAAATGCTCTACCGACTGAGCTAAGGCGGCGTGCCTTTCGGCGTTGGTGAGTCTAACGGAGCATCACATCGAAACGAAAATCGCCTCCCCTCGGCGGTCAGCCTGCGAGGCCCAGGCCCTCCGCCGGTCCGCTGAGGATCGACTTGACGTGCCGGGTCAGGTCGTCGGCGAGCACTTCGGTCTCGCCCGCTTCGACGGCGTCGAGAACCTGGCGCACCACGTCACGTGGGTCGTTCTTCGGGACGTCGAGTTCGGCGATCATGTCGGTGTCGGTGTATCCCAGATGGACTCCGACGACCAGCGTCCCCTGCGGGGCCAGCTCGAGCCGCAGCGAGTTGGTCGCCGACCAGATCGCCGCCTTGGATGCCCCGTACGCGCCCGCACCGCCCAGCCACGACAGCACCGAGTGGATGTCGATCAGTGCTCCGCCCCCGTTCACCTTCAGGATCGGCGCGAATTCCTGCGCGATCCGCAGGGCCCCGAACACGTTGGTCTCGAACACCGCGCGAACGTCGTCGATCGATGTCGCCAGCAACGGTGTTGTTCCTGGAGCGCCTGCGTTGTTGAACACGATCGACACATCGGATGCGATATCACCAAGCGCTGCAACAGAATCCGCGTCGGTGACGTCGAGTGCTACCGGGACGATACGAGGATCCGAGTCCTCGCGTGGGTTCCGTGCAGTCGCGTACACCTTCGCTGCCCCACGCTCGAGCAACGCATCGACCGTCGCCTTGCCCAGACCGCGCTGACCGCCGGTCACCAACACCGTTGCTCCCGAAATCGACACCATCGAACTCATCCTTACGACAGAGGTTAAAAGCTTTTGACTATGTCAGTCTTAGTTGACCAGTTCGACATAGTCAAATACTGTTCACTTATGTCACAGTCGCCGACAGAGCGCTTTCACCTCGCACCGGCACCCGACGGCCTGCAGGTGGTTCAGAATCTGTTGAACACGCGAGCTATCGACGTGTACGGACTTCCCGACCTCATCGCAGACGGTGAGGCAGCGTCCACAACCTGGAAAACGCCGCTGTCGGACGACGACGCGGCGGCCCTCCGAACGCTGCGAGCGAACGTCGAAGCAGCCGTCGCCGGAGAACTACCGCCGATCCCAGCGGTGAGCGTCGAATTGATACCGGGCACCGATGGCATCGTCCGACTCTCGCCCACCGGCAGCGGGGTCCAGTACATCGCGTCGGAGATCTGGTCCGAAGCGCTTCTCGCACAACAAGCAGACACGTGGCGTCGACTCAAGCGATGCAAGAACGCGTTGTGCGGATCTGCCTTCTACGACCGCTCCCGCAACAACAGTGGCGTCTGGCACGACGTCAAGACCTGCGGCAACGTTGCCAATCTCCGGGCTTCGCGGGCGCGGAAAAAAGCGAAGGACTAACGCAGCACGTCGCCCAGAGTCGCCACCATCGCATAGATCGCGAACTTCGGTTTCGCGTTGACCGCCAATGACTCTCGGCATTCGAGGATCGCTTCGATGCTCTTCAGCAATGCCTCGGGCGAGACAGCTTTCGCCATCCGCTCGACTTGCTCGGCCATGTCGGGGTGAGTGGCCGTCGCGGTCGATCCGTACGAGCGGGCGAGTGCATCTCGATACAGGCCGACGAGATCCATCAATGCCCGATCCAGTGAATCGCGACCGGTTCTGGTGGCCCGAGACTTCTGCCGCTTCTCGAGGTCCTTGAGCACACCGGCAGACCCGCGCAACGCCCCCGCTGCACCCTTGCCGGTTCCGCCCGCGCCCAGAGCCGTTCGCAGTTCCTCGGTCTCGGCCTCGTCGCGGGAGGCGCTCATCTCCTTGGCCTCGTCCTCGGCGGCCTTCACCAGTTCCTCTGCCGCGAGGTAGGCCTGATTGGGCCGGGCCGCGGCCGACGCCAGAGCCAGCGCACGTTTACGACGCGCCCGTGCGTCCTCGTCGGTGGCGAGCCGACGCGCTCTGCCCACATGCCCGCCGCTGATCGATGCGGCCCACGCCGCCGTCTCGGCGTCGAGCTTGTCGCGGGTCTGCAACACCTGAGCGATCGCGGGCACCGTAGGCGTCACCAACGAGACATGCCGGCATCGCGAGCGCAAGGTCACCGAGATGTCCTGCGGATCGACCGACGGCGCACACAGCAAGAACACAGTCCGCGCCGGCGGCTCCTCGACCACCTTCAGCAACACGTTTCCGGCACCCTCGGTGAGACGGTCGGCGTCCTCCACCACGACCACCTGCCACAGACCTGTGCTCGGCCGACGCGAGGCGATGGACACGATGTCGCGCATCTCCTTGGTGCTGATGCTCAGGCCCTCGGGTACGACGCGTCGCACATCGCCGTGGGTACCGGCCATCGTCGTCGAACACGCCTGACAGTGACCGCACCCGGGAACACCCTCGGTGGTGCACTGCAGGGCCGCAGCGAAGCACAGAGCAGCTACGGAGCGCCCCGATCCGGGAGGGCCGGTGAAGAGCCACGAATGCGTCATCGCCGAGGAGTCGACACCGGTACGAGCAGCCACCGCGGCAGCCGTCAGATCGGCCTCGACATCTTCCTGACCGACCAACCGATCGAACACACCCGCCATGACGCCAACCCTAATGGTTGGGACCGACTACTTCGGCGCGGGCAGGTACGGCTCGAGCGATCGCAGGATGCCCTCGGTCGTCGCGCATGCATCGATCGGTTCCGCGGGCTCGAAGTCGATCTCGAACACATTCAAGCTCACGTTTCCCCCGGACGTCGTGGTCTGTGCATTGCACGACTGACTCTTCCCGTCGTCGTCGAGGGTCGAACCGATTCGAAACACGTCGAAGGTGAAGGCACCCACCTTCTCCGACCGCACGTCCTCCAAATCCGGAGTCGACTTCGGATCGGAGAAAATCAGGAATTCGGTAACGGACATGGTCACCGACAGCGAGTAGTCCGAACTCGTCCACACACAGACGCCGGATGTATCGGGTATCCCTGGAGTGAGCGAGTCCTTCAACTCGAGCGCGCCCTTCGGATCCAAGCTCGCGAGCGGCAACGAACACGGATCGAACAGCTCACCTGCCGGCACGTCCGGCCTGGACACCGACGGAGTCACCGAACCCTGCTCGGCTGCCGTCGCTCGGCCCTGGACCACCTGAGAGCAGCCCGTCGACGTTGCAACGACGCATCCGAGTGCTACGAGACCGATCAATCCGCGCTTCACGGCGGTTCGACGCATCCCGTCGACCGAATGTTCCCGCCGATCGCCGAACTCGAAGTTACGGCGGCTTTCGGCTGTCTTTCCGTCCACAACTTCGAGTTCGTGAGGCTATTCGCTCTCGGTCTTCTTCGCAGGAGCCTTCTTGACCGGGGCCTTCTTCGCGGCAGTGGTCTTGGTGGCGGTCTTCTTGGCAGCAGCTTTTTTGGCCGGAGCCTTCTTCGCCGCAGTCTTCTTTGCCGGGGCTTTCTTGGCGGCCGCCTTCTTGGCCGGTGCCTTCTTCTTCACCGGGCCGCGAGCACGCCTGTCCGCCAACAACTCCGACGCACGGTCGTCGGTGATCGACTCGACCTCGTCGTCCTTGCGCAGGCTCGCGTTGGTCTCGCCGTCGGTGACGTACGGCCCGAATCGGCCGTCCTTGATCACCATCGGCTTCTCACTGATCGGGTCGACGCCCAGCTCTCGCAGCGGCGGCTTGGCCTCACCCTGACGGCCGCGACGCTTGGGCTCGGCGTAGATCTTCAGAGCCTCTTCGAGACTGACCGTGAACATCTGATCCTCGTCCGCGAGCGAGCGAGAGTCGGTGCCCTTCTTCAGATACGGGCCGTAGCGGCCGTTCTGCGCGGTGATCTCTTCCTTGGACTCGGGATCGACGCCGACGATGCGCGGCAACGACAGCAGCTTGAGGGCATCCTCGAGCGTGATCGTCGCCAGATCCATCGACTTGAGCAACGAGCCGGTCCGCGGCTTGGGGCCGGTGGCCTTCTTCGCGGCGGCCTTCTTGGCCGGTGCCTTCTTGGCTGCAGCCTTCTTCACCGCAGTCTTTACGCCACCGCCACCATCACCGTCGTTACCGGTCGGGATCGGCATGATATCGGGCTGAGGCGGCGTCGGCTCGGGTTCCGGCTCGGGCAGGATCTCGGTGACGTACGGGCCGAAACGGCCTTCCTTCGCGACGATGTCGTGGCCGGTCAACGGATCGACACCGAGCTTGCGGCCCTCTTGTGGTGTGGCGAAGAGCTTTTCGGCGAAGTCGAGGGTCAACTCGTCCGGCGGCAGATCGTCGGGCAGGTTGGCGCGCTGGCTGATCGGGTCGCCGTCGGGATCGTCGTCGTTCTTGACCATCCGCTCCAGGTACGGACCGTAACGGCCAACGCGCACATGGATTTCGCGTCCCTCGGAGTCGTCGAACAGACGGATCGAGTTGATGGTGCGCGCGTCGATCTCCTCGAGATTCTGGCCCACCATCTTCTTCAGGCCACCGGAGCGCGCCACCGAACCCTCGGCTCCGGTCTCGCCGCCGAAGTAGAAATTCTGCAGCCAATCGCCGCGTCGCTCACGGCCTCCCGCGATCGCGTCGAGATCGTCTTCCATGCCGGCGGTGAAATCGAAGTCCACCAGACGCCCGAAGTGCGCTTCCAGCAAAGCAATCACCGAGAACGCCACCCACGACGGCACCAGAGCACTGCCACGCTTGTAGACGTAACCGCGGTCCAGGATGGTCTTGATGATCGACGAATACGTCGACGGCCGACCGATTCCCAGCTCTTCGAGCGTCTTGATGAGCGACGCCTCGGTGAAACGAGCCGGCGGGTTGGTGGTGTGACCGTCGGGATCGAGCTTGGTGGCCGTCACTGCCTGGCCGGCCTTCAGCGCGGGCAGACGCGACTCGGCGTCGTCGGTCTGACCACCCGCCTCGTCGTCGACGCTCTCGACGTAGGCCTTGAGGAAGCCGGCGAACGTGATGGTGCGACCCGATGCGGAGAACGTGCACTCCTCGCCGGTGCCTGCGGTTCCGGTGATGCGCAGCGTCAGTGTGGTGCCGCGCAGATCCGCCATCTGCGACGCCACCGTGCGCTGCCAGATCAGCTCGTACAGCCGGAACTCGTCGGTCTGCAGCGCCGAGTGCAGCTGACCGGGAGTCTGGAACACGTCACCCGCGGGGCGGATGGCCTCGTGCGCCTCCTGCGCGTTCTTGACCTTGCGGGTGTACTGCCGCGGAGTCGGATGCACGTACTCGGGGCCGTAGAGCTCGGTTGCCTGCGCCCGTGCCGCGGAGACCGCCGACGCGGACAGCGACGTCGAGTCGGTACGCATGTAGGTGATGTAGCCGTTCTCGTACAGACGCTGCGCCACACGCATGGTCCGTTCGGAACTGAAGCGCAGCTTGCGGCCGGCCTCCTGCTGCAGCGTCGACGTCATGAACGGCGGGTACGGCTTACGGGTGTACGGCTTGTCCTCCGCCGACGCGACCGTCAGATCGACGCCTTCGAGAGCCTCGGCGAGGCGTCGGGCACGCGGTTCGTCCAGCACGGTGACGGACTCGGTCTTGAGCTTGCCGTCGGCACCGAAATCCCGACCGGCGGCGACGCGATTGCCGTCGACGTTGACCAGCCGGGCTCCGAAACTGCGCGGGCTCGCCTCGGCACCGGCGTCGAGCGTGGCGGAGATGTCCCAGTACTCGGCGCTGCGGAATGCCATCCGCTCGCGCTCACGCTGGACGATGATGCGGGTGGCGACGGACTGCACTCGGCCCGCCGACAGCTTCGGCATGACCTTCTTCCACAGCACCGGGCTCACTTCGTAGCCGTAGAGACGGTCGAGGATACGACGGGTCTCCTGGGCGTCGACCAGGTCTTGGTCGAGGTCGCGAGTGTCGGCGGCGGCCGCGAGGATCGCCGGCTTGGTGATCTCGTGGAAGACCATGCGTCGAACAGGGACTTTGGGGTTCAGGGTCTCGAGGAGATGCCAGGCGATGGCCTCACCCTCGCGGTCGGGGTCAGTGGCGAGATACAGCTCGTCGGCGTCTTTGAGCAGGCTTTTCAGCTCTGCGACCTTGCCCTTCTTCTCGGGCGAGACTACGTAGAGGGCCTCGAAGTCGTGGTCGACGTCCACACCGAGACGCGCCCAGGGCTCGCCCTTGTACTTGGCGGGGACGTCCGCGGCACCGCGGGGAAGGTCGCGAATATGGCCGACGGAGGCCTCGACGACGTAGTTGCTCCCGAGGTACGGGGCGATCTTCTTTGCCTTGGTCGGAGACTCGACGATGACCAGACGACGCGGCTCGGCGGAGCTGTCCCCCGTGCCGTTCTTACGTGCTGCCACCTTGCTGCCGAACCTTCCCTAGTGCGTTTTCACAGGCAGATTTGCCTGTCCCACTACTAACAGACTGACATACGTCGACCAAATACTCGCAGATCAGTCACATATCGGCCTACTCCGCGCGCGGCCAAATGGTACGTGCGTCCACGTTCCGGGGAGCCTCACCGACGTTCTCGGTGAGACGCAACAGCCGTCGTCGACCGGTGATTCTCAGCCCCGGATTGGAGCCGCGAGTGCCGATCAGCGTCGGCGCGATGCCAGCACGCATCAACGACTGCGCGAGGACGGAATGGGTGTCCGGTGCGTGAGGATCGAGTCCGAGCACGTACCGCTCACCCTCGGCCTCGGGACGACCGGCCGCCAGCACCCAGGCGCGCAGCTCGCGCGAACCCGGTATCCACCCGGGAGGGACGGCTTTGACAGCACCCTTGGTCCACAGAGACGCCAGTGCGAACAGTTCGGGCACCGACGCGGTACGCACCAACGGCCGGTTCTCCTCCGATCGCCCCAACTCTGCAGTCAGACCGCACTGCGCGATGAGTTCGGCGATGGCCTCCGCGCGCCACTGCGCGTCGACGACGACAGAAATACGGGCCGAGCCCGCGGAGGTGACGACGTGGCCGGTGGCAGCCAGCAGCCCACTGAGATCGGTCACCGCGGGCGGCAACGATTCGGCGGAGAAGAAGGACAGCTGGTTCACAGCAAGGACATTAGGACATCGGCGGCCACGCTCACGGCTTTCGCAGCACTCGGGTGGTTCGGATACGAGTCATCCCCCTCCCACGATCGACTCCACCGGAGCCCACCGCGAAAGGGGGATGACAGTTCTCGACTCGGATCAGACTGCGCGAACGCCCGTTGCCTGAGGACCCTTGGTGCCCTGGCCGACCTCGAACTCCACGCGCTGGTTCTCCTCGAGGGTGCGGAAACCGCTGCCCTGAATCTCGGAGTAGTGGACGAAAACGTCAGCGGAGCCGTCTTCTGGTGCGATGAATCCAAAGCCCTTTTCGGCGTTGAACCACTTCACAGTTCCCTGTGCCATGCTTTTCCTTCTCTTTCTAACACCGGATTCGATGGAGCGCACTTTCGATCCATCGGGCCGGTTCCGACCGCTGCACTTGTACGAATCCCCCTCAGGATTCCCCCTGATGGACGAGCTCTCCCAGTACCGCGCCCGCAACATGAGATCCTGCGAAGCGTAGAACGAACACAGAAGCTGCGACCGCGTCAAGTGAACCATGAACTCCACGTTCGCAACAGTCGAAAACCGACCCTTTTCGAACAATTTGCCCATGTTGTGGAAACGCACAACACGAGACGGATGAATTGCGGCTCCCACCAGGGCACGAACGAGCCGTCGATGGCCCGCGATAGCATGGGGATCCCAGGTCGCGAAGAGCCCGACGGCGCTTGTAGATCGAACGAATGCATGGAGACCGGCAGTGAGCGAGAAGCATCCGCTGGACGGTGCGGATGGCGCGAGCTACGGGCAGCGTTTGTTGGATCGGGTACTGGCGGGTTCGCCCGCGAACGAGAGCCCGCTGACCCACGTCGCCGAACTGCCGGCACGGGCCTCGCAGTTCGCCTCCTGGCCGTCGTGGGTGGGCCCGGAAGTGGTGCAGGTGATCACCTCTCGTGGGATCGCACAACCGTGGACGCATCAGGCACGTGCGGCAACGCTCGCCGCCGAGGGCAATCACGTGGTGCTCTCGACGAGCACCGCGTCGGGCAAATCGTTGGCGTATCAACTTCCCATTCTGACGACGCTGTCTGCCGACGCTCGGGCGACGGCGCTGTACCTGGCTCCCACCAAGGCCCTCGGTGCCGATCAGCTACGCACCACCATCTCGATCACCGACGAGTTGCGGGAACTGTCAGGCGAACTCGCAGAGGTGTTCCCCAGCGCCTACGACGGTGACACTCCGATCGAGATTCGCCAGTGGGCACGCACCAATGCGCGGTGGATCTTCACCAACCCCGACATGCTGCACCTGGGCATTCTCGGTTCGCACGAGCGCTGGTCTCGGTTTCTCCGCAATCTTCGTTATGTGGTTGTCGACGAATGTCACTACTACCGCGGCGTTTTCGGATCCAACGTCGCGTTGGTGCTCCGCAGGCTACGACGCCTCTGCGCTCGCTACGGTGCATCCCCGGTGTTCGTGCTCGCCAGCGCCACCACGTCCGAGCCAGGGCGGGCTGCGAGCCGCCTCATCGGAGCGCCGTGCGAAGAGGTCACCGAGGACGGCTCCCCGCACGGAGCCCGCACCGTCGCACTGTGGGAACCACCGCTGCTGAAAGAGATCACCGGCGAAAACGGTGCTCCGGTAAGGAAATCCGCAGGCGCGGAGGCGTCGCGCATCATGGCCGATCTGTTGGTGGAAGGTGCCCGTACGCTGGCATTCGTACGCTCCAGGCGCGGAGCCGAGGTCACCGCACTGGGCGCTCAGAGGATTCTCGCCGACGTCGACCCGCAATTGGTGCGACGCGTCGCCGCTTATCGCGCAGGGTATCTGGCGGAGGACCGGCGAAAACTGGAATCGGATCTGTCCGACGGCACGTTGTTGGGCGTCGCCACCACCAACGCACTCGAGTTAGGCGTCGACATCGCCGGTTTGGACGCGGTGATCGTCGCCGGCTTCCCCGGTACCGTGGCGTCGTTCTGGCAGCAGGGCGGCCGCGCCGGACGTCGCGGAGAAGGATCGCTCCTGGTTCTCGTGGCGCGGGACGATCCACTCGACACGTATCTGGTGCATCACCCGGCGGCCCTGCTGGACAAGCCCGTCGAGGCCACCGTCACCGACCCCACGAACCCCTACATTCTGGCCCCGCAATTGCTTTGCGCTGCAGTCGAACTGCCGATCACCCTGCCCGAGGCCGAGGAACTGAGCGCGGAATCGGTGCTCGAAGAGCTCGAGCTGAAGGGCTACGTACGCAAGCGGCCGCACGGATGGTTCATCACGCCCGAGGGCCAGCAACTCTCGCCGCACGGTGCGGTGAACATCCGCGGCGGCACCGGTGTGCAGGTCGCCATTGTCGACGGTGAGTCCGGCCGCATGCTCGGTACGGTCGACGGCGGACGAGCGCCCGCCACTGCACATCCCGGTGCCGTCCACATCCACCAGGGCGAGTCGTTCGTGGTCGACGAACTCGATCTCGACGCCGGTCTGGCGTTGGTGCACGCGGAGCAACCCGAATGGAACACCTCGGCCCGCGAGATCACCGACATCTCGATCACTGCGGTGCACGAATCCGTCGACTACGGCGAGGTGCGCGTCGCGCTGGTGCAGGTGAACGTCACCCATCAGGTCGTCGGATATCTCCGACGCCTGCTCTCGGGCGAGGTTCTCGATTCCATCGAACTCGACATGCCTGCGCAGACCCTCGACACCCGAGCCGTCATGTACACCATCACCCCGGAGTTGTTGGAGCACAGCGGGGTTCCGTACGAACGATTCCCCGGATCTCTGCACGCAGCCGAACACGCCGCCATCGGATTGCTGCCCTTGGTCGCAACGTGCGATCGATGGGACATCGGCGGAGTGTCGACGGCTCTACACCCCGACACCGGGCTGCCGACGGTCTTCGTCTACGACGGATACGACGGCGGAGCCGGATTCGCCGACCGCGGCCACGTGGCCATCGCAGATTGGCTCGCTGCCACCAAGGACGCCATCGTCTCCTGCGAATGCCAGACCGGCTGCCCATCCTGTGTGCAATCCCCCAAATGCGGAAACGGCAACGATCCACTGGACAAAGACGGTGCCGTTCGAGTGTTGACCGCGGTATTGGCGGCCGTCACTCGAGAGGGTTGACCCGGCTTGGGTCCTGGGCGCTGGGGTGTGAGTGCAGGGGGACGGAGTGCGGGGTTCGCCCGCAAACGCGCGCGCATTCGCTGAACGCGCGCAAAATCGCGGCCAGAACGGAGCGATTCCGCGCGCCTCTGGCAAACGCGCGCGCATTTGTCAGAGGTCTGGACGCGACGCGCGCTGTCATCCGCACCCGGCAACAAGAGGAGCCCTGGCGAATATCCAGCACACCGTCGACTCGACTGTGATCGATCGCAAATGTGCGCAACTCTGACGGCGTGTCAGTTCTGAGCCTGTTCCAATTCTGGTGACTCGGCACAGGCTCGGAGCCTCTGGAGGTTCGACATGACGGTGATCGACCAAGTGACTGTTCCGGCCATTGTCGAAAAAGTGGGGTACCACTACCTTCCACCGCACGATTACGAGGTCGGTCGCGAACAAATTCGCGAATTCGCCCGTTCCGTCCACGACGACCATCCCGCCCATCGCCTCGAAATCGCGGCCGCTGCGCTCGGCTACGCCACGTTGATCGCTCCGGTCACCTTCGTCAGCGTCATCGGCACCCGATTGCTGCCCGAACTGTTCGGGAACCTCCTGATCGGCTATTCCGTCAGCGATGTCCTGCACACAGATCAACAAATCCTGATCCGCCGACCGATGCAGGTCGGCGACCGCGTCAGCTCCGACCTGTGCCTGGAATCGTTTCGGCAATCCTCGGGAAGCGACGTGATGGTCACCAGTAACACCCTCACCGATCAGCGAGGCGACGTACTGGCAGTCACCCGAACGACTTTCGTGGCCCGGACCGGTGGATACACCGATCCCGACATCGCCGATGCGCTGCACAAGGTGATGCGGAGCTGACGTGCCGGGGCACGGGCACGCCACCCTGCTCGTCGTTGCCAACACCTCGGGTGGTGTGGTGGGGAGAGGATCAGCCCACAGAATCGAGACCGTCACATGCCCATCACCCGGCAGATACCCAACCCCTCCGATCTCCGTGACCTCTTATCGTTCAAGAAGCCCGATCTGAATCTGCGTCGACGACGCCTGAACGCCGCACTCACCATCGACGATCTCCGCACCATCGCCCGTCGACGCACCCCGCGCGCGGCATTCGACTACACCGACGGTGCCGCCGACGCCGAGATCTCGCTGTCGAGAGCTCGTCAGGCCTTCCGCGACGTCGAGTTCCATCCCTCGATCCTGCGCGACGTCTCCCACGTCGACACCTCGACGACGGTGTTCGGCGGGCCGTCTGCGCTTCCGTTCGGCATCGCCCCGACGGGCTTCACTCGACTCATGCAGACCGAGGGCGAATACGCCGGCTCTGCCGCAGCCGGAGCTGCGGGAATTCCGTTCTGCCTCTCGACCCTGGGCACCACGTCGATAGAGGACGTCAAGGCCACCAACCCGAATGGGCGAAACTGGTTCCAGCTCTACGTCATGCGAGATCGCGCAATCTCGTTCGGGCTGGTCGAACGCGCAGCAAAGGCAGGCTTCGACACACTCCTGTTCACGGTCGACACACCCGTCGCCGGAGCTCGCCTACGAGACAAGCGCAACGGGTTCTCCATCCCGCCGCAGTTGACCGCGTCGACGATCGCCAACGCCATTCCGCGTCCGTGGTGGTGGGACTTCCTCACCACGGCCAAGCTCGAGTTCGCGTCGTTGTCTTCTACCGGCGGCACGGTCGGAGAGCTGGTCAATTCAGCGATGGATCCGTCCATCTCGTTCGAGGATCTGGACGTCATCCGTGATGTCTGGCCCGGCAAGCTGGTCGTCAAAGGTGTTCAGTCGGTGGCAGATTCGGTACGTCTTGCCGAACTGGGAGTCGACGGGATCATTCTGTCGAACCACGGAGGTCGACAACTGGATCGCGCTCCCGTCCCCTTCCACCTGCTGCCTCAGGTCGTCCGGGAGGTCGGCTCCGAATTCGAAGTAGCCGTCGACACGGGCATCATGCACGGTGCCGATATCGTCGCCTCCATCGCGATGGGTGCGTCGTTCACACTCGTCGGCCGGGCGTACCTCTACGGCCTGATGGCAGGCGGTCGCGAGGGCGTCGACCGCATGATCGACATCCTGCGCGAAGAAATCGTGCGTACCATGCAACTGCTGCAGGTCAATTCGCTTGCAGAGCTGACCCCGGAGCACGTCACCCAGCTCACCCGACTCGCTCCTCTGCAGTCCGGGGCCCGCACAGTGACGCCACACTGAACGCTGCAGGCGGAACGTCGAGGTCGGGGTTCGAGGCAAACGCCCGCGCATTCGCTGAACGCTCGCGAAATCGCTGGCCAGACGGGGCGATTCCGCTCGCACCTGGCAAACGCGCGCGCGTTTGCGGATTCGGGCAGTCCAGCGGGCGGACGGGCGGACCCTCACCCCGGACCCGCCCGCGCCGAGGCGATGGCGTCGGACATTCCGAAGCGCCCGAGGAACACCGGCTGCCCCACCGTCACGATCACGTCCCACTCCTCGATCGTGCACTTCCGCAAATCGGTCGACATCCTGCTCGCCACTGATCGCGCCGACTCGCAAGCGTCGGCCACCCCACGATCCAGTGCGCCCGCACCCGCCAACGCAGCGAGATCGGCCGCCGACTGCGCCTGATGACGAGCACCCACCGCCGAGCCGACGTGCATCACCATCGCCACGACCGCAATCAATGCCGACATTGCGAGCGCCGCCAACACCGTCGCCCCACCCTCGTCATCACGCGGCGCCGACCGGAAAGCGAGCCTCATTCCACAGCAACCGGTTCCACAGCAGCAACCGCCTCAGCCGACAATGTCAACCCCGGCAGCGGACTCTCCACCTCCACCCGCGCGACGAAGAACTCTCCGTCCTCGGTCACCGTGATGCGCGCCCCCTCCGGCGCAACTCTCTCCCCCACCGACACAGCCCGGGCCCCATCACCTCTGGCCGCCAATCGAGCCGCCTCTCTGGCAGCATCGACGCAGCCGATGTGCATCGTCACCGACACGATCGCCCCGATGCACACCACGATCACCGCGACGATGGACGCGATCGCGAACGCCGCCTCCACCGTCACGGCACCGTCATCATCGGTCGCGATCAGACGGCAGTGTTCAACGCTCGATCGATGATCCCCGTCAACGCGGACACGATGCTGTCCCCCGTCACCACCGTGTACAACACCGCCCCGAACGCCGCGGCGGCAATGGTGCCGATCGCGTACTCCGCGGTCGACATGCCATCGTCCTCCACACCGAACAGCACGATTCGAGTCTTCAACTCCTGCAATGCGTTCTCGATCATCTCGATTCCCCTCCCTGTTCTCCGACGCGGCAGTTCCGCAACGGAAGATTGTCGGCGCGGCGGTCACAGCAGACCGCCACCCAGTACGTTGCCCGCCAGTCCGATCACCACGGGGATGATCCCGAGACAGATGAAGGCAGGCAGAAAGCACAGACCCAGCGGCCCGCTGATCAGCACGCCCGCGCGTTCGGCCGCAGCGGCCGACGCGTCCTCGGCGCGAGTTCGTTGTGTCGCAGCCAGTTCCGTCATCGCCGACGCCATGGACGAGCCCGCCCGTGCAGATCGGCGTGCCATTCGCGCCAACGCCTCGGTTTCCGGATCGTGAGCGACGGCGTCCCATGCGGTCTCGGCATCGGCCCCGAGTTCGAGCAGATCGGCGGCCTTGCGCAACGCGATCCCGAACGAGGCGGGAGCGGACTGCGCTGCCGCTGTAGCGGCCGTTGCGATCGGAAGGCCCGATCGCAAGCACGCGGCGAGCAGGTCGAATGTCGTTGCCACCGCGAGTGGGTCGGGTCTCGAAACATCGACAGTGTCGGTCTCGGCGCGGCCCTCGGCTGCATGTCTGCGTAGTCCGCCGCCGACCGAAGGGACAGCGACCAACGCCGTTGCCAGGCAGAGGACTGCAGCCCACATCATGTGGTCACCTTGCCGGTGATCGCGTCGGTCC
This sequence comes from Rhodococcus sp. 14-2483-1-1, assembly GCF_002259335.1. Lineage (NCBI taxonomy): Bacteria > Bacillati > Actinomycetota > Actinomycetes > Mycobacteriales > Nocardiaceae > Rhodococcus > Rhodococcus sp. 14-2483-1-1. The sequence continues at coordinate 320,076 of NZ_NPFX01000014.1, read as the reverse complement.
ACAGCAGGCCCGCGCAGCCGAGTGCCGTTCCGATACACAGCAGAATGCCGCCCACCCCACCGCCGAGCAGAATCTGCAGCGGATTCGCACCCATCAACTGGCCGAGCGCAACACCGAGGATCGGCAGGCCTGCCAGCACCAGCGCGGTAGCCCGCGCACCGGCCAGCGACGCCTCGGTTCTTTCGCGAAACCGTCTGCGTCCCAGCATGTCGTCGCGAACAGCGTCCAGAAGTTCAGCGAGCGCGAGCCCATGCTCGTCGGCCACGTGCCACGCTGCGGCCAGCCGGCCGAGCTCGGCGTCCAGCAGCGAATCGGACGCGGCAATACCGTCGGCAGCCCTGCCGCCGAGCCTGGACCGCGATGCCGCACCGCGCAACGCAGCCGAGGCAATTCCGCCGCATTCGTCGGCCGCCACCGCACTGGCCGTGGCGGGGTGGGATCCCACGCGAAGCTCGCCGACGATGACCTCGACTCCGGTTGCCAACCACTGCAATTCGATCGCACGCCGATCGCGCTCCAGCCGCCGCCTGTAGCGACTCCACCCGGTACCTCCCGCCACCGCCGCTGCGCCCACGGCCCAGACGCCGCCGAGCCACCACACCGCGACAACCGCAACCAGCGCAGCGCAGCTCGGCACCAGCCATTGCGGCACCGTCGATACCCTGCGCTTCCCTCGCGCCAGTCCCCTGGAACTGTTCGGCCACAACAGAACTGCGACTGCGAAGAGCACCAGTACGGCCGTCATCGGGCATCGCCGCAGCGTCGGTCCAGCAGTTCGACCAGTCGTCTCTCACCCGGCAGTGCGTCGCTGTCCACAGACCAGGCCGGCACGATGTGCACCCGTCCGGTCGGATCGACGTCGACCACCCCGATCTCCCGCAACCGTCGCGTACCGTCCGCGCTGCGATGAACGTGTAGCACCACCTGAACGGCCGCGGCAAGCTGACTGTGCAGCGCATCGCGTCCCATTCCGCCCAGCGCTGCAAGGGCTTCGAGACGCGCCGGCACTTCGGCGGGAGAGTTCGCATGGATCGTTCCGGCTCCGCCGTCGTGCCCGGTGTTGAGAGCCGTCATCAGGTCGATGACCTCGGCCCCGCGTACCTCACCGACGACGAGCCGATCGGGGCGCATCCGCAGTGCTTGACGCACCAGCTGCCGCACCGATACCTCCCCCACCCCTTCGACATTGGGTGCACGAGCCACCAGACGAACCACATGCGGATGTGCCGGTGCCAACTCGGCCGCGTCCTCCACGCAGACGATCCGTTCGGCCGGATCCACCTCACCCAACATCGCGGCGAGGAGTGTGGTCTTTCCAGCGCCGGTACCACCGACGACCAAGAAGGCCAAGCGTCCGAACACGATTCGACGCAGCAGCTCGTAGCCGGCGTCGGTCACGGCGCCCGATGCACGCAGCGCTGCTAGTCCCTGTGTCGCGGGTCGCAGAACCCGAAGCGACACACACGTTCCCCCGCTCGCCACCGGTGCCAGCACAGCGTGCAGCCGGACTCCGAACACGTCCCGACCCACTCCAGGCAGCCGACCGTCGACCCAGGGTTGCGCGTCGTCCAATCGCCGACCTGCCGACAGTGCGAGCCGCTGCGCCAGCCGACGCACGGCCGCTTCGTCGGCGAAGCGAATCTCGGTGCGTTCGAGTCCGCGCCCACGATCGATCCATACCTGATCCGGCGCGGTGACCAGCACGTCGGTCACTCCCGGCTCGGACAGCAGCGGCTCGAGCGGGCCCGCTCCGGTCAGCTCGGTCTGCAGAACCCGCAGCGCCGCAAGCATATCCGTGTCACCGATGACACCACCTGCCTCGGCTCGGATGGCCGCGGCCACGGTCGCCGGAACGGGAGCGGCGGCAGACAGAGCAAGGCGATCACGGACGCGGTCCAACAGATCCGCAGTGACAACGGCGCTCATGCCGCCCACCGCCCTGCGCCGGGCTTCTGCGCGAAGGTCTCCAGCACGCCGCTCGCCGCTGCCGCCAAGGGCGAACGTCGACCGAGAACGAGGCCGCCCCGCTCGAGTCGTTCGGCCAATCCCGGCTCGGCACGCATCGACGTCAACAGCGGTAGATCGAGGGCAACGGCAATATCATCGGCCCGCAGCCCGCCCGGTGCAGGTCCTCGAACGACAATGCCGACGTTGGCATTTCGATCTGCCACGTGCGCTGCAATCGCTTCTGCGGACGTGACGGCGCGCAGCTCGGCCGGCAGCACCAGAACCACCAGGTCCGCGGCGGCGTACAGAGCGTCGGAGGTGTCGCCGGGATGACGCGGGACATCGCACACCACCAGATCGCCCGCTGCGCGTCCTGCGTCGAGCACAGCCGTCACAGCGACGGCAGTCAGCCCGAGGCTCCGGCTCTCGGATCTGCCGAGGGCCAACACGGACAGCCCGTCCCGCGAGGGCAGCGCACCGTGCAAGGCGTCGGCGGATACTCGACCACCTTCGACGACCAATCCGGACCACCGCAGACCGGGCGTGTTCTCCCAGCCGAGCAACAGATCGAGTCCACTGCCGTACCGGTCGCCCTCCACGAGCAATGCACGCCGACCCGCGCTGCTACCACTCAGACCGAGCGCAGCGGCGAGCGTCGACGATCCTGCTCCACCCCGCGCGCCGACCACGGCGATGACGCCACCGTCTCCTGTCGGTGCCGACGCCGGTTCGCCCAGCAGGCGCACCAATGCATCCTCGTCCGAGGGCAGCGAGATCACCTGTTCGGCACCGAGCGCGGTGGCGGTTCGCCAGTCGTCGAGTGTCGGCGTTGCAGCAGTCACGAGAACGACACCCGCTCGTCGTGGATATCCGATCGACAGAGCAGTCTCGGCGGAAGCAAAATCGATCAAAACAGTCCCGGCGTGATCCCAGATCGACCGTGTCGAATCGATACCGACCAGTAAGTTCTGCTCTTCCACAACACAATCCGCGGCCGCCGCAATTCGATACACGTCCTCGCGCAGACCGCGAAGTTCGATCGACATCGCGACGGACGAGTGTGCGCTGTGCTGTAACCGGTCCGTTTTCATGAGCCAAGCCTGCGTGAGAATCTGCTCGAGATGCGCGCGACTTGGGGAAATGTGGATAGATTCGGCCTTGTGGATGAATACCGGTACCTCTGTACCACTTTTCGACCTACCCCTGAAAAGAGGACGACCCTCGCCAGGGGGGGAGGAGGCGAGGGTCGTCTGGTTCAGCCCCGGGGGGTCGGGCTGAACACCGCCCGGAATGAACCGGGCTCATAGAAAATACTACACCCGTGGATGTCCTTGTTTGCAAGTTCAACTGTCGGATTTTCTGGACGAACTTCGGCCGAGTCCGCCAGTGCCACCACAGGACATCCTCCGGTCACCACCTGCCACTATGGTGACAAACGTGACCCAGAGCGCGAGCAACGACGACGCCCCCGCCGGCCGACGCCCAGCGCGCGTCGCGGCATTCTTCGACCTCGACAAAACGATCATCGCGAAGTCCAGCACGCTGGCATTCAGCAGGCCGTTCTTCGACCAAGGTCTGATCAACCGGCGGGCAGTGCTCAAAAGCAGCTACGCGCAGTTCCTGTTCCTGCTCTCCGGGGCCGATCACGACCAGATGGAACGCATGCGCGCCCACATCGCGAGCATGACGGCCGGGTGGGACGTCGAACAGGTACGGGCAGTCGTTGCAGAAACCCTGCACAACATCGTCGATCCCCTCGTGTTCGCCGAGGCGGCCGACCTCATCGCCGACCACAAGCTCAGAGGGCACGACGTCGTGATCGTATCGGCGTCCGGCGACGAAATCGTGCATCCCATCGCAGAACTGCTGGGAGCCGACCACAGCATGGCGACCACGATGGTGACCGTGGACGGCAAGTACATCGGCGAGGTCGACTTCTACTGCTACGGCGAGGGCAAGGTCGACGCCATGAACTCCCTGGCAGCGCAACATGATTACGACCTGGCCTCGAGCTACGCGTATTCGGATTCGATCACCGATGTACCGATGCTCCGCGCTGTCGGGCACCCGACTGCCGTCAACCCCGACCGCGCACTGCGCAAGGAAGCCGCCTCCAACGGATGGCCGATTCTCACGTTCTCCAACCCGGTCTCGCTACGATCGCGTATCCAGACCCCGTCCGGAAAGACCGTAGCGGTCAGTGCCGCAGCAAGTTTCAGCGCTCTTGCCGCAGGTGTGATCACCTACGGGCTGCTTCGTAGAAAACGATGAGGCACAAACCCTTGATGTGAGGCGCGTCACGGGGTACAAAGGACGTACGGAAGAACGCAAGGCCAAGAACGAATCGGAAGAGAAGATTCGCTCTCCCGACCGGGATTCCCAGCACGGACACCGGCACCCACGCGGAGCTTGCCACCTAATGGCAGAAGCGCTGTGGGCCTGCGAAATTCGCCAATGATCAGCAAGAACCCTGCACCGGTTGCAGGGATGACCTCATCACTGTCGAATCCTCGCCGAGGCCACGTGGTAGTCCATCACAGCCCACCTGTGCACGCTTGGTAACCAGGCGCTCCGTGCTAACGGGCGGCGACGTCGACGCAAGTCGGCATCGCCGCCCTTTTACGTGCTCACTACTGCGCAGCCTCGGCAATCGAAGTCGCCTCTGCCGCACCGGCTTCGAAAGCTCCACAGCACAGAATCACCCAACTTCCTACGCCGGTCGCGGTGCCCTCGGCAAATCCGGATGCGCCGTCTCGGTACGCGTTCGCTCGGCGCATCCAGCTCACCTCGGGCACGCCGAGGTTGTGTGGATCGAATCCCGACGATGCTGCCACCAGTCTCGATGCAGCGCGCGCAACGATGCCGTCGGCAGATCCGAAAGCTTTGAGCGTCAACAACTCACCGTGCACCACCGCTGCGATCACCGGGGCGGGTGCAGAGGTGCCACCGGTCACCAGCTGAGCGAGCAGATCGAGTCGCTCGCCGACTCCCGCATCGCCGCGAGGGCGACCGAGGGCGGAGGCGTCGTCGACGAGGTCGGCCGCGGCCAACAAGTGCAGACGAGCAAGGGTCTGCAACGGGGCGCGCTTCCAGGTCGACAGTGTGTTCTGCAGAGCGTCACCGTCCAGGGCGGCGGCGACGCGGAGTGCGCCGGCAAGGATGGGGTCGCCTTCTTCACCGTCGCGGGGAAAATCCATCGAACCGCCCTCGAGCGAGGACGACGACCGAGCTGCACGCACAGCAGCCTCGGCCGCGTTGGCCGGCCAGCCGCGCCGGTTGGTCTTGTGTCGATGCACTGCGCCCAGAGCGTCACGCGCGCGTTCGGCGGAGTCGACAACACCGGGCAGTTCCAACAGCGGGGCGAGGGGGTCCGTCACGACAGACGACGGTACCCCCTCCCCTCACCCCTACTTTGCCCCTGCCGCCAACAGCTCGGCGCGGGCCTGGCGACGCTTGGCCTGTTCGGCCGGGTCCGGCACCGGGACGGCCGCGAGCAACCGCTTGGTGTACTCGTTGGTCGGACGACGCAGGATCTGGTCCGTCGTACCGAATTCGGCCAACTTGCCCTTGTTCAATACCGCGATGCGCTTGGCCAGCACCTCCACCACAGCGAGGTCGTGACTGATGAACAAGCACGCGAAACCGTACTCACGCTGCAGTTCCTTGAACAGCTCGAGCACCTTCGCCTGCACCGACACGTCCAACGCGGACGTCGGTTCGTCGGCCACCAGCAGCGTCGGCTCCAGGGCCAGCGCCCGTGCGATACCGACTCGTTGGCGCTGCCCACCGGACAACTGGTGGGGGTACCGATTGCGCATGGTTCGCGACAGGTGCACCTGGTCGAGCAGCTCCTCGACCTTCTTGTTCCGCTCGGATGCGCCGAGTTCGGTGTGCAACAGCATCGGCTCGGCGATCGACTGACCGATCGGCCAGCGCGGGTTCAGCGACGAACCCGGATCCTGGAACACGATGCCGACCTTGCTGCGCACCGCGCGCAGTTCGCGGTTCGACATGTTGGTGATGTCGACGCCGGCAATGGACAACGAGCCGCCGGTGAGCTTGTTCAAGCCCACCACGGCCTTGCCGATCGTGGACTTGCCCGAGCCGGACTCGCCGACGAGACCGACCACCTCACCCATCTCGATATCGAGACTGACCCCGTCGACAGCCCGGAAGACCGTGCGGCCCGGGTAGTCGATGACGCCGTCGACGATGCTCAGTGCGCGGGTGTCCTCGACGGCGCTCGGCTCGGCGATGGTCCCCGCGGCCACCGACTCGATGCTGCTGCCGAGGTGCGGAACCGAGGCGAGCAACTGCTGCGTGTACGGATGCGACGCATCCTTGAAAATCTTCTGCGCAGCATCGGTTTCGACGATGACGCCGTCCTTCATCACCGCGATGCGGTCGGCCATGTCGGCCACCACACCCATGTCGTGGGTGATCAGGACGATCGACGCGTCGATGCGGTTCCGCAGGTCGCGCATCAGGTCGAGGATCTCGGCCTGCACCGTGACGTCCAATGCGGTAGTCGGCTCGTCCGCGATCAGCAGCGACGGATCCGAGGACAGCGCCTGGGCGATCATGGCGCGCTGACGCTGACCACCGGAGAGCTGGTGCGGGTAGTAGTCCACCCGAGTCTCCGGATCAGGCATCTCGACGAGCTTCAGAAGCTCGACGGCCCGCGCCTTCGCTTCCTTCTTCGACAGCGAGGTGTGCGCGCGGATGGCCTCGGTGATCTGCCAGCCGATCGAGTACACCGGGTTGAGCGCCGTCATCGGCTCCTGGAAAATGACCGCCACGTTCTTGCCGCGGATCGGTGCCAGCTGCTTCTCCGGCAGCCCGACCAATTCTTTGTCGCCGAGCACGATGCTGCCCGAGACGCGCGAATTGTCCGCCAGCAGACCAGGAATGGCCATGGCGGTGGTCGACTTACCGGATCCGGACTCACCGACGATGGCCAGTACTTCACCGGCCGCGACGGTGAACGAGACGGAATCGGCGGCCTTGCGCCACACCTTCTCGACCTCGAACTCGACCGTCAGATCGGTGACGGTCAGGACCGTGTCCTTCTGGATACTCATGTCAGTTCCGTTTCGGATCGAGTGCGTCACGGAGTGCGTCGCCGAGCATGATGAACGCGAGCACCGTGACGGAGAGGAACGCGGCCGGGAACAGCACCAGGTACGGTGCCGTCAGGAACACGTTCTGACCGAGGTTGATCTGTAGGCCCCACGAGATCTCGGGAGCTTGCAGTCCGATTCCGAGGAACGTCAGCGTCGCCTCGGCCGCAATGAACGTACCCACCGAGATGGTGGCGTAGATGATCACCGGCGCAAGGGCATTGGGCAGAATGTGCCGCACCAGAATTCGGTACGTGGACGCACCGAGCGCCTGAGCGGCCTGGACGTACTCGCTGTTCTTGATCGCGATGACACTCGATCGGACCAGTCGCATCGCCGTCATCCAGCCGAACACGATCAGAGCGAGCGAGACGGTGAAGATCGTGCGCTGTGCGGTCACCGTCAACAGAATGAGAGCACCGAGCAGCAGCGGGATTCCGAAGAACACATCGGTGAACCGAGCCAGGATGCTGTCGATGAAACCGCCGAAATACCCTGCGAGAGCACCGATCAGCACACCGACGATGAGCACGCCGATGACCGACAGCACACCGATCGACAGCGAGATCCGCGCACCGTAGATGACGTTGGCGTAGTAGTCGCACCCCTGAATGTCGGTGCCGAACCAGTGTTCGGCGCTGGGGGTCTGGCGCGAGTCGGACAGCGAGCACACCCGTGGGTCGATCCCCCGAGCGAACAGTTGCGGGAACACCGCCATCACCAGGAGCACAGCGAGCAGGAACGACCCGATGATGAAGAAGGGGCTCTTGCGCAAGAACTTCCACGCGTTGCCCCACAGGCTGGCCTGGCCGACCAGATCCACGGCCTCGCCGGTGATGACGTTGCCCGGCTGGCCCTCGTCCGCGGCGTGGTGAGCTGCGTTCGTATCTTCCTTATTCATAGCGAATCCTTGGATCGAGAACCGCGTAGAGAACGTCCACCACGAGGTTGAAGAAGATGTAGAAGAACACGAAGAGCGTCACGATGCCGACGACGACGGCACCTTCCTGACGCGCCAGTGCGTCGTAGATAGCGCGGCCGAGACCCGGCAGGTTGAACACCGTTTCCGTCACGATCGCACCGCCCAGCAGACCGCCGACGTCGGCACCGATGAAGGTGACGACGGGAATCAGCGAATTACGGAGCGCATGGCGAACGATGATGCGGCGGTTGCTGATTCCCTTGGATTTTGCGGTACGGATGTAATCCGCCGCCATCGACTCCGCCACGGACGTACGAGTCAATCGGGCGACGTAGGCCATCGACAGCGACGCGAGCACCAGGCCGGGGAGCAGGTAGCTCGACCACCCGTTGTTGATACCGGAGATCGGGAAGACACCCAGCTTCACCCCCAGCGTGAACTGCGCGATGAAGCCGAGCACGAAGACCGGGACGGAGACCAGCAACGTCGTCGAAATGAGCACGAGGTTGTCGAAGAACGACCCCTTCTTCAGGGCCGACAGGACACCGGCTGCAATGCCCATGACCGTTTCGAAGACCACGGCGACAATCGTCAGCTTGATGGTGACGGGCAGGGCCCGCTCGATGGTGTCGAGCACGGGGCGGCCGGAGAAGTCGGTGCCGAAGTTGCCCTGGAAGAATCCGGCGATGTACTTGAAGTACTGGACGAACAGGTTGTCGTCGAGGTTGTACTCGTCTCGCAGCTGCGCGACGACGGCAGGGGCGAGCGGGCGATCACCGGCAAGGGCGCGGATGGGATCACCGGGCAATGCGTACACCATGGCGAAGATGAGAAAAGAGGAGCCGATCAGGACGGGAATCGTCAACAGCAATCGGCGGGATATGTAGCGACCCACTGTGGTTTCTCCTTGGATGCGGCGATCCTGCGAATCGGGTCTCGCTTACGCAGGTCTTCGGCGGGCGTAGAGCCCACCGCCGAAACGAACCGATGGGTGGCAACGGAGTCACATCCGTTGCCACCCACCGGTGTCCGTTATTAGCTGACTACGACGTCCTCGAGGACGATGTCGCCGGTGTTGTCGATCTTGACGTCGGAGACGCGATCGGACCAGACTGCCTGATTCAGGCCGTAGAACAGCGGGGTAGCGGGCATCTGCTGGAACAGAATGTCCTCTGCCTTCTGGTAGTCCGCCGTCGCAGCTTCGATGTCCTCGGCGTTGTTGCCCTCTGCCAACGCGGCATCGAATGCCGGGTCACTGAAGAAGGTGGCGTTGCTACCGGCCGGCGGCAGTGCCGCGGACGAGTACAGCGGGGACAAGAAGTTGTAGATCGACGGGTAGTCCATGATCCAGCTCGAGCGGAACGGGCCGGTCATACCCTTGGCGTCCTGCAGCGGCAGGTACTGAGCGAACTGCAGATCGCCGCGCAGTGCGTAGTCGACGCCCAGGTTCTCGCGAATCTGGTTGCCCACGGCCGTCATCCACGAGTCGTGGCCTGCACCGGCGTTGAACCACAGATCGACCGGCTGGCTGCGGTCGAAGCCGGCCTCGTCGAGCAGGCGGTTGGCCTCGTCGGCGTTGAGCTCACAGGTAGCACCACACGCGTCCGCGCGGTAGCCCTCGACCACGGGAGAGGCGAAGGAGTCTGCGGGGGTGCGGGTGTCGGTGAAGATCGCCGTCGCGATGGCCTGGCGATCGATGGCCATCGAGAATGCCTTGCGCACGTTCGGGTTCTGGAACCGCGGGTCGTACGTCGGGAAGCCGAGCGAGGTGATATCGGGACGAGCGCGGTCGGCGTAACGATCACCGAACTGATCACGCGCAGTGGCCCAAGCATCCTCGGGCAGATCGAGCATGATGTCGAGTCCACCGCCCTGGATATCGTTGTAGCCGGTGTTCAGCTCCGTGTAGACCTTGAAGTTGACGCCTGCGGACTTGGCCGCGTTGTCGCCTGCGTAGTCGTCGTACTTGGTGACGGTGAAGCCCTGTCCGGGGACGAAGTCCGAGTCGGCCTTGAACGGGCCGTTACCGATCGGGCGCGCACCGAATGCGGTCGGGTCGGCGTAGAACGCCTCCGGCAGCGGATCGAACGCGGTGTAGCCGAGCGTCAACGGGAAGATCGCGAACGGTCCGTTGAGCTTGACGGTGAAGGTCGTGTCGTCGACGACGTTCAGTCCGCTCAGTTCGGTCGCGGCGGGCGCGGCGGTGTCGCTGCCCTGCAGATCTGCGTAGCCTTCGATGTTCTCGAAGAAGTAGGAAGCACCGAAAGCGTTGGTGCTCAATGCGTTGTAGCTCCACGCCTTGGTGAAGGACTCCGAGGTGACCGGCGTGCCGTCGTGGAAGGTCCAGCCGTCCTTGAGCTTGACGGTCCAGGTGACGTTGTCCTCGGACTCGACGGACTCGGCGACGCCGTTGTACTCGACGCTGTTGTCTTCGTCGTTGAACGTGACCAGCGGAGTGAAAAGTGCCTTGAGGACCTGGCTGCCTTCGCTCTCGGTGGTGTTGCCGGGAACCAGCGGATTCTCGGGCTCGCCGATGTAGATGCTGTAGATCCCGTCGGCGCTGCCGCCGGAGCTCGAGCCACCACCGCCACAGGCGGCGAGCAGGCTCGCACTCATCAGCACAGCCGTGGTGACTACCGCGGCACGTTTGATACGCAAGGAAATCCTCCATCCAGATGTGAACACGGGGTCATCCGTGCTCAGTTCCTCGGGCGCGACGCCCGGGGGTTTCGTGGGCGACCGCATGGCACGGCATGTGAGCCGTTCCAACGATCTGATGGGATGGACTTTAGACACATCCTGAAACGAACATGTGAACTCCCCCAGATTTTGCTGACCCGCGAGTAAGTCGGAAACATGATCGAAACGTTTGAGCAAGTCGATTTCTCACAGTGCGGACTCCAGCCTTGCCGAGCCGACTCCCCGAGCGCCCTGATGACCGCCCATCGTGCAGAAACTACCGATCACCGCAGATCAGGGGGTTGCAGGCGATTGCAACGGTGCGATCGCCATCACATGTGACTACCCTCACTAGGGGCTCGAGACCGGCTGTTGAGTGCCGTTTCATGGGCGAAAAGCATCGGACGAAAGAGAGCTATTCGAGATGACGACCAGTACCTCCGGAACCGACGAGACCGCGGTTGCTTCCTACGCACCCTCGGCCGAGTTCACGGCTCAGGCGAACGCTCAGGCGGATCTCTACGCCGCCGCGGAGAAGGATCGACTCGGGTTCTGGGCCGAACAAGCCCGCCGGCTCCACTGGCACACCCCGTTCACCGAAGTGCTCGACTGGTCCGACGCCCCCGTCGCCAAATGGTTCGCCGACGGCGAGCTCAACGTCGCCTACAACTGCGTCGACCGCCACGTCCTCGACGGCCACGGCGACCAGGTCGCCATCCACTGGGAAGGCGAACCCGGCGACAGCCGCGACGTCACCTACACCGACCTGCTCGCCGAGGTCAGCCAAGCCGCCAACACCCTGACCGAACTCGGCCTCGTCTCCGGCGACCGCGTCGCGATCTACATGCCCATGATCCCCGAGGCCATCGTCTCGATGCTCGCCTGCGCACGCCTCGGCCTGACCCACTCGGTCGTCTTCGCCGGCTTCTCCGCCACCGCACTGCGCTCCCGCATCGACGACGCCGAAGCCAAACTCGTCATCACCACCGACGGCCAATGGCGACGCGGCAAACCTGCCCCCATCAAGGACACCGTCGACGAAGCAGTCGACGGAGCGGCCTCGATCGAACACGTCCTCGTCGTCAAGCGCACCGACTCCGACGTCGCGTGGACCGACGGACGGGACCTGTGGTGGCACGAGACCGTCGCGAAAGCGTCGACAGAGCACGAGGCGCAGCCGTTCCCGGCCGAGCACCCCCTGTTCATCCTCTACACCTCCGGCACGACGGGTAAGCCCAAGGGCATCATCCACACCTCCGGCGGCTACCTCACCCAGACCTCGTACACCCACCACAACGTCTTCGACCACAAGGCCGGCACCGACGTCTACTGGTGCACCGCCGACATCGGCTGGGTCACCGGACACTCCTACATCGTCTACGGGCCGCTCTCGAACCGCGCCACCCAGGTCGTCTACGAAGGAACTCCCAATTCGCCCGACGAGCACCGGCATTGGAACGTCATCGAGAAGTACAAGGTCTCGATCTACTACACCTCCCCCACCCTCGTACGCACGTTCATGAAGTGGGGCAAGGAGATTCCCGAAGCCCACGACCTGTCCTCGATCCGCCTGCTCGGATCCGTCGGCGAACCGATCAACCCCGAGGCGTGGCGCTGGTTCCGCGACGTCGTCGGCGGCGGCACCGCCCCGATCGTCGACACCTGGTGGCAGACCGAGACCGGCGCGATCATGATCTCCCCGCTGCCCGGCGTCACCGCCACCAAACCCGGCTCCGCCATGACCCCCCTGCCCGGTATCTCGGCCAAGATCGTCGACGACGACGCCAAGCCACTGGGCAACGGCGGCAACGGCTACCTCGTCCTCGACGAGCCGTGGCCGGCGATGCTGCGCGGCATCTGGGGCGACATGGACCGCTACAAGGACACCTACTGGTCCCGCTACGCCGAAGAAGGCTGGTACTTCGCCGGTGACGGCGCCAAGTACGACGACGACGGCGCCCTGTGGGTCCTCGGCCGCGTCGACGACGTCATGAACGTCTCCGGCCACCGCATCTCCACCTCCGAAGTCGAATCGGCACTGGTCACCCATCACAGTGTCGCCGAAGCCGCCGTCGTCGGAGCGGCCGACGACACCACCGGACAGGGCATCGTCGCATTCGTCATCCTGCGCGCCGGCGAGGAGAACACCGGCGATGCGTTGATCGCCGAACTCAAAGCGCAGGTCTCCAAGGAGATCTCGCCGATCGCCCGGCCGCGCGAGATCTCCATCGTGCCGGAGTTGCCGAAGACGCGTTCGGGCAAGATCATGCGTCGACTGCTGCGCGACGTGGCCGAGGGCCGCGAACTCGGCGACGTCTCCACCCTCGTCGACCCGAAGGTGTTCGAGGCAATCAAAAAAGGCCGCTGACGGCCAGTGGTGCGGTTGAGTGCCCCCTGAGGCACTCAACCGCACCACTGCCTCAGGAACTCAGATCGAACACCGTGTAATCACCGACGGTCCTTGGCGCGAAGGTCGCGGCCACCCAGTCACCGATCGCCGACGGCCTGGTCTTGCCGGTTCCCGCGATGAAGTAGTGAATCTTTCCCGCGGCCACGTCGGCCTCGAATTGGTCGAGTGTGGGCGACGGGTCGGTTCCGGAGAATCCGCCCACCGGCATCACCGGGTCGTCGGTCGCGAGCTGTAGGACCGCGGCGGCATTGGATCCGATCGTCGCCGCCGCCCAGGTGTACTTCTGCGGATCTGCCTCGAGGAGTGCGGTCAGCTCCGCGTCGGGAGCCGATGGAGAGCCGAATTGCGTTGACCGCTCGGCATCTTCACCCCCTCGACCACTTCGATTCGCGGCCTGGTCGGACGCAACCGCGGGCCCGGCCGACGGGCCACCTCCCGTGTGCGGAGTGACCACGGTATCGGCGACGTACGCGACGGGGCCGGCAAGAGCGACCGCAATTGCCATCGCCCCCAGTGCAATCGAGATCGATCGGGACCGGCGGAACACCAGGGCCACTGCGACGAAAACCCCGACTCCCAGCACCACCCACCGCAGCCACGGCAGAAATTCGGGGGTGCGGGCGAGAAAGACGAACGAGGTAGCCGTCGTGATCGCCGAAGCCAGCACCAGAACCGCACGCCACGCGGCCTTTTCGCGCCTCACCCACAGCTCACGGACAGCCGCTCCGACGATGGCGGCGATCGCCGGAGCGACGACGATCGTGTAGTAGGGGTGGAAGGTGCCCGACATGAAGCTGAACACCACCGAACACCCGACGAGCCACAGCCCCCACATCACGAACCAGGCACGCTGAAAGTCCCGCCGAGGAGCTCTGCCGCGCAACACGATTCCCGCGACCACGAGCACCAGTGCGGCCGGAATCAGCCACGAGATCTGACCACCCTGGGCGGCAGCGAACATTCGGGTGATGCCCGTCTGCGGTCCGTGCCCACCCGGCCCGAAACCGCCTGCCTGCGCTGCATCACCGGCAGACGATCCGGCGGTGCCCGCGTGTTCGTTACCGGTCAACCTACCCAAGCCGTTGTAGCCGAAGGTCAGATCCAGAATGCTGTCGGTCTTCGATCCACCGACCCACGGCCGGTCCGCCGCAGGCACCAGTTGCACGATCGCCACCCACCATCCAGCCGAGACGAGCACGGCGGCACCGGCGGCCAGCAACTGCAGAAGTCGAGTTCCGAGCTTGGGCGGACCGAACGCCGCGTAGGCCACGGCAAGAGCCGGAACGACGAGGAACGCCTGCAGCTGTTTGGTCAGGAATCCGAGACCCATGACAGCGCCGGTCAACACCAGCCAGCGAGTGCGTCCGTCTTCGAGAGCACGCAGCATCGCCCACGCTGCCCCCAACAGGGTGAGGGTGAGCAAGGCGTCGGGATTGTCGTAGCGGAACATCAGTGCGAAGGTCGGGGTGGTGGCCAAGACCGCGCCCGCAATCAGCGCTGCCCCGTATCCGAATCGACGGGCGACGATCGCGTACATGATTCCCACGCTCAGCACGGCCATCAGCACCTGCGGCAACAACAGCGACCACGAGTTGAGGCCGAAGATTCGTACCGATAGCTCCATGATCCACAGCGACGCAGGCGGTTTGTCCACCGTGATGGAGTTCGCGGCATCGGACGAACCGAACAGGAACGCCTTCCAACTGATCGAGCCGGCTTGAACGGCCGCCGCATAGAAGGAATTACCCCAGTGCTCGCGGTTCAGATCGAGGGCGTAGGCCCCTGCTGTTCCGACGAGAAGGGCAGCGAGAGTGGGCATCGCCCAACGCGGTCGACTCACGTCGAGTCCGGAATCGGCGCTCACAGATTGGATGGTCACAGTCGATCACTGTCGACCTCGATCCTGAGGATGTGCGGTCAACTTCCTGAAAATCGACCGTCAATCATCACCGTCACCCGAATAATGCCCGAATTGTCTGCACTGCAACGACTTCGAGGCCACCACGTGAGCGGAAACTCGACCCCTGCTACGAATTTCCGCTCACGTGCGGCGCAGCCGCTCTCATATGGATGTCGGTCTGTCAACCACGGCATGGTGAAGCGGTGGCACGCACCGTCGTGTGTGCCACCGCTTCCTGTTGCCGGGATGGTGATCGATGCGAGTGGGAGGTGAGCGTGTCGTAGTGTTCGACGCGTCGTCAACTCTCATATACGCGGGTTTGTTACCGCAGGACGGACTGTTTCGGCTGGAGTGGATCGCAAGTCTGTAAGTCGAGCGTGATCCCAACGCGCAGTTGAGGATTGCTCATAGGCGGCTAGCGGGTCACTCCCAGACGCTCGGCCACATCCCACATCGTCGTCGACCGTTCATCCCGGACATCTATCCCGACGCAGATCGCTACTTCGGCGTCGACGCTCAGCTCATTCCTCGAGTGTGGCCAACGACCAGCACCAGCCGGCCAGCTCTCGTGCGATCCCGGCATTGGCGACCACCGCACGTTTGCCGCGTTCGTCGAAATGTTCCCACCGTGCGTGCAGCCGCCGGTTCGCTTGATGTCCTCGTGCTTTGGCTTTGGGAGTCGAGGCCTTCCATCGTGCCACCAGTTCACGCCCCGGCCGATACGGCTTGCGATGATGCCAGGCAGCCTCGACCAGCAGTCGGCGCACGTGAGCATTGCCGGTTTTGCTGACACCGCCCTGCGACCGGGATTCACCGGAAGAATGCTCGGTCGGGATCAACCCGACGAACGCACCGATCGAGCGGCCGGTCAACCGGTCCCACTCACCGATCTCGGTCGCCAAACCGAACGCTGTCAACGTCGCCACCCCACGAAGGCACCCCAGCCGGGTCACCACCGGAGTGAACGACGAATGCGCAGCCATGTCCGCGATGGCGGTATCGAGACGATTCAGGCGTTCGGTGGTGGCGATGACGGTCTCGTAGGCGGTGTCGTAGGTGATCTGCAGTGCACGTGAATCGAACCGCTGGCGACGTAACCACAGATCGTGGGCTGCGGTCCAGGGTTTGCCGCCGCTGTAGATGATCCCTTGACGCAGCAGCACATGTGTCAGGCGATGCTGTGCGGACACCAGATCGCCGCGGCAGTCCTCCCTCGCTCGCACCAGATCACGAGCGGACTCCTGTTCGGTACTCGGAATCAGCACCGGCACAATAGAACTCAAATGAAGCAACCGTGCCAGATGTCGGGCGTCACGGGCATCGGTCTTGATGCGGTCACCAGGGGGACGTTGAATTCTCGATGGTGCCGCCACCACGCAATCGACACCGGCGGCCAACAGAAAACGGGCCAGACCGAAACCGGTCGGGCCCGCCTCGTAGACGACATGTACCGATCCTGGCAGCGCACGGATCCACTCCAGGATTTCTTTGTGATCAGGCGACATGCGACGCTCGAACAACTCGCCGCTCTCGCCATCCAAACCGCACGCCACCACCGATCGTGCGTGCACATCCAAACCGACACTCGTACGATGAGTCTTCACTGGGGCCTCCCACATCTGTGGCTCTACCGGCCAGGACCCACTCCTGTCGGCAACCCACGCTTACATGCGGAGAGGCCCCAGCCAAGACCTCCATACCGTCTACACGCTGTCGAGCGACTGGTCTCGTGTTTCCTTCATGATGATCAGCGAGATCAGTGTCAGGGCTGCAGCGATGGCCAGGTAGACGCCGACCCAGCCGACGCCGTAGCTGCTCACCAACCAGGTGGCGATGAACGGTGCCACTGCTGCTCCGAGGATCGACGCGGTGTTGTACGAGATTCCCGAGCCGGTGTAGCGCACGTTGGTCGGAAACAGCTCGGGCAGAACGGCACTCATGGGTCCGAACGTCAGGCCCATCAGTCCGAGGCCGACGCACATGAACACCAGCATCTTGCCTGCCGACGCGGACGACGGGTCGGCGAACCAATGGAACGACAGACCGAACAGCACGATCGCCGCGGTGATGACGATGAGCGTCGGACGTCGGCCGTACTTGTCGGCGAGCAGCCCGGCGACCGGGATCAGGGCCGCGAAGAACAGCACCGCGATGAGCTGGAGCTCCAGGAAGTCCGTGTACGGGATGGCCAGCTTGGGACCGTTGACGTCGGCCACCTTGCCCGTTCCGTAGCTGACCACCCACGTGGTCATGATGTAGAACAGCGTGTAGGTGGCGAGCATGACGAAGGTACCGATGATCAGCTGACGCCAGCTGGTCTTGAACACCTGAGCCAACGGGGTCTTGACCTTCTGGCCGCGCTCGACGGCCAGCTTGAACACCGGCGTCTCCTCGAGCTTGAGTCGGACGTACAGGCCGATGATCACCATGATCGCGCTGAGCAGGAACGGGATACGCCAGCCCCACGTGAGGAACGCGTGGTCGGTGCCGGAGTTCGCGGAGTCGTAGCCGGTCGCGATGACGATGAGCAGGAAGATGCCGTTGGCGAAGAAGAAGCCGATCGGAGCGCCCAGCTGCGGGTACATCGCCGCCCAGGCTCGCTTGCCCGGCTTGGCGGTTTCGGTGGCCAGCAACGCCGCACCGCTCCACTCACCGCCGAGGCCGACGCCCTGGGTGAAGCGCATGATCGCAAGCAGAGCCGGTGCCCACAGACCCACCGCGGCGTACGTCGGCAGGAGTCCGATCGCGAATGTCGCGACACCCATCGTCAGCAGGGACCCGACGAGGGTCGCCTTTCGTCCTATGCGATCGCCGAAGTGGCCGAACAGAATCGAGCCGATGGGTCGCGCCACGAACGCCAAACCGAACGTCGCGAACGACGCGAGCAACGCGGTCGTGTCGTTGCCCGCGGGGAAGAACAGGCGGGGGAAGACGAGCACGGCGGCGGTGGCATAGATGTAGAAGTCGAAGAACTCGATCGACGTGCCGACCATCGAGGCGATCACGATGCGCGACCGAGGCACCTGAGGTGCGGGAATTGCGCCGTCGTCCGTGACGGCGTGTGGTGAACTCACGAATTGCTCCTGAAGAGGGAAGTTCCCTGGAAATTACCTGATGAACACCTGAGAATTTCACGCCCCCGGTCTGTTCGTTGCCGATTGGTGCAACATTTCCGTGTTTGTCTCGACGGGCGGGGAGGTAACCATCGGCGGGCCGAGCATCGCTCGGCTGCCGCGTAGCGGTTAACCTGCTACCTAGGCACTACTGTCGATACGATCTTCCGCAACACCGAGCAGAGCGATTACAAGGGGTCGAGAGTTGAGCGTCAGCAATGACAAGGGATACGGAAACGGCGTCCCGAATACGATTTCGTCGATACCTCTGACCGATGTCGATGCCCGCACCCCTGGTAGCGCCAGCATCGGAAATCTCGTCAAGGACGCCACCACCCAGGTCTCGACGCTCGTGCGCGCCGAAGTCGCTCTCGCCAAAGCCGAGGTCACCGGCGAGGTCAAGAAGGGTCTGCAGGGCAGCGTCTTCTTCATCATCGCGTTGACGGTGTTGCTGTTCAGCTCGTTCTTCTTCTTCTTCTTCGCCGCGGAGCTGCTCGACGTGTGGCTCTACCGCTGGGCGGCCTTCCTCATCGTGTTCGCCGTCATGGTGTTGGCCGCGGCGCTGTTCGGTTTCCTGGGCTATCGCAGAGTCAAGAAGCTGCGCAAGCCCGAGAAGACCATCGACTCGCTCAAGCAGGCGTCGACGGTACTGCCGAACCAGCACGAGTCCATCCCCGGAATTCCCGGCTACAAGAAGTAGTCGACGCCCGGCGAGTCGAGCAGTATGAATCAACCCGATCCGTCCACGGTCCGCTACCCGGGACAGTGGATCCATCGCGATATCCATGCCAACGGAATCCGGTTCCACATCGTCGAAGTCGGCGAACACGAACCGAACGCGCCGCTGGTGGTCCTACTGCACGGCTTCGCCGATTTCTGGTACTCGTGGCGACACCAACTCGACGCACTCGCTCGGTCCGGTGTGCGCGCCGTCGCCGTCGACCTGCGTGGGTACGGCGACTCCGACAAACCCCCACGCGGATACGACGGGTGGACCCTCGCCGGCGACATCGTCGGCCTGATTCGAGCCCTCGGCTACCCGAACGCCACGTTCGTCGGCCACGCCGACGGCGGACTGGTCTGCTGGGCCAGCTCGGCTCTGCATCCACGTCTGGTGCGCTCGATGGTGCTGATCAACGCCCCACACCCCATCTCCCTGCGCCGCGCCGTGTTGAAGGATTCTGCACAACGCGCGGCTCTGCTGCCGCACTTCGTTCGCTACCAGGTTCCGCTGCGGCCCGAGAGGCTGCTCACGCGTCGAGGCGGCGGCGCGGTGGAAGAGCTGATGCGTAGTCGAGCCGGGTCCGCCTGGAAGAGCACCGAGGATTTTGCGGACACCGCAGCCAAGATGAGCTCTGCCATCCGCATTCCCGGTGCCGCACATTGTGCGCTCGAATATCAGCGCTGGGCGTTCCGCAGCCAGTTCCGTTCCGACGGCCGCCGCTTCATGGATGCCGTCGACGTGCGCACCTCGATTCCCGTCGCGCAGATCATCGGCGACCTCGACCCGTACGTGCTGCCCACCACCCTCGATCGGGATCGGCACTGGGCCCCGGGCCTGACGCGTCGAACAGTGCGGGACGTGGGGCACTACGTGCACCAGGAAGCACCGGACGTGGTGTCCGAGGAGATCCTGCGCATCGTGCGCGACGGCTAGACGACAGGGTCAGACGATGCAGTCGCCGGTACCCACGCTGACCGGCGCATCGAAGCTCCTCGCCAGCTCGTCCGCGATCTCCGACGCGGTCAGCACGAATCCGGTGTCGGGGTCGTCGACAGCGGCACCGAACACGACACCGAGAACCTCACCGGACGAGTTGACCAGCGGTCCACCGGAATTGCCCTGCCGCACCGATCCGCGCACCGTGTAGACCTCGCGTTGGACGGTTCCGGTGCGGTAGATGTCGGGGCCGCTGAGGTTGATGATCTCGCGGATCCGGGCCGGGCTCGCCGTGTAGGGACCGCCGCCGGGGTAACCGAGCACGATGGCGTCGGATCCGGATTCGGCCGGCGTCGGCGCGAAGTTCAGCACCGGTGCCTGCAGCTCCGAAACACGAAGCACGGCAACGTCTTCTTCGGGGTCGAAGAGTACGACGTCGGCGTCGAGTGGGCCGTTGGGAGAATCGACGGTCACCTCGGACGTGCCGGCCACGACGTGCGCGTTGGTCATCACCAGGTCGGAGCCGACGACGAAGCCGGAGCCCTCCAGTGCTTTCTGGCAGCTCGGCGCGATGCCGTTGATCTTGATGACGCTCGACTGCAGCGCCACCGGAATCGGACCCGCGGCGATGCCGGAATCCGGAGCAGCGACGTCGGCAACCGGCGTGCGACCGAACGGTCCGATGACGTCCGGCAATCCGGAGGTATCGAGCAGCGCCGAGAATTCCTTGGGCACCTGACGCAACCAGTCGGGTGCCACCTCGTCGACCTTGCCCAGGACCGTCGAGCCGCGAACCGCACTGGCGACCTCGGGCTGCGACGACGACGTCAGCGGAATGGCGAGCAACCACGCGGCAGCCAGAACGGCCGCGGCCTGCAGACCGGCCCCGATAGTGCTGTCGACGGATCTGGCTGCGCGCGAATGTATTCCGCTGCGCAACGCGCGCCCCAGAACCATGCCGGCCACCTCACCGACGATCACCAACACCACGATCAACGCGATGCCGACGAAGACCCGCATTCGCGAACCGGCGACGTGCTCGAGCACGTGCGGTGCCACCAGAATGCCGGCAACGGCCCCGAGCACGACGCCGAGAAACGCCAGCGCCGACGCCACCGCACCCTGCCGCCATCCCGATGTTGCTGCCAACAGTGCGATGGCGACCACCGCGATATCGACCCACCCTGAACCCGTCACCGATCGAGCCTCGCTCCTACCGCAGTCAAGCTGGCCTCCAGATCGCGTATGTCCCCCGTGTCCCACTCGGACTCCCAGCCCGACACAGCGAGCAGGCCCGCCAGAATACCGCCCGTGAATCCCCACACCAGCATTCCCTGTACCGAGAAGGCCGGGCCCTGGTAGCCGGCGGGATGGCGCACCTGGAATCTGTTGTCCGGATCGAGCAACTCTCGCAACGGAACTCGCACCACCCGCTCGGTTTCGCCGGCATCGACCACCCGAACCGGACTCGGGGCCTGCCAGTACGAAAGCACCGGAACCACATCGAAGCGCGACGGCGGCACGTAGATCCCGGGCATCGTTGCCAGCGGGACGACGCCTGCGGGGTCGAGCCCGGTTTCCTCCTGCGCCTCCCGCAGTGCCGTACCGATGGGACCGTCGTCGCCGGGATCGGTGGCACCACCGGGGAAGGCGATCTGTCCGCTGTGATCACGCAGTGTCGACGCGCGCTGGGTCAGCAGTACGTCGGCGTCGGCTGGTAGCCCGCCGGGAGCGGCCGGGTCAGCGGCTGCCGGCCCGCCGAACAGCACCAACACCGCCGCGGAACGGGTTCGGTCGGCAGGCTGCGCGTGCCGCTGCAGCACCGGGTTGATGCCGGTAGTGTCGGTCAGTCCGTTCGCGCTGCCGGCGACGTCGAGCATGCGCCCGAGCCACTCGGGTGCGCTCACGACGCGACTCCGAGGTTCTCGCGCACCGCGTCGGCGATGTCGTCGACGCTTGTGAAGGGTTGAGGTAGCACCTTGGCGACAGTGCCATCCGCAGATATCAAAACGGATACGGGCAGGACGTTCGGTGCTCCCACCGCGGCCGCGACGCGGCCGCCGCCGTCCTGAACTCCGGGCAGAGTGACCCCGTAATCGGTGAGCCGAGTGAGGCCGTTCGCCTCGTTGGCGTCGTTGTGCACCGTGAGGACAGTGATGGCATCACCCGCCCGCTCCGCGTATTGCTGCATGTACGGCAGTTCCTCCGCGCAGGGTCCGCACCAGTAGGCCCAGATGTTCAGCAACGCGGGGCGGCCGGCCAGGGCTTGGCCGAGGTCGACGTACGAGCCGTCGCCGATGCATTCGAGTGTGATGCCCGTCAACGGGCCCGTTGACGTGCCGGACGGCGTCGGACATGCGGCAAGACCGGCGTTCTGTCGCAACGGTGCGAGAGCTTCGGGTGTGTCGGCGGCGCGGCGTTCGGCCGTCGACGGTCCTGCCTGACCGAGGCCGGGACCGTCCGAGCGCTGAGCGCCGGGAGATTCACTGCGGGGCCACAGCGCGTAGACCATCCCGACGACGAGAATGAGCGCAACCAGAGACCAGCGAAGAGCGGCCTTGTTCACGACACAATTCCGGCAAGGGCGAGAAGATGTTCGGTTTCGGGACCCTTCACCAGGGCTGCAGCGGCGGCCGGATCGGTCGGACCGAGGCCGAACGACGGGCAGTCCTTGGCGAGGACGCACACTCCGCACGCCGGAGTACGGGAGTGGCAGACGCGTCGACCGTGGAAGATGACGCGATGCGAGAGCACGGTCCACTCTTTGCGCTCTATCAGTGCACCGACCGCGTGCTCGACCTTGACCGGGTCCTCTTCCTCCGTCCACTGCCAGCGCCGCACCAGCCGACCGAAGTGGGTGTCGACCGTGATGCCGGGTACGTCGAACGCGTTGCCGAGAACGACGTTGGCCGTCTTGCGGCCGATACCCGGAAGGGTGACGAGGTCTTTCAGACTCGCCGGCACGTCGCCGTCGAAGTTCTCCAGCAGCTTCTGCCCGAGACCGATCAACGAGTTGGCCTTGTTCCGATAGAACCCCGTGGTGCGGATGAACTCCTCGAGTTCGGTGCGGTCCGCTTCGGCGTAGTCGCGGGCTGTGCGGTATCTCACGAACAGTGCCGGGGTGACCATGTTGACGCGCTTGTCGGTGCACTGAGCGGACAGGATGGTCGCCACGGCCAGTTCGAGGGGCGTGGTGAAGTCGAGTTCGCAGTACACGTGCGGAAAGGCGACCCCGAGCGTCCGATTCATTCGCCGAGCTCGACGCACGAGCCCGAGGTGCGTCTCCCCGCGTTTGCGCACGTCGGGGCGTTTCGGAGCTGTCGAATCCACTCCACAACTGTACGGACAAGAATGCGTAACGAACTACGCGACCGCACCGAGCTGTGTTTGTATCGAGACCTTTTCGGTGTTAACTGGCCGGTATGCAAGGACTCGCCGTGGTGCTCTTTCCGGTACTACTCATGCTCTTCGCACTCGCGATGGAGCGCGTCGAGTTCCGGCTCAGCAAGCTCGGCGTCCGGGAGCACGAAGTAGAGGAGTTCCTCGATCAGGCGAGCAAGTCCGAGGTCGCCACACTGGCCAACGAAGGCTTCCCGCACGCGCTGGCTCGTTTCAACACCCGCAAGCGTCGGCAGGCCCCACCGCGGACCATCGACACGCGCGACGGCATGGTCGACCAACGCGCCAGCTGAGCAACCAATTTGTCCGATAGGCCGCGATTTCGATGAATTTTCGGTGAACGGGAACACACACTCAATAGCTCTGGCAACCTGTGGTGGCGTCGATCACTCGGTTTCGACCGAGTCGAAGTAGACTCCCCTGAGGTAATTGTTGTGTTTGAACATTGCACCGGCTTCGACGCCTGAACTGCCCACGCAGTTCGGTGGGTGGCACGACTGTGTACAAACGCCTTCGGTGGTGCGGGTTTGCCGCATCGTCGACATCCCTAAAGGAGCGCAAGTGGACGACGTCCTGGCACGGGCCGGCATCTTCCAAGGAGTCGAACCCTCTGCGGTTGCGGCCCTGACGAAGCAGCTGCAGCCTGTCGATTTCCCCCGCGGACACGTCGTGTTCAACGAGGGTGAGCCCGGAGACCGGCTCTACATCATCGTTTCCGGCAAGATCAAGCTCGGACGACGCTCTCCCGACGGCCGCGAGAACCTGCTGACGATCATGGGACCGTCGGACATGTTCGGCGAGCTCTCCATCTTCGATCCCGGCCCCCGTACGTCCTCGGCCACCACGGTCACCGAGGTGCGCGCGGTCAGCATGGACCGCGCCGCGCTCAAGGACTGGATCGACCAGCGCCCCGAGATCGCCGAGCAGTTGCTGCGCGTTCTGGCTCGCCGGTTGCGCCGCACCAACAACAACCTGGCCGACCTCATCTTCACCGACGTCCCCGGACGTGTCGCGAAGGCACTGCTGCAGCTCGCGCAGCGCTTCGGCACACAGGAAGCGGGATCGCTTCGCGTGACCCACGACCTGACGCAGGAAGAGATCGCTCAGCTCGTCGGTGCCTCTCGCGAGACCGTCAACAAGGCACTCGCCGACTTCGCACACCGCGGATGGTTGCGCCTCGAGGGCAAGTCCGTGCTGATCTCGGACTCCGAGCGTTTGGCCCGAAGAGCTCGCTAGGCCGAGTTCCGTCGGGACAGCAGCTCGCTAGCTAGCTGCTTTCACGAAGGTAGGCCAGCTGCGTCTTGACCGACATCCGCGCAGCCGGCCATAGCTTCTTGTCCACGTCCGAATAGACGTGGCGTACCACCTGCATCGGTTTCGCGTTCTCGCCGATCTCGACCAGCGCCGCGCGAACCTGATCCAACCGCTGCTGACGGTGGGCGCGATACGCTCGCGCCACCTCGGCGGCGTCCGGTAGTTCGGGTCCGTGCCCGGGCAGCACCGTCTTTCCGGCACCTGCTGATTCCAGTCGGTCCAACGACTCGAGGTAGTCCGCGAGGGAGCCGTCCTTCGGGTCGAGCACCGTGGTGCCGCGGCCGAGGATCGTGTCTCCGGTCAGGATCGCGTCATCGAGCACGAAGCTCACCGAATCCGCTGTGTGTCCGGGCGTGTGCAGGACCTCGATCCGCAATCCGGCCGCCTCGATGACCTCGCCGTGGGCCAACGTCGCGCCGTCCCCGTGCAGAAACTTCTCCCCCAGAGCGCGCACCGGAGCGGATGTCTTGCGGTGGAAGCGCTTCACTCCGCCTGTGTGATCAGTGTGGCGATGGGTCACCAGCGTCAGCACCACCGTGCCCGACGCGGCGACGGCGTCGAGATGTGCTCGGTCCTTCGGACCCGGATCGACGACGATGCATTCCTCGGCACCCGGTGCACGCAGGATCCAGGTGTTCGTTCCGTCGAGAGTCATCTTGCCCGGGTTGTCGGCGAGCAGAACCGACGCGGTCGGCGTCACCTGCCGAAGAAGTCCGTACGCGGGATGCTGGGGGTTCGAGTCGGCCATTGAAACACTGTAGGTCGCCCGCCCCAGGCCGCGGTGACGAGGACTACCGTCGACTCTCATGAAGATCGGACTCGTCGGAGCGGGCCCATGGGCTCGCAAGACTCAAGCCCCCTCGCTGCTCGCTCACCCGGGTGTGGACTTCACCGGCGTGTGGGCACGCAGACCGGACGCCGCGGCCGAACTGGGAGCGCCGGTCTTCGACTCGTTCGACGCATTGTTGGGCGCAGTCGACGCGGTGGCGTTCGCAGTACCGCCCGCCGTGCAGGCCGGGTACGCATTGCGCGCAGTTCAGGCAGGCAAACATGTGTTGCTGGACAAGCCGATTGCGGCAACCGTGGCCGAGGCCGAGGAACTTGCCGCGGCCGTCACGGCGGCCGGAGTGCGGTCGATGGTGACCTTGACTCTCCGATTCGCTCCGGAGACAAGACAATTCCTCGACGCGACGGCCGGACGTACCTGGGCAGCAGGATCGGGAACCTGGTTCTCCGGGGCGATTCTCGGCGGGGCATACGCCAATTCGCAGTGGCGACACGACGACGGGGCGATACTCGACATCGGGCCACACGTGTTCGACCTACTCGACGCTGCGCTGGGAACCATTGCACGCGTTGCCTATTCGCACCGCGAGGTGGCATCGGACAGTTGGACGGTGCTGCTCGAACACGAGGGCGGTGCCCGCAGCACAGTGCAGTTGTCGCTGCGGACGCCGATCATGCCGTCGCTCATGCGCATCGAGCTGAGCGGCACCGACGGAGTCGAGACCCTCACCGATCGATCGACCTCGTCGACCGATTGCTTCGCCGTGTTGCTGGACGAATTCCTCGAGTCGGTCGAGTCGGGTGTCGATCACGAATGCTCGGTACACCGAGGCCTGCATCTGCAGAAGGTGATTGATCGGGCGCGGGAGTGGGCACCCTGAATCCATGACCATGATGGACGTCAAGGACGCGATGTTTCATTTCGCCTCGGCTCCTCACCGTTCGATGGATCAGTACACGGCGATCGTTTTCGACTCCGGAGACGCCGATCCACCGAGTTTTCACCAGGTGGCGGCGCATGTCGAACATCGCGCTCGGCTCGTTCCGAGGTTGGGGATTCGCATTTGCGAAGCACCGGGGCACTGGGAATTTCCTCGATGGATCCGTGATCCGCACCCTGTTCGCGACCATCTGGTGGATCACGACCTGTCCGATGGCCGGCACACGGTCGAGTCGTTCCTGGCAGAACTGTCGAGCGTTCCGATCGACGCGACGGATCGGGCGTGGAAAATTCATGTCGGCCGGGGACTGTCGCAAGCCGAGGGAGTACGGGGAGCGGCCACTGTCGTCGTCGTCCAGATCAGTCATGCGATGTCCGACGGATCGGTGGGCACCCACATCGCCCGCGCCCTGTTCGGTCGCGGCGAGAACACCGAGAACACGGCTCTCCCGGACCCGGTGGCGTCGCGTGCGCGCCCTCGGTACGACGCTGCGAAAGGTGCCGTGCTGCTGCCGCTCCGTTGGGCGAGGTCGCAGATCCCGATGGTGCGCGCCCAGAAGAAGTACTTGGCCGCGGTGCGAGACGGGGAGCTGGTGGTACCCGCGCCGGTCGAGGCCGCGAGATTCAATGCCCATCCCGACGAGACCAGGGCCGTGCACGTGCTGCAGTTCCCGAAGTCGCAGTGGACGGGTGGGCCGGCGACCGTGACGGTCACCGCACTCACCGCCGTCGGGGCTGCGCTGGCCGAGTACTGCGCGGCCCACGGAGAACCGGACCGAGACGACCTCCGAGCGCTCGTCCCCACCGCCCTCTCGGCGTCGGTACCGTGGCCTGCCGTCAATCGCACCCTGCCCGCGGCCGTGACTCTGCACCCGCAGCTTGCCGATGCGACCCGACGAGCGTCGGCCATCGGGGAATCACTGGCACTCCAGCGCGAACACGTGACCGATCACCGCCACCTCGATGCAACTCGATCCGCCGAGGTCTATCCAGCGGCTCTGATGCTCGCCTTCGGCCGCCACGGTCGGCGCACGGCCCCTCGCACCGGGACACCCGATCGGGTCACCACTCATACGGTCGTGACCAGCGTCAACCGCACGAGCCTCGACCTCACACTGGGCTCGGCCCGAGCGCAGTCGTGTTCGGGCGTCGCCGCGCTCGGGCCCGGCTGCAGCGTCAGCCACGCCGTCTACGGGTACGGCGATCTGGTCACCGTCTGCGTGGCGGCATGCCCGACGACCGTCCCCGACCACGCCGACTACGCGAACATGCTGCGTTCGGCGATCGACGAGACCTGCGCCGCCCTCCACGGAACGGCGACTACCGCAGTTCGACGATGAGCTCCACTTCCACCGAAGCACCGAGGGGCAATTCGGCTACACCCACAGCCGAGCGGGCATGCTTGCCTGCGTCACCGAAGATCTCACCGATGACGTTCGACGCCCCGTTGATCACCCCGGGCTGACCGGTGAACCCCTGGGCGGACGCCACGAATCCGACGGCCTTGACCACGCGTGCGATCGAGTCGATTCCGACGAGCGCATGGACCGCGGCGAGCGCGTTCAACGCACAGATGCGCGCCGCTGCGGTGGCGTCCTCCGCCGAGACGTCGGAGCCGACCTTGCCCGCGGACGTCAGATTCCCGTCCACGATGGGCAGCTGACCCGAGGTGTAGACGAGGGAACCCACCTGCACTGCCGGGACGTACGCCGCCAACGGCGGAACCACGTCCGGCAGGTCGATGCCCAGCTCGGAGAGCCGTTCGCTCCAGTCGGTCATCTGCGCTCAGGCCTTCGGACGCTTGAAGTACGCGACCAGCGTGTCGCCGCCGTTCGGTCCCGCCATGATCGTGACGAGTTCCCAGCCCTCGGAACCGTAGTTGTCGAGAATCTGCTTGGTGGCGTGAATCAGCACCGGCGCGGTGAAGTACTCCCAGATGATCTTTTCGCTCATGACTGTTGACCCTATCGTTCGGCCGAACACGAGGGGCGCGTCACTGCGAAGACGGGATTGCCGGTTCCGTCGGACGACCGGCATCGAGTCTCTATATGGTCGAGACGTGGGTACATCGAACGAAGAGGGATGGCCGGCGAAGGCAGATGCCGCGCGGCTGCATTTCGTGTCCGGTAAAGGCGGCACCGGCAAGTCGACGGTCGCCGCCGCGTTGGCGTTGGCGCTCGCCGCCGGCGGCCGACGGGTACTGCTGGTGGAGGTCGAGGGACGGCAGGGAATCGCGCAGCTGTTCGACGTGCCGCAGCTGCCACCCGTGGAGACACGCGTGGCCTCGGCGGACGGCGGCGGTGAGGTCTACGCGCTGGCCATCGACATCGAGACCGCGTTCCTCGAATACCTCGACATGTTCTACAACCTCGGTTTCGCCGGCCGCGCGATGCGCAAGATCGGTGCCATCGAGTTCGCGACGACCATCGCACCAGGTCTGCGCGACGTGCTCCTGACCGGCAAGGTCAAGGAATGTGTGGTGCGGACCGACAAGAAGGGAAACCGCGCGTACGACGAGGTCGTCGTGGACTCGCCGCCGACCGGTCGAATCGGGAACTTCCTCGACGTCACCAAGGCCATGGCCGATCTGGCCAAGGGCGGCCCGGTGCGTTCGCAGAGTGAGGGCGTGGTTCGGTTGCTGCACTCGGCGGACACCGTCGTGCATCTCGTCACACTGCTCGAAGCCCTGCCGGTTCAGGAGACCGCCGACGCGGTACGTGAACTCGAGGCGGCAGATCTGCAGCTGGGCACGGTCATCGTCAACCGCACCGAACCGACGTTCCTGCCCGACGACTCGCTCGAAGCCATCGCCGAGGGTGACATCGACGCCGCTGCCATCCAGGACGGCCTCGCCAAAACCGGAATCACGCTCTCCGAGGCCGACTTCGCGGGTCTGCTCACCGAATCGATCGAGCACGCGTCGACACTCTCGGCGCAGGTGGAGAGCGCAACTCAACTCGACGAACTCGACGTCGCACGCATGTCGTTGCCGATGTTGGCCGACGGTGTCGATCTCGGCGGCTTGTACGAGCTCGCCGCCAAGCTGGCAGAACAGGGTGTCCGATGACTCGACCAGTAGCAACCGAACTCGACGTCGATCGCATTCTGACCGATCCCACGTCGAGGATCGTCGTGGTCTGCGGGGCAGGCGGGGTCGGTAAGACGACGACGGCCGCCGCGATGGCGTTACGTGCCGCCGAGCAGGGCAGGCGCGTGGTGGTGTTGACGATCGATCCGGCCCGCCGCCTGGCTCAGGCTCTCGGTCTCGGCGATTTGGACAACAGCCCGCAGCCGGTGAAATTGGGTGCCGGCGCCAAGGGCGAGCTGCACGCCATGATGCTGAACATGCGGCGCACGTTCGACGAGATGGTCATCGAGCATTCGACGCCGGAGAAGGCCGAGCAGGTCCTGGCCAACCCGTTCTATCAGACTGTGGCGTCGTCTTTCTCGGGCACGCAGGAGTACATGGCGATGGAGAAGCTGGGGCAGTTGTCCCTGGATTCGTCGTGGGATCTGATCGTGGTGGACACTCCCCCGTCGCGCAATGCACTGGATTTCCTCGATGCACCGCAGCGGCTCGGCTCTTTCCTCGACGGCCGGTTCATCCGGCTTCTCACCGCTCCCGGCCGTGGCATCACCCGGGTGGTCACCAGCGCGATGAGTTTGGCGATGCGCGGTGTCTCCACCGTCATCGGAAGCCAAATGCTTTCGGACGCATCGGCTTTCGTCCAATCACTGGATTCGATGTTCGGCGGATTCCGCGAACGTGCGACGCGCACCTACCAGTTGCTACGCGAGGACGGCACCAGCTTCCTCGTCGTTGCTGCCGCGGAGCCCGACGCATTGCGGGAGGCGGCGTTCTTCGTCGAACGCCTCTCGGCGGAGAAGATGCCGTTGGCCGGGCTCGTGGTGAACCGGACGCACCCGACTCTGTCTTCGGTGCAGGCCGATCATGCTGCCACTGCCGCAGACCTGCTCGATCGGATCGACGACCCGGGCTCGACGCTGACCGCTGCGGTTCTCCGCATTCACGCGCAACGTGCTGTGACGGCGGCGCGTGAGGTGCGGCTGCTTCGACGCTTCACCGGTGCGCACCCCCGCGTCCCGATCGTCGGTGTTCCCTCCCTGCCCTTCGAGGTCTCCGACCTTGCCGCGCTACGTGCGGTGGCCGATCAGCTGACCCGCAAGGGTTAGATCGGCCGCGCTCGGCAGGCTGTGGACCTGCCGGGCCCGGCGGGGGCTAGATAGCCGCTTGCTGCTGGCGCTGGGTCTCGAAGAATTCGGACCAGGAGTCGACCTCGGGGTGCTGCTTGAGCAGCGCCCGACGCTGGCGTTCCGTCATGCCGCCCCACACGCCGAACTCCACTCGGTTGTCGAGTGCATCCGCACCGCACTGCATCAGCACCGGGCAGTGCCGGCAGATCGTCGCGGCCTTGCGCTGCGCCGCGCCTCGGACGAAGAGCTGATCCGGGTCCGTGCCCTTGCAGCGGGCGTGCGACACCCAGGCGATGCGTGCTTCTGCTTCTTCTACATCGAGTCGCGTCGGCGCGGTTGTCGTATGCATGCGGATACCCCTTTGCGTGTCGGTCGTCCTCGCTGGACGTCCCGGAGGCTCCAAGAAGGTTTGTACCTCGCTGGCGAAGCACAAATTCTAAGAGCTGCCCCACAATCATTATCAAGTGTTACGTGAATCACACCGTGCTCATAATTTAGGTAAAGCGAGCCGCGAATGCAAGACGGCGAGGTCACATTTCTGGTACGGCCGTCCCGAGCAGGGGCGCAGCACACAGCGCATGCGGGCCTGATGCCGGTCCGAGCAGTACCCACGTACGCTGTGCTCTGTGTCAGTCGGAAAAACCGTGGCGAAGCTCGCCGGATGTTCAGCACTCGCCGGTGCGTTGCTCGCCGGCGTGATGTTCCCCATGGCCGGAGGATTCGGGTACGCCTCGAACCGAGCCGCCGATACCGTCGACAACGTGTCGGCCGAGCTGGTCGAGGGAGCAGTACCTGCCGTCTCGACGATGACGGACGTCAACGGCACACCCATCGCCTGGCTGTACGAGCAGCGCCGTTTCGAGGTACCGAGCGACAAGATCTCCAACGAGATGAAGCTCGCCATCGTCTCGATCGAGGACCGACGCTTCGCCGAACACCGAGGTGTGGACTGGCAGGGCACGCTGCGCGCGTTCCTGACCAACACCACCAGTGGCCAGGTGGAGCAGGGTGCGTCCACCATCGATCAGCAGTACGTGAAGAACTACCAACTGCTGGTGGTGGCCAAGACCGACGCCGAGCGTCGTGCCGCGATCGAGACGACACCCGCCCGCAAGATCCGCGAGATCCGGATGGCGCTGACGCTCGACAAAGAGCTCACCAAGGACGAGATCCTCACCCGGTATCTCAACCTGGTGCCGTTCGGTAACGCGTCCTTCGGCATCCAGGACGCGGCCCAGACCTACTTCGGCATCGACGCCAGCCAGCTCAGCGCCGTCCAGGCCGCGATGCTCGCCGGAATGGTGCAGTCCAGCTCGGCCCTCAACCCGTACACCAACGAGGAGGGCGTGCTCGAGCGCCGGAACACCGTGCTCGACACGATGATTCAGAACCTGCCCGAGCGTGCTGCAGAACTGACGGCCCTCAAGTCCGAGCCGCTCGGTGTACTGCCGGTCCCCCAGACCCTGCCCCGCGGATGTATCGCGGCAGGTGACCGCGGATTCTTCTGCGACTACGCATTGCAGTACCTCGCCCAGGCCGGAATCAGTCAGGAACAGATCGACAAGGGCGGGTACCTCATCCGCACGACGCTCGACCCCGCAGTGCAGAACTCCACCAAGGCCGCGCTGGTCGAGAACACCAGCCCGAACCTCGACGGCGTCGCCACTGTCATGAACGTCGTCGCCCCCGGCCAGGACCAGCACCGAGTTCTGGCGATGGGCAGCAGCCGTACCTACGGCCTCAACGCCGACGACGACGAGACCGTGCAGCCGCAACCGCACTCCCTCGTCGGCAACGGAGCGGGCTCGATCTTCAAGATCTTCACCACGGCCGCAGCCATGGAGCGTGGACTGGGCACCAGCGCAACGCTGCAGGTTCCCAAGCGCGTGGAGGTCAAGGGAGTCGGCGACGGCGGTGCCAGAAACTGCCCCGCTTCCACGTACTGCGTGGAGAACGCGGGCAACTACCCACCCGCGCTGTCCATCACCGACGCGCTGGCTCAGTCCCCCAACACCGCGTTCGTCAAGCTGATCGAGTCGGTAGGCGTCACGCCGACGGTCGATATGGCCGTTCGCCTCGGCCTGCGCTCGTACACCGACCCGGGTTCGTCGGGCACCGACCAGTCGATGGCCGATTTCCAGAAGAGTCAGAACCTGGGCTCGTTCACCCTCGGACCGACCTGGGTCAACCCGCTGGAACTGTCCAACGTGGCTGCCACCCTCGCCTCCGGCGGCAAATGGTGCCCGCCCACCCCGATCGATTCGATCTTCGACCGAGACGGGAAGCCCGTTCCGGTCGCGCACCAGGCCTGCGAGCAGGTCGTCGAGCCTGGCCTGGCGAACACCCTCGCCAACGCGATGAGCAAGGACGACCAGGCAGGCGGCACATCAGCGTCCGCCGCCGCATCCGCCGGCTGGAACCTGCCGATGTCCGGTAAGACCGGTACCACCGAGTCGAACCGATCCTCGGGCTTCCTCGGGTTCACCAACAACTACGCCGCCGCCGTGTACACCTACGGTGATTCGCCGACGCCCAGCGAGATCTGCTCGTTCCCGCTGCGGCCATGCGGCTCGGGCAATCTGTACGGCGGTAACGAGCCGGCGCGGACGTGGTTCGACGCCATGACCCCGATCGCCAACAACTACGGTCCCGTCGCGTTGCCACCCGTCGACCAGAAGTACGTCCGTGGCTCCGCCAACGGTCAGGTTCCCGATGTCACCGGTCAGAGCCAGTCGTCTGCGACGTCCACGCTGCAGGGTGCGGGCTTCCAGGTGACGGCGGTGACGACGGCCGACCAGGCTGCACGCGGCACCGTGGTGTCGACCTCACCGTCGGGTTCGGCGGTACCGGGGTCCAACATCACGATCTACGTCAGCGACGGCTCGGTTCGACCGGCCCCGGCTCCGGCCCCTGCGCTGCCGAACATCCAGATACCGGAACTACCGCCGGGCATCCAGATTCCGGCGATCCCCGGTCTGACGGCTCCTCGCTAGTGCCTGCGGCAGTGGTGCGGTTGTGTGCCCCAGAGGGGACATGACCGCACCACTGCGCGGAGCGCACTACAGGCGGTCTTTGACTGCCTTCGAAAGTCGCGATCCGTCGGCCTTACCCGCTGCGAGTCCCGACGCGATCTTCATGACCTGACCCATTTGCTTCATCGCCGGTCGCTCACCGAGGTCCTCGGCCACCTGCGCGATGGCGGTGTCGACGATGGTGGCCAGCTCCTCGTCGGTGAGCGGGGTGGGCAGGTATTCGTTGATGATCTGCGCCTCGGCATGCTCGTTCGCCGCAAGTTCGCCGCGGCCGTTCTGGGTGTAGATCTCGGCCGATTCGCCGCGCTTCTTCGCTTCCTTGGCAAGCACTTTCAGCACGTCGTCGTCGGTCAACTCGTGGGCCTCCTTACCGGAGACCTCCTCGGTCTGGATGGCGGCGAGAATCATGCGCAGCGTAGCCAGGCGGAGTTTGTCCTTCGCCTTCATCGCTGCGGTGAGGTCGGTACGGAGGCGGGCCTTGAGTTCGGACATGGCGGAAACGCTACGCGGCGCAGTCGTCGGCTCGCACGTCCATATCCGGTTGCTGCCGTATCGTGGATGAGGTGTCCGCACAATTCAGTCCCTCGTTTCTCCGTACCTCGGCGCAACTGCGCAGCGCCTCCACGCAACTGCGCACTGCTGCAGAACAGGCTCGCGATGCAGTCCGAGCAGCTCCGCTGAAGAGTTCCGTGATCGGGACTGCAGGCGCGGCGGCGTTGGGGCTCGGATACGCCACCCTCATCGAGCGCAATGCCTTCACTCTGCGCGAGACATCCATGGCCGTGTTGGAGCCGGGTTCGGCGACCCTGCGGGTGCTGCACATCAGCGACCTGCACATGATGCCGGGCCAGCGGATGAAGCAGAACTGGCTGCGTGAACTGGACCGGCTCGAGCCCGATCTGGTCGTCAATACCGGCGACAACCTCTCCCACCAGCGCGCCGTCCCCAGCGTCGTGCAGGCGTTGGGGCCGATGCTCGCCCGGCCGGGCCTGTTCGTGTTCGGCAGCAACGACTACTTCGCACCCAAGCCGAAGAACCCGTTCAAGTATTTCGACAAGAACCACAAGCGCACGACCGGTGAATCGCTGCCGTGGCGCGATCTGCGGGCGGCGTTCTCCGAGCGCGGCTGGCTCGACGTCACTCACGTGCGTCGTGAGCTCGAGGTCGCTGGGGTACGCATCGCGGCGGCGGGCGTCGACGATCCCCACCTGAAGCGCGATCGATACGACACCATCGCCGGTCAGCCCAATCCGTTGGCCGACCTGCGCCTGGGCATCACGCATTCGCCGGAGCCGCGGGTGTTGGAC
This sequence comes from Rhodococcus sp. 14-2483-1-1, assembly GCF_002259335.1. Classification (NCBI taxonomy): domain Bacteria; kingdom Bacillati; phylum Actinomycetota; class Actinomycetes; order Mycobacteriales; family Nocardiaceae; genus Rhodococcus; species Rhodococcus sp. 14-2483-1-1. Next base: position 285,332 of record NZ_NPFX01000014.1, on the reverse strand, counting down.
AAGTTCGCTCAGGACGGTTACGACCTCGTCCTCGCCGGTCACACGCACGGTGGGCAGCTGTGTCTGCCGTTCTACGGCGCACTGGTGACCAACTGCGAGATCGACCGTTCGCGGGTCAAGGGCCCGTCCAAGTGGGGCGCGCACACCCAGCTGCACGTCTCCGCGGGAATCGGAACCTCGCCGTACGCGCCCGCACGCTTTTGCTGCCGGCCCGAGGCCACCCTGATCACGCTGACTCCGGCCCCAAGAATGGGTCCGAAAAACGTCTCCGACGAGGGCGTTTCGCGTTCCGAGGCAGTCGTGAGTTAGACTTCTCCAGCGGTACACGGGGTGTGGCGCAGCTTGGTAGCGCGCTTCGTTCGGGACGAAGAGGTCGTGGGTTCGAATCCCGCCACCCCGACAGTTGGACCACCGAAAGGGACCCACTCGATTCGATCGAGTGGGTCCCTTTTCTTTGCTCTGTCGACGCTACTGTGAGTCGACTCTGCCGACCCCGAGCGAACGGACTTCACGACCATGCCGACCCCGACCCGCGTCCACGTCACCCACCGGTTCGTTTCCCCACCCGAGGTCGTGTTCGCGGCGCTGTCCGAACACGAGAACCTCGGGCCGCTGTTCATGGCGAAGATCGACCGCGTGCGCGACGGCGATACATCGCGCAACGGAGTCGGCTCCACCCGCAGCCTCAAGCTCGGGCCGATGCCCGCGTTCGAGGAAACCACCATCGTCTCCGAGCCGAACTCTCTGATCGAGTACCGCATCACCAAGGGTGGTCCACTACGCGGCCACTGGGGCGTGCAGAGGTTCACCCCCACCACCGACGGCGGCACCGAACTCGATTACACGATCGGATTCGACGCGCCCGTCCCCGGACTCGCCGCGATCGTCGGTAAGGCATTGACGTCGAGCATCTCGAAGAACCTGTCGCGCCTGGCTCCGTAGCCAGTTCTGCGCCCTGCCCGAACAGCACGGCCCGTCAGTGGCGGGAAAGGCAGCGACGGGGCTCGTGAAGAGCCGCGTCGACGGGAGGTGTCGTAGTTTCCGACGGTAGCGACGTGACCCGAATGCGCTTGTCCAGTACGGTATCGGGCGATGACGGTGATCGATGATGCCCGGTCGAGCCGGCGCAATCACAGGTTTCTGGACTGCGCTGTCGCAGCTGCGGTCTTTGCCTACAACCTGCCCGTGCAGGGATTCGCGGTCCCTGACAGTGCGGTCTCTTGGATTGCATATGCCCTGCCGGTCGGACTGTGTCTGCCGTATGTCTTCCATCGCCGTCGCCCCTTGTCGATGTTCTCGGTGATTGTGGCGACCGCCTATCTGCAACTCGCGCTCGGGGTGGAGCTGCTGGTCGCAGATGTGATGCTCGTTCCCGCTCTGCACGCCGTCGCTCGAAGTCGGCCGCCGTCGAACTCGGTTCCTGCGGCCGTCGCGGTGGCGGTGTGGACGATCACGATGACGATGCCGTCGATGGAGCGGTACAGCATGTCCCTCGGTGACGTAGGGCTGCTGGTGCTGATCGTGGCGATCGCGTGGCTGACCGGAATGCTGGCGCGCGTCCGCAACGAGTACGTCCACAGCCTGCAGCTCCGCGCCGAGCAGGTGGAGCGGGACGCTGCCGCGGCCGAACGAACCCGGATCGCCCGCGAGATACACGACATCGTGTCCCACAGCCTGAGCGCGATCGTGTTGTTGTCGGAGGGTGCCGCAGGCACCGTCCGGCAGGATCCCGATGCGGCCGCCGCGGCAATGGAGACCGTTCGAGACACCGGGCGAGAAGCAATGACCGAGATGCGGTCGATGCTCACCGTTCTGCACTCCGACGATCCGGTCGACCGGGTACCTGCACCGGGTGTCGTCCAGCTCGACGGGCTCGTCGAGCGATCGCGGGCGGTGGGCATTCCGGTCGACTATCGCGTGACGGGCGAGCCCGTCGAGTTGCCGCCCGGTCTGCAGCTGGTGATCTACCGTGTGATTCAGGAATCGTTGACCAACGTAGGCAAACACGCGGGACCGGAGGTTCGAGCCGTGCGAGTGCATCTGAACTACGGACCGGCGACGATCGAGTTGACCGTCGCGGACGACGGACGCGGAACCGATTCGTCGTCCGCGTCCGGGTGGGGGCTGATGGGTATGCGGGAGCGAGTTCTCGCGCAGGGCGGCACCTTCGACGCAGGCCCGACCGCGGACGGATTCCACGTCGCGGTCTCACTACCCGCCGAGGCGGTACGGTGACGATATCGGTTGTGCTGGTGGATGATCAGAACCTCGTGCGAGCCGGACTGAAATTGGTGCTCGGCTCGCGCGCCAAGGTGCGGATAGTCGGCGAAGCTGCCGACGGACGCGAAGGCGTCGACGTGGTTCGGGCGACCAACCCCAACGTCGTTCTCATGGACGTCAGAATGCCGGTGATGGACGGCATCGAAGCAACCCGTGCAATCGTGCAAGCCACGAACTCGAAAGTACTGATACTGACCACCTTCGACCTCGACGAGTACGTGTTCGACGCCCTTCGAGCCGGTGCCGGTGGCTTTCTCGTCAAGGACGCTCCGATCGACGAGCTGATATCGGCGATTCAGCATGTGCACGAGGGAGATTCGGTGGTCGCCCCGAGCACCACGCGGCGCTTGATCGAGCATTTCACTTCCGCTCCCGCACCCCGAGCGCGGCAGGTGCGCACCTCCGCCGAACAACTCGCCGATTTGACTCCACGTGAACGTGAAGTCCTGGTCCACCTCTCGAGCGGGCTGTCCAATGCGGAGATTGCCATTGCGATCGCGGTGTCGGAAGTAACCGTGAAAGCCCACGTGGGACGCATATTGTCCAAGCTGGGGGTACGTGATCGCACCCAGGCAGTGATCGCCGCTTACGAGTCGGGACTGGTCGGTCCGGGTACCGGCGGCTGAAGGGAGGGTATACCTGGGTATACCCTCCGAAATACTCCTGCAGGCGGACGATTCTCCAGGCCGAATGCGGAACAGTCGGGGTATGGACATCGTCAGAACTCACAGCCTCGGCAAGCGCTACGACACGCATACCGTCGTCGACGACGTGAACCTTCGCATTCCTGAGGGCTGCGTCTACGGCTTTCTCGGTCCGAACGGATCGGGCAAATCGACGACCATGAAAATGCTGCTGTCCCTGATTCGACCGACCTCGGGTGAGGTGGAGATCCTGGGTAGGCCGATGAATCACGGCACCCGCCGCGAATTGCTCTCACACATAGGATCACTCATCGAATCTCCACCCGGATACGGACATCTCACGGGTGCGGAGAACCTTCGTATCGTGCAGCGCTCTCTCGGGCTGCACGCCGAACAGATCGAGCGGGCAGTAGCCACCGTCCGTCTGCAGAAACACCTCGACAAGAAGGTGAAGAACTACTCGCTGGGAATGAAACAGCGCCTCGGCATTGCGATGGCACTCGCGCGCGAGCCACAACTTCTGATCCTGGACGAGCCCACCAACGGCTTGGACCCGGCCGGAATCGAAGAGATCCGCGGCTTGCTCCGTCATCTCGCCGAACACGGTGTGACAGTGATGGTCTCGAGCCATTTGCTCGGCGAGATCGACAAGACGGCGAACATGCTCGGAATCCTGAGCCAGGGCCGCCTGATTTTCCAAGGCACCCGCGACGAGCTGTTCGCCGCCTCCACTCCGGACGTGCTCATCGACGCGATCGATCCTGGACGCGCGAGTTCGGTTCTGCAACAGAAGATCCCGGTGCAGGTCGACGACCACACGTTGAGGCTGTCCGGCATCGACGATCGAAGTACCGCACAGGTGGTGGCGGAACTCGTCGGCGCAAACGCAGGCGTCTACGGCGTTCGGCGCGACGATCAGTCGCTCGAAGACGTATTCATGAATCTGACGAAGGGTGGCCGATTGTGACGACCGTACGCAACGAATTCGCCAAACTCAGGCACCTGCACATCGGCGCGATCGCCGCATTGTTGGTCGCCGCGATCGTAGGGTTGACCTTCGTCGGCGCTCTCACCGCGGCGACGTCGAACGATTCGACCGCGGTCTCCTGGGCACTGCCACTGGCCGGTCTGTCCCTTGCCGTCCCCATCGCGTCACCACTGCTGATCGCAGTGATGGCAAGCCGCACAGTGGAAGTCGAGCACCAGTCCAACGGCTGGTTACTGAACCAGACCAATGGAGCCGACCGCGGAGCCCTCGTGCGGGCGAAGCTCGTCTCGACGGGCCTCGTCGTCGGTGGCGCGACGGTGGCGGCCAGCGCTGCAGGTGTATTTTTGGGGACCGCCATCGGGGTGACCCAACCGATGCCTGCCGGTCTGTGGTTGGGCTACACGGCGGCAGCGGTGACGGCCAACCTGGTGATACTCGGTCTGCACCTGGTGATCTCAGCGCGAGTGGACAACCAACTGGTCGCGCTGGGAATCGGCATCGTGGGTACCGTCATCGCGATCTGCGCCTCCGGATTCCCCTCCTGGGCAGCACACCTGACGCCGTGGGGGTATTACTCCTTGGCGTCGGCCGCCGACTACCGAGGCGAGCAGGTGGTGACACTGAACCCGTCCTACGCCAGCATCGTCGCCCTCGGAGTTGTCGGGGCAGTGTTGTTCTGGCTCATGACCGTTCGACTCGATCGACAGGAGGTACGAGCATGAATGCGTTTTCAGCGGAAATGATCAAGCTCAGGCGCTCGCAGGCATGGGCGGTCGTCGTTCTCCTCCCTCTGATCATCGCGGGGGTCGGAACGTTCAACACGATCGCGTCGGGCGCAGAGTTGGCAGAGGGATGGCGCACATTGTGGTTGCGCACAGTCGTGTTCTACGGCCTGTTCCCACTCGCACTCGGCGTTGCCGTACTGGCCTCGCTGGCGTGGAAATCCGAACACCGAGGAGGGAACTGGAATGCCCTGATGAGTGGGCCGGTTCCGTCGACGCGCATCGTGATCGCCAAGACGGCCGTGGTGGCAACGCTGACCGCGGTCATGAACATCGTCATGCTGGCAGCCGTCGTCGTTCTCGGCAAGGTGGTCTTCTCGCTCGACGGCATGCTTCCTTCCGAGCTCTTCGCGACCAGTGCACTCATCGTGGTGGGGTCGCTACCGGTGGCGGCTCTGCAATCCGGTCTGTCGATGACGATCAGGTCGTTTGCGGTGCCGATTGCCATCGCTCTCGCCGGGGCCGGTATATCGGTGTTCCTCCTCACCGCCGAGGTGACCGAGGCAATCTTCGTGTTGCCCTATGCCCTGGCAACTCGCGCAACCCAACTGGCCTCCGGAACTTTCGGTGACTCGGGTTCGCTGACCACCGGAGCCGCACTGTCGGTCCTGACGGCCACGGCACTGCTCACTGTCGTAGTCGTCGCACTGACCGGCAGGGCACTCGACCGCAAGGACATTCACGTTCAGTGACAGCGCGAGACCCCGATCGACAGTCTCGATCGGGGTCTCGTCGGTTGTGCTCAGCTCGACGCCGCGCGCAGTTTCTCCAACAACGGGCCTGCAGCCTCGGCGAGGAACCGTTCTTGGGTTTCGTCGCCCACCTGCACGAGGGCGATGTCGGTGTACCCGGCCTCCCAGTACGGCTTCACGGCCTCGACGATGGCGTCCAGGTCGGGTCCACACGGAATCGTGTCGGCCACATCTTCTTTCCGCACGAACTTGGTGGCTCCAGCGAATCCCGCCGTCGTCGGCAGATCGGCGTTGACGGCCCAGCCGCCGGCGAACCAGCGGAATCGGTCGTGTGCGCGATCGATGGCGGCGTCCTTGTCCGGATCCCAGGAGATGGGGATCTGTCCGATGGAGCGCGCCGGTCCTTCGTGGTTGTCCGACCATGCCTTGACGAGGTCGGCGTCCGGCTCGGTGGCGATGAGGTGATCGCCGTACTCGGCGAACCGCGCCACTGCCTTCTCGCCACCGGCGGCGATGCCGATCGGCACGCCACCCTCGGGCAGGTCCCAGATCCGAGCCGAGTCGACGCGAAAGTGCTTGCCCTCGTAGGTGACCAAGCCGCCTGCGTGCAGGGCACGGATGATCTCGAGTGCCTCGACGAACATGTCCTGACGCTTGTCGATGGACGGCCATCCCTCACCCACGACGTGCTCGTTGAGGTTCTCCCCGCTGCCGAGGCCGAGGGTGAAGCGTCCGTCGGCCAAGATCTGCAGCGTGGCGGCCTTCTGCGCGACGACGGCCGGGTGGTACCTGATGATCGGGCACGTCACGTACGTCATGAGCTCGACGCGCTCGGTGGCCTGAGCCACCGCACCCAGCGTCGTCCAGGCGTAGGGCGAGTGACCCATGGACGAGAGCCACGGTGAGTAGTGATCGCTGCTGACCTCGAAGTCGAAGCCGACCTTCTCGGCTCCGACGGCGTACTTCACCAGCTCCTTCGGGCCACTCTGCTCGGTCATCAACGTGTATCCGAAATTGGTCATGATGTTCTCCTAAATTGTTGCGACGGAACCGGCGTCGACTCGGTAGTTCGATCCGTTGACGAAGGACGCGCGATCCGAGCACAGGAACGTGATCACCGCGGCGACTTCCTCGGGCTCACCTCGACGTCCCAGCTCCATGTACGGACGCTCCTCGTCGAGGAAGCTCTCGATGGCACCGTCGCGGTCGGTGCCCTTCTCCTCGGCGCGCTTGTCCATCATCGCGTCGGTCATCGGGGTGTGGATGAACGCGGGAGAGACTGCATTGACCAGCAATCCCTCCGACGCATAACTGCGCGAGAGCCCCTTGGCGAGGGCCAATACGCCGGCTTTGGCTGCGCAGTAAGGCAATTCGTCGTCGTACGGCTGCACGGCATCCTCGGAGGTCAGCAACACGACGCGTCCCCAACCACCACGGCGTAGCGCCGGCAGAAATGCCCGCAGTAGCCGGACGGGACCCATCAGGTCGATGTCGAGGGTGGAACTCCACCCCTCCTCGTCGATCTCGTGAAACAGTCCTTGCGCGCCCGTCACTCCCGACGACTGGACGAAGATGTCGATGTCGCCCACGGCCCGCTGTGTCTGCGCCGCCAAGTTCTCGACCGCCTCAGTGTCGGTCACGTCCGCAGCGAACGCGAACAACTGCCCATCGGGCGCTTCGAGCTGCGCTGCTGCGTCGTCGAGCGAGGTCTGATCCTTGTCGCTGATCACAACCCGAACACCCTCGGCCAGCAGCATTTTCGCGGTGTACCAGCCGATACCGGAGTCTGCTCCGGTCACCAGTGCTGTCTTACCGTCGATTCCCAAATCCATGAAATCCCACCTTGCGTTCGTGGTCGTTGTCAGGCTGTGGCGTCGTGCGAGCGCGCAATGGTCAGCGCCGCGTTCACCAGGGCCAGGTGGCTCAAGCCCTGCGGGAAGTTACCCAGAAACGACCCATCCGAAGCATCGATCATTTCGCTGTACAACCCGACGTCGTTGGACAGCGCCACCAGCTGGTCCATCAGAGCTGTGGCCTCGTCGTCTCGGCCGACGCACGACAATGCCGACACCCGCCAGAAGGCGCAGGCCACGAAGGTCGCTTCTTCCTGTGCGACTCCGCTGTAGCGATACATCAGCGGCCCGGCACCGAGCTCGTCGACGAGAGCATCGATGGTCGACGAGAGTCGTTCTCCACGATCGAAATCCATCTCGGCGGCCAACAGCACGGACGCGTCGAGTCCGTCGGCGCCCGGGTACGCGAGGTAGGCCTGCCGCTCGTCGGACCAGCACTCGGTTTCGATGTAGCGCCGAATGCATTCTTTCTCGGCTTTCCATCTATCCGGTATGCCCGGGATCTCCCCGGCTTCCGCCAGGTGCACGGCGCAGTCCAGCGCCTGCCAGCAACCGAGCTTGGAGCTGGTGTAGTGCTGCTCGTCCTCGAGCTCCCAGATTCCGGCGTCCTTGCGCTGCCACGAATCGCATGCCTCGTCCGCGATGGTGGCCAGCAGTCGACCGGTCTGCGCGTCGAGGATGTTCCCCGCGTCCACGTACTGCCGAATGATCGAGAACAGATCCCCGAAGATCATCAACTGCAGTTGATCTGCCGCGGCGTTACCGTTCACCACCGGCCCGATGCCTCGCCATCCGGGCACGTCGGGCTGCTCGGTCCCGCCAGGCAATTCACCGCCGAGGGTGTAGAAGACGTTGACCAAGGGATCGTTGGATCGGATGACTTTCAGCAGCCACGCCACCGCCGCGTGGATTTCCTCACGAAGACCGAACCGTTGCAGGGCGCGAATCGTGTACGCGGCATCGCGAACCCACGCGTAGCGGTAGTCCCAGTTCTTGCCACCGGTACGGTTCTCGGGCAGTGAGGTCGTTGCGGCGGCTGCTATCGCGCCGGACGGGCTGTGCAGCAACAACTTCAGTGCCAGCGCACTGCGAGCGACATGCTCCGACCACGGGCCCTGGTACGAGAACTCGTCCGACCACACACGCCAATTGGCGATGGTCCGGTCGATTCCCTCGTCGAGGTGCTGCGGATCCGGCAGCGGCAGCGGTTCGTTCTCGGTTCCCACCACACCGAGTACGTGCCGTGAGCCCGGGTGGGTGGTGAAGACACCGCTGATGTCGCGGTCCGCGAGCTGCACGTCCTCTATGCCCAATGTCCTTACCGCCAAGGTCAATCCGTCGACGCGCAGGACGGTTCCGTGCTCGGTGTCGTACGCCCACGGCGAGGCGATCCCGAGCATGGTCCCCGGCGCGACCGCCCACGTCAGCTCGACACTGCCGGCGAGACCCTCGACGCGACGTGCCAACTCCACCCAGGGCAACCGTCCGGCCACGCCGGTGTTGAGCGAGTCGGTGATGCGCACGGTGCCGGAGTCGGTACGGAATGTGGAACTCAATACGTTGGTGCCAGGGACGAATTCACGCTCGACGGTGAATTCGTCCCGCGGCGCGAGTTCGATGTAACCGCCGTGTGGCGCGTCGAGCAGCGCCGCGAACGGAGGCGGTGAATCGAGATTCGGAACCGGAAACCAGTCGATGCGGCCGTCGTCGGCGATCATCGCCACGGTCCGGCCGTCGCCGATCGCACCGTAGCTCTCGATGGGGACGTAGCCGTCGACCCTGGGGTGCGGCTTACGGAACTCGCTCAAGCACTTGCCTTTTCGTCGGAGTAGATGGGGCTGGTCTCGATGTTGGCGAGCAGATCGGCGGGGTCGTCGAACACGGCTACCGCTCCCGCGTCGAGCAGTTCGCTGCGCGAGATGCCACCGCTCAGCACACCGATGGCGCGTACTCCCGCACGTCCGGCCGCTTCGATGTCCCACACACTGTCGCCGACCATCACCGCACGCTCCGCCTGAACACCGGCACGCTCCAGCGCAACCGCGACGATGTCGGGCTCGGGCTTGGCCACCTCGGCGTCCTCACCGGACGTCACAACCGCAACCGAGTCCTCGACGTCGAGCAGATCACGCAGAGTCGAGAGCTCGCTCTCGGGGGCGGATGTGGCCAGCACAACGGTGAGTCCACGGGTATTCAAGTCCGCCAACAGTTCACGGGCATCCGGGAGCACTTCGAGATCGGACGAGGCATCGGCGTAGTACTCGCCGTGCAGCTTCTTCGCTTCCTGAGCCACCGCACTGTCGGACGAGCCGACCAGTGCCTCCAGCAACTTCGACCCGTCCATCCCGATGCTGCGATGAATACGCCACGACGGCACTTCGTGCCCGGCTTCACGAAACGCTCGCGACCAGGCGTCGACGTGCACGTAATTGGAATCGACGAGGGTTCCGTCGATGTCGAACAGAACAGCCCCGACGGTGGGGTTCGAAACACGCATGGTTCTCGGATACCCGGGGGTGGTGCACGCAAACAACAAGCCCCCCGCTGTGCGCGAGGGGCCTGTCGGGTGGAAAGAGACGTCAGCTGGCCTGCGCCTGCCACATCCAGTGCAACTGCTCGAGGCGCGCGGTGATGCCGATGAGCAGGTCCTGCGTCACCGGATCGGCTTCGCCGGTATCGGCGATGCGTCCGCGAAGACGCTCGACGACGGCAGCGATGTTGTCGACAACGGCGGGCACGACCTCACTGTCCTGAGTCCACCCGGCACCGAAGCCCTTGGTGCCTGCGGTCGAGGAGACGGTAGCTGCGCGGCCGTCGGGGCTGACGCCGATGGCAGTGGCGCGCTCGGCCGCCTGATCGGTGAACTCACGTGCAGCAGTGACCAATTCGTCGAGCTCGAGGTGAACGGAACGGAAGTTCTTGCCGATCACGTTCCAGTGCGCCTGCTTCGCGATGAGCGAGAGGTCGATGAGATCGACCACGGTGCCCTGAAGCGCGTCACCCGCAATCTTCTGCTGGCCTGCGTCGAGAGTGCTGGTGATGGGGTTCGTCATGATGTGGCCTCCCTGCCGTTGGACGACGGTATGCATCGCACACCATTATTGTTCTTTCGTCTGTACTACACAACGGCACGTCGGCCCACGTTGTTCCGGATCGACGCCATCATCGCTGTGACGCCGATCCCAGGGTCGGTCGGATCAGACCTTGGCGGCCTCGTCGGACGGATCGTCGATTGCGCCGGCACCGGTGGTCGGTGCGGTCTCGTTCTGCTGCGACCGAACACCTTCTTCGACCTTCTTGCCGAGCTCGGGGTCGACGTTGGTCCAGTACTCGAACACTCGGCTCAGGACGGGCTCGCTGACGCCGTTGAGAACGTGTCCGACGATGTTCCCGACGAGACGCTCACGCTGGGCGTCGTCCATGACCTCGCGGACCAAGGCTCCCGCTTGCACGAAGTCGCCGTCCTCGGGGTGCTCGATGTACCCGGTGCGTACGAAACGAGGCTCGAAGTCCCACGCTCCGTCGTCGCCGTACTTGTTCGTGTCCGCCGATGGGCCGCCGAACGAGTTCGGGGCGTAGACGGGCGTCTCCGGGGAGTTGAACGAGTACCGCATGTTGCCGTCCTTGGAGTACGAGTTGACCTCGGACTTCGGGGCGTTGACCGGCAGCTGCGCGTAGTTCGCTCCGATGCGGTACCGGTGCGCGTCGGCGTAGGAGAACACACGGCCGAGCAGCATCTTGTCGGGGCTGAAGCCGATGCCGGGCACGGTGTTCGACGGCTCGAACGAGCTCTGCTCGATCTGAGCGAAGAAGTTCTCCGGGTTGCGGTTCAAGGTCATCTTGCCGACCTCGATCAGCGGGTAGTCCTTCTGCGACCAGACCTTGGTGAGGTCGAACGGGTTGTACTTGTAGTTCTCGGCATCGTCGTACGGCATGAGCTGCACCTTGAGGGTCCAGCTGGGGAAGTCGCCGTTCTTGATGGATCCGAACAGGTCCTGACGGTGGTGGTCGGGCGACGTACCCGCAACCTCGTCCGCCTTGTCCTGCGTCAGGAAATCGATACCCTGATCGGTCTTGAAGTGGAACTTCACCCAGGTCTTCGTGCCGTCCTCGGCAATCAGCTGGTATGTGTGCGAGCCGAATCCGTCCATGTGGCGGAACGACTTCGGAATGCCGCGGTCACCCATGAGCCAGGTCACCTGGTGTGCCGACTCGGGCGAGAGGGTCCAGAAGTCCCACTGCATGTTGTTGTCGCGCAGGCCGGAATCGGGCATGCGCTTCTGGCTGCGGATGAAGTCCTGGAACTTGATCGGGTCCTTGACGAAGAAGATCGGGGTGTTGTTGCCGACCAGATCCCAGTTGCCTTCCTCGGTGTAGAACTTCAGCGAGAAGCCACGCGGATCGCGCCAGGTGTCGGGGCTGCCCTGCTCGCCCGCGACCGTGGAAAAGCGTGCAAGCATCTCGGTCTTGGCACCGGGCTGCAGAGCCTTCGCCTTGGTGTACTTGCTGATGTCTCCGGTGATCTCGAGTTCCCCGAACGCGCCTGCGCCCTTGGCGTGCACGACGCGCTCCGGGACCCGCTCACGGTTGAACTGGGCCATCTTCTCGATCAGGTAGTGATCGTGCAGGAGGATCGGACCCTGCGTCCCGGCGGTGAGCGACTGGTCGTCGCTGGGTACTGGAATTCCCGAGTTGCTGGTGGTGGGCTTATTGATCGGCTTGGTCATACGAAACCTCCTGATGGCTGGAGTAAAACCGGGAGGGCTGTCCCGGGGACGCACTGAACGGCCGGACGCTGGACCGCTTCGTGGAGAGAATGCCTCGCGGGGCTGCGACATAAACCCCTGACGCGGCGACGTCTCCGGCTTTCAGCATGCCATCAATCTGGACTAAGTCAAGAAAAGGGCGGCTTTCAGGGCACCAGCTGCGCTTCACCGGTTCGCATCGACCCCGACACGATCTGCAGTCCGAAATAGGTGCCCGACGGCATCCAGCAGCTCAACGTCGGTCCCGTCGCTTCCACCCGGACCCGGGCCAACCTGGCCTTACCCTTCAGACGAGCGATACCGACGGCCGAGCCGCCGTCGACCGGTTGCGCGAATCCGATGGACCCGAGCATCGGAAACTGCGGTCCGTAGCCGCGAGAATCGGTGTGCACCGACCACTCGCCGCTGCTCACTCCGGCCTTTCCCAAGACTTCGCCGTCGAACTCGGCCAGCACCTTGGGCAGGTGCCAGTTGGTCCTACCGCCGTGTACGGACGTGGCGGAATCGACGGCGATGAACGGAACCGCCATCCGAGGAGTGCGACCGACGTCTCGGCGCAGAACTGGGCTCGCCAGAATCTCGCGGTACGGACCGACGGGTGATGTCACGTAATCGACCACCATGGCCATCGTGATCGGCAGGGTTGTAGCTCCGGACGGACCGAACTCCGACGACCGTGCTCGATGCCACCAGATCGTGGCCCGGACGTTGGCAGGCCATGGCGCTGCAGGGCTGACCGGCCAATCGGTGCGCTCGGTCTCGGACTCGGGCACGCTCCACATCAGGAATCCCTCCCCACCACGGTCAACGGAAGCCGCAGCGCACCCGGCGCGGACACCGGCACCACCGGGCGGACCGGCTGTGTGGGTGTAACTTCCCGGTACTCGCTACCCGCCGCGGGGCGCTTGTCGGTCTCACCCTTGTTGGGCCACAACGCCATTGCACGCTCGGCCTGCGCGGTGATGGTCAGCGACGGATTGACCCCGAGGTTGGCGCTGACGGCCGAGCCGTCGAGCACATGCAATCCGTCGTAGCCGTACACACGCTGGTAGCCGTCGATCACACCGGTCTTCGGCGAGTCACCGATGGCGCAGCCACCGAGGAAGTGCGCCGTCATCGGAATGTTGACGATCTCCGCGATCGACCCGCCCGGGTCGCCGCCGATCTTGTCGGCGAGCAACCTGATCGCTGTGTGTCCCTGCGGAATCCACTGCGGCGGTGGATCGCCCGCACCGGGCCTACTGGTGAGCCGGCGACCGAACGGGCCCTTCTTCGAGCCGAGTTCGAGCGAGTTGTCGTCGGTCTGCATGACCAACGCGATGACGGTTCGCTCCGACCACCGGTGCACCGACAGGCTCCGCACCGCAGCGCCGGGATGGCGCAGGGCGACGCCGAGGGTCTTGAGCACCCGGGGCATCTTGCCGCCGCCGTCGCTCAGCACCGTCTGCAACAGTCCGATCGCGTTGCTGCCCTTGCCGTATCGCACCGGCTCGATGTGAGTGTGGTCGTCGGGATGGAACGACGACGTGATCGCCACACCCTCGTGGTAGTCGACCTCACGGCCGCGGGCGGTCGCGGCGAGGACCGCCTCGGAATTGGTGCGCACCAACGAGCCGATCCTGTCCGACAATCGCGGCAACGAACCCTTCTCCTTGGCTGCGAGCATCAGCTTCTGCGTGCCGTAGGTGCCGGCCGAGAAAATGACCTGATCGGCGGTGATGGTCTTCTCCTTGCGGCGCAGCTTCCCACCGGTCCGACGCGTCACCACGTCGTAGCCTGCGCCGTTCGGCCGCACGTCGACAACCGTGGTCAACGGAAGAACATGCGCGCCTGCATGTTCGGCCAGATAGAGGTAGTTCTTGACGAGTGTGTTCTTCGCGCCGACGCGGCAGCCCGTCATGCACGATCCACATTCGGTGCAGCCGGTGCGCTCGGGCCCGGCACCACCGAAGAACGGGTCGGGTGCCGTCTTGCCGCGGTCACCGAAGTACACGCCCACCGGCGTCGAGGTGAACGTGTCCCCCACTCCCATGTCCTCGGCCACTTCTTTCATCACCTTGTCCGAGGCGGTGATCGTGGGATTGGTCTCGACGCCGAGCATCCGGCGCGCCTGGTCGTAGTACGGATTCAACTCGCGCTGCCAGTCGGTGATCGAACCCCACTGCGGGTCCTCGAAGAACTTTGCCGGTGGCTGGTACAGCGTGTTCGCATAGTTGAGCGAGCCGCCGCCCACGCCGGCTCCCGCCATCACCAGCACATCGGGCAGCAGGTGGATACGTTGCACGCCATAGCAACCCAGCGCCGGAGCCCATAGGTACTTGCGTAGCCGCCAGCTGGTCTTGGGCAGCTCGTCGTCCTCGAATCGGCGACCGGATTCGAGAACTGCCACCCGGTAGCCCTTCTCGACGGCCCGCAGCGCGGCAACGCTGCCGCCGAAACCGGAGCCGATGATCAATACGTCGTAGTCGCTCATGCGGATACCACCTCGTGGTCTGATTCGGGGTTGTCTGGTTCGAGAGTGTCGGAGACGATTCGGTAGTTCGAGACGTCGAACTCTCGCGTCTTGTTGCGGAACCGGAATGTGTAGGTGGGCCACATCGTGGAGTTGCGACCGTTGGCGTCGAGGTACCAGCTCGAGCAGCCGCCGGCATTCCACACGGTGCCGTCGAGCGCGGAGTCGACCCATGAATTGTGCTGCCGCTGAGCCGATTCGTTGACCTCGACGGCCGCAATCCTGCGATCCCTCATTTCCTTCAGCGCGGAGACCACGTAGTTGGCCTGCGACTCGAGCATGTACACGATGGAGCTGTGCCCGAGGTTGGTGTTGGGGCCGTACATCAGGAACAGGTTCGGGAACCCGGCGACGGTGGTACCGAGGTGCGCCTGCGGGCTGCCGCCCCAACGTTCTGCGAGGGTACGACCGTCGTTGCCGCGCAACAGATGCGACACCGGCGGCTCGGTGGGAGTGAACCCCGTCGCGAAGATGATCGTATCCACCTCGTGATTGCGACCCGAGGCGTCGACCACGCCGTTCTCGGTCACCGACGTCAGGCCCGACGTCACGAGATCGACGTCCGGACGGTCGAGCGTGCGGAGCCAATCGTTTGACAGCAGAAGCCTTTTGCAGCCGGGTGCGTAGTCGGGGGTCAGAGCGGCCCGCGTCGCGGGGTTCTTGACCTGCCGCTTCAGGTTCGCCTTCGCGAAGACCTTCACCGCGGGCAGCATCCACGGATTGTCGGCCAGAACCGTCACGTAAGCCTCGCGATAGCCGTAGATGATGCCGCGCACCGCACGATGGGCCGCAGGAATCTTCTCGTACAGCGTTCTTTCGAGCCGGCCGATGGTGCGATCGAGTCGCGGGATGACCCAGGCGGGGGTGCGCTGGAAGACGGTGAGCCGCTGCGCGCGGTCGACGATCTCGGGGACGAACTGCACCGCAGACGCTCCGGTGCCGATGACGGCGATGCGTTCACCGGTGAGGTCGTGCTCGTGATTCCACGTGGCGGAGTGGAACACGGTGCCGGAGAACGTGTCGATACCGGGCACGTCCGGAATCTTCGGGGTCGACAGCGCGCCGGTGGCGGCAACCAGAACCCGCGCGCTCGTTGCGCCCTTAGACGTCTGCACCGACCACCGCGAGGTGCTCGAATCCCAGGTGGCGCTCTGCAATTCGCAGTCGGTGACGATCCTGCGCTGCAGTCCCAGCCGCTCCACCACCGATTTCAGGTAGGAGAACAGTTCCGGCTGACGCGCGAAGGTATGACTCCACTCGGGGCTGGGAGCGAACGAGAACGAGTAGAGCGAGGTAGGCACATCGCAGGCGCACCCCGGATACGTGTTGTCTCGCCACGTGCCGCCCACATCGGACGCACGCTCGATGACGGTGACGTCGGCGGCCGGATCGGCGGCGAGGATCTTCGCCACGGCTGCCAGACCGGCGAACCCGGCTCCCACGACGAGGATGTCCACGCGCTGCTCGAGACTCATGACGTCATCACCTTTTCGGACCAGATCGGAAGGAGCCGCTCACGCAGTTGCGCGTCGGCCTCGGGAGTACGGAACAGCGCCGAGACGGCCAGGCCGCGGGCGAGTTCGACACTGAGCTCGATGGATTCGGGCGACATCTTGCTACCCATGACGATCTGGGCACCACCCTGAATTGCCTCGGCGACGCGTCGTTCGAGGGGGATCATCGCCTCGTGCAGCGCCGGATCGGTACGGGCCGCTACCCAGAGTTCGAGGGCGGCATAGAAGAGGGGCCCGGAAAACGCGTCGGCGAGAATCTCGGGTCCGCGCGCCGGATCGGGCTCGGCCTCGAGGATCTCCGAGAGCCTGCGGTCGACCAGGTGCTCGACGGCCGCGATCACCAACGACTCCTTGGACGGAAAGTGGTGCAGTTGCGCTCCCCGAGACACACCGGCGCGCCGCGCTATTTCCTGCGTGCTGGTCTTGGCGAAGCCCAGTTCGACGAGGCAGTCGATCGCGGCGTCGAGCAACTTCGCGCGGGTGCCCGCGGTGCGCTCGGCCTGCGTACGCCGCCCGGTCGGCTCGGCGTCGTTCAATCCTGTGTCGGTAGTCACACTTCGCACAGTAGCGCTAAAACAACAAACAGTCCAGCCTGACTTTAAGTTTTGGTTCGGACCGTCAGATGCAGGCCTGGGCCCCGTCCATCACTCCGTGCCGGAACGCCTCGACGCGCAGGAACCCGCTCCCCTGCCGTGATTCGTCACCGTCGCCGCGAAAGAGCAGCAGCGACGCGATCGCCTCGTCCAGGTCCCCGGGCGAGAGGGTGTATCCGCTGGTGGGACGGTTCTGCAGCAACACGCTGGCCGCCCAACTCCCGGCAAAGCAATCGCCCTGCAAGGACGTGTCCTGGGTGTCGGCGTCGATCCCGGCGTGTGCCATCCCCGCCAATCCGTACTGGGTTGCGATGAGCGCCGCAACGGCAAAGTCCCCACCCTGCTCGTAGAACCGCGGCATCGCATCGACGGCATCGAACCCCACATAGTCGTCGGGCACGCAGTAGAACAGCACATAACCCGAGGCAGATTGGCCGCCGCAGTCGGGAGCATCGGACGGGTCGAACGCAACGACCGGCTTCAGCGGCTCCCACGGCCGGCCCGTCAACTCCGGAAAGAGCACGCTCCAGTAGTCCTCGAGATCTTTCGGAACGCCGTCGATGATCTGCTCGAGCGGAGCGTCGCCGCCCCGATCGGCGTCGGACTGGCTGGTGAACGGCAGCTGCAGGACGGGAGGGGAGCCGTCGACGTACGGTTTGCAGTCCATCGGGCCGCCGTCGAACCCGGTCTGAAACGAACTGACGCGGTCGAAGCCGCTGCCGTGCGCGGAATCGCTCTCGGCCGAACTGCCCGGCTCATCACGTAGATACAGGAAACCGGCCAGAGCACTGTCGAGTTCGGCCTGCGACGGATCGAAGGCGGTGGCGTCGGACACCGCATGAGCCGCCCACGCTCCCGCGAAGCAGTCGGCCTGAATTTCACTGGTGACGGTCATGCCCTCGAAATTGGCTCTGGCCTGGATCGCGTGCCCCCACTCGTGAGCCATCACGATGGGAATCACGAAGTCGCCGAACCGTTGCTGCAGATCGGGGAGCAAACCTTCGCTGTCCCACGCCACTACGTCGGCGCTGGGGCAGTAGAAGGCGTTGCCCGCGATGTCGTCGGCCGACGACGCGCACGGCGGCACATCGCCGGAAGACGGGACGACGGCATAGAAGCCACCGCTGACGGGTGTGTAGTCGCTGCCGTAGACAGCGGGGAATTGCTCGGCCCAATACGACTGCAGATCATCGATCGCGGCCGCGACGATCTCGTTCACCGGATCGGACGCATCGCCCACCATTCCGGCGGTTGCGGGCGCGTCGCCTGCCACCGCCTGGGGTGTCGATTCTGTTGTGCTGGAATCGGATTGCGCCGAGCCACCGCACGCGGGCAAGGCCAACGCCACTACCCCGACCACCGCGAACGTCTTCACTACTGACCTCATAGCTGCAGACGCTAACCAGCGAGGATTGGAAATCGATTGGAAGGTGCACCCGATCTTCCAATCCATTTCCAATGTCACGGTTCTACGATCCGGTCGGTTCGATCCCTGCTGTAGCGACCTGAATGCTGTATCCGAACGAACGAAAGAGGACCGATGACACTCTCTACTATTGGCGTTCGTGGGGCCGCATGTGCTGCCGTGGTGATACTCGGGCTCACCGCCGCCGGATGCAGCAGTAGCTCCGACACGGCAACGGCCACGACCTCGGCAGCCGCAACCACGACGACAGAGGCAGCCGCGACCACGACGGTCAAGAAGCTGGCACCCGCCACCACCACCGAAGCCCCCGCCGGCCCCAACCCCACCATCGCCGACTACATCGTCGACGCGGGCCTGACCGAAATCCCCGTCACCCGTGACGATCCCACCGCGCCCACCATCAACCTCGCCATCCCGGAAGGCTGGGTGGACGCGGCCGAACAGACCCCCGAGTGGGCCTATGGTGCGATCATCTACCCGGAGGTCGCCGCCGACGAACGCACCCCGAGCATGATCGCCATCGTTTCCAAGCTCGAAGGCGACGTCGATCCTCAGGCCATCATCGACTATGCCCCAGGCGAATTGATGAACCTTCCCCAGTTCACTCCATCCGGGGAAGGTGCCGTGTCGACTCTGTCGGGCTTCCCGGCGTACCAGATCGCCGGAACCTACGTCGACGAGACGGGGGCCGAACTGGTGTCGGCGCAGAAGACCGCGATCATCACCGGGCAGGACGGCTACTACATCCTGCAGATCAACGTCGACGGCAGCGTCGATCAGTTCGACCTACTGGTCGACGCCACCACCCAGGTGGACGACCAGACTGTCATCACCCCGTAATTCGTTGCCGAGCATGGTGATCGGAGCTGGGATGCTCCGATCACCGTGAGACAGGTTTGCCAATGTCCACAGCACCGCCGAGCACTGTCTCGCCACTGAGCATCGGACCCGACGAGCCGTATTCGGAGCCCAAACGCTTTGTCCGCAAGATGAATCCACTGCGCTGGCTGGCGCTGGCGAACGGCACACCCGTGGTGCTGAAACAGATACTTCAGCTGGGGCTGCTCATCGTGTGGCCGGTGTGGTTCGTGTGGGTGATCATCCGCGCAGTCTGCTTCTTCGCCTTCTGGCTGCTGCTCTACCCCGTCCGAGCGAATCAGAAGAAGAACCACCCCGAGGACTACGCCCGAGCACAAGCGCGACGACTGCCCTGACGCGATCGGCTACTGCCGAATATCATTGCTCAGTAACTTGTTTCATCGAATACCCGCGGCCGAAAGTACGGCCGCGAAGCCCTCTTGCAGATCCCTGACGAAGTAGGTGGGATCTTCAAGCGAAGGAAAGTGTCCCCCATTCTCGGGAGCCTTCCATCGAACGATCTGCCGAAAGCGGTGCTGAGCCCACGAGCGAGGATTCTTCTCGATGTCGTGGGGGTACGTCGTGATCGCCGCAGGAACGTCGACCCGCAGGTCCGGATCGAGCGAGTTGTGGCTCTCGTAATAGATCCGAGCCGACGATGCACCGGTGCGCGTGAGCCAGTACAGGGTGACGTTGTCGAGGATGGTGTCCCTGGAGATCGCCTCGAAGGGGGTGTCGTCGGTATCCGTCCATTCGGCGAACTTGTCGAGAATCCAGGCGAGTAGCCCCACCGGGGAATCGACGAGTGAGTACCCGATCGTTTGCGGCCGGGTCGCCTGCTGCTTCGCGTACGCACAGTGGTGCCGCCGGAAATTTTCGGAGTCCTCGGTCCAACGGCGCTCGTCGGCCGTCAACCCTTCCGCGGTCAGCCCGGGCGGTGCCTGCGCGAGCGTTGTGTGAATGCCGAGGACCTGCTCCGGAAACCGGCCACCGAGGATCGTGGTGATCACGCCTCCCCAATCGCCACCGTGGGCCAGAAACCGGTCGTAACCCAGCCTGTGCATCAACTCGACCCACGCGGACGCGATCTTCTCGGTTCCCCACCCGGTCGCACTCGGCTTGTCGCTGAAGCCGAACCCCGGCAGCGAGGGAACGACGACGTGGAACGCCGGTGCCTCGGCATCTCGGGGATCCGCCAACTCGTCCACGATGTCGACAAATTCGACGCAACTGCCCGGCCAGCCATGGGTCATGATCAGCGGGGTGGCGTCTGCGCGTGCGGATCGTCGGTGCAGAAAGTGAATGCCGACGCCGTCGATCGTTGTGCGCCACTGGCCTACTCGACCGAGTCGTTCCTCGAACGATCGCCAGTCGTACTCGGTGCGCCAATAGTCGACGGTCTCGACGAGGTCGGCCAGAGGGACGCCTTGTTCCCATCGGCCCGTGCCGAACGACACCGTCTCCGCTTCCGGAAGGCGTGCAGCCTTCAATCGCGCACGTAGATCGTCGAGGTCCGCGTCGGACGCCCGGAACTCGAATGCGTGCACCTGCGTGGAGTTGAGTGTCGTCATGGGGTCTCCTCGATTGGAACCGGCTAAGCCAGTTCTACATCTCGAGGTGACCTCTGCGCAACCGGCTAAGCTGGTTCCCATGGCCGCCGAGTTCCCCGAGTTCCGCCCCGGCAGCGTGCTGTCCACCGCGTTCACCGGGACACTGACCGAGCGACGCGGCGACCCGCTGGAACGAATCCCGGTGCCGCACCGGTTCGTCGACTGGTTGGCACTGAATGGACTCCCCGTGGACAACTGCACCGCGGCCCAACTGGACCTGGCCCTGGAACTGCGAGAAGCGATACACCTCGCCGCGACGGCAGCAGCAGTCCACGAGGCTCTGCCCACGTCGGCCATTCAGATCGTCAACGACCACAGCGTTCGGGGCAACGCGTCGTTGGTCCTGACGCCCGAGGGCAACAGGCAATGGAAGTTGAACTCGGACTCAGCCGTCGAAGACGCCCTGGGAGTCATCGCTGCCGACGCCATCAGCATCATCGCCGGCGATCGGGACGGAAAGTTGGCACTGTGCGCATCGCCCACCTGCCGAGCCGCGTTCTTCGACACCAGCCAGAGCCGCAGCCGGAAATGGTGCGACATGAATACGTGCGGAAATCGTCAGAAGAAGGCGCGGTTCGTTGCCAATCAGCGTCGTAATTCCGTGTGAGTCGATCGACCGTGAAGCAGTTTGCGCCGACGAGCCGTGGGCAATTCTGCCGGTATGCCACTCGCCTCTCACGGACGCTTCGACTACTCCCCCATCGTCGATCGGCCACAGTTCGACTGGCCGGGTGACGCGCGCCTCGCGGTGTACGTCGCCGTCAACTGCGAACACTTTCCCTACGACGACGGCGAACCCGGGCTCGGATACACGCCCGCGATGGAGCAGCCCAATACCTACAACTGGGGCTGGCGCGAATACGGGAACCGCGTGGGTGGTTTTCGGATCGCAGAGACGTTGCAGCAGAGCGGAGTTCGTCCGACTCTCCTCGTGAACACCGAGGTGTACGAGCATGCCCCACGGCTGGTCGACGCTTTCCGTGGGCTCGATGCCGAGATCGTCGCGCACGGCCGAACCAATGCCGTCCAACCGAACGATCTGGACCAGGACGCCGAGCGCCGCTCGATCGACGAGGTGACGACAGCTATCGAACATCACGAAGGCTCGCCGCCTCGCGGGTGGATGAGTCCCGGCGCCAACCCCAGCCGCGTGACCGAAGACCTGCTCGCCGAACGCGGTTACGAGTACACCTTGGATTGGCCGATCGACGATCAACCCGTGTGGCTAGAGACCCGGGGCGGCCCATTGCTGAGCGTCCCGTATCCCCACGAGGTCAACGATCTCCCGGTGTTCGTTCACCACCACCAGACAGCAGAAGCGTTCGAGCACAACATCATCGACAGCTTCGACGAGCTGAAGGAGAACTCGATCCGCCAACCGGTAGTGCTGGCGATCTCCCTGCACACGTTTCTCACCGGACAGCCCTACAGACTTCGACGGTTCCGCGCGGCTCTGAAGCACATGACCGACAACAGTGACGGCGTCTGGTTCACCACTCCGGGCGACATCGCGGCGCACTACCGAGGGCTGGTACCTCCGCCCTAGGTCGGTCGTCGACCCCTGACCGACGGGTACACGACGGACAGTCCACCGCTGGAGCGGCGAGCGACTAGTCCCTGGGCGGCCACCGATTGGCGAGGTGCTCAGTTCTCTGGTCGACGCGGCGTTGGCCCGAATGACCATGCATGCCGGTCGTGCCCCGCGGAAGCCAGCCCGGCGAAGGCGATCGGGTGAGCGAGAGAACCGCGGATACAAGCGATGTCGGGCCCGTCCGTGCTCATCGACAGCGCCGTGCATACGGGGAGGCCGCACGCCGAAGCCTCACCGATGGCCGCGCGGCCGACGCAAGGCTCCGATGGGGAATGGCTGGGGCGCTTCAGCGGCGCGACCATAAGTGGTCAGGCTGCGCGTCGTTTTCGTCGGTGGTAGCTGGGGATGGGTTGTCTTCGGGGGTCGACGGATTCGGGTGGGATGGCGTACGGGTGTCCGTCCTCGCCCATGATCAGTTGCCAGTCGCCGTGGTGGACGAGTCGGTGGCATTCCCCGCACACCAACGCGAGGTTGTTCAGATCGGTTGCGCCGCCGTCTTCCCAGAACTTCACGTGGTGGGCCTGGCACCACTGCGCCGGTCGGCCGCACATCACGCAGCAGGTATCGCGGATGGTCAGGGCGATGCGTTGGTCATCGCTGGCGAGTCTGGTGGTGCGCCCGAGCGCGAGGGGAACGCCGTGGTGGTCGACGATGACGGGGGTCAGGTCGGCGTCGCAGGTGAGAAGTTCGGCAAGGAAGCGACTGATCGGGCCGGTCCAGTCGAGGTGGAACGGCCAGTCGGCGTCGCCCGGCTCAGGCGCAGACTTCTGCCCGGTAGCACGGGCACCAGCACCATCACCATCACCGCCGGCTGTTGCTCCGCCGCGAGCGTCGGTATGGCCTCGGGCAGCGCCATCGGAACGCGGGCCGGTGGGACCGGTGCTGTCGCCCTCTTCGTGGCGCACTGCATCAACGCTGGAACCGACCCTGTCGTGGCCGGCACCGGTTCTCGTCGAATCCGTTGTTGTACTTCCGGGTTGCTCTTTGCCGCCGTGGGCGAGCAGGTCCCGCAGTGGGACGATCAGGTGCACCGACGCCCGCGACCCGCCCGCCGACCCGCGGGTGCTGCCGCGCAGGTGCCGGTCGAGAATGTGATCGAGTGCATCGGCCCGCCGCTTCGACGGGCTACGTGGATCGCGTTCGCCACCGGGACCTAGCCGCGGCGCCGTCAACGCCGACAGGGCGGTGAGCAGTTTCTCGGCCAGCAATCGGTCGGCGTTGCCACCGAGCTGATAACGACCGTTCGCGAGAGGATGAAGATCGAACCGGTTCAGGTCCGGGTTCTCCGACACCGGCACCGGCGGTGGTCCCGTCGGAACGGGTTCGGGCCCAGCAGGTTCGGGATCGCCTGCGGCACCCGAGCCACCTGCATCACCCGAGCCACCTGCTCCCGAACCACCCATAGTGTCGGTGGCGCGCGACCCTGCGTCGTCCCTGCCCGCCTGTTCCCGCTCGCGTCGTTCCTTCTCCGCCTTCTCGTGACGAGCACGAACATCGTCGGCCGCTGAATGCGCCAAGGCTTGCGCACGCGAAGTGACCGAGCCTGCGGTGCTCCGTCGAGCGGTGTCGAGCAGTTCCGCGACGACGGCCGCGCGTCGATCCTCACCCAACGTCGGGTCGGCCACCAGCACGACGTCGTAACCCTCGGCGATTGCTGCGGCGTGAGCGGCGTGAATCTCACCGCAGGCGAGGGCGTCGAGCACAATGTGGTGATCGTGCAGCCAGTACCCCAGTGCGTTCTGGCGGGCCGCTGATCCGTCGGTGATCCGGACCGATCGGGCGTACCAGCGGGTGACGGACGAGTGCCCGAGTTTCATCGCCAAGCCACGTCGGTCGATTTCGGCAAGCAGCGTCAATCTGGTTGCAGCGAGTGCGTTTTCGAGGGAGGTCACGTCAGCGAGCTCGGAGACCAATTCCTGGTCCGCGAGCCCGAACACATCCCCCCATGTCTTCACACCCCGAAAGCTATACCCACCCACCGACACACTTTTTCGATGACCGCTCTACAGGGCACGCATGCTGTTGTTCCGGGCGTTGTGAGTGAGCTCGGCCAGGCCGAGCTCTTCGAGGAGCGGCGGCAGGTACATCCCGAACCGGCCGCGGTATCCGTTCCTGAGCCCGTACCAACCGCCGACCGGGTTGTCCTCTGAGCGCCCCCACGCTTCGACCGTGTCAGGAGCAGCCGGCTTCTTCTCGTCTGCGGCACCGAGCAATACCCAGTCGGCACGTTCGGTGAGCCAGCCGTGCAAATCCTCGATTGCCTCGATGCGGTATCGCAGTGTCGTCGAACCCACCTGGCATACGAGGGCAGGTGGCTCGTGGTCGGGATCGCGGTACATGGTGTACGCCGAGGTGCCGGGGGCGGTGGTGAGAGCCCACGGGTCGGATTTGGTTCCGCTGGTCATGGCCGGGGTCCGTTCCGTTGTCGCGGTCAGCCGATGGGCAGAAAGATCGACCGAGCACGGTGATTGCCTTACGCGGCTCGGTCAGTGTGGGCCGACCGGACGGTGAACGCAACAAGCTCCCGACCCCGGACAGGTTCGGGTGACTACGTCACGGAGCGACGGTGCGGTACCGCAGCATCATTTCGTGGTCCTCGTGATCGAGCATGTGGCAGTGCCACATGTACCCCTGCAATTCGGATGGACCCGAAGCCGGCATGTCATGACCGCCCATATCGTGGCCGCTCATATCGCTACCGCCGTGGTGTGCTGCCGGTCCCGCGAAGGTGGCGTCGGGGTCGAACCCGAGTTCGTCGGCCGTCGGGAATCGGACGAGGATCTGGGTGACGGTGCCCGGGTACGTGTTGACGGTGTCCTTCCACCCGGCTTCCCAGGTGGCCGGCGGCACCGATGGACCGGTGAGGAACTTCTCCACCGGCGGAGCCCATCTGGTGCCGAACGTGGGCCGGGGAAAGTCGCGTTGGTACGCTGCGAGGTCGATCGGAATACGTCCCAGCGTCCGAAAGTGCGCCAGGTGCAGGTGAATCGGGTGTGGTTCGACCGTCGTGTTGACGATGTTCCACATCTCCACGGTGCCCTGCTTCGGCATCTCGATGTCCGGGTCGGAGTACCGCAGGTTGTTCAGGTTCATCAGCGTCATGTCCAGGTTCAGCCCACTGGAGGGCTGGTTCACGGTGACGGTGCGGGTAAAGGTGGGGGTCGGCAACGGCGGCAACACATCCGGCTGCCCCTTTCCTCCGCGCAGCAACGACGGCATACCGCCCCGGAACCCCGCCGCGGACGCGACGCGGAACTGGCAGAACATCGGCATCGGGACAGCTCCGAGCGACGCCGCCTGAGCCGGTGGCGGTTCGTCGTTGAGCAACTCGACCAACGCCCCTGCTTCGACGGCACCGAAGTCGACCAGGATGTCGGCGCGTTCGGCAGGCGCAAGGCGGATGCTGGTGGTTTCCACCGGGGCGTCGAGCAATCCGCCGTCGTTCCCGATGACCCAGAAGCGTAACTTGTTGGTGAAGAACAGGTTCCACACACTGTACGACCCGGCGTTGACCAGGCGCAGCCGGTACATCCCGCGGGCGACTTCCATCGTCGGCCAGATCTTGCCGTTCACGACGCCCACGTCGCCGGTGCCGCCGCCTTCCCACTTACCCTGCGGCACGGTGATGTTGGAGCGGATGCTCATGCTGCCGTCGGGATTCATGATCTTTTCCTGCAGCACCAGCGGCAGCTCGAACTCACCCGAGGGCAGTCCGAGGGCGTTGTCGGAAGTGCCGGTGTCCCAACGGTCGCGGACGAGGTTCATGCCGAGCAGGCCCGCGTAGACGTTGATGCGCGTCATCGACATGGCGTGGTCGTGGTACCAGAGTCCTGCGGCGTCGTTGAGACCCGGGAAGTTGTGCGTCATCGACTCGCCCGGGCGCACCAGCATCTCCGAGTGACCATCGCTCGCCGGCTCGGTGATGCTGCCGTGCAGGTGCAGCGACGTCGGCGTCATCGTGCGATCCATCTCGCTCATTCCGTGCAGCGAGGTGTCGATGTCGGCGGCGAGAGGGTTACCGGCGGTGGTGTTCGAGTACTTCAGCGTCCATGGCTGGCCCTGCTGCGACTCTATGGTGGGCCCGAGGTAGTCGCACTGGCCGTAGCCGAATGTGGGACCGGGGCGCAGATCGGCATGGAAGGCGTGGGTGGAGCTGTGTGCGTCGAGCGTGACCTCGGTACCGCTGATGAGCGGCAATCGCGGCAGTTCGTCACGGAACGGCGTCAGCGGCGGCGAATGGAAGAGGAGAGGACTCTGCCCACGGAGGAAGTCGTCGGCCAGTGCTCGACGGGTCGTCGATGCCACGGGTAGTGCTGCTGCGCCGGCTGCCACTGCGGCCGCCGCCAGCCCGCGTAGGGCGGTTCGTCTGGACACGGAGCCGCTCACCCGGCCACCTTCCTCCTGGTTGTGATTGGGCCCATACTATGTGCTGGTCGGCTCCCGCCGTCACCCCACACTCGGATCGTCCGGCACGTTCCTGCCGGTGGAGGGATCTATTTCGTCATGGCAACAATCTCGTTCGAGCGCACGACCAGGCTTTTTCCCGGCTCCGACACCCCCGCGGTGAACGAGCTCGACCTGCACATCGAGGACGGTGAATTCCTCGTTCTGGTCGGCCCCTCCGGCTGCGGCAAGTCGACGTCGCTCCGGATGCTCGCGGGGCTCGAAGAGGTCAATTCCGGTCGCATCCTCATCGGCGGCAAGGACGTCACCAATTCCGAGCCCAAGGATCGCGACATCGCGATGGTGTTCCAGAACTACGCGCTGTACCCGCACATGACCGTCGCCGAGAACATGGGGTTCGCGCTCAAGCTGGCGAAGGCGAACAAGGAAGACATTCGCACTCGCGTCGAGGAGGCCGCGAAGCTGCTCGACCTCGAGCCGTACCTGGATCGCAAGCCGAAGGCCCTCTCCGGCGGTCAGCGTCAGCGAGTTGCCATGGGCCGCGCCATAGTCCGGCAACCTCAGGTGTTTCTGATGGACGAGCCGCTGTCCAACCTCGACGCCAAACTGAGGGTTCAGACGCGGACGCAGATCGCACAGCTACAGCGTCGGCTCGGCACGACTACGGTGTACGTCACCCACGATCAGGTCGAGGCCATGACGATGGGCGATCGCGTCGCGGTGCTCAAAGGTGGTGTGCTGCAACAGTGCGCCACGCCGCGCGAGCTCTACCGCACCCCGGTCAACGCATTCGTCGCCGGGTTCATGGGCTCGCCGTCGATGAACCTGTTCCGTGCTCCGGTCACCGACGGCGGCGTCCGCCTGGCCGATCAGGTGATTCCGGTGCCGCGTCAGACACTCGGTTCTGCGACCGAGGTGATGTTCGGTATTCGGCCCGAGCACATCGAGATTGCCGACAGCGGAATAGCTCTCGAGATCGACGTCGTCGAGGAGCTCGGTTCCGAGGCCTTCGTGTTCGGACGAGCGGACATCAACGGCAAGTCCGAAACCATTGTCGCTCGGGCCGATTGGCGTAGCCCGCCCGAGAAGGGCGACCGCGTCCATGTGCGCATCGACGACGCGCACGCGCACATCTTCGACGCCTCCGCCGAAGGTCACCGCCTGAACTGATCACCCTCCTCGTGCGCGTTGTGCGTAATTCAAGCTACGCACAACGCGCACGACCTCAGACCAGCAGCTCGGCGATCTGAATGGTGTTGAGCGCGGCACCCTTACGCAGGTTGTCGCCCGAGACGAACAGGGCCAGTCCGCGGCCCTCGGGAACGCCCGGGTCCTGACGGATGCGGCCGACGAGGGAGTCGTCTTTGCCTGCGGCTTGCAACGGCGTCGGCACATCGACCAACGAGACACCGGGTGCCGAGGCCAGCAATTCACGAGCACGCTCCACCGAGAGCGGACTATCGAACTCGGCGTTGATCGACAGCGAGTGCCCGGTGAACACCGGCACGCGCACGCAGGTGCCACTGACCAGCAGGTCGGGCAGTCCGAGGATCTTGCGCGATTCGTTGCGCAGCTTCTGATCCTCGTCGGTTTCGCCGGATCCGTCGTCCACCAACGCGCCGGCCAGCGGCAGGACGTTGAAGGCGATGGGCGCGACGTACTTGTTCGGGGCCGGGAAATCCACCGACGAACCGTCGTGCACCAGCTTTTCGACGTCGCCGATGACGGCGCGCGCCTGGGTGGCGAGTTCCTCGACACCGGCGAGTCCGCTGCCGGAGACGGCCTGGTAGCTCGAGACGATCAGACGCTGCAGGCCTGCTTCGTCGTGCAGCACCTTGAGCACCGGCATCGCGGCCATGGTGGTGCAGTTGGGGTTGGCGATGATGCCGCGCGGCGGGTTCTTCGCTGCCTCGGGGTTGACCTCGCTGACCACCAACGGCACGTCCGAGTCCTTGCGGAACGCGGACGAGTTGTCGATGACGGTGGCACCTGCAGCGGCGAAGCGCGGTGCCTGCTCACGGGAGAGCGTGGCTCCTGCCGAGAACAGTGCGATATCGATGCCGGTCAGATCGGCGGTGGAGGCGTCCTCGACGATGATCTCCTCGCCGCGGAACGGCAGCTTCTTGCCCGCCGAGCGTGCGGAGGCGAAGAATCGAACGGTGTCGGCGGGAAAGTTGCGCTCCTCCAACAGGGTTCGCATGACGGCACCGACCTGGCCGGTGGCTCCGACTACTGCAACTGTGGTCATCGTTATCGTCCTGTTCCTGCGTGTACTACGGCTTCTTCGTCGCCACCCAGATCGAAGGCGGCGTGCAACGCGCGCACTGCTTCGTCGAGCTGGGTGTCGCTGCACAGCACCGAGATACGGATCTCGGAGGTGCTGATGAGATCGATGTTGATACCGGCGTCGGCGAGGGCCTCACAGAACGTCGCGGTGACGCCGGGGTGGCTCTTCATGCCGGCACCGACGAGCGAGACCTTGCCGATGTGATCGTCGTAGAGCACCTGCGCGAAGCCGATTTCGGCCTGCAGCTTGGTGAGCTTCTCCACTGCCGTCGGGCCGTCGGCCTTGGGGCAGGTGAAGGTGATGTCGGTCTTACCGGTGTCGATCTTCGAGACGTTCTGCAACACCATGTCGATGTTGATTTCCGAATCGGCGACGGCGCGAAAGACCTTGGCGGCGTAACCGGGGGTGTCGGGCAGACCGACGACCGTGACCTTCGCCTCGCTGCGATCGTGTGCGACGCCGGTGAGAATTGCTTCTTCCACTGGAATGTCCTCCATAGATCCGGAGACGATCGTTCCGGGTTTTGTGGTGTACGACGAGCGCACGTGTACGGGAACGTTGTAGCGACGGGCATATTCGACGCAACGCAGCATGAGCACCTTCGCGCCGCAGGCGGCCATCTCCAACATCTCCTCGAACGAGACGGTGTCGAGCTTCTGAGCGTTGGGAACGATGCGCGGGTCGGCGGTGAAGATGCCGTCGACGTCGGTGTAGATCTCGCAGACATCGGCGTTCAACGCCGCGGCGAGGGCGACGGCGGTGGTGTCGGACCCACCACGACCGAGCGTGGTGACGTCCTTGCTGTCCTGGCTGACGCCCTGGAATCCGGCGACCAGAACGATCGAGCCTTCGTCGAGCGCGCTGCGCACACGGCCGGGGGTGACGTCGATGATCTTGGCGTTTCCGTGCACGCTGGTGGTGACGACGCCTGCCTGGGAACCGGTGAACGACCGCGCCTCGGCACCGAGCGAATGAATGGCCATCGCGACCAGCGCGTTGGAGATGCGTTCACCCGAGGTGAGCAGCATGTCCATCTCGCGAGCCGGCGGGGCCGGGCACACCTGCTGTGCCAGGTCGAGCAGTTCGTCGGTGGTGTCGCCCATCGCCGACACGACGACGACAACGTCGTTGCCCGCCTTCTTGGTCTCGACGATTCGTTCAGCGACGCGTCGGATACGTTCGGCGGTCCCCACCGACGATCCACCGTACTTCTGGACGATGAGAGCCACGCGTATTACCTCCGCTGGATAGCCGACAATCGTTCGATTGTCCGCGGGTCACCTTACCGAGCGAGCGGCCCGAACAGTGGTCCGGGTAGCTCCGAGCTGGGATTTCAGGGTGGTCTGCCTGCGGCTTCGCCTGTCCTAACATGTTCGAGTGACCGTTCCAGAACATCTCCCACCACCGCCGGCCCGAGGTCTGCGGGTGCTCTTCGG
Source organism: Rhodococcus sp. 14-2483-1-1 (assembly GCF_002259335.1). Taxonomy (NCBI): domain Bacteria; kingdom Bacillati; phylum Actinomycetota; class Actinomycetes; order Mycobacteriales; family Nocardiaceae; genus Rhodococcus; species Rhodococcus sp. 14-2483-1-1. The sequence continues at coordinate 255,096 of NZ_NPFX01000014.1, read as the reverse complement.
GCTGCCCGCTGTCGGCCGTCGCTGGCCGGGTGGTCTGCGTTCGGCGCTGGCGTTCGGGGTTCCGGCGATCGTGGCGTGGCTGCTCGGGTTCCACACCGAGGCACTACTGGTGGTCTCGGGCAGTTTTGCGGTGATCTACGGCGAGGGTCGCCCCTATCGATCGCGCTGGTGGGTAGTACTGATCGCAGGCGGCGCGCTGGTGGCCTCGGTGTGGCTCGGCGCGACGGCCGGGCAGCTCGCCCTCGACTTCGGCGAGACCGGGTGGGCACGGATGATTCCGGTGGCCGTGCTGTCGATTCTCGCCCTCGTTGCGGTCTACGTCGTGGCGGCGCTTCGACTCGGTCCGCCGGGAGCCTTCTTCTTTGTGCTGGTGTGCGCGGTCGCGTCGTACCTCCCTGCCGCCGACATTAGCGCGACCCGCGGCGCCGTCTGTGCGGCTATCGGCGTCGCGTCGGCGCTGGTGGTCGCGATGTCCGGGGTGGTGCGGGATCCGAAAGGACCCGAACGAGCGGCGGTCGGTGCGGCGGTGGCCGCGATCGAGAGATACACGAGCGCGCCGACGGCCTCCGTCGCCGATCGGCACACTGCCGCCTCCCGTCTGCACGCGGCGTGGGCCGCGGTGTACGAGGCCGGATCCGCGCGCGCGACCTCGCGCCCTCCGCTGGTACAGACGCTGTTCGACGCCCATCTCGCGTTTGCGGCTGCCACGTCGGCGCGCGCCGGCACCGTGCCGGACCCCGAGAACGAGGCAGAATCGGCACGAGATCAACTGCCGCTGGCTCGTCCGAGCATCGGCTATCGGTTGAAGCGGTCGTTGCATCGAGATTCACACGCGGCGTCCACGGCGATCCGGGTGTTCTGCGCGGCGCCAGCTGCGGGCGGGATCAGTGTGGCGCTGGGTCTGAGCAGGCCGGATTGGGCGATCCTCGGCGCAGTCCTGGTGCTCCAGCAGGGGCCGGATCGCGTCCACGGGTCATACCGCGGCATGCAGCGACTCGGCGGCACTCTGGCCGGAGTGGTGTTGTTCTCGGCAATCTATCTCTCGCCGCTGACCGGTCTCGCCGTGATCGTGGTGCTGATGGTGCTGCAGTTCGCGATCGAGATCAGCGTGGCGCGCAACTACGGTCTCGCCGTCACATTCATCACCCCGCTCGCGTTGTTGATGGGCACCATCTCGCATCCGGGTGCTCCGCTCGGCGGCATCGTGGTGGATCGGGTGGTCGAAACCGCGGTGGGGGTTGCCCTCGCGTTCGCGGCCCTGTGGTTGTTGTTGCCGGGCGCTTTTCGACGCGCACTGTTGTGGTCCGATCGGCGGGTTCTGGACCTGACCGCCCGTTTGCTGACCACGCTGCGAACCGAGACGGTCACGGCGGCAGCCACTCTGACGCTTCGAAGGGACGTGCAGTTCGAGCTGGTCGGCGCAGCGCTCGCGGGAGCCGAAGCGGCGCACAACGATCGCCGCTGGGCGCATCGCGTGTGGACCCGCCATGCAGAGGTCGATCACCTCGGATACGAACTGCTCGCACAGTGTTGGACCGCGGCCGATGTCGGACGGCTGAACGACATCGAGCAGTGGCAGCGCAGGCACGACACCGTCGCCGAAAAAGTCGACTCCTGAACCCTCGGGTAGGCGGTCGGTCTGCGGTAGTACACTCACCCCATGCTGCGAGCTCTCCTTCTTAACAGCCGCGACGGGGTCTGAGACCAGACTGGCTTCCCGTCGCGGGGTTCGTTGCGCCGGTCGAACACATTGTTTTGATCTGTACGGAGAGACGAAGACCATGTCACCAGCCGACGCATTCACCTCGGGATCTCGCACCATCACCCCGCCCTCGCGGCCCGCGCCCAGCGACCAGCCCGCCTGGAACACCCAGAAGAACTCCTCGATGCCCACGTTCCGCTATCGGCCGTTCGCCGAGGAAGTGGAAGCCATCACCCTCCCCGACCGCACGTGGCCGGACAAGATCATCGACCGGACGCCGCAGTGGTGTGCGGTGGATCTGCGCGACGGCAACCAGGCTCTGATCGACCCGATGAGCCCGGCCCGCAAGCGCCGCATGTTCGACCTGCTGGTCCGGATGGGCTACAAGCAGATCGAGGTCGGCTTCCCGTCGGCCAGCCAGACCGACTTCGATTTCGTCCGCGAGATCATCGAAGACGGCGCGATCCCCGACGACGTCACCATCCAGGTTCTGACGCAGTGCCGTCCCGAGCTGATCGAACGCACCTTCGTCGCCTGCGAGGGTGCCCGAAGCGTCATCGTGCACTTCTACAATTCCACCTCGATCCTGCAGCGCCGAGTGGTGTTCCGCGCCGATCGTGATGTCATCAAGAAGATCGCCACCGACGGTGCCCGCAAGGTTCTCGAGGAAGCCGCCAAGTTCCCCGATACCGATTGGCGCTACGAGTACTCCCCCGAGTCCTACACCGGCACAGAACTTTCCTACGCCAAAGAGGTGTGCGACGCGGTCACCGCGATCATCGATCCCACGCCCGACAAGCCGTTGATCCTGAACCTGCCCGCAACGGTCGAGATGGCGACACCGAATGTCTACGCCGACTCGATCGAGTGGATGAGCCGCAACCTCGATCGCCGCGACAGCATCGTGCTGTCGCTGCATCCGCACAACGACCGCGGAACCGGTGTTGCCGCAGCAGAACTCGGCTACCAGGCCGGCGCAGACCGCATCGAGGGGTGCCTGTTCGGAAACGGCGAGCGCACCGGCAACGTCTGCCTCGTCACGCTGGGTCTGAACCTGTTCACCCGCGGCGTCGATCCGCAGATCGACTTCTCCAACATCGACGAAGTCCGCCGAACCGTGGAGTACTGCAACCAACTTCCCGTCGCCGAGCGCCACCCGTACGGCGGAGATCTGGTCTACACCGCTTTCTCCGGCAGCCACCAGGACGCCATCAACAAGGGCCTGGATGCAATGAAAGTCACTGCGGACGAGCAGGGTACGGATATCGGCGACGTCACGTGGCAGGTTCCGTACCTGCCCGTCGACCCCAAGGATGTCGGCCGCACCTACGAGGCCGTCATTCGCGTCAACTCGCAGTCCGGAAAGGGTGGCGTCGCGTACATCATGAAGTCCGATCACGGACTGAACCTGCCGCGTCGTCTGCAGATCGAGTTCTCCCAGGCCGTGCAGCGCATCACCGACGGTGAGGGCGGCGAGGTCTCGCCCAAGGAGATGTGGGACGTCTTCGCCGAGGAGTACCTGACGCCGATCCGTCCGCTCGAGCGCATCAAGCAGTCGGTCGTCGCGGCCGAGCACGACGGCGGCACCGACACGATCACCGCGACGGTCAAGGTCGATGGCGTCGAGCAGGAAATCTCCGGATCCGGCAACGGACCTCTCGCCTCCTTCGTCGACGCGCTGTCCACCATCGGCTACGACGTCAGCGTGCTGGACTACTCCGAGCACGCCATGTCCGCGGGTGACGACGCCCAGGCTGCGGCCTACGTCGAAGCTTCGGTCACCTCGCCTGCGGGCGTCGCCACCACCGTCTGGGGCGTCGGAATCGCGACGTCGATCACCACCGCATCACTGCGTGCCGTGGTCTCGGCCGTGAACCGCGCTCTGAAATAAGTTCTCTGCACGACGTAAAGCCGCCCATTCGTTGCGAATGGGCGGCTTTGTCGTATTGGTTCGACGCCCGGTGGCGGTCGCCATCGAAAGCAGGTCGTCGTCGACCGGAAGAACAGCTAGCGCAAGCAGGCTGCTCCCTGGTACGCGACCAATTGCTTCTGTATGTCGGTGGGCACCGGGATCCGCGCGTACACCGGCTTTTCGTCGCCGAAGGCAAGGTAGATCGGAAAGACGAATGGCTTCTTCGAGTCCGCGATCACGTGCGCTTCGCACGACGCTGTGGTGATGGTGAGCGGAATGACCAGGGAATCGTCGTCGGACTGCAGTGTTCGAGGGAGCGCACCGGTCAGGTCGTAGAGGACGCTGCCCCGCAGTTCGTCGACCCGAATCGGTCCGTCGAAAGACCCACGAGACACCACCACACTGGCGAACAGCGGATCGGTCGAGACCAGAGGGGGTGACGAAAGCGAAAGCTCCACCGAGACTTTCGACAAGACTTGCTCGGCCGTGCACTCTTCCGAATGGATGCGGTCGATGATGTCGTACGGTTGCTCGAGCGGAACCTCGACATCCTGCTCCGGTTCTCCTTTGCGGGTCACGGACAGGCGCGCAGCCAACGGTCCTACAGTCGAGTCACATCGGGCCCCGCCGTACGGAGTCGGTATATCGATCCGGCCGCCCTTCTGCAGCTCGATCTCGCGCACAGTGGGCGCGACGGGTGCAAATCCAGGAGACGCGAGTGCGATGGTGTGCACCGCAATCGGTCGTTCACCGGTGTTGGCGATCGTGATCTGGAACTGACCACCGATCGCATCGTCGACGCGCGACCGGTAAGCAGAGGCGGTCATGTCGATTGGGGTGTCCTGCTCGGGGGGATTCGAGCACCCTGCCAGCGTCAGAACCACTACTGCCACGACACCGCCGGCGCGGGAAGCGGCGACCGCAGGTCCGACCGACCGGCGTCGAGTACCCGGGTCCGCCGCATGCGCTGGGGCAGCGGCGTCCGCGCTCCCGTATGACCGGTCGCCGCGGAATCCACAGCGCGGAATGCAGCGGTCCATGACGCCGGCAAGGATCCTGCCTCGGCCTTCGAACCGAAGAACCGCCCCTGAACTCGCTGACAGGTGTCCCATTACCGAACCTCCGGTTGCGCGGCTCCTTGCACAAACCTATGCGCGCTTCGCACCGATGGCAGTCATCGGGTCGCGATTGGATCTACGGACTCAACCGATCAGTCACCCCGAACTCATCGATTACAACGAAGCGGCCTGAACCCGACGAACCAACAGCTCAGACCATCAAGCGCCGAACGGGCGGCTTCTCGCACGCACCGTGAGCTATCCGGTCGATCTTGCGGGGGAGACATAGCGCAGGTACAGCCACGTCAGCAGAGTGAACACCGCTCCCGCAACGACCGCCTGCAGCAGGGACTCCCAGACGGACCCGCTGTCGAGAAGAACGAAAATGGCGAACATCAACACGGTGTACACGCCACTGGCCACGAGTAGTTTCATTACGCCTCCCCTGGTTCTCGTCGATCAGGATCGTTACCCACGCTAACTCAATGCACGACAAAGAGAAACCTCTCAACCGACGTCATCGCCGGTACGCCGCATGGGACAATCATTCTGCCGTCGGGGCACACAATGGAATGGAAGTTCGCCATGGACTCTTTCTGGGATTTTCTTTGGCTTCTCATCGTCGGATTCGCCTTCGTGGCGTACCTGATGGTGATGTTCTCGATCATCGGAGACCTTTTCCGTGACCACAAGACATCCGGGGTTCTGAAAGCGGTGTGGGTGTTCTTCCTCATCGTTGCGCCGTTCCTCACCGCGCTGGTGTACCTCATCGTGAACGGCAGCAGCATGGCCAAGCGTCAGGTCGCTGCCCTACAGCACGCGAAGGACCAGCAGGAGGAGTACATCAAACACGTCGCCGGACATTCCGCGTCCGAAGAGATCGCACACGCAAAGGCATTGCTGGACAACGGAACCATCGATCAGGACGAGTTCAGGACACTGAAGGCCAAAGCGCTGTCCTGAACTCGGCTTCTAGTCGGAACGCGTCGAGCACAGCGGCGATCGCCGGTAGTCGACGCGCACCGGGCCTCGTGGCGAGTTCGTAGATGCGGCCGGCCCGCACACCGGACAGTTCTCGCCGCACCAAGCCCGGATGAACGACGGCATAGCGCGGCATCAGCGCTACCCCGTGCCCGGCGGCTACAAGAGTCTCGGTCACTCGAAAGTCGTTGATACGCTGCGCTACTCGTGGCTCGACGCCAGTGACGGCGGCAACAGAGAGCAGCACGTCGTCCACAGGGAATCCGCCGCGGACGCTGATCCACCGCTCGTCGGTCAGCTCTCTCAGGTCAACCGTTTTGTGCTGCGCCAGTGCATGATCGGGAGGCAACACCAGATCGATGGGTTCGCGCATGAGGGTCGTCACTTCGATGCGCGGGCCTGCCGTCGACGGAGCCCGATCGTCCCGGTGGGTGAGCACCACGTCGTAGTCGGCGAGTAGTTCGGGCACCGACGATGCCGGCAGATCTTCGTCGCGCGCATCGATGTCGACGTCCGAGCCCGCGAGACGGGTCAACACTCCGGGTAGGAGCAGCGCGGCACCGGACGGGAACAGTGCCACACGGACGCGTCCCTGCGGGGACGCTCGGTATCGATCCATCTCTGCAGTGGCGCGGGCGAGGGCCGCGAGCACATCGTCGGTTCGCAGCACCAACGCGCGGCCGGCGTCGGTGAGGCGCAGCCGACGCCCATCGGGTTCGAGCAGTGTCACGCCGGCCTCGCGAGCCAGCAACTTGAGCTGTTGAGACACCGCCGACGGCGTCATCGACAGGGCCTCGGCGACGGCGGCCACGGTTCCGCGGTCGGCAAGTTCCGCCAGGATCCGAAGCCGCTCCACGTTCATACAGAAAATCTTAACTGTTGATGCGGATATATTCGATTGTGCTCATCATTTGCTCCAGTCACGATTGACGGCATGACCACTCGCGACCGCCTGCTCGGATTGACCGTCGCCGTGCTGTGGGGGCTGAACTTCCTCGCCATCCGCGTCGGGCTCGATCACTTTCCACCCTTCTTCTTCGCCGCGCTGCGGTTCCTGGTCATCGCAATCCCCGTCGTGTTGTTCGTCCCACGCCCGAACGTCCCACTGAAGTGGTTGCTGCTCTACGGCTTCGGCTTCGGCTTTCTTCAGTTCGCCTTCCTGTTCGCAGCGATGGCGGCGGGCATGCCCACCGGATTGGCGTCGCTCGTGCTGCAGTCGTCCGCGCCGTTCACCGTCGTTCTCGGTGCGGTTCTGCTGCGCGAACACGTCACCCGCAGGCAGGCCATCGGCATTGCGATCGCCGTGGTCGGCATGGTGCTGATCGGGTGGGACCGTGCCCAGAACGCCACCCTGCTGCCGGTGATCCTCACCCTGCTCGCCGGCCTCGGCTGGGCGTTCGGCAACCTGGGGAACCGACTCGCCAAATCCGATTCCCCGATGACGCTGATGCTGTGGATGACCGTCATCCCGCCGGTGCCGATGCTGGCGCTCTCGGCGATCGTCGAGGGTCCGAGCACCGGCTGGCAGGCCCTCGCCGAGTCGTTCGGTCCGCAGGGCTGGCCCGGCCTGGTCGCGTTGGCCTACATCGTGATTCCGGCCACCATCATCGGCAGCGGCCTCTGGAGCATTCTGATGAGTCGCAACCCCGCCGGACTGGTCGCACCGTTCTCACTCCTGGTTCCCGTGGTGGGCATTGCCGGTGCATGGATCTTCCTCGGCGAGAACCCGTCCGTGCTGGCGTTGATCGGCGGAGTCGTCGTGATCGGCGGCTGCCTCGGCGGTATGGTCGTCCGCCGACCCGCCGAAGTGCGGGAGAAAGTGCCGGTGTGAGGGGCGGGAGTGGAGCCTGCGGAATGACCCAGGGTTAGCGGGAGTGGAGCCTGCGGAATGACCGAGGGGCAGCAACCGCCGACGTGAAACTGCATGCTCTTCTGTGCCAGACTCGGCGGATGGTTGAAGTGGGTGAGCGCAGGCGTATCGGCGCACGGGGCCGCGTGGCACTGCGCGCGGCGGAGCTGGCGACCTGGGCGTCTCGCAAAGCAGGCCGAGGCAAGGGCTCGATGATCGGCGGACTCGTCGCACTCAAGATCGACCCCAACATCCTCGGCGGGCTCGGCCGGGGTCGACGCACGGTCATCGTCACCGGCACCAATGGTAAATCCACCACCACCAGAATGACCGCCGCAGCCCTGGCCACTCTCGGCGATGTCGCCACGCAGGCGGACGGCGCGAACATGGACGCCGGCATCGTCGCCGCACTGCACGCGCACTTCGACGCCGAGCTGGCTGCCCTCGAAGTCGACGAGCTGCACGTCCCCCACGTATCCGACGCTGTGGACCCGGCAGCCATCGTGTTGCTCAACCTCAGTCGCGATCAGCTCGACCGTGTGGGCGAGATCAACATGATCGAGCGCAAGCTGCGCGCCGGATTGGCCCGGCACCCGGAGACCGTGGTCATCGCCAACTGCGACGACGTACTGGTCACGTCGGCGGCATTCGACGCACCGAACGTAGTATGGGTCGCCGCCGGTGGCGGATGGGCAGGCGACTCGGTCAGCTGCCCCCGCACGGGCGAGCCCATCCTGTGGGAGGGCGAGCACTGGTACAGCACCGGCAGCGACTTCAAGCGTCCGACGCCGGATTGGTGGCTCGACGACGAGAATCTCTACGGTCCCGACGGGCTCGTCCTGCCGATGACGTTGTCGCTGCCAGGAAAAGCCAACCGCGGCAACGCAGCTCAGGCAGTAGCCGCTGCCGTGACGCTGGGCGCGAACGCAGAAGATGCCGTCGCGGCCGCGTCGAGCGTCGACGAGGTGGCCGGGCGCTACTCCACCATCCAGTACGGATCCCATTCCGTCCGAATGCTTCTCGCCAAGAACCCTGCCGGCTGGCAGGAGGCGCTGTCGATGATCGACCCCACCTGCGACGGACTCGTCATCGCAGTCAATGGTCAGGTACCGGACGGCGAGGACCTGTCGTGGCTGTGGGACGTTCGCTTCGAGCACTTCGAGAACGTCGCCGTGGTCGCCGCCGGTGAACGCGCGACCGACCTCGGAGTCCGACTGCTCTACGCGGGCTCGCAGCACACCACCGTCGCAGATCCGTTGCAGGCCATTGCTTCCTGCCCGCCGGGACGCGTCGAGGTACTCGCCAACTACACCGCGTTCCGCGACCTCGGTCGCGCGCTGGCACGTGAGGTGAAAGATGTCTGAGTCCACCGTTCGCATCGGCCTCGTTCTGCCCGACGTAATGGGCACGTACGGCGACAACGGCAACGCGCTCATTCTGCGACAGCGGCTGCGCATGCGCGATATCGACGCCGAGGTCGTGCAGATCACCCTGAGCGATCCGGTTCCCGATTCACTCGACGTGTACACCCTTGGCGGAGCAGAGGATTCGGCTCAACGCCTGGCGACGCGTCACCTCACTCGGTACCCGGGATTGCAGAACGCAGCCGCTCGCGGTGCCCCCGTGCTGGCGATCTGCGCCGCGATCCAAGTACTCGGCCACTGGTACGAGACGTCCGCCGGCGAACGCGTCGACGGCATCTCCCTGTTCGACGTGACCACCGCACCACAGGCCACCAGGTCCATCGGCGAGGTCGTCACCGAACCCGCACTCGACGGCCTCACTCAGAAACTCACCGGATTCGAGAACCACCGCGGTGGAACAACTCTCGGCCTGGACGCGTCCCCATTGGCCAAGGTCACCCACGGGGTGGGCAACGGCGTCGGCGACGGACGTGAGGGCGTCGTACAAGGGTCGGTACTGGGCACGTACATGCACGGGCCGGTACTTGCCCGAAACCCGGAGTTGGCAGACTACTTGTTGGAGCGTGCCTTGGGCACCACGCTCGCTCCGCTCGAGTTGCCCGAGGTTGCGCAACTCCGCAAGGAGCGGCTGCGATAAGTGCCTACGGCAGTGGTGCGGTCAAGTGGCCTGGGCGGCACTTGATCGCACCACTTCCGTGGGCACTCACATTCGTCGACGTCCGGTCAGAGCGCGGCCCAGCGTCAGTTCGTCGGCAAATTCGAGGTCTCCGCCCATGGGCAGGCCGGAGGCGAGGCGGGTAATGGCCAAGCCGGGGAAGTCTCGCATCATGCGCACCAGGTACGTGGCCGTTGCTTCGCCCTCGGTGTTGGGGTCGGTGGCGATGATGACCTCGGTGACGTCCACTCCGTCGTCCTGAGTTCCCACGCGGGTCAACAACTCTCGGATGCGGAGCTGATCCGGCCCCACTCCGTTCAGTGGGTCGAGCGCTCCGCCGAGTACGTGGTAGCGGCCCTTGAACTCTCGTGTACGTTCCACGGCCTGCACATCTTTGGGCTCTTCGACGACGCAGATCATCGATCTGTCTCGACGCGAATCGGCACAGATCCGGCACAGTTCCTTGTCCGAGACCGTGCCGCAGACGATGCAGAACTGAACGCCGTCGCGAATACGCTGCAACGCGCGCATGAGCCGATCCACCTCGGGAGGCTCGACGCCGAGGAGATGAAAAGCTATGCGCTGAGCGCTCTTCGGACCGACCCCGGGAAACTTGCCGAGTTCGTCGATCAGATCCTGAACCGGACCTTCGTACACCGCCTAGAACCCGGGCAGGCCGGGCATGCCACCGAGACCACCAGCGAGGGGGCCCATCTTCTCGCTCGCGACGGCCTGAGCCGCGCGAGACGCATCGGCGATAGCGCCGATCACGAGATCCTGGAGGGTCTCGATGTCTTCGGGGTCGACGACCTTGGGGTCGATGGTCAGACCGACCACCTCACCGGTCCCTTTGACGGTGGCGACGACGAGTCCACCGCCCGCCTGGCCGGTCACTTCGGTCTCCGCGATCTCCGCCTGCGCCGCCATCAGCTGCTGCTGCATCTGCTGGGCCTGCTGCAGGATCGATGCCATGTCGGGCTGCTCACCGGGTTGCACTGTGCCGTCCTCTCGCGTGGGTTCGAAGCGCACACCAGCGTAGCCGCACCTTGGATCGCTGTGATTCACTGCGCGTCGAATCGACGTACCGACCTGAGTGTCCACAATTTCGCGGCAGACACGGGATCGCGCCTGCGGTGACGAATAGTGGACACTCAGCGCAGTGCCTTCCGGCGATGTCGCACGAAGTGGTTGCCGACGGCCACGATATGAGTCGGCTCGGTCGCACCGGCCGCCCGAGCCGCCGCAAGCGCGACGGTTTCTGCGCACGGGCCACCGGTGAAGTGATAAAGATTCACCCCGGCAAAAGTGCGGCCGTCCGCCACTCTCACCGCGGCACCCATCGTGTGGATGCCGTCCTCACCAGGGCTTGTATCCGTCGTCGAATCGATTGTTTGCCTGGCCAGTTCGACCAGCGTCCGATCCCCGTCGGTCACGGGTAGCGCGGAAGTGAAGGACACGACGCGATTCTAGAGCCCCGCGTCCGAACATTCGTCAGTACTGAGCGCACGTAGTCTTACGGAATGGATCAGCCGGCGACCTCCCCGGAACGCGGCTCTCCTCGCAAGCGTCGGGTGACTGCCGAGACCATGGCCGAGGCGGGCATCGCGCTGACTCTGCCCAGGGTGACGGTGAAGTCGGTGGCCCAGAGCCTGGGTGTTTCGATCGTCGCGATCTACAACAACATCGAGGATCTGTGCGCGCTCAAGGCCCTGGTGGCGGAGGAAATTCTGCGCCGGTGGTCGCCGCCGCTTCCCGGTGACGACGAATCGATGCACGACGCTCTGCTGACACTCGCCTCCGCGATGCGCGAGCTGGTTCACTGCAACCCGGGCATCGCGGAGTATCTGATCGGCCTGACTCCCAGTTCCATCGACGCGCTTCGGATGGCCGATGTGGTGCAGACGCGCTATCGACTGCGCTACGACCTCACTCCGAAGCAGGCGACGTGGGCCGTCATCACCGTCGTCGAGCACGCTCTGGCCTTGGCGGAGATCGTCTACAACGATGCCCGACGCGATCGTGAGTACGACGACGCGATTGCCGCGCGCACCGACCTCGACACCCTGCCCGGGGCCTACGACACGGTCGACCGCGGACCCGATGGGATGTTTGTGTGGTCGATGCGCACCGTGGTGGTCGGGACCCTGGCGCTCATCCAGGCCCCCGACTTCGAGCAGACTTAGATCAACTCGCGACGCAGGTTCTCCAGCGTTGCGGCCTGGATCTTCTTCAGTCCGAGCGGTGCGAACGTCTTCTCGAAGAATCCGCCGATGCCGCCCGCGCCCTTCCATTCAGTCGTTGTGGTGACCGCGGTGCCGCCGCCGTCCGGGGCTACCGACCAGGTGGTGACCATGGAGGAGTTGGCGTCCCGTTCGGTGATGGTCGATCCGGCGACGGAGACCGTCGCGGCGACGTTGCGTACTCGCTTCTCGGTGGCCTGCAGTGTCCACTTCGCCACCGTTCCGTCTCCCTGACCGCCCTGGACCACCTCGTAGTCGCGGTACTGCTGGGGCAGGATGCGGGGGCGCACCGTCTCGTAGTCGGCGAGAGCGGCAAGCACCCGATCCGGTGTGGTTGCGATGGTGACGGAACTGGATGCACTGACCTGAGCCACGGAAACGTTCTCCTTCGATAGCGAGCGGGATGTGCATCCATCCTGCCTCGCCGAGCGGTCACGCCCGGCATCGCGCCGAACGTCATGTGGCATGCATCACAAAAAAATCGCACACCGGGAAAACACATGCATGCTGCAACCATTTTGTCTGAATTATGGCGATTCCCGGCCCTGTTTCGGCAACAGTTGCGTGAAGTTTCACCGGTCGGACGCCCACGCCGGTGGATACCGAGCAGTACGAGATATAGCGTCTGTACGTGGCTTCAGTGAATGCTCTTCTCGGACGACGGCCAGAACCGAGGGAGAGCGGTTACGCAGCGCACCGATCGGGTGTCGAGCAGTTGCTTCGCAGCTATCGAGCGATCCCCGCCGATGCGATGGTGCGTCTGGCGAAGAAGACGTCCAACCTGTTCAGGGCCAGGACGACATCGAACACCCCGGGACTCGACGTGTCCGGCTTGAGCAAGGTCATCACGGTCGATCCCGCCGCAGGCACCGCCGACGTCGCGGGCATGTGCACCTACGAGGACCTCGTCGACGCGACGCTTCCCTACGGTCTCGCTCCCCTCGTCGTCCCGCAGCTCAAGACGATCACCCTCGGCGGAGCCGTCACCGGCCTCGGCATCGAGTCGACGTCGTTTCGCAGTGGGCTCCCGCACGAGTCGGTACTCGAGATCGACGTCCTCACCGGCAGCGGCGAGATCGTCACCGCAACGCCGGAGGGCGAACATGCCGACCTCTACTGGGGCTTCCCCAATTCCTACGGCACCCTCGGCTACTCGACCCGACTGAAGATCCAGCTCGAGCCCGTACTGCCGTATGTCGCGTTGCGCCACCTACGATTTCACGATCTCGAGACCCTTCAGTCCACGATGGACACCATCGTCACCCAACGCGAGTACGACGGCATCGAGGTCCATTACCTCGACGGCGTGGTCTTCAGCGCCGACGAAAGTTACCTCACGCTCGGCGTTCAGACCGACGAACCCGGCCCGGTCAGCGATTACACCGGTGCAGACATCTTCTACCGCTCGATCCAGCACGATTCGGACACACCGAAAACCGATCGGCTGACCATTCACGACTATCTGTGGCGCTGGGACACCGACTGGTTCTGGTGCTCTCGCGCATTCGGGACCCAGAACCCGACAATTCGACGCTTCTGGCCGCGCAAGTATCGACGCAGCAGCTTCTACTGGAAGCTGATCGGCCTCGACCGTAAGTACGACATCGCCGATCGACTCGAGAAGCGCAAGGGAAATCCGCCGCGCGAACGCGTCGTGCAGGATGTGGAAGTTCCGATCGAACACACCGCAGGCTTCGTGGCGTGGTTCCTCGGCAATATTCCCATCGAGCCGTTGTGGTTGTGCCCGTTGCGACTTCGCGAGCCGGCGGCCCCCGGTGCCAATCCGGCCCGACCGTGGCCGCTGTACCCACTCGAGCCCAAACGCACGTACGTCAACATCGGCTTCTGGTCCTCGGTACCCATCGTCGCCGACGAACCCGAGGGTGCAGCGAACCGCGCGATCGAGAAGAAGGTCACCGACTTCAACGGCCATAAATCGCTGTACTCGGACGCTTACTACACCGAGGATGAATTCGCCGTGCTGTACGGCGGCGAGAGATACCTCGAGCTGAAAAAGAAATATGATCCCGAAACCCGATTGTTGGATTTGTACTCGAAGGCGGTGCAACGCAAATGACGACGTTCAAGGACTCCGGTAATCGAACGGCGAACGGCAACCAGAAGCTCAAGATCTCCGAGATTCTGGAGCTGATCTCCGACGGCAACATCCCACTGCGTTTCACCGCGTACGACGGCAGTACCGCCGGACCCGAGGACGCGAAGATCGGCCTCAACCTCAAGAGTCCGCGCGGAACCACCTATCTCGCAACCGCTCCCGGCGATCTGGGCATGGCGCGGGCGTACGTCTCGGGCGACCTGGAGGCCACCGGCGTCCATCCCGGCGATCCGTACGACTTGCTCGCACTGATGGGTGACGAGCTCCACTTCCGTCGTCCCTCGGCCATGACACTGGCCTCGATCACCCGCTCCCTCGGCTGGGATGTGTTGCGGCCCATCGCTCCTCCACCCCAGGAGGCGATTCCGCGGTGGCGTCGTATCGCCGAAGGCTTGCGCCACTCCAAGACCCGGGACGCGGAAGCGATCCATCACCACTACGACGTGTCCAACGCGTTCTACGAGATGGTGCTCGGCCCGTCGATGACGTACACGTGCGCCGCGTTCGAGTCCGCCGACAGCACACTGGAAGCGGCGCAGGAGAACAAGTATCGGCTGGTGTTCGACAAACTCGGCCTGAAGCCGGGCGATCGTCTGCTCGACATCGGCTGTGGCTGGGGTTCGATGGTGCGCTACGCGGCCCGCCGCGGCGTGAAGGTGATCGGCGTGACGCTCTCCCAGGAGCAGGCGTCGTGGGCCCAGAAGGCCATTGCCGAGGAGGGCCTGTCCGAGCTCGCCGAGGTGCGCTTCTCCGACTACCGCGACGTAGCCGAGACCAACTTCGATGCCATCTCGTCGATCGGGCTGACCGAGCACATCGGTGTGCACAACTACCCGTCGTACTTCTCGTTCATCCAGTCCAAGCTGCGCGACGGCGGCCGGCTGCTCAACCACTCGATCACCCGTCCGGACAATCGCGCACATGCCAAGGCCGGAAGCTTCATCGACCGGTACGTCTTCCCAGACGGGGAGCTCACCGGCTCCGGACGCATCATCACCGAGATCCAGGACGTCGGCCTCGAAGTCCGCCACGAGGAGAACCTGCGCGAGCACTACGCACTGACCCTCGCCGGATGGTGCCGGAACCTCGTCGACAACTGGGACGCATGCGTCGCCGAAGCCGGCGAAGGAACAGCCCGCGTGTGGGGTCTGTACATGGCCGGATCCCGTTTGGGATTCGAGCGCAATGTGGTTCAACTACACCAGGTTCTGGCCGTCAAGCTCGGGCCGAAGGGTCAGGCGAACGTGCCGCTGCGGCCTTGGTGGAACGGCTGACGCAGGTGAGCGGGATAGGAGTGGAGCCTGCGGAACGACCAGGAGACACTTCGTAGCAGGGGTCGAAGTTGCGCTCACATGGGAGCGTCAGCGACCTGTCGCCCGCAGGATCACGCGAGCGGTTTCGACGGGCTGATCCCAATGCGGGAAGTGTCCGCACTTGTCGAACCAGTGCAGGGTGGCGTCGGGGAATCGCTCCAGCGCCACCTTGGCCTGGCTGGGAGTCGTCACCTTGTCCTGACGACCCCAGCCGATGAGCAACGACCCCTGCAACGACCCCTTCGGTGCACCGAGCTGCTTCGGCCCGTGGATCAAGGCCTTGCGTGCGGCGTCGAGTGACGGCGAAGTCTTGGCCGAGAAGCCCTTCAGCTCCCGTTCGACCAATCCACTCGGCAGCTTCCACGGCGCAGCCGAGAACTGCGCCAACGCAGCCGTTCTCGTCACTGGGTTACCGGCCAGGAACGGCACCAGCGGCTGAACGTTCTTCATCAGCGCCAAGGACGCGGTGATCGTGGCTCCGAAGATCTTCACCTGACGGTCGTTCCAGAACCCGCCGGGATCGAGTGCCACCATCGACCCTCGGTGACCACGGCGGCCGAGCTCGACGACCATGCGTGCGCCCATCGAGCTGCCGACGAGATCGGCGTCGGACAGGCCCTCGTCGTCGAGGTACGTGCGCAGCGCATCGGTGAGCGACGCGATCGAGACCTCGGGCAGCGGCGGAGTCTGCCCGAATCCGGGCAAATCCAGGGCGATGACCTCTCGGTGCGCAGCGAGTGCGGGAACGATCGGATCCCAATTGCGGTGCGAGGATCCGAGCCCGTGCACGAGAACAAGCGGCTTACCGCGTCCGGTTCTGACGTTGTACATACCCCGCCATGTACCCCGAGCCCGTCGAACTACACCTTCGGGCTGTAGTGCGACGGGTCGGAGCGACGCGTGAGAGGCGGCAGATTACGAGCCGGCGTGTGCACCAGCGGTGATGTCGCCGGAATTCGGCCGAGAGCGCGATCCCACCCGGCCCGGCCACGCGGATGCAGCCGACGACGCGGCGGCACCAGCCCGAACGCCAGGTTCACCGCCCTACCGAACAGCACGAACCGCTGCTCGTCCCGCGCAGACCAGCGGTAGCCGAGGAGTTCGCGCACCGGCTCGTCGTAGAGCCCGACGGTGATCCACACGAACAACGCGGCCACCGGACGCCGCAGTACCGCCCAGACCCGATCCGGCAGCCAGGCTGCGTACGGCGGTGGTCCCAGCTTCGACAGGTCCAACACCCCGCGGGCTGCCATGTTGTCTTCCAACACGGTGCTGCACATGTGCCTCCAGTACTGCTGAAACTCGGGCCAGGTCGCGGGGACCGGACGCATGCTCATGCCGTAGAGGCGATACCACTGCACGTGCTCGTCGAACAGTTGCACTTTCTGTTCCTCGGTCAGACCGCCCATGAAGTGATCTGCCGTGAGCACCGTGCCCATGAAGAAGGTGGCGTGCGCCCAGTAGAACGTGTCGGGATCGAGGGCGTGGTACTTGCGGCCCTTGGCGTCGATTCCCTTGATGTTCGTGTGGTAGCCACGCACTTCGAGCGCGGTCTGCTCGGCGCGATCTCCGTCGAACACCACCCCGCCGATGGGATACAGCGACCGGTAGAGACGCTGCCAGCGCTCGTCGAAGAACGTCGAGTGCTGCTCCACCCCGGCTCCGAGGCCGGGGTGCATGTTCTGCATCGACCCTGCCCAGACGCCCTGCAGCATCCCCCGCCAGTCGCCGAAGTACTTCCAGGTGAGCGAATCGGGACCGAGCGGGACCGGACGATCACTCTGACTACGCATGTTGTCAGACTAGAGTTGACAACATGCGTAGTCAACAGTTGGAGGAGCGTAGATCCAAGCGGTACGACGCATTGCTCGCCGCAGGGGTCGAGCTTCTCGGCTCTCCGGACGGTCCGGCGGTCAACGTGCGCGCCGTCTGCCGAACCGCCGGGCTGACCGAGCGGTACTTCTACGAGAGCTTCACCGACCGGGACACCTTCGTCCGCGCGGTGTACGCGTGGGTCGGTTCGCGAGCGCAGACCGCTTTGCTCGATGCCGTCACCGCGGCGGACACCCCCGAGGACACCATCGCCGCGCCGGTCCGAGCGTTCGTCGAACTCATCATCGACGAACCGCGAACCGGACGGGTGCTGCTCATCGCGCCGTTGGCGGAACCGGCGCTGAGCCGACGCGGTCTGGATCTGCTCCCCGGTTTCGTCGAGTTGGTGCAGTCACAACTTCCCGACACCGAAGACCGACAGCTGATCGCCGTCGGAACCGTCGGGGCACTGACCGCCCTGTTCATCGGCTACCTCGACGGCACCGTGACCGTCACCCGCGAAGCCCTCGTGGCGCACTGCATTCGGCTGATTTCCGACGCCTCCGTGCGAGGATGACACCACCTCTAACCGAAGGAGTTTTCATGTCCGATCTCGATCAGTCGTTCGCCGATGCGCAGGTAGACGTCAAGAAGCTCACGTCCAAGCCGAGCAACGACGATCTGCTGAGCCTGTACTCGCTCTACAAGCAGGGTTCGATCGGTGATGCCTCGGGTAAGCGGCCCGGGCGACTGGACATGGTGAACCGCGCGAAGTTCGATGCCTGGGCGAAGCTCGAAGGTACGAGCCAGGATTCGGCGAAGCAGCAGTACGTGGATCTGGTGACCAAGCTCCTCGCCGGCTGAGCCTACGGCTATGGTCGAGTGCGGGGGTAACGCAACGAAGGGACCCGCATGAGACGCACCGACAGCGACGTCGACGAGGCCGAGCTCGACATCGAGAAGCCGAAGACCCACGCGGCGGGCCCCGTCGCCGTCGCGGTGTCGATGAAGCGAGCACTGGGGCACATGGGCCCGAAGCGCACTGCGCAGACGCTGCTCAAGCTCAACCAGGCCGAGGGTTTCGACTGCATGAGCTGCGCGTGGCCCGATCCCGATCCGGGCCACCGGCACGCGGCGGAATTCTGCGAGAACGGTGCGAAGGCCGTTGCGGAGGAAGCAACGACGACGCGGGCGACCCCGGAGTTCTTCGCGCAGCACAGCATTGCCGAGCTGGACGCCCACACCGAGCACTGGCTCGGCCAGCAGGGCCGGATCACGCACCCGATGATCAAGCTGCCCGGCGGCAGCCATTACGAGCCCATCGAATGGGACGACGCTTTCCGTCTGATCGGTGACGAGCTGAAGAGCCTGGCCAGTCCGGACGAGGCCATCTTCTACACCTCGGGTCGCGCGTCCAACGAGTCCGCGTTCACCTACCAGTTGTTCGCGCGGTCGTTCGGCACCAACAACATGCCCGACTGCTCCAACATGTGTCACGAGTCGACGTCCATCGCTCTGCAGGAATCCATCGGCATCGGCAAGGCCAGCGTCACGCTCGACGACGTTCACACTGCCGAACTGATCATCCTGGCCGGCCAGAATCCCGGCACCAATCACCCCCGTATGCTCTCGGCGCTCGAGATGGCGAAGCAGAACGGCGCAAAGATTCTGTCCATCAACCCTCTTCGCGAAGCGGGTCTGCTGAATTTCAAGAACCCACAGACCCCGCGCGGCATGGTGGGACCGGGAACGGACCTGTCGGATCTGCACCTGCCGATCAAGCTCAACGGCGATCTCGCTCTGTTCCAGGCCATCGGCTCGCTGCTGGTGAAATGGGACGCACTCGATCACGAGTTCCTCGACAGCTACACCATCGGCTTCGACGCGTGGAAGGCACACGTCGCCGAGGTCGACTGGGATCTCGTCACCGAGGTCACCGGATTGTCGGTAGCGCAGATCACCGAGGCCGCCGAGATGCTGCGCGACTCCAAAGCCACCGTCTTCTGCTGGGCCATGGGCCTGACGCAGCACCGCAACGCCGTCGCGACCATCAAGGAAGTCACCAATCTCGCGTTCGCGCAAGGCAACATCGGGAAGGCAGGTGCCGGGTTGTTGCCGGTGCGCGGCCACTCGAACGTGCAGGGCGACCGAACGATGGGCATCTGGGAGCGCCCACCGGTGGCCTTCCTCGACGCGATGGCTGCAGAATTCGACTTCGAGCCACCGCGTGAGAACGGCTTGGACACCGTCGATTCCATCCGTGCCATGCGCGACGGCAAGGCACATTTCTTCCTCGGACTCGGCGGCAACTTCGTCCAGGCGACGCCGGACAGTGACGTGACGTTCCAGGCGCTGCGCAAGATGCGGATGACGGTGCAGATCTCCACCAAGATCAACCGATCCCATCTCGTCTGCGGTGAGACCGCCTTGATTCTGCCGACCTTGGGGCGCACCGAGAAGGACGTGCAAGCCAGTGGTGAGCAGTGGATTTCGGTTGAGGATTCGACGTGCTCGGTGCACTCGTCGCGTGGTCCACTGAAGCCGGCCAGCCCCTACCTGCGCTCGGAGGTCGCGATCGTCAGCGGTATCGCCGAGGCGACGCTCGGCACCCGATACGGTCTCGACTGGCAGGGTTTCCGCGACGACTACCGCAACATTCGCAAGCACATCTCTCGTGTCGTCGCCGGTTGCGAGGGCTACGAGGTCAATGTTCGACGTCCCGGCGGCTTCGTGCTTCCGCACCCGCCGCGCGACAGTCGGACGTTCGAAACCAAGAGCGGCCGAGGCGAGTTCGCCGTCTCACCGATCGACGTGTTGCACGTTCCGCCGGGCCATCTGATACTTCAGACGCTGCGCAGCCACGATCAGTTCAACACCACGATCTACGGCCTCAGCGATCGGTACCGCGGCATCGAGAACGGCCGACGCGTCATCTTCGTGCACCGGGAGGACATCTCGTCTCTCGGTTTCCGCAACGGCGACATGGTCGACCTCGTCACCAAGTGGGACGACGACGACGTGGAACGATGTGCGCCGTCGTTCCGCATCGTCGAGTACGACACCCCCCGCGGGTCGGCCGCTGCGTACTACCCCGAGACCAATCCGCTGATTCCATTGGATTCGACTGCGCTGCAGAGTAATTGCCCTACATCGAAGTCGGTCATCATCTCGATGGTCCCGGCGGGAACGGGTGTGCAGGGAACCGCGAGCGGCCATCAGGACAACGAGGGATCGGACGAGGGTCACAAGTCGCACCCGCAGCCGCATCACCTGAGCTGAGGCTCGAACTAGACCAGTGTCCGCCCCGAGCGCATCCGACGCTGGACATCGTGCAGCAGGATGTTGAACGGCAGTGCTCGCACGACAGGCGGCAACACCCGGTTGAGCAGAGACGCGCTGCGCACCAGTAGCGCAAACCGTCTCTGCTTGACCGGGTCCCAGGGCAATTCCATCTCGTCCCGGAATCGCTGGGGGAGGAATCCCGTGGTCACGAAGCGAAAGAACGGCCCGATCAGCGGATGCAGTACCGAGGGTCTGGCGAACGTGGCCGAGGCGATGCCGTACAGGTAGCGCCTGATGGTCGGGTCGATGTGAATGTCGTCCAACGCTGCTTCCCAGTACTTCTCGAACGCCGCTCGATCTGCGGGCCACATCTCGGGTGGCATCTGCAGTGTCGAGCCGAGTACGTGGCACGCCTGATACATCTCATCCGCAATGGCCGGACCGGGTGGCCCGTACATGGCAACGTACACATCCTCGAAACCGCGGTAGAGGCACGCCGCCACCCACAGCTGCAGGTTGGGATCGAAGGCGTTGTACTTCACCGGACTGTCGGCCGTCGACCGCACGGCTGCATGAGATCTGTTGGTCGCCTTTCGGTATGCGGCCTTGATCTCGTCGTCCCCCATGCCCGCGACGGCGAGGTAGGACAACGTGGTTCGGGTGCGCTTGATCGGGTGCCGATTGATCTGTCCGGATTCCACGCGGCTCTCGAACACCCCGTACCCGACAGCGGGATGCCCGAGTTGCATGATGACGTTCGCCGACCCGGCGAGCAGGCCGAACCCCGTCATGGACTTGCGCAGAAAGTCGGTGTCGACAGTCATGATGCAATCGATCCCTTCACTGGCGGCAATCTGAGTACATCCGTGTTCAGATCAAGCTAGGCGTGGATGTCAGGGGATGTCAAGATGTATCCATGCCCGATTCACCCCGCACCTACGGCGGCGTCGACGGTTCGGCGCGAGTCGCCGAGCGCCGGCGCATCCTCATCGAGACCGGCCTCGATCTTCTCGGAACAGCGAAGCCCGACTTGACCGTTCGCGGGGTATGCCGCCAGGCCGGCATCGTCAGCCGCTACTTCTACGAGAGCTTCGCAGACCGGGACGCGTTGATAAAGGCGGTGTACGACCACGTCGTCGACGATGTCGCAGCCATCGCGCTCGACGCGGTCGCCGCAGCACCGAAGGACGACCGCGAACGGGTACACGCCGGGATCCGTGCGATCGTGCGCGCTGTCGCGGAAGACCCGCGCCGTGGGTTCCTCCTCTTCTCGACCACGACGGTCGGCGACATCCTGGTGGCCAAACGGGCCGAGTCGACGAAGATGTTCGCCCATCTGCTGGCCACTCAGGCCACCGAGTTCTACGGCACGACACGAGACCACAATCTCGATCTGACAACACATTTCGTCGTCGGGGGCTTCGCTCAGGTCCTCACCGCGTGGCTCGGCGGAGAACTGGAACTGAGCGAGGACGCCGTTGTCGACCGGTGCACCGAACTGTTGTTGGCCACCTCACCGGTGAAACCACCTCACCCGTGAAGCCCGTGAACCAAGGTCGCACCGACGAGGAACTGCGTGCACATCAGGTCTGCGACACCGTCTGCGTCCCGTCGACGAAATGCCTCGATCAGTTCCTCGTGGCTGCTGAGCGCATGCTCGCACCACTGCCGGTTCGACGCGTACAGCCGGGACGGCGTGTATCTGACGGCACCCAACAGAAACCATGCCAGCTTGGTCCCACCGGCGACTTTGTTGATGTACCTGTGGAATTCGAACTCACAGGATTCGATCCCGTCGAGGTCGCGTCGGAATACCGCATCACGTAACCGATCGTTCAGCGCGCGCACCGCGTCGATCTGTTCGTCGGTGATGAGGTGAGCCGCGCGGCGAGCCAGTGTGCCCGCAATCGTGCCCTGCAACCAGAAGATGTCGTCGATGTCCTGCTGCGTCAGTTCGCTGACGCGGTAGCCGCGCCGCGGTACCAGCTCCACCAGTCCTTCAGCGCGGAGAGACACCAACGCTTCACGCACCGGTGTCGCACTCACACCCAGCTCGGTAGCCGTTTCGTCGATTCGTACGAAGGCACCCGGCTCGAGCGCACCCGTGACGATCTGCTGGCGGATACTTGCGGCGACATCCTCCGAGAGCTGCGGGCGACGACGCAACACGATGACCTAGAGTCCGTACGTCTTGCCGATGATGTCACGCTGAATCTCGTTGGTACCGCCGTAGATCGAAGAGACCAGAGTCGTTCGGACGTGCTTTTCCATATCGAACTCGGTGGCGTAGCCGTAGCCGCCCATCATCTGCATGCCCTCGAGGGCCACCTTCTTTGCGGTCTCGGTGAGCTTGAGCTTGGCCATCGAGGCCTCGCGGGGAAACAGCTTCGTCGGGTTCTCGTCGACAAACCGAGCCACGTGGTAGACCAGCAGCCGTCCGCACTCGATCTCGGTGGCCAGATCGGCAATTCGATGTCGCAGTGCTTGGAACGTCCCTACGGGCCTGCCGAATTGCTGTCGCTGGGTGATGAAGTCGAGTGTGTCGTCGAACGCTCGTTGCGCAGTACCGAGCATCATCGCCGCGAGAATGAGGCGCTCGATGTTCAGACCGGTCATCAGCTGAGACCAGCCTTGCCCTTCCACCCCGACCACCGCGTCCTCGGGAAGCACGCAGTCGGTGAAGTACAGGTCGTTGACTTCCTTTCCGCCCATCGTGTCGATGCCGACGATGTTCAGGCCCTCGATATCGGCCGGGACGTCGAACATCGTCAGACCCTCGTGCTTGCCACCTTCTCTGCCCGTACGTGCGACGAGCAGGATCCGATCGGCGAAATGCGCATTCGAGCACCAGGTCTTCTGGCCGTTGATCAGCCAACCGGAGTCGGTCTTCTCGGCACGGCAGGTCAGATTTCCCACATCCGAGCCGGCCTCGGGCTCGGACATCGAGATCGAATAGCTACGCCCGGCGACGATGCCGCCGAGCACAGTGTCCTTCTGCGCGGGCGTGCCGAACTTCTCGTACGCCGCGCCGGTGATCAAGGTGGGCCCGATACCGCCGATGGGAGCCATGGCCTTGGCAGATTCTTCGAGCAGGATGCACAGTTCGACGGTGCTGCCGCCCGCTCCGCCGTGTTCCTCGGAGATGATCGCGCCGAGCCATCCCAGCTCGGCCATTTTGTCGTACAGCACCTGATTGTGGCTGTGTTGCCCGTGTTCGGTGAGGGCATCCCGCTGGGACCTGGTGCCCGCCTCTTTGGCACAGAAGGACGCGACTGCCTTCGCGAACGATGTTTGCTCTGGGGTGAAGTCGATACTCATGGATCCACTCCTGCACTTGCTTCTGCACGGCCGGGCAACGGGGGTTGTAGCAACCGGACACGACGCATAGTGTGTCCTGGACAACATTGAATCACATCAAATATATGTGATGCGATCCGCTGGAGGATAGAGCCCATGACGGACCAGATCGAACGAACTACCGAGAGCACCTTCGAAAGCCTCGACCCCAGAACAGGTGTCGCGCTCGCTACGTATCCGATCGCGGGCACCTCCGACGTCGACGCTGCCGTCGAACGCGCCCGGTCGGCCGCCAGATGGTGGGACATACAAGGCTTCGTCGGGCGCAAGCGGTGGTTGCTCGAATTCAAATCTGCCATTGCGCGTGACGCCGCGAGCCTCGCCGCCGTCATCGCCGCCGAAACCGGCAAGCCGGACGAGGACTCCCTGCTCGAGGTGATGTTGGGCGTCGAACATCTCGATTGGTCGGCCCGCAATGCCGAGAAGATTCTTCGGCAGCGCAAGGTCGGATCGGGTCTGCTCGCCGTCAATCAGAAGGCCTACGTCGGATACCGCCCGTTCGGCGTCGTCGGAGTCATCGGGCCGTGGAACTATCCGCTGTACACCCCGATGGGGTCGATCGCCTACGCACTCGCGGCCGGCAACACAGTCGTGTTCAAACCCAGCGAACTCACTCCGGGCGTCGGGGTGTGGCTCGCCGAGAAGTGGGCGTCGCTCGCCGCACCGCACCCCGTCTTCCAGACCGTGACCGGCGACGGTTCCACCGGCACGGCCTTGGTCGAATCCGGCGTGGACAAGATCGCGTTCACCGGCTCCACCGCCACAGCCAAGAAGGTCATGGCCACGTGCGCGAAATCGCTGATGCCACTGGTCGCCGAGTGCGGCGGCAAGGACGCGATGCTCGTCGACGCGGACGCAGATATCTCTGCCGCAGTGGAATTCGCGACGTTCGGGGCGATGGGCAATGCCGGCCAGACCTGCGCGGGTGTCGAACGTATCTACGTCGCGGAGCCGGTGTACGACAGGTTCGTCTCCGAGTTCACCACCGCCGTACGGGCACTGAAGCCCGGAGGAACCAAGACCTCGTCCTACGGCCCCATGACGCTGGGCAAGCAGAGCGACATCGTGCGCGGCCAGATCGAGGACGCCTTGGCCAAGGGCGGCAAAGCTGTTGTCGGCGGTCTCGATTCACTGCACGGGCCGTACGTCGACCCGGTTGTTCTCACCGACGTGCCCGAGGACTCGACTGCGATCACCGAAGAGACGTTCGGCCCCACGGTCGTGGTCAACAAGGTGCGCGATCTGGACGAGGGCATCGAGCGAGCCAACGCCTCCAAGTACGGACTCGGCGCATCGGTGTTCACCAAGGACGGAGCAGTGGGTCGACGCGCCGCCGAGAAGCTCGATTGCGGTGTGGTGACAGTCAATTCGGTCCTCGGATTCGCCGGCGTTCCGGCGCTGCCGTTCGGCGGTACAGGCGACTCGGGATTCGGCCGAATCCACGGGGCCGACGGCCTTCGTGAGTTCAGCACCGTCAAGTCGATGACGGTGCAGAGCTTTGCAGCTCCGGTGAACCTGCTGACGATGAAGCGCAAGGCACGAAACATGAAGCTCTCGGTTCTGGCACTGAAGCTTCGGCACGGACGGGGCTGAGCATGGACATCACGCCGAAGAAGGGGCGCTTCGGCTGGCTGCGGCGCATCGAGGAACTCGACCCGGTGCGGGATTGCCATACGATCCACCGCATCACCGCCGGCTACGAGTTCCCATGGGATTACCAGCGCGCGCTCGAGTTCGCGTTGTTCCGCACGTACTGCGTGCCGACCATCTCGGCGCTGCTCGCCCGCACGGGCGAATTCGAGAACCGCCCGCAGAAGCGCTACGACGACACCTCTCTGCTGATGGCCGAACTGCTCGAGCACGGGTACGACTCCGAGCGGGGGCGTGAATCGCTTCGGATGGTCAACCGGATGCACGGGCAGTTCGACATCTCGAACGACGACATGCTCTACGTGTTGACGACGTTCATCTACGAGCCGATCGAGTGGATCGACACCTACGGCTGGCGTCGCCTGCACCCCAAGGAACGGCTCGCCACGTTCCACTTCTACTGCGAGGTGGGAAAACGGATGGGTATCAAGCACATTCCGGAGTCGTACACCGAGTTCGCGCAGTTCAAGCTCGACTACGAGGAGCGAACATTCCGCTTCACCGAGGACAATCGGCGGATCGGCACATACACGCTCGATCTGTACTGCTCCTGGTACCCCGCTGCTCTGACCCCCACCGTGAAGCAGGCAGTGTTCGCACTGTTGGACGACAGGATGGCCGGTGCCTTCGGCTTCCCCGCAGGCTCGGCGACGGTCGAGCGGATGGCCGTGCGGGCTCTTCGCGCCAGGGCCCGCGTCGAGCGGTTCCTACCCAAGCGGACACAATCGCGGGCCACCGCCGACGCGTCGAACAAGACCTACCCCGGCTATCCCGTCGGCTATCAGCCGAGCGATCTGGGCACCCTCGCCTCACCGCGAATTCGCAGTTGTGGTGCAAAAACACCGGAAGTCTCGGTGTAACTGCGAACTCGACGAGTCAGAGTCCGTCCACCCACCTGCCGAACGCATCGCGAAACTCCGACGAGAGCGGCAGCGGCGCGAGAGCGATGTTCGGATCCGCGGGCAGCGGCCCGAGCTCGCCCAACATGTGCGAGCTGTTGGCGAAGTGCGCGAAGTCGAGGTCGGTGTGCCCCAGGGCCACTCGCACGTTCTCGACCTGTCCGCAGGAGACGTTGAGGTCCTTGTCCGAGCAGGTCAGGAACGAGGAGTACGTATCCGGCAGTGCGGCAGCCAGATTCGCGGGGTCCGTGGCATCGGCTTCGCGCAGGAAGGTGGCGCTCTGCCGCAGTCCCAGACCGTCGACGATCGGGTCGGGCTCGGCGGACAACGCCCGTCCCGCGCGGATATCGGCGACGGCCTGGGCAAAGCGATCCCGGGACGTAGCCGCCTGCTCCTCGGTGAACTGGCCCGTTGCCACGGCTTCGCCGATATTGCGATCGACCTGCGCGGTCAGCAGGTCGAGGTATCGGATCGACAATGGCTCGAGCAGGCCGACATGGGCGAACGCCGCACTGTCGGCATCGGCCAGACGCAGTGCCGTGAGCGCGCCCTCGCTGTGCCCGATCACCGTCGTGCGATCCGCCCCGACACCGGTCCGCTGTTGCAGGAATGCCAGTGCGTCCGCAGCATTGTCGACCTGCGCGTCGAAGTCGGGAGGGTTGTTCGGATCCGCACCGGCCAGTCCGGTACGACCGCTACCGAGCTTGTCGAATCGCAGGCTCGCAATGCCGCGCCTGGACAGCTCGTCGGCAACGTACGCGGTCGTGTTCAGGTGCAGATCACCGGAGTTTCCGTTGCGATCGGTCGGCCCACTGCCCGGCAGCACCAAAGCGACACCGCGGGTTTCGCCGACGGGCATACGAAGGCTTCCGTACAGGGTGATGCCGCCGGACTCGAAGCTCACTTCGGAGTCGAGCGCATCGTCCGGCGACCACGGAACATTGATCGGAGCAGCGGCAGCGGTACCCGCGCCGACGAGAAGGAGCATCGACGCGGCCAGTGCGGCCAGCAGTTTTCCTGTACGCAGCATGCAGCCAGAGTAACAATCCGACCGCCCGTTCGGGTACTGCTCGCTACCGATGCGCGACCGACGAACACTGTAAGCTGCATCACATTTCACCGTTATCGACAGGCCCAGAGGAGCAGTCCATGAGCGAACGGTCCGGCGTTGCCGAGTACATCGAGCAACCCCATCTCGCACGCCGGAACAATTGGAACAATCAGGTTCGACGACACGCCCTGATGCAGCCTGCGGCCGTGGCGCTTCGGTTCCAAGGGCGATCGATCAGCTGGCGCGAACTCGACGACAGAGTGTCGCGGTTCGCCGGCGCACTCGCCGGTCTCGGCGTCGGATTCGGTGATCGCGTGCTGATTCTCATGCTCAATCGACCGGAGTATCTCGAGGCGGTGCTGGCGATCAACGCACTCGGCGCACTGGCCGTGCCGGTGAATTTCCGTATGACTGCACCGGAGGTGGCGTTCCTCGCGCAGAACAGCGGGTCCACCGTAGTGATCACCGACGAGACCCTTGCACCTCTGGCCGAAGCAGTGGTCGCACAGAATGATTCACTGAACGCCGCCGTCACCGTCGGGGAGTCGTACGAGACCATGCTCTCGGGCAGCGAGCCTGCGCACATCGTCGACGTCCCCGACGACGCTCCGGCACTGATCATGTACACCTCGGGTACCACCGGCAGGCCGAAGGGTGCGGTGCTGACCCACGCCAACATGCAGGCACAGGCGCTCACCTGCATTCGGGCACTGCAGATGAACGCCACCGACGAGGTCGGCTTCTGCGCGTCGCCGATGTTCCATATCGCCGCACTGGGCAGCCTCGCCCCCAGTCTGCTGCTCGGCATTCCGACCGTCGTCCACCCGGTGGGCGCTTTCGATCCGGGAACGCTGCTGGACGTCCTTGCGGCCGAAGGGGTCACCAACCTGTTCCTCGTCCCGGTGCAATGGCAGGCCATGTGCGCCGAGCAGGCGCGTAGTCCCAGAACGCTTGCGCTGCGGGTTGTTTCCTGGGGCGCCGCACCGGCGTCCGACACAGTCCTGCGAGCGATGTCGGAGACCTTTCCCGATGCGCTGAACGTGGCGGTGTTCGGACAGACCGAGATGTCGCCCATCACCTGCGTGCTCGACGGAGTCGACGCCCTGCGCAAGATCGGCTCGGTCGGCCACGTGATCCCGACCGTGTCGGCGCGCATCGTCGACGACGAGATGAACGACGTGGCTCCAGGCGAGATCGGCGAAATCGTCTATCGGGGACCGACAACGATGCGTGAATACTGGGAGAACCCGGACGCGACGGCCGATGCCTTTCACGGCGGATGGTTTCATTCCGGCGACCTCGTGCGTCAGGACGAGGAGGGCTTCGTGTTCGTCGTCGACCGCAAGAAAGACATGATCATCTCCGGCGGCGAGAACATCTACTGCGCCGAGGTCGAGAACGTCCTGTTCGCTCACCCCAGGATCCGCGAAGCCGCGGTGATCGGCCGGCCCGACGAGCGTTGGGGCGAGGTACCCGTTGCGGTGGTCGCTCTGCACGATTCCGAGGGTGCGCCCGATCTCGTGCTCGACGAATTGATCGTGTGGCTCGGCGACCATCTGGCGCGGTTCAAACACCCCAAGGAATTGGTCGTCGTCGACGCGCTCCCACGCAACGCGAGCGGCAAGGTTCTCAAGGTCGCCCTCAGGAAGTCTTACGCTCCGGCAACAGTCTGACGACCCCCATACGATGCGTCGAACACCCGCCGTTGCGGGGTCCCGACGGGCCGATGTGCTGGTCGGGGCACACCACGAATCGGATAGGACGTAGCCTGGCTGGGAAGGTTCGGTGGTTCGACCGTGAATGACACCCGTGTTGTTCGGTTAGATTGGAAGAGCCACCAGGCACGATGCAAGAGGGTCGAGACCTGTCAACGAGCGACGGGTCACCACAATCGAGGAGAACAGGCCATGGCTTTACCAGTACTGACACCGGAACAGCGCACCGCGGCGCTGGCCAAGGCGGCCGAGGCACGCACTGCGCGGTCGAAGCTGCTCGCATCCGTCAAGTCCGGCGAACTCAGCGTCGCTGACGTTCTCGCCAAGGCGGAGAACGACGAGATCGTCAAGAAGACCAAGGTGTCCGCCCTGATCAAGGCCCTGCCGGGTGTTGGATCCGTGCGCGCCGCACAGCTGCTCGAGCAGCTGTCCATCGCCGATACCCGCCGTATCGGTGGCCTCGGTGCCAACCAGCGCGAAGCACTGCTGGCTGCCGTCGCATCCTGATTCGCAACTTGCGATAACGCGCTACCCGCAGGGCTAGCATTTCGACCATGAACGTCGAAGTGACCCTGCTGCCGGGAATCGGGGTGCGGAAAGATTTCGCCCTCGCTTCCGGGCGTCGCATAGGCGTCATCACCCGCAAGGACGGCGCGAACGAGTTGATCGTCTCGCGCAAGGACGACCCCGATGCGACGCAGGCATCGATCACGCTGAGCAATGAGGAAGCGGCGGCCCTGGGCAATCTGCTCGGGTCGCCGCAACTCATCGCTCAGCTCGGGGAAGAGCATCGTGACCTCCCCGGAATCAACACTCGCCAACTTCCCATTCGCGCGAATTCGCGGTTCGTCAGCCGCACACTCGGTGACACCGCGATGCGCACCAAAACCGGGGTGTCGGTCGTTGCTGTCATGCGCGCCGGCCAGGTACAGCCCTCCCCCACCCCCGACTTCACACTGGCCGCCGGTGACCTGCTGGTCGCCGTCGGTACCGCGGACGGACTGGACGCAGCAGCCAAGTTACTCGGCAATGCCTGAGATCAGTCGGGGCTGAGCAGTGGCCGAGAGCGCCCTTGCCCTCACCGAGCTGGGCGCAGTGTTCTTCGTTCTCGGACTTCTCGCCCGTCTCGCGGGACGTATCGGTGTCTCCCCCATCCCCTTCTATCTGCTCGGCGGTCTCGCATTCGGCAACGGCGGCATCATCGACCTCGGCGGCATCGGCGAGTTCAGTGAGATCGCCAGCGAAATCGGCGTCATCCTGTTGCTGCTTCTGCTCGGACTCGAATACACCGCCGCCGAACTCGTCACCGGACTCCGCCGATCCTGGATGGCTGGACTGGTGGACATCGCACTGAACTTCGCGCCGGGTGCAGTGGCCGCGCTGCTCCTCGGCTGGGGCGGGGTCGGAGCGCTCGTGCTGGGCGGCGTCACCTACATCTCGTCGTCGGGCATCATCGCGAAAGTGCTCACCGATCTGGGCCGACTCGGAAACCGCGAAACGCCGGTCGTGCTGTCGATCCTGGTGTTCGAGGACCTGGCGATGGCCATCTACCTGCCGATCCTCACCGCGGTACTGAGCGGAGTGAGTTTCCTCGGCGGTCTGGAAGCCCTCGGAATCTCACTGTTGGTCATCACCTTCGTGCTCGTGGTCGCGCTGCGCTACGGCAGGTTCGTCTCCGCCATCGTCGACAGCCCCGACCGCGAGGTGGTCCTGCTCAAAGTCCTCGGATCGGCATTGCTGGTAGCAGGCGTCGCGTCGGAACTGCAGGTCTCCGCGGCTGTCGGTGCGTTCCTGCTGGGAATCGCGATTTCCGGATCGACGGCCGACAACGCCACCCGCATTCTCGAACCGCTCCGCGACCTGTTCGCGGCGATGTTCTTCGTGGTGTTCGGGCTCGGTACCGACCCCGCAACCATCCCACCGGTGCTCGGCTGGGCCGTCGTGCTCGCGGTCACGACGACAGCCACCAAGGTCGCTACCGGCTGGTGGGCGGCGGGGCGTCAGGGAATCGGGAGACCGGGCCGACTACGCGCCGGTGCGGCTTTGGTGGCGCGCGGAGAGTTCTCCATCGTCATCGCCGGATTGGCCGTCGCCGCAGGCGCGGTCGAAGGCGAACTGGCAGCCCTGGCGACGGCATACGTGCTGCTGATGGCCATTCTGGGACCGATCGCCGCCCGCGTCGTCGAACCGGTCGCGCGGGTAGTACTACGCACCAAGCCCGCGGTGTGATTGGCTTTTCGACATGGCAGAGAAGCGGACGGCTCTGAGGCGACGGCCGCAGTTGTCCGAGGAAGTCGCAAGCCACGTCCGGCATCGCGTGATGTCCGGTGAAGTGAGCCCGGGCGACTTCATCCGACTCGACGAGACCGCCGCCGAACTCGGGGTCAGCGTCACCCCGGTCCGCGAGGCCCTGCTGACCTTGCGAGGTGAGGGCATCGTCGAGCTCGTCCCACACCGCGGGTACAAGGTGTCACCGCTGACGCCGAACGACATCGTCGACATCTTCTGGTTGCAGGGACGGATCGCCGTCGAATTGGTGCGGCGCGCCGCACCCAAAATCACCGAGACCGAGCTGGATCAGCTCGCTGAACTCACCGCAGCGCTGTCGACTGCCGTCGAGAACGGCCGGGTCGAGGACGTCGAGAACATCGAATTCGAGTTCCATCGTGTGCTGAACCGTCTGGCCGACTCGTCCAAGCTGGCGTGGTTCCTCAACAACGCCACCCGATACACCCCCACCCGCCTGTACGCGACCGACCGCGAGTGGGGACGAGCAGCAGTGCGCAACCACGAGGAGCTCATCGAGGCACTGGTTCGAAACGACATCGACGCCGCCTGCGAATTGATGAAGCAACAATTCACAGACGGCGCCGAGAGGTTGATCGCGCACCGCGGGTGAGCGCTACGCGCAGGTGAGCGGAACCTCGTAGTGGCTACGAGGTTCCGCTCACATGGGTCAGCGCAGCGACGCGGGAACCTGGAAGCGATCGCCGTACTTCTTCGCCAATTCGTCTGCACGAGTGACGAATCCGGCCTGACCACCCGGGTAGCCGACGACGTACTGGTGCACGCCGCCTGTCCAGGCCGGGAAGCCGATGCCGAAGATCGAGCCGATGTTGGCGTCGGCGGTGGTGTTCAGCACACCCTCGTCGAAGCACTTCTGCGTCTCGATGGCCTCGATGAACAGCATGCGCTCCTTGAGGTCCTCGAACGGGATGTCCGCCGAACCCGACTTGAACGCATCACGCAGTCCGGGCCACAGTCCGGTGCGCTTGCCGTCCTCGTACTCGTAGAAGCCCGCACCCTTGGCCTTCGACGGACGCTCGAACTCGTCGACCATCTTGTCGATGACTGCACCGGCCGGATCCTCGGGAGGGGTCTGACCCGCGGCGATGAGCGCGTCGTAGGTCTCCTTGCGAATCTTCTGCATCAGGTTGAGCGTGAGCTCGTCCGAGAGCTGCAGCGGCGCAGCCGGGTAGCCGGCCTGCAGACCTGCCTGCTCGATGGTCGACGGCTCGACGCCCTCGCCCAGCATCGCGATGGCCTCGTTGATGAACGTGCCGATGACCCGCGAGGTGAAGAAGCCGCGACTGTCGTTGACGACGATCGGGGTCTTCTTGATGAGCTGCACCAGGTCGAATGCCTTGGCCAAGGCTGCATCCGACGTCTTCTCGCCACGAATGATCTCCACCAGCGGCATCTTGTCCACGGGGGAGAAGAAGTGGATTCCGATGAAGTCTTCCTGACGCTTGATGCCCTGAGCGAGGCTCGTGATGGGCAGCGTCGAGGTGTTGGAACCGAGCAGCGCCGTCGGATCGACGAGGTCCTCGATCTCCTGGAACACCTTCTGCTTCAACTCTTCCGACTCGAACACGGCCTCGATGACGAGGTCGGCTCCCTCGACGTCCTTGGCATCGGCCGTCGGGTGGATACGCGCGAGCAGTGCGTCGGACTTCTCCTGGGTGGTCTTGCCACGCGAGAGTGCCTTGGCCTCGATGGCCTCGGAGTAGGCCTTGCCCTTCTGCGCCGACTCGAGGGCAACGTCCTTGAGCACCACGTCGATTCCGGCCTTGGCGCACACGTACGCGATGCCCGCGCCCATCATGCCTGCGCCGAGAACCGCGACCTTGGTGAAGGTGGTCTTCTCGATGCCGTCGGGACGGGACTTGCCTGCGTTGATCGCCTGCAGGTCGAAGAAGAACGCCTGAATCATGTTCTTGGACACCAGACCGGTGACCAACTCGGTGAAGTAACGCGACTCGATGGTGCACGCGTTGTCGAAATCGACCTGCGCACCTTCGACGGCGGCGGCGAGAATCGCACGCGGAGCCGGCATCGGTGCGCCCTTGATCTGCTTGCGCAGGTTGGACGGGAACGCAGGCAGGATCTGCGCGAGCTTCGGATTCGACGGCGTGCCGCCGGGGATCTTGTAGCCCTTGACGTCCCACGGTGCGACGCCACCCTCGGGGTTGGCCTTGATCCAGGCCTTGGCGGTGGGCACCAATTCGTCGATGCTGCCGACCAATTCGTGAATGAGACCGATCTCGAGAGCCTTTGCCGGACGGAACCGGGTGCCCTGGGCGAGGACGGTCATGAAGCCGGTCTGGATGCCGAGGAGTCGCGTGATGCGGGCAACGCCACCGCCACCGGGCAGCAGTCCCAGCGAGACCTCGGGCAGACCGATCTGGACACCGGGAACGTCGGCCGCGATGCGGTGATGCGTCGCGAGGGCGATCTCGAGTCCGCCGCCGAGTGCAGCGCCGTTGATGGCGGACACGACGGGCTTGCCGAGCTTCTCGATGCGACGCAGCTGGCTCTTGACTTCCTGGACCTCGTCGAACACCCGCTGGGCGTCCTCGGGTTGAGCGGCGATGAGGGTGTGCAGATCGCCGCCTGCGAAGAACGTCTTCTTGGCGGAGGTGAGCACGACGCCGGTGATGGAGTCGACCTCGGCCTCGAGGCGGTCGACGGTCGCTCCCATCGAATCCTTGTACAGCTGGTTCATCGTGTTGGCGCCCTGGTTGGGGTCGTCCATCGTCAGAACGACGATACCGTCGGCGTCCTGGTCCCACTGAATCATGTTGTCAGACATCGTAATACCTCAGACTCGCTCGATGATGGTGGCGACGCCCATGCCGCCGCCGATGCACAGGGTGATCAACGCGTATCGACCGCCGCGGCGCTCGAGCTCGTCGAGCACGGTGCCGGTGATCATCGCTCCGGTTGCTCCCAACGGGTGACCCATGGCGATGGCACCGCCGTTGACGTTCAGCTTCTCGTTCGGGATCTTCAGATCCTTCTGGAAACGCAGCACCACGGAGGCGAACGCCTCGTTGAGCTCGAAGAGATCGATGTCGTCGACGGTCAGGCCTGCGGTTGCGAGAACCTTCTTCGACGCCGGGGTCGGCCCGGTCAGCATGATGGTCGTATCGGCACCACTGGTCGCGGTCGCAACGATGCGGGCGCGCGGAACCAGGTTCAGGTCCTTACCGGCCTGCTCGCTACCGACGAGGACGAGAGCCGCGCCGTCGACGATGCCGGAGCTGTTGCCGCCGGTGTGGACGTGCTCGATCTTCTCGATCCAGTGGTACTTCTGCAGCGCGACGTCGTCGAACCCGCCCATGGCCGCGATACCCGTGAAGGCCGGGTTCAGCTTGCCGAGCGAGTCCACGGTGCTGCCCGGACGCATGTGCTCGTCCTGATCGAGGATCAGCAGGCCATTCTGGTCGGTGACCGGAACGACGGATTTCGCGAAGTAACCACCCGACCATGCTGCAGCGGCACGTTCCTGGGACTGCACGGCGTACGCGTCGACGTCCTCGCGGGTGAAGCCCTCGATGGTGGCGATGAGATCGGCACCGATGCCCTGCGGGGCGAAGTAGGTGTCGTAGTTGGTGACGGGGTCCATGGCCCACGCGCCACCGTCACTGCCCATCGGCACGCGCGACATCGACTCGACGCCGCCGGCGATGACCAGTTCGTCCCAGCCCGAACGCACCTTCTGCGCGGCCAGGTTGACCGCTTCGAGGCCGGACGCGCAGAAGCGGTTGAGCTGAAAGCCGCCGACGGTGTCGGGCATCTTCGCAGCGAGCACAGCCGTACGAGCGATGTCGGCACCCTGATCTCCGACGGGTGAGACCACTCCGAGAATGAGGTCGGAGATCCGGTTCTCGTCCATGTCCGGGAAACGTCGACGAAGCTCGTCGATCAGGCCGGTCACCAGGGAAATGGGCTTCACCGAATGCAGGGAGCCGTTCTTTCCCTTACCTCGGGGAGTCCTGATGGCCTCGTAAATGAATGCCTCTGTAGTCACAGCGCGCAGTTCCTTCCAGATACTCGATCTTCTCGCGGCCGCCGTCGCGGCCGACCGCATCGGTGCGAGGCCATGGCAGACCTCAGCTCATGCCACAGTAGGGCCGCGAGAAGACCCGGCGTAAGGACCGAAACGAGCGTTGTAGATGACCCGACGCTCCGGTTCAGGTTTGAACGACCTGTGCGTGGGACACTCCGAGAGATCAGATTTACCGAGCGTGGAAGAAGACCGACCATGGAAACCGACAACGAATTGACCGTGGGTTCGCGCGTCAAGGTACACATTCGCACCCCCGGCACCGACGAGAACGCCGGCCAGGAAGCCTACGAATCGGGCGCGATCGTCGAGGATTTCGGCGTTCAGGCAGCCGACGCCACGTCACGAGAGTGGGCAGTGGCCAGGCGCTGGGCCGTGGCATTGGACAGCGGGCGACTCGTGTTCGCCGACAACGAGGATCTCACCGTCGGCTGAATCGGCTGTCTGTCAGGTCTCCTTGAGCGGTACCGCTCCCAATTCACTGACCAACAGCTCCATCGCCACCGTTTCCGGGTCGCGGCGAACCGTCGGATCCGCAGGCTCGGCCGCAGCCTTGAGCAGTTCTTCCTCGTCCTCCGGCGTCTCCGGTGGCGGTGGGCCTACCGGCTCCGGCTCGTCGGGATAATCCGGTGCCTCGGGCATCGGTATGTCGGCGTCGCCGGTCGATCCGTCGCCCGCTGATCCGAAACCGTCCGACGTGGGACGGGAAGCCCCTGCCTGGCTCGGCCTCGAGAACTTCGGCAGCGACGCGGGTTTCGCTGCCGGTTCATCTTTTTTTGCTGATGCCGCTTCCGGTGGGGCCGCTGCCCCGACCAGACACACCACCGACCACTCGACCCCGAACACATCACGCAGGGCGTCGCGAATGACGTCGGCGTTGCGCGGTTCCTCCAGCCGTTTGGCCAGCGGTGCCGAATCGTGGCCGAGCGTGATGGTGCCGTTCTCGACGGTGCGCACCGAAGCGCCGGAGAGCATGACCTCGACGGTCCTGCTCCGGTCTCGCACCTTGGTGCGTACCTCGGACCACACCGCGCGCACCGCAGCCGCGTCGGGCTCGTTCGACGCAGCAGCAGGAGCCGCCACAGGTTCGGGTTCCGGCTCGAATACGGGTTCCGGTTCGGGGCCGTAGTCGTCCTCCGGTTCCGGGGGAAAGTCCTCGTGCGGCACGGAGGCAGCTGGGCTCTCGGTCTGCTGCGCTGCAACGGAATCCGACGGCGTCGAATCGGGGTCGGGTGCTGCTGTCGGCTCTGGTTCCGCGACGGGCTCCGGTTCCGCGACGGGCTCGGGGGTCGGAGACGGCTCGGGCGTCGCGACAGGTTCCGGAGTCGGAGCGGCGGGCACCGGTTCCACAACGGGCTCGGGTGCCACAGCAGGCGTGGGGGTAGGAGCCGC
Organism: Rhodococcus sp. 14-2483-1-1; assembly: GCF_002259335.1. NCBI lineage: Bacteria > Bacillati > Actinomycetota > Actinomycetes > Mycobacteriales > Nocardiaceae > Rhodococcus > Rhodococcus sp. 14-2483-1-1. Next base: position 218,339 of record NZ_NPFX01000014.1, on the reverse strand, counting down.
CGGCGGTGGTGTCGGTGGTGGTGTCGGTGCCGGCGCGGGTGTCGCTTCGGCAGCCGAGGGCCGTTGGGACGGTCGCTGGAACTTGCTCGGCGGGGCTGAACTGGGCGGGGTGACACTCGATGGTGCCGAGCTCGACTGCGCCGAATCGAACGCGGACGGCTGCTCGGCGGCGTGCACCTGCGGTCGCGTCGCATCGGCCGCTGCTTGCGCGACGGCTGCCTGCTCCCCTGCCGGCAGGGTGACATCGAGTCGACGTTCCACACGCTCGAGTCGTTGCAGCACAGCCGATTCCGCGTCGGAGGCCGAGGGCAGCAGCATCCGGGCACACATCACTTCGAGAAGCAGACGCGGCGCAGTGGCACCGCGCATCTCACCGAGGCCCGAGTGCACGATTTCGGCATAGCGGGTCAGCGTCGCCGAACCGAGCAGATCCGCCTCGTCACGGAGTCGTTCGAGGACGTCGCCCGGCACGTCGACCAGCCCGCGCTCACCGGCGTCGGGCACGGCCTTCATCAGGATCAGATCTCGCAGCCGATCGAGGAGATCGACGGCGAAGCGGCGCGGGTCGTGGCCCGCGTCCATCACCTTGTCGACGGTGCCGAACAGTGCGCCGCCGTCGCCCGCAGCCAATGCGTCGACGGCCTCGTCGATGAGTGCGACGTCGGTGACGCCGAGCAGCGACAGAGCCCGTGGGTACGTGACGCCCTCGGGCCCCGCTCCGGCCAGCAACTGATCCATGACGCTGAGCGAGTCACGGGGCGAGCCGCCGCCTGCGCGGATGACCAACGGATAGACCGCATCCTCGACCGGGACCTGTTCCTGGCCGCAGATCTTCTCCAGCAGAACGCGCATCGTCGACGGCGCGAGCAACCGGAAGGGGTAATGGTGGGTACGCGAGCGGATGGTGGGGAGCACCTTCTCGGGCTCGGTGGTCGCGAAGATGAAGACCAGATGCTCCGGCGGCTCCTCGACGACCTTGAGCAGCGCGTTGAAGCCCGCCGGGGTCACCATGTGGGCCTCGTCGATGATGAAGATGACGTAGCGCGATTCGGCCGGGGCGTAGACCGCTTTGTCGCGCAGATCTCGGGCATCGTCGACGCCACCGTGGCTGGCCGCGTCCATCTCGACGACGTCGAAGTTGCCGGGGCCACCGGGTGCGAGTGCAACGCAGGAGTTGCACACTCCGCACGGCGTCGACGTCGGCCCTTCCGCGCAGTTCAGCGATCGGGCGAGGATGCGCGCCGAGGAGGTCTTTCCGCAGCCACGCGGGCCGGAGAAGAGGTAGGCGTGGTTGATTCTGTTGCTGTCCAACGCCACGCTGATCGGCTCGGTGACGTGCTCCTGGCCGACGACTTCGGCGAACGTCGCGGGACGGTACTTCCGGTAGAGGGCCACGCCCGAAAGGGTACCGGCGACCACGGACACAGTTGCACCGCGCGTCACCGTGGGCCGGTGGAGACCGCTCTGATGTTCATGATTGCGAAGCTCTCCCTGGTACCGGTGGAATCGGAGAGCGCGAACAGCCAGTTGCCGTCTTGCAGGGCATCCGAGATCGCGTGCCGCACGATGGCACCCTTGGAGTTCTGGTAGTCGATGGAGACAGGCGTGCCCCGAGCTGCGGCATCGGTCAACACATCGAGCTCCCTCGGCAGCAATCGGCTGTGATGTTGCAGCGACGCCCGCACTCGGGCCTCGTCGACGCGGCCCGAGTCGCCGGTGCGCAACAGCCGTGCCAGCTCCCGTGGATCGTGTCGACGCGGTGCAGGGTGGCCGGCCTGATGCGTTGTCCTATCGGTCGCCGCGCGCACCCGAGGTGCGCTGTCGAGTTCGAGCTGCCCGGTATCGGAGTGCCGCACCGGGGAGTATCCGTGCCTGCGAAGGACGGCGATCGTGTCTATCGGTGTTGCCGAACTGACCAGGACCGTGGGCGCGAGCCGATGGAACTCGAGCACCGCCAGCGCCTCGTCTTCCTCGATGGTGGTGAGCAGTACGACGTCCTCGGAGACGATGGCGCAGGGAATCCTGCGCACGGCGAGCGCGCCGTAGGTGCGCCAACAATCCTTGATCGTGTACGCCAGCGCTTGGGGGACGTCGCCCTCGGCCATCCCGGTCAAGGCCTCGATCAGCTCGTCGCCGGAGCCGCCGGTGTCGAAGAAGCTGCGGATGGTCGCCGGAGTGAACCGCCAGACCGACGCCACTTCCCTCGATTCCGGCTGCGCGGCCGCGCCGAGTATCGACGCCACCTCGGTGCTCGGTGGTCCGGTGACCACTGCTGTCGAATCGGGCAGCAACCGCACCGAGAACGGCACCCGGTCGGCCATGTCCTGCAGCTGCTCGGTCAGAGCCGCGGCGATCTGACGGCGATCACCGTCTCGGCCGACGGGAAACTCCGCGAGGATGCCGCACAGATCGGTCGGTGCACCGCCGGCCAGCACCCCGAGTCGAGTGGCCTCGGTCCAGAGCGCACGCACATGACCTGCCCCGGCGCTCGTCGAGACGACAGGGATGTGCCAGTCGAGGTAGCAGGCGAATTCGTCCTGGCCGGACAGCACGGTCGTCCGAGCGTCGGGACCGGCGTGTCGCAGGAGAGCCGTCAGTGCCGTCGCGCGCAGGTCTGCCGCCGCAGGATCGTCGAGCATCTTCTTGAGCACCGGCACGGTCTTCTGCGAGGCTCGCGGTACCCGATGGGTGGGCGTGAACGGTGAACACCACCAGGCAGCCAGCAACGCGGCCGCCTGCTCTGCTCGCGTGCTCGTCGACCACGTTTCGTACGCCGAGGTCAAAGCGACGCCGGTCTTTCCTCGTTCAGCGATCAATCCGGCCTCGCGCGCCAGCATCAGCATCAGCGCGGTGTCGTGCTCGTCGGCAAATCCCAGGCGCGTCGTCAGCGAACGGAGCTCTTTAGCGCTGACACCACCGGTCTTCATCATCGTCAGGCCGTCTGTATCGACGGCCGTCAGCAGCGCCTGTGTGTGCTCACAGAACTGCAGCAGCGCAATGGAACGTGCGCGCCGTACGTCGTCCTGCGAGAGCACGCTCGCGGCAGAACTCGGCGGACCGAGTTCGATGGGCAAGCGCCAGCCCTGCCCTCGCAGCGCGATGCTCACCTCCAGCGGCATCTCGACGCGATGCCCGTCCAGTCGATACAGCAACCCCCGTTCGAAAGCGGCAGCACCTGCGGTCGGCGGCACATCGAAGATCAGCGACACCGGATTGCCATCGACGAAGCGAGACAACATCTCTCGCATCTCGACCGGGCCGTCGTCGTACAGGGCGCGGATTCGTTCGGGGGTCATCGCGGCTGCGACGGCGTCCGCGCGTGCAGCCCGGTCCAGCGAAGGGTCGACGCCAACACGGGTCAGCACGGCCAACCGATCCTGTTCGACGGCGCAGCGCAGGAACAACTTTCGCTGCCGCAGAGCCAGTCCGAACGGATGCGAGAACACCCCGGACAGATCGACGGGACAGAATTCGACCGTGTCCGAGCCTTCCGAAGTGTGCGGCCGGATCAGACCGTAGGACATCAGCTCGGCCAGTGCGGCTTCGATGTCCGGCGTGTGGTTCGCCGTTCCCTCGCAGACCCAGTGACCGACCTCGGCTCGAGTGAGATCGCCCATGAGGGCGAACAATTCGAGCAGATCCAGCGCACCCCGGTCGAGCTTTCGGGGCAGGGCCGCCACCCGCCACGGCGAGCCGAGCAACTGTGCGAGCAATCCGAACGAGCGCGGTGGCGGGTCGGTGACCACATCCGGTCGACGGCGGAGCAGACCGGTCAGCTCGTCCTCGCCGAGCGACGCCAGCCACCCCTCGTACGTTCCGATACCCTCGGTCATTTCTTCCCCCCGGTGAAAGTTCTGCCGAAGGTACCGCCGGGCACCGACAGACTTACTTCTTCTTGGCTGCCGCTTTCGCTGCCTTCTTGAATTCGCGCACCTCGAGCAGCGACTTCTCGTCCACTACGTCGGCGATGGATCGACGCGCATCCTCGTCGCCGTACGCTCCGGCGGCCTTTCGCCACCCGTCGGGCGTGACGCCCATCTGCTTGCCGAGCAGCGCGAGGAAGATGCGTGCCTTCTGATCGCCGTATCCGGGGAGCGCCTTGAGACGCTTCAGCACCTCGGCACCGTCGGGGTTCTCGCGGGTCCAGATCTCCTGCGGTGTGCCGTCGTAGTTCTCGACCAGAAACGCTGCGAGCCCCTGGATGCGCTTGGCCATCGAGCCGGGGAACCGATGCACGGCCGGGGTCTGCGCGCACAATGCAGCGAATTCGTCCGGATCGGCGTCGGCGACGGTGTCGACTTTCAGATCACCGAGACGGTCGACGAGCTTCTTCGGGCCGGCGAACGCCGATTCCATCGGCACCTGCTGATCCAGCAGCATGCCGATCAACAGCGCGAATGGATCCTCGGCGAGCAGTGCATCGGCCTCAGGATCGCCGACGAGGTGCAGAGTGCGAGACATGGCTCCGATCCTGCCATGCACCGTCCACGCCGGATGACGATTCCCCGGGGAGGCGTCCAGTGCGACGGGATCAGGGTGGTCATTGCACCGAGTCTGCGAAAAGACAGACGGAAGCCGAACCCATACAGGCCGGCGGACACGTCGCGCGCTCACGACCTCGCACGGCATTCGCGTAGTCCGAGAAGCGCCGTTCTCACTACGACGACAGCCAATGCAACCACCGCGCAGGTCAAGGCTGGATACACGATCATCGTCGTTCCCCAGCCGGTGTGCTCGACGATCACTGTGCCGGTATCGGAGTCGCGGCCGACGCATTCTCGACCGAGAGGCCACCACGTCTGCCGGTCCTTTACTGGAAAGGGCACCACCTCGTAATCCGGTGGACGATAACCGAAATGCTCAGGAAAGGCTTCGCGACAACCTGATTGGTTTGCCCACCGATGGCTGAACACCCAACTGGTCAGGAAAGCAACGCCGAGGGGGAGCCACACCAGCGCGACGGCGGCCCTGCAAAGGCCGTCACCTGAACGAACTGCCGAAATCGATACCACCACCACGAACATGAATCCGGCAATGTAGATCACGATTTTCAGTCGACCGAACCGGCGACTGCCAACGCGATTGCCTGCAGTAGGGGCCGGTCCACAGTGGTTGCCAATGCTGCGATCTGCACGTCCACCCGGGTCCCCGACGGTTTGACCAACGTGACCTCCTCGATCGGGTCTCCGTCGAGAGTCATTGTGCTCGAACCCGGGTTGTCGTCACGAAATTGTGAACCGTCCGCCAATGTCACTGCACGACCGGGGTTCTCGGACGGCTCGTAGTCCGCGTCGATCACTCTGATCAAGAGGGTGCCGTCGCCTGCCTTCACGGCTCCGCACGCTCCAGCCGAGCCTGAGGGAGAGGTTCGCATCGAGCCGAGAGGTCTGTCGAGTTCTACTGGAATCTCGGCCGCTTGCCAGAAGTCGTCCAGTGAAGCATTGACGCGATCGACGGTCCGAGACGAGAACTGCCCTGTGCCCTCGGAATTGGTGTCACACGAAATCGGGAGCGGCAGTATTCCATCCGGAACTGGTGTGGACGAGAGCAATTCCGGCCGCAACGCTATCGTGCGCAACTCCTCGATCGACAGTGGCACGGAACCGGTGGACTCGTAATCGGCGTTCCGGTCCGACGACGACGCTACGACGACTGAACCGTCGCGCGCATACATGCGCACGATATTGGACTGTGAGCGGTCCCCGTCGAATTCATCCCAGGTGTCCCGGGTGTCGACGACGGTTCCGTCGGGGAGTGTTTCGCGAGCATCGAGCCATCCGGCCTGGCATGGCTTCGGTCCATCTGCGACACGGGTGACGTTGACGGTCAGCGAACCTTCGACACCGTTGCGGACGAGAACACTGTCCGCCGATGTGCCCGGGTCGTACGCTGCGTCCGCACTGGCTACGGGTTGAAAGACCAGCGGATCACCGCCGGACCGGAGCGACGAGCCGGCCACGACCTCGACCTGAGGGGGAAGGGCCTCGCGCACTGCGATCGACATCGCATTCGCTTTTCTCGACGTCAGCCAGGGGTAGCCGGGATTGTCGTAGTCCTCCTCGCCTGTGGTCAGCACTCCGTAGAACTGCTCTTCCTCGGGCGGTTCCACGGACTCGCACCCAGGAATATCGACGGGGTATTCGACAGGCTCACTGAGATAGCCCGATCCCGACTGCCCCATCGGTTGGTGGGTGAGACCCGCGGCAACGACACCGACAGTTACGACAACGCCGACGAACACCCCATCGGTCCGCACACCACCACGTCGCACAGAGACTCGCACGGCCGCAGCCTAACGCGGCTCCGACTCGACCCGATCAGGAGCGACCCAGTCAGGTAATCGAGACCAGCTGGGTGATGTCGTCGAAGGGCAAGGGGCCGTCGACGACGGCTCCGACGACGGCGCTGTTGAGGATGATCGATCCGCCGTGGTTGTCCAGGAACGCGGTATCGGCTGCGTCCCGTCCGGTGGCGATGCGGACCAAGGTCGATCGCGGCGCGAGGCAGGTCGCGTCCACCACTCGCCATTGGCCTTCGACGAATGCTTCGGCGACCGCGTGGAAGTCCATCGGATCGCAGCCCGGCGCGTACACCGCTACCAGGCGAGCAGGGACGTTGACCGCACGAAGCAAGGCCACCACGAGGTGGGTGTAATCGCGGCACACTCCGGCACCGGCGAGGAGAGTGTCCACAGCGCCGTCGATGGGGTCGCTGCTGCCCGGGACGTAGCTCAGCCGCGCCCCGACCCAGGACGAGACCTCGGCGAGCAACTTCTCCGACGGCGGGTAGGAACCGAATTCGGTTGCTGCGAAGCCGAAGAACTTGTCTGCTTCGGAGTAGCGGCTGGGACGCAGGTACAGCGAGAGATCGTAATCGGAGACCGGGGCCGGCTCGGTGTTGCCGTAGATGGTTGCCGAGTACGAAGCCTCGAGCTTCCCGACTCCGGCGTACAGCTTGTGGATACGGGTGCCGTGCGCGCCGCTGATCTCCTGCGCTTCGACCGGTTGACCGTCGAGTGTGAACGACAGAGCTTCCCACACTTCGGTTCCTGGATGCGGTGCGATCGCGATCTGGAACTCGAGGGTGCTGGCCTCGGTCACGTCGACATCGAGGTACGCGGAGACGTCACGTTTCATCGTGCCGATCCTGCCATCTCCGAGCCGTTCGCGCAGATCATGACTCGTCGGTGAGACGTTCGCCCGTCACCAGGAATATGACTCTCTTGGCGACCTCGACCGTGTGATCGGAATAGCGCTCGTAGAACCGGCCGAGCAACGTGATGTCCACTGCGGCAGGCACGCCGTGCGGCCAATCGGGTGCGGAGGTCAACATGAACAGGCTGCGATGCAGTGCGTCCATTTCCTCGTCCTGAATGCGCAGACTTGCGGCGAGTTTGGCGTCTCTGGTATCCAGCACGCGTTGTGTGGCCTCGGCCTGCGCGACGGCAACTCGACCCATTTGCTCGAACACACCCTCGACTTCGGGCGGCAGTACGTGCGCGGGATGGCGGCGACGAGCCAGTTCGGCAATATGCACTGCAAGGCCGCCCATTCGCTGCAGATCGGCGACGATGTTGATGCCGGAGACGACTCGGCGTAGGTCGTGAGCAACGGGTGCCTGCAAGGCGAGGAAGCCGAACGCTCCGTGCTCCCATTCGACCGCGAGTGTGTCGATCTCATCGCGGTATTCGATGGTCTGTTCGGCGAGGACGATGTCTGCCGTCAGCAATGCCCGGGTGGCGTCCTCCATTGCCTTCTCGGCAATTCTCGACATTTCGGACAGGTCCGACGCCAAAGTGTCGAGCGCCTCCGTGTAACTGTCCCTCATGTACTACTCACCCCTACCGAATCAGCCCTCGACGCGGGGCCTGTAGGCCTGTACCCCCAAACGCATCCTTCTACACCGGGTCGGTGCCGTGGGAGCCTTTGTTGCATGAACATTGTGAAGTCGGTCATGTTGTTCGCGGTAGCCGCCCTGTTCGAGATCGGCGGGGCATGGCTGGTGTGGCAGGGAATTCGCGAGCATCGAGGATGGCTGTGGGCCGGAGCCGGGGTGATCGCCCTCGGCGCCTACGGCTTTGTCGCAACCTTGCAACCCGACGCCAACTTCGGCCGCATCCTCGCCGCGTACGGCGGAGTGTTCGTGGCTGGGTCGCTGCTCTGGTCCATGGTGCTCGACGGCTTTCGGCCCGACCGCTGGGACATCACCGGCGCGTCGATCGCCTTGATCGGTGTCGCGGTGATCATGTACGGCCCGCGCTGACTCGCGCGGGCCGTACTTCAGCAGATCAGCAGTTCGACGGTGCAGGCACTCCGTAGAACCGATCCTTGATCCAATTCTGCGCCTCGCCGAGGCCCAAGATATCTGGAATGAGGTGTCCTGCACCGGATCCCGGAACAATTGCCGGAACCTGCGCGGAGCTCAGCTGCACGGTGGCACCCTTGCCGCACCAGTCACCGGCAAGACCGACTGCCTGTCCGTGAGGCACGATGTCGTCGGACGTACCGGACTGGATCAGCACCGGAGCATTCGGCGTACGTTCACCGATCTTGTTCTTGGCCAGGATCTCCTGAGCGACGGGCAACCTGTCCAGCACCACCGACAGCGGCTCGCCGGTCTTGGTGTACTCGTTGGTGCGGTGCAGCCCGACGTTCAGAATCGTTTCTCCCACACACTGATTCGCCACCAAGTTCAGCATGGCCTTGCCTGCGTCGTTGATGTTCTCGTCGACGATCGGCCGCAGACCGGGGTCGGAATTGAGCAGACCGTTGAGGGTGTAGCCGATGACGCCCGTGAGGATGGTGCCGTCCACCTGCTCGAGAGTGGCCTTCAGATCCGCCGGCGGTGCGCCTGCGTAGGTGCCGACGAGGTTCATCTCGGGTGCGTAGTCATCCGCGAGTTCCGCTGCGGCAGCGGCTGCGCCACCACCCTGCGAGTAGCCGTACGCGGCCACCGGACCGTCCCCGGAGATCTTGGTGCCCTGCAATTTCTGGGCCGCGCGGGCCGCGTCGAGCACAGCGTGCGCCTCCGAGGCGCGGTTGACGTACGTGTGCGCACCGGGCGTACCGAGGCCCTCGTAGTCGGTGATGACGACGCCATAGCCCTGGGACAGCAGCGAGTACGCCGCGAGCACCTCGTACTCGACCATGAAGCCGAGCGGCGGGGTGTAGGTGATGACGTTGTTGAGCATCTTCGACGGCGCGCACTGATCGCCCTGACCCTGAGTTCCCGGGGCGAGTACCACCAACGGACGCGGACCCGGGCCGGTCCATTCCGCGGCAGGATCGATGTAGGTGCCGGTGACGGCGTTGGGCGCATCGTTGGAGTCGGTGCTGCGGTACATGATTCGAGTAGCGGCACCGGGAAGCGGGCCGCCGATCCCGGGGACCGACAGAGCGAGATGCGAAGGCTCCGAACGGATCACGTCACCCGGCGAACCTGTGGGCAGCGGGCTCGGCGGTACGTAGAAATCGGATTCGACCGTGGAACCCGTGGACGGAGCAGCCGACGCAGTCGGTGCCGTCACCCCGATGATTACTGCCGCTACTGCGACAGCCGAACCGAACACGCGCTTGTACCGCACCCTGGAAACCCCCAACGTCGATCACTTGTCTTCAAGTGAGCGCTACCCCGTGTAGCACTTATCGTGACGCACCTTACGTGATGCGTCACACAACGCATAGGGCTAGTTTGGATTCCTCACCGTCAGCGTCGTCGCCGATGCATCGCGGCTTTGGCCACGTCGACTTCCTCGCTGGTGAACGGGCGGCCTGGCAACGTCGATCGCGGGACGCCGTCACCGCGCAGACCGTCGAGCAACACGGTGAAGTAGCGACGCCAGTTGGCGGCATCGACAGCGCTGGAGAACTCGACGGTCGCGCCGATCATGCCGAGCACCGGATAGAAGTCGTTGACCGCGACGTCCGGCCGCAGCTGCCCTGATGCCAGTGCCCGATCGACGATCTTCTCGAAGAACGGATCGATGCGCGACCGAACCTGCGCGATGCCGCGGCAGCCCTCGTCCGTGCCGAGAACGACGTCGCCGAGACCACGGTCCGCCGACATTCCCTCACAGACCTGGGCCAGGAACTGCACCAGCCCTTCCCATGGATCCTTCGCCTCCAGCGCCCGCTTTGCGGTTGCGAGCATGTCTTCGAGGCGTTGCTCGAATACACCGTCGATCAGTTCTTCCTTGCACGAGAAGCGTCTGTACACGGTTCCGACGCCCACCTTGGCGTGCGCAGCGACGTCGTCGAGCGTGATGTCGATGCCATGTGAGGCGAACAGCTCACGGGCCGCATCCACGATGCGACGTCGATTGCGTTCGGCATCTGCCCGTAGGGGCTTCGATGCCGTTGTGTCCGCTCTCACACTCATTCGATGTCCGTTTCACCCGATAAGCGGAGGACATTCCTCCACTTAGCTGCTACCTTTGCCCTACAACCGGAGGGTACACCTCCGCATAGTCGAACCGAGGACACTATGACCACCATTTCATCGGAGAACGTGGGCGACGCCACGTCGACCACTTCGCCGGTCGACGAGCGCGCGCATCGGAATCGTTGGCTGATTCTCGCGACGCTCGGACTGGCCCAGCTCATGGTCGTGCTCGACGCGACCATCGTGAACATCGCACTCCCCGCCGCCCAGCTCGACCTGGGCTTCGACAACGCCGACCGCTCCTGGGTCGTCACCGCGTATGCACTCGCGTTCGGCAGCCTGCTACTGCTCGGAGGCCGGCTCAGCGACCTGTTCGGACGGCGCAACACCTTCCTCATCGGACTCGTCGGCTTCGCGCTGATGTCGGCCGTGGGCGGCGCAGCCGTCAACTTCGGCATGCTCGTCGCTGCCCGCGCCGGTCAGGGCCTCTTCGGCGCTCTTCTCGCGCCTGCGGCTCTGTCACTGCTGGCCACCACCTTCACCGATACCAAGGAACGCGCCAAGGCATTCGGCATCTTCGGTGCCATCGCCGGCGGCGGCGGCGCACTCGGCCTGCTGCTCGGCGGCATGCTCACCGAATGGGCCAACTGGCGCTGGAGCCTGTACGTCAACCTGATCTTCGCCGCGCTCGCATTCGTCGGCGGCTTCCTGTTCCTGGCCAAGCACAAGGTCGACGTCCGACCCAAGCTCGACATCCCCGGCACGATCGCCGTCTCGGCCGCGCTGTTCTCGATCGTCTACGGCTTCGCCCACGCGGAGTCCGACGGCTGGGGCAACTCGGTCACCCTCGGATTCCTCGCCGCAGGTGTCGTCCTGCTCGCGGTGTTCGTGACCATCCAGATGCGCGTCGAGCACCCGTTGCTGCCGTTGCGGATTGTACTTAACCGCACTCGTGCGGGATCGTTCCTCGCTGTATTCGTCACCGGCGCAGGCATGTTCGCGGTGTTCCTGTTCTTGACGTACTACCTGCAGAACACCCTGAAGTACACACCCATCACCACCGGGTTCGCATTCATGCCGATGATCGCGTCGCTGATTCTCACGGCGACACTGTCCACGGCACTGATCCTCCCCCGCTTCGGACCCCGCATCCTGATGACGACCGGCCTGGTCGTGGCTTCCGTCGGAATGGGACTGCTGACGCAGATCGACATCGACAGCAGCTACGTCACGCACATCCTGCCCGGCCTGGTCATCATGGGCCTCGGACTCGGAGCCACCATGGCACCGGCCATGCAGGGCGCGATTTCGGGCGTCGACCCGGACGACTCCGGCGTCGCGTCGGCCACGGTGAACACGATGCAGCAGGTGGGCGGCTCGATCGGCACGGCGCTGCTGAGCACCGTCGCCGCCAACGCGGCCACCAGTTACGTCAGCACCAACATGGCAACGGCAACCGATGCGGCTCTGCTGCAGGCCAATGCCGAGATCGCCAGCTACACCACCACGTTCTGGTGGGCGTCGGGAATCTTCCTGCTCGGCGCAGTGCTGTCGGCCACGCTCCTGAAGAAGGGACCGTTGCCCACCGCTCCCGAAGGTGCGGTAGTCGTCGGTCACTGAGCGGCTTCGCCGCATGTGAGCGGAACCTCGTAGCCTGCTACGAGGTTCCGCTCACGTGCGTTCAGCTTTCGAGCAGCTTTTCCGTCGCGGCCAGCAACACGCAGGTCGCGACGCCGTCCATCGACTTCTCCAGCTCACCGAGCGAGGGGAAGCTCGGGGCGAGGCGAATGTTCTTGTCTTCCGGATCTTTTCCGTACGGGAAGGCCGAGCCGGCGGCCGTCAACGCAATTCCGGCGTCCTTGGCCAGCGCGATCGAGCGAGCGGCCGTGCCCTCGAGCACGTCGAGGCTGATGAAGTAACCGCCCTTGGGTTCGGTCCACGAGGCGATCTTCGACGCCCCGAGCCGATCTTCGAGGATCTGCTGCACCAGGGCGAACTTGGGCTTCAGGATCTCGCGATGCTTGGCCATGTGAGCCCGCACCCCCTCGGCGTCGCCGAAGAAACGCAGATGCCGAAGCTGGTTGAGCTTGTCCGGACCGATGCTCTTCTTGCCGAGGTGCTTCTGATACCAGGCGAGGTTCTCCTCGGAGCTACCGAAGAAGCTGACGCCCGCACCGGCGAACGTGACTTTCGACGTCGAGGCGAACACGAATGCACGATTGGGGAAACCTGCCTCGGCTGCCATCCCGATGACGTCGTAGGACGGCGCGAACTCCTCGGTCAGCGGGTGCACCGCGTAGGCGTTGTCCCAGAACAGACGGAAGTCGGACGCTGCAGCGGGCATGGTGGCCAGCGCGCGAACGATTTCCTCCGAGTACACGGCACCCGTGGGATTGGCGTAGTTCGGCACCACCCACATGCCCTTGATCTGCGGATCCGACGCCACCAGAGTGGCGATCTCGTGCACGTCCGGGCCGTCGGGCCCCATCGGAACCGGGATCATCTCGATGCCGAAGCTCTCGGTGATCGCGAAATGTCGGTCGTAACCGGGAGCCGGGCAGAGGAAGCGAACGTTGGGCTCGGCCGACCACGCGCGCGGGGAATCCGGTAGTCCGTGCAGCAGTGCCCAGACCACCAGGTCCTGCATGATCTCGAGGCTGGCGTTGTTACCGGCCACCAGGTTCTTCACCGGGATGCCGAGCAGTTCGCCGAAGATGGCACGCAATTCCGGCAGACCCGCGAGGCCGCCGTAGTTGCGGCAATCGGTGCCGTTGCCGTCCTTGAAATCCGCGCCGGGAAGCGTCAGCAGATCGGCAGCGAGATCGAGCTGCTCGGGTGACGGCTTGCCGCGGGTGAGATCCAGCTTCAGATTCTCGGCCTTGAGCTGCGTGTACTTCGCGCTCTGCCGCTCGTGCTCGGAGGCGAGCTCCTCATGGTTCATCAGACCCAACTGGGTTTGCGCTGGCATGCGGAGCGGCCTCTCGGTGACTGGGTTCCCCGGACAGTGTTGATGTCACTGAAATAAAGGGGACCCCGCGCACCCGGCAGAGCCCATTGACCCTTGCTGCCTTCCGGCCCTGGGGGAGTTCACAGGATGCGCGCCGCGCGGGATCCGTTAGGAAGTGTAGCCGTCCCCGAGATGAGAACGCATCACCACCCTTCGCGCCTCCCGATTTGGGAGATGGTGGGGGTAACCGGGTAAGCTCCCCCACGGAGGATTCGCCTAGTGGCCTATGGCGCTCGCCTGGAACGCGGGTTGGGTTAACGCCCTCAGGGGTTCAAATCCCCTATCCTCCGCCAGAGAAGCCCCCGTGACATGTCACGGGGGCTTCTTGCCGTTGAGAGGTGTCGCACCCCTGACCTTGACGTCTCAGCGTACGCCGCACGAACAGCGGCTACCGCCTCCAGAGCACACTCACTGTTCGCTTCGAGCCTGTGATGTCGAGGAGGAAGCTCTGGCGACCGTGCGATACCTCGACGGCCAAGGGATGCGCATTGGAGAATCAAGGGCGTTTGAATCGTGTTCGCCTTCACCTGAACTCTGAAGCAGACGCCGGCGCTAAGCACGTTGCCCTCAAGCAATCGTCAACTTCGCGTTGCCTACACGGCCAGCGATAGGGCTATTGAGTCGACCTCAAACTTGGACAGAACGTACACTGGGCGTCTCGAAACCGACAATGAATGCGTAGCGCACCTAGAACCGTTAAAACGCCGGAACCCACGCCTCGCGTTGGATTTCACCCTGCTGCTTGCGGAACCGGACAACTCGTTGGGAGTTCAATCTCTCGTATGCGCTCGACAGGGAAAGCCAAAATCCCTGTCGCAGAGTTTATTTCGATCAAACCCGACTTTGGACCTGCGGACAATCCACATACAGTTAGTCCGTCTAATGTTTCCACGCTCATCAGCCGCTCCGCGTCGTCGATTGGCGTGAAGGCCATGACTGCAAATCCAGCCAGGTAAAGCGGGAGAACTCCAAGTGCAAGAAGGCGGCTAATGAAGAGCTTGGTTCGAGCAGACTCCGCCTCAGTAGCGGAAAGAGTTCTGAGTTCTGGTCCCGTAAGCACCACACGCGAAACCTTGCCTGCGCCCGCCGATGCCGCGAGTCCGACAGAAATCACCGCGAGGATCAGGCCTGCACCGATCAAGCCTGCCGACCAGATCCTTGGAATGGTGCCCGAAAGACTGGCAAGCCCATCAGGAGCAGCAATGGCAGACGCAGACGACAGCAACCCGGTGACCGCCAACATCACTGTCGCCCATTGGCTCGCTGCACGACGGATCGATTCTAAGCCAACGTAACGCAGGCGTTCTGCCTCGCGTTGCCAGGTAGCGTCCGATGGAATTGCCCCCTGCGCCGATGGTCTCACTGTGAATGGCGCATTGCCTGACGTCATGGTGCACCGACCGTGACTCGCGCCATTGCTCCGCACCCCTGAAGGCCCTCTGGCTGGCCGGGGTGTGCCTCGCTGCAGCTACAGATGACGACGTGGTCAACTGGACTGGCCTCCAGCTGGGCGTTACCACCCATCCCGGTAACCCCGGCCCCTGGGACTACATCAGACTTGGTGAGCGGTAGCTCGGCGGTAAACGTATGGTCGCATCGTGTGCACTTCCCCGTTAGGAGCACGTAGGTCGCGGTCGTTTCTTGCGCGAACTCTGAAGCAACAGCGTCTGCCAGTTTGCCGTCATCTGTCGATGCATACGATACGAGATCTAACATTGCCCTCCTCAGCCTCGGTGACGATACCATCGAACAAGGACGCTAATCGCTTGCTGGGAACGGAGGTCTCGTGGCTACAGCCGAGCACGTCAGACGGCTAATGGACGACCACGGGAAAGGGAACATGCCCTCCTTCAGACGAGCAGTTCAGCAAAGTGTGTCTGATGCTCGGAGTCAGGGCCAGGACACGCTGGCTTTTGAACTGGAAACCCTGGCGAGCCGTGCGGCGAAGCCTGACCCGCTAGGCGTCTCAAGCCTGAGACCGTTGCCCACGGGGCGAGACGACATACCGCTCGTCAGCGTGCGCTCCCCAGTTCACAGACTCAACGATCTGGTTCTTCGCAGCGACCAGGATCAACTACTGGAGGAAATACTTCGCGAACATCGCCACAAAGAACTGTTGCTTTCGCGGGGCTTGTACCCCAGACGACGCCTCTTGCTTACAGGCCCAAGCGGTACCGGAAAGTCGAAGACTGCCGAGGCTCTTGCGTTTGAACTTGGGTTACCATTGCTCGTGGTGAAGCTTTCGGCTGTGGTGTCATCATATCTCGGAGAGACTTCACGCAACCTGGACCGTGTTATGGACTATGCCGACTCTGGCTCATGGGTGCTGCTATTCGATGAGATAGATATGCTGGGTGCCGATCGCGCCCGGGATGACCACGGGGAAATGCGCCGCATTGTGACGGCACTTCTGCAAACTCTCGAAGAAAGCAGTGGCAGCAACTTGGTTATTGCCACTACGAACTATCCGTCAATGCTGGACACCGCTTTATGGAGACGGTTTGACGAGGTCTGCGGGTACCGCCTTCCCACACAAACTCAGATTGAAAAATTACTCAGCATAAAGTTACGCAAGACCAGAGGGCGAATAAACCGCCGTGAGGTTGCGAGGAGTTTGGCCGGCCTATCTCCTGCAGAAGTTGAGATGGTGTGCAACGACGCAGTTCGCGCTTCCATTCTCGACCTAAGAACGCAGTTGCAAACATCTGACTTGGTGCTTGCGGCTCGGCAACGCCGGGAGCGCTTCGCGCAGAGCGGCAAATTTCTCCGATGACACGGCCCGAAGACTTCAAACATCTCAAGCTCGAAAGAGTATCGGTTCAGGGCCCTAGGCGACCTCAAAAGAATGGATTCGGGGGCTCAGGCAGGAACGCGTCGTCACATTCCTCCGCACTCGCAGATGCCGCTAGGCTTTTAATTACCGCAACTAAGGCGCGGCCACCCGTTCTTGGGATTGATCCTCAACTGGTCATGGTCATCGAAACAGAACCCACGAAAACGGGGGTGGACCAAGAAAGCAGTTGGTCGCGGTCCGGCCTTAGGGTAGTCGACTCTGCAACCGACCATCAGGTGGTGGCCTTCTCCGAGGATGCGGAACTCGGAGCCTTCCTCGATCGACTGAAGCAGTACGGCGAAATGCCGCCGGAAGGACAAAAGAACCACCGCTACGCCTCATTCTTTGACAGCATTTCGGAGATAAGACAATTTGGCCGGGTTGACCGTATTGGCCCCGAACTCGCTCAAGCGCTTCCGTCTGTAACGGATGCGGACAAGTATCTCGCCGATATCGAGGTGTGGTATCACGGCGAATCCGAAACTAGCTTCAGTTGGCTGACCGAAGTATCGGATGCCGTCTCCAGAGGCGGAGGTACGGTTCTTGATCAATTTATTTCTGATACTGCAGGAGTTTCTTTACTCCGAATCGAAGCGACGATCGACATAATCAGCGTTCTTGCGGATCTCGACCTAATCGCTGATATAGAACTCGTTGTCGAGGCCACCTTCGACGTCGCCTCATTTGCGAATCTGGAGGCCGACGACTTAGTCAATGTTCCTCAAGTCGGCAAAGACGCGCCTGTTGTAGGCATCCTGGATTCTGGCGTGATGGCCGGGCATCCCTTACTTGCAGGTAGCGTTCTGGATGCCGTTGCACTATCGGTTGAGTTCTCGTCCGGAAGTGACGAAAACGGCCACGGCACAGCCGTTTCTAGCTTAGTTTCACACGGCCCCCTTGAAGCCGGGCTGGCCTCGGGCGACTGGTCTCCTACAGTGTGCGGTGTACTTTCCGTGAAGATTTTGGACGCAAACAATCAACTCCCTTACAGCAGCTTGCCAGCCAGAGAGATCGACCAGGCAGTGAGATACCTGGCCGCCCGGGCAGTTCGTGTAATAAATCTCAGCATCGGCGACCAAGGTGCCATCTTTGGAGGGCGGCGCGCCGCCCAGCTAGCAGCAGTACTTGACTCGCTGTCGCGTGAACTTCAAATTGTGTTGATCGTTCCTTCAGGGAACATCACCCCAGCCTCATACTATATTCCGTTTGATAGCCAAATTTCCCAACAGTACGCAGGAAAATTAATCGATAGCCCTAATTCAACCATTCTCGACCCAGCACCAGCAGCGCTGGCCCTCACGGTCGGTGCCACTGTTCCACCGCATGGCCCGCTCGCTATCGATCGCCGCGCGCTCGGAGGCAACGGATGGCCTGCGCCGTTTAGCAGGCGCGGACCTGGACTCGGGGGAGCCACGAAGCCGGAATTAACGGCACCTGGAGGCACTCTGACGGTTCAGCTCGGCACGAGCGCACTGCTGCAGGATCCCATCACATCGATCGCTGTTGCAGATGGACGTCCTGGCACAGCGACACTCGTAACCGGCATGTGCGGGACAAGCCTTGCTGCTCCGTTGGTTGCGCGAGTGGCCGCAATTATTGAGGCAGCATATCCATCGACTTCATCCAACTTAATCCGGGCCCTTACGCTTCAAGCAACAACCCCCGCCGAAGCCAATTTCGACGAATCAACAATCACAGGTGAGACTCGAAATGAGCGTTCGCGCCAGTTGCTGGGTTACGGCTCCCTTAAAGAAAGTGCCGCGATAGCAGGCGACGAATTCGATGTAACCTTGATGGCCCAGGATACGATCTCGGTTAATGGGGTACACCTGTACGCAATTCCTATCCCGAACTCGTTCTTTGTATCCGGAAACTCGCTAAGTCGCGGCATTACCGTGACTTTAGCCTTCGACCCCCCTACCCGTGCTCGCAGGCTGGACTACACCGGCAGCAGAATGTCTTTCGAGGTTGTGAGAGGAATTCCGCCTCAGCAGGTTCTGGAATTATTCCTGAAAGATATGGAGGCTGGCGACCAGGGGACCTCACGCGTGACAGACCTAGGTGCGACACAGCGGCTTAGACTTTCCCCGAGTGCCACTCAGCGAAAACTGGGCGCCAACCAGGTGGGGCGATTATCGTGGAAGAGGGCATTGAAGAGATCCGGCGGCGAGGAACTACTGCTCGTTGTTCAGAATATCAATCGGTGGGACTCAACCTTTGCATTGCAGCCATACGCTGTAACCACTCGCCTATGGTCGGCGCCGGCACTGGGACAAATTCGTGACGAAATGCGACTGCGCGTAGATGCTGCTAGAGCACGAGTGTCCGTCGAGATCGAACTCTGAATTTGTGTCGAGCCCACCTTAACGAAACATCAGCCATTCAACTGCCGGTTGGCCCGCCAGTATCGCGTCTAAACCAGTCGATACCGCCGATCCCACTCAGAGAGGCACCCACGGCTGTGCACGTGAGCCGAGAGCGCTTGGAAGGACAAACTGCACACCGTCTAGCGAGTACCCGCTCATCGAGCCGACCAACCACCATCCATCGTGTACGACGCTCCGGTGACCATGCCCGCGTTCTCGGAGGTCAACCAGCCCACCAGTGAGGCGACTTCGGCCGGTTCGACGAGTCGCTTGATGGCAGCCTCCGTCAGCAGCACCTTTTCGAGTACTTCGTTCTCGGGAATCCCATGTGCCTTGGCCTGGTCTGCGATCTGCTTCTCGACCAATGGCGTACGTACGTATCCCGGGTTGACGCAGTTGCTCGTCACTCCGTGGGCTGCGCCTTCGAGGGCCGTCACTTTCGACAGTCCTTCGAGTGCGTGTTTGGCGGTGACGTACGCGACCTTGAACTCCGAGGCCCGCAGTCCGTGCACCGACGACAGGTTGACCACCCGCCCGAAGCCGCGAGAGTACATGTGCGGCAACGCAGCCCGAACCAAAAGGAACGGAGCCTCGACCATCAGCGTCTGGATTCTGCGGAACGCGCCCGGGTCGAAGTCGACGATCGGTGCGACGGTTTGGATACCCGCGTTGTTGACCAAGATGTCGATGTCCAAGCGAAGATCGTCCAGCGCGGTGGTGTCGAGCAGATCCACCGACCACACCTCACCGCCGATCTCCGACGCCAATTCCTTTGCGGCAACGTCGTTCACATCGGCGAGGGTGACGCGTGCACCGCGGCCGGCGAGCTCTCGCGCACACGCGGCCCCGATGCCGGACGCTCCCCCGGTGACGAGGGCGGAGCGTCCGGTCAGGTCGGTCACCGCTGTGCATTCTGATCGAGCAGACCGGCCTTCGCCAACTCGGCCTCGGTGGCCAGGTTCTTGGCGTCGGCGATGTCGATGCTTTCGAGCGCCAGTCCCTTGGTCTCCCGAGCGACGACGACGGCCACCACGGTGATCGCGCAGGCCACGGCCAGGTACACCGCGATCGGTACGGACGAGCCGTAGATGTCGAGCAGCTTGACCGCGATGATCGGAGCCAGTGAACCTGCGACGATCGACGTGACCTGGTAACCGAGCGACACTCCGGAGTACCGCATCCGCGTCGGGAACATCTCGGCCATGATGGCGGGCTGCGTTGCGTACATGAAGGCGTGGAACATCAGGCCGATGATGATGGCCAGCAGGATGACGACGTTGTGTCCGCTGTTCATCATGGGGAACGCGAAGAAGCCCCACGTGGCCGCGGTGAGCGCACCGGCGAAGTAGACCGGACGACGACCGATGCGGTCGGCGAGCCTGCCCACCAACGGAATTGTGCAGAAGTGGATCGCGTGGGCGATCAGCATCCACCACAGGATCGTGCTGGTGTCGGTGCCCACCTCGACCTTGAGGTACGTGATGGAGAAGGTGACGACGAGGTAGTACATGACGTTCTCACCGAAGCGCAGGCCCATCGCAGTGAATACGCCACGCGGGTAACGCTTCACGACCTCGAAGACGCCGTAGGACGCAGCCTTGATGACCTCGGCCTGCTTGTGTGCCTCGAGGAAGATCGGGGCGTCGGAGACCTTGGTGCGGATGTAGTAGCCGACGAAAACGATGACGGCAGAGAGCCAGAACGCGACGCGCCAGCCCCAGCTGAGGAAGGCTTCGTCGGACAGTGTGGTCGTCAGCACCAGCAGCGCGACGGTGGCGAGCAGGTTACCTGCGGGCACGCCTGCCTGCGGCCAGCTGGCCCAGAATCCGCGAGACTTGTTCGGGCTGTGTTCTGCCACAAGGAGAACCGCGCCTCCCCATTCGCCGCCGACGGCGAAGCCCTGAATGAAGCGCAGCGTCACCAGCAATGCCGGTGCCCAGTAGCCGATCGCCTCGAACGTCGGCAGGCAGCCCATGAGGAACGTGGCTCCGCCGACGAGGACGAGGCTGAACTGCAGCAACTTCTTTCGGCCGTACTTGTCGCCGTAGTGGCCGAAGACGATGCCGCCCAACGGTCGAGCGACGAAGCCGACGGCGTAGGTGACGAAAGCCGCGAGGATCGCGTCGAGCTCACTGGTTCCGGCAGCGAAGAAGATCTTGCTGAACACCAGCGTTGCGGCGGTGCCGTAGAGGAAGAACTCGTACCACTCGACGATGGTGCCTGCCATCGACGCTCCGACGACCTTCTTCAGGCCTGCGGGGGTGGCATCGGGATCCGGTGGTTCGGGTCGTTCGGTCAGCGGCTGATCGACGCTCATATCTTCTCCTGTGTTGCTCGGCACTGCGTGCTCGTATCTGTGACAGACCACACATGTAGCGGGGTTGCTCTGAGTATTGGTGCAGATGTTTCTGGGCGCAAGAGCCATGAACGCAGGTGGGATCTGCAAAACTGCACACATGACACGCGGTGGCGCGAAGATCCCCAGTGCAGACGACCTGCTGGTGCTGCTCGCCGTGAGTCGAACCGGTCGTTACAGCTCCGCAGCCGACGACCTGGGTATCAACCACACCACCATTTCCCGACGCATCGCCACACTCGAGGACACGCTCGGCGGCCGGGTCCTCACCCGTGGTGCCGGCGGCTGGGAGCTGACGCAGCTGGGCCACGGGGCGCTGGCCGCCGCCGAGGCCGTCGAGGATGCGCTGCGCACCCTCGTCTCGAGCGATGCAGGCGCGCTGGAAGGTGTGGTCCGTATTTCGGCGACCGACGGATTCAGTGCCTACATCGCAGCCCCGGCCGCGGCGCGGGTGCAGCGCGCTCATCCGCGGGTGTCCGTGGAAATCGTCGCGGTCACCCGGCGCGCGTCGCAGCAACGATCGGGACTGGACATCGAGATCGTCGTCGGACAACCGCAGGTGCATCGCGCGGAGGCCATCCGGCTCGGGGACTACCTACTCGGCCTCTACGCCTCCGAGACGTATCTGAACGAACACGGGACGCCACAGGTGCCGGCCGACCTCTCCGCACACCCGTTCATCTATTTCATCGACTCGATGCTCCACGTCGACGACCTCGATCTGGCCCCCAACTTCACCCCGACGATGCGCGAATCGGTCACTTCCACCAACGTGTTCGTTCACGTCGAAGCCACCAGAGCATCAGCGGGCATCGGACTGCTGCCGTGCTTCATGGCCGACCGTCACCCCGACCTCCACCGAATCCTGCCCGACGCCATCGCCGTGAAACTGACCTACTGGCTCGTCACCCGCACCGAAACACTGCGACGACCGGAGGTGTCGGCAGTGGTCGACGCGATCCGCGCGGTCGTCACCGAGCAGCGCTCGGCTCTGTTGGGAGAGAGCTGACAGATGGCCGCGTCATATTTGTGTCATGACTGAATTCGCAGGCGTAAAGGATCCGTAAGGATCGTCTTCGGGCCAGTTTCGACGGCGTAAACATATCGGTGACCGGAGGGTCATAAGCCCTCCGACCAGCGCTGATGAAAGCGCTGAACCACCAGCGCTGATGAGGCGCTGGACCGCCAGCGCTGAAGATGCGTTGGACCGCACTATGTCGAAGAGGCTTGAACGTTCATGGCTGATTTGGGTTATCTCCTCGTCACGGCCGCGGGGTTCGGTGTGTGTGCACTGATCCTGCGGGCGTTGGCGACCACTGCCACTACGAAGGCGAAGGCGAAATGACGCTCGACGGAACCATCAACGTCGTACTCGTGGTGATCGCCGCCGCGGTGGTCATCTATCTGTTCGTGGCACTGCTCGACCCGGAGAGGTTCTGAGAACATGACCGCAGCTCTGGCAGCATCGCTCCAGATCCTCGTGGTCGTCGTCGTGCTGGCGATCGCGTACGTACCTCTCGGTGACTACATGGCGAAAGTCTTTGCCACCGAACATGATGTCGATACAACAGCAGAGAGCCTCGGCGCCGCCGGCAGTACAGCCACCCTGCAGCGCACCCGCGGCGGCACAACCGTGTGGGCAGATCTTCGTATCGAAAAGCTGATCTACCGCCTCTGCCGAATCGACCCACGCTCCCAGCAGACCTGGGTCGGATACGCGCTCTCGCTGCTTGGTTTCTCCGCTGCGAGCGTCCTCTTTCTCTATGTGCTGCAACGAGTTCAGGGCGTTCTCCCACTGAACGGAGGACTGCCGGGAGTGAGCCCGTCGGTCGCGTTCAACACCGCGATCTCCTTCGTCTCGAACACCAACTGGCAGTCGTACACACCCGAGACGACGATGTCGAACCTGACGCAGCCGCTTGGCTTGGCAGTGCAGAACTTCGTTTCTGCCGCAGTCGGCCTCGCTGTCGCCATCGCCGTCATCCGAGGGTTCGTGCGCGTGCGGACCGGCGGCGAGATCGGAAACTTCTGGGTCGACCTGGTCCGCGGAATCCTCCGTATCCTGCTACCTCTGTCGTTCGTCATCGCACTGATCATGCTGAGCCAGGGCGTCATTCAGTCGTTCAACACAGGTTTCGCCTCGACGGGACTCGACGGGTCGTCGGTCTCGAACGCTTTGGCTCCTGTCGCATCGCAGGAAGCGATCAAGGAACTGGGCACCAACGGTGGCGGAATCCTCGCCGCCAACTCCGCGCACCCGTTCGAGAACCCGACCCCCTTGACCAACGTCGTGCAGATCATCTCGATCCTGCTCATCCCGGTCGCACTGACTCGCACCTTCGGCACGATGGTCGGCGACCGTCGTCAGGGCCTGACCCTGCTCGCGGTCATGACGGCACTGTTCGCAGCCCTCCTCACGGTCACTGCCGTCGCAGAATCCGGAGCTCGCGGCGTCGCCGCGCAGGCGGCAGGTTCGATGATGGAAGGCAAGGAAGTTCGATTCGGCATTCCCGGATCGACTCTCTTCGCCGTCGCGACTACGGGAACTTCCACCGGCGCAGTCAATTCCGCGCACGACAGCATGTCCCCACTCGGCGGAGGAGCCGTCCTGCTCAACATGCTCTTCGGCGAAATCGCTCCCGGTGGTGTCGGAACCGGTCTGTACGGACTGCTCGTGCTCGCGATCATCGCGGTGTTCGTGGGTGGACTCCTCGTCGGCCGTACGCCCGAATACCTCGGCAAGAAGATCGGGCAGCGCCAGATCACCCTCGCCGCACTGTCGGTACTGGTGATGCCCGCATTGGTCCTGATCGGCACCTCGATCACCGTGATCCTGTCCTCCACCACCGGATTCCAGGGCAACTCGGGTGACCCGGGTACGCCAGGGTCGATTCACGGATTCACCGAGGTCCTCTACGCCTACGCCTCCGCCTCGAACAACAACGGCAGCGCGTTCGGCGGGTTGACCGTCACCAGCGACTGGTTCCAGACCTCACTGGGCATCGCGATGCTGCTCGGCCGCTTCCTTCCGATCATCTTCGTACTGGCGCTGGCAGGTTCGCTCGCAACATCCAAACGCACCGCTCCGAACCCGGGCACTCTTCCCACGACCGGACCGCTGTTCACCGGACTGGTACTCGGAACCGCCGTTCTCGTCGCGGCACTGACCTTCTTCCCGGCCCTGGCTTTGGGCCCGATCGCAGAGGCACTGCAATGACCGTCACCTCATCCAGGCTCGTCGACGACGAATCCGACGTCGACGACTCCCCCACCCCGGTCCGATCCGGTTACTTCAGCCCCCGGCAGATGTGGACGTCACTGCCGTCCGCGTTCGCAAAACTCGACCCACGGCATCTTGCCCGCAACCCGGTCATGTTCGTCGTGCTCATCGGCTCCGTCGTCACCACCGTGCTCGCGGTCCTCGATCCTTCGGTCTTCTCCTGGCTCGTAGCGGCGTGGCTGTGGTTCACGTTGTTGTTCGCCAACCTTGCCGAGTCCGTGGCCGAGGGCCGTGGCAAGGCCCAGGCTGCGAGCCTGCGTGCGGTCAAGCGAGACACGGTCGCGCGCCGTCGGACATCGAACGGGACCATCGAAGAGGTTCCCGGCACCGAATTGAAGGTCGGCGACGAGGTCGTCGTCTCCGCCGGCGAGATCATTCCGGGAGACGGCGATGTCATCGAAGGCATTGCCAGCGTGGACGAGTCGGCCATCACCGGCGAATCTGCGCCGGTCGTCCGCGAATCCGGCGGTGACCGTTCCGCGGTGACCGGCGGCACCGGAGTGCTCTCCGATGAGATCGTCGTACGAATCACCGCCGCTCAGGGCGAGACGTTCGTCGACCGAATGATTGCCCTCGTCGAGGGTGCATCGCGCCAGAAGACCCCGAACGAGATCGCGCTGAACATCCTGTTGGCTTCGCTGACGATCATCTTCATGCTGGCCGTTGTCGCGATCGGACCGATGGGCGCGTACGGCGGCGAGGAGCAGGACCCGATCAAGCTGATCGCGCTACTGGTGTGCCTGATTCCGACCACCATCGGAGCATTGCTGTCCGCCATCGGAATTGCCGGCATGGACCGACTGGTTCAGCGCAACGTCCTGGCGATGTCGGGCCGCGCCGTCGAGGCGGCGGGCGACATCGACACGCTCCTGATGGACAAGACCGGCACGATCACCTTCGGCAACCGTCGTGCGACCGGGCTTCATCCCGCACCCGGCACGACGGCAGGCGAACTCGCCGCAGCAGCACGGTTGTCCTCCCTCGCCGACGGCACACCCGAAGGCCGCAGCATCGTCGATCTGTGCGGAGTCGAATACTCGTTGCCCCTGCACGCCACGGACACCGAAAAGACCGGCGAGTTCGTCGCCTTCACCGCCCAGACCCGCATGAGCGGAATCGATCTCGACGGCACCCAGGTCCGCAAGGGTGCTTCCGATTCGGTACTGGCATGGGTCCGCAGCAACGGCGGTCCCTCGATCTCCCTGGAGATCGACGACATCTCGAACAGCATCGCCGAAATGGGCGGGACACCGCTGGTGGTCGCTACTGCGCCCCAGGGCGGTCCCGCGCGCGCACTGGGCGTCATCGAACTCTCCGATGTCGTCAAACCCCACATCGCGGAGCGATTCGCTCAATTGCGGGCCATGGGAATCAGGACCGTCATGGTCACCGGTGACAATCCGCGGACCGCGAAGGCCATTGCGGCCGAGGCAGGTGTCGACGACTTCCTCGCCGAGGCCACACCCGAGGACAAGCTTGCGTTGATCCGCAAGGAGCAGGAAGGCGGCCGACTGGTCGCGATGACGGGCGACGGCACCAACGACGCCCCCGCGCTTGCGCAGGCCGATGTCGGTGTCGCGATGAACACCGGCACGTCGGCAGCAAAAGAGGCCGGCAACATGGTGGATCTCGATTCCGATCCGACCAAATTGATCGAGGTCGTCGAGATCGGTAAGCAGTTGTTGATCACCCGCGGTGCGTTGACGACGTTCTCGCTCGCCAACGATCTCGCGAAGTACTTCGCGATTCTGCCGGCGATGTTCAGCGTCGTCTACCCACAGCTCGACGGCCTCAACATCATGCGGCTCGCCACTCCCGAATCGGCGATCCTGTCTGCGGTCATCTTCAACGCTCTTGTGATCATCGGGCTGATTCCGCTGGCACTCAAGGGTGTTCGTTACGTCCCGTCGAGCGCTTCGACACTGCTGCGCCGCAATCTGCTGCTCTACGGAGTGGGCGGCGTCATCACCCCGTTCATCGGGATCTGGCTCATCGACCTCGTCGTTCGTTTCATCCCAGGGATAGGCTGACATGCGTTTCTTACAAAGATTTCTCGGTCAGATCGTGGCAGGACTGTCGGTGCTGCTGGCGCTGACGGTCATCGTCGGTATCGGGTATCCAGCGGCGGTATGGGCGGTGAGCCGCATCGGATCCAGCTCTGCCGAGGGGTCGCCGCTGCGTGACGCGAACGGGTGCGTCGTCGGTAGCAGTCTGATCGGGGTCGACCCGCAGGTCGAAGCCGGAGCGCCGGATCCGTTCTTCCACAACCGAGTGACCGGATCCATCTCCGACGAGGATGCCTTTGCCGCGAGCGACCCGGCCGCGTCGTTGCCCACCAACCAGGGCCCCAGCAGCGAAGCACTGGCTGCATTCATCGAGGAACGTCGTGCCGTCATCGCCGAGCGTGAAGGCGTCGACCCGGCCGCTGTGCCGGTCGACGCGGTCACCGGATCCGGCTCGGGTATCGATCCCGATATCAGCCCCGCCTACGCGGCGATCCAGATCCAACGCGTCGCGCAGGTCAACGACATGAGCGTCGACGCGGTGACGGCTCTGGTGGCCGAACACACCGACGGCAGGCAGCTCGGGTTCCTCGGCAACGAGACGGTGAACGTGCCGGAGCTCAATGTCGCTCTGGGACTGACGGCACCGGGGTGCGGAACGAGCTGAACCTCGACGGTTCAGGGCAGCAGGTAGACGATATGGGAAAAAAGACCGGCAAGCGGGGGTCCGGCGGACTCGATCGCGGTGAACTGCGCATCTATCTCGGGGCCGCGCCGGGGGTCGGTAAGACCTTCGCGATGCTCGGTGAAGCGCACCGCAGGCAAGAACGAGGATGCGACGTGGTCGCGGGCGTGGTGGAAACCCACGGCCGCGCCCGCACCGCGGCACTACTGGACGGCATCGAACTGATTCCTCCGCGGATAGTCCACTACCGCGGATCGATCGCTCAGGAACTCGATGTCGCAGCGATCATCGAGCGTGAACCTTCGCTGGTGCTCGTCGACGAACTCGCCCACACCAACACCCCGGGTAGCGCCCACGAGAAGCGCTGGCAGGACGTCGAGGAATTGCTGGCAGCGGGAATCGATGTGGTCTCGACCCTGAATGTGCAGCATCTGGAAAGCCTCAACGATGTCGTCGAGCAGATCACCGGTGTGCCGCAACGAGAAACCGTCCCGGATTCGGTGGTACGGGCAGCGGAACAGATCGAACTGGTCGACGTGGCTCCAGAAGCACTGCGTCGCAGGCTCTCCCACGGCAACATCTACGCAGCCGAGAAGGTCGACGCAGCGCTGAGCAACTATTTCCGCCAAGGCAATCTGACTGCCCTGCGCGAACTGTCGTTGTTGTGGATCGCCGATCAGGTCGACGCTGCGTTGGCGAAATACCGCAGTTCACACGACATCACCGATACGTGGGAGGCACGTGAGCGTGTTGTCGTCTCGGTGACCGGTGGACCGGAGTCCGAGACCCTGTTGCGTCGCGCAAGCCGGATCGCCTCGCGGTCCAGCGCGGAGCTGATGGTGCTGCACGTGATCCGAGGAGACGGCCTCACCGGCGTCTCGGCACCGCAGATGGGGAAAGTCCGCGTACTCGCAGCGAGTCTCGGCGCAAGTATGCACAGTGTCGTCGGTGACGACGTGCCGACCACGCTGCTCGACTTCGCACGGGGGGCCAACGCAACCCAGCTCGTCATCGGAACCTCGCGGCGGTCTCGCTGGGCTCGAATACTGGACGAGGGCATCGGCGCTGCGGTCATTCAGAACTCGGGCAAAATCGACGTGCACATGGTCACCCACAACCAGATCAGTCGAGGTTTTCGGCTCGGCCGGCTGATCCCGCCCAATCCGAAGCACCGACGAATTCTGTCCTGGGTTGCCGCCGTGGTCGTGCCCGTTGTCTCGGCCCTGGCGATGCTGTTGGTGGATCCGTATCTCGATCTCGGCGGCGAGAGCGCCCTGTTCTTCATGGTCGTACTTGCCGTTGCGCTCCTGGGCGGCGTTGCGCCCGCAGCACTGTCGGCGTTGATCGCAGGACTGTTGCTCAACTACTTCTTCGCCGACCCGCGGTACAGCTTCACCATCGCCGAACCCGACAACTTCGTCACCACCGTGGTGCTGCTCATCATGGCGGTGGCAGTGGCATTTCTCGTCGACGCGGCTGCCCGACGCACCCGCGAAGCTCGGCGAGCGTCACAGGAAGCCGAGCTCCTGACACTGTTCGCCGGAACTGTGTTGCGCGGCGGCGACATTCGAACGCTGTTGGAACGAGTCCGCGAGACGTACTCCCAGCGCGCGGTCTCGATCATCAGAGGTGCTGGTGTCATCGTCGAATCGGTCGGTGATTCTCCACCCGCCGTGCCCGATGACGCCGACACCGCAATCGACACCCCCGACGGTTCCTTCACGTTGCTCCTGTCCGGTACCAAGACCGGTGCGCACGATCGACGTGTGCTCAGCGCAGTAGCCAACCAGGCAATGGGTCTGATCCGGCAGACCGAACTCGCCCAAGAGGCGAGCACCGCCGCAGGACTGAAGGAAGTCGACCGTCTTCGGCGGGCGCTGCTGTCTGCCGTCAGCCACGACTTACGAACACCGCTCGCCGCGGTCAAGGCTGCGGTGTCGAGTCTGCGCGCGACCGATGTGGAATTCTCTGCCGAGGACACCGCTGAACTGTTGGCGACCATCGAGGAATCGACCGACCAGCTGACGGGTCTAGTTGGGAATCTGCTCGATTCATCGCGGTTGGCCGCGGGGGTCATTCAGCCGAGCCGGTCCATCGTGTACGTCGAGGACGCGGTGGACGCAGCGCTCGTCGGAACGCACACCGGTCGCGAACTCGTCATCGTCGATGTCGACGACGTCGCCGTCTCCGCCGACGCGGGTCTGCTCGAGCGCGTGCTGGCGAATCTGATCGACAATGCGCTGCGACACGCACCCGGATCGCCGGTGCGGGTCGGGGCCGCCTATATCGGCGACCGAGCGGTGATCACCGTTGCCGACAGCGGCCCTGGGATCGCTCCCGGAAGCGAAGAGGCCGTCTTCGAGTCCTTCCAACGATCGGGCGACCGCGACAACACCACGGGCGTCGGGCTCGGACTCTCCGTTGTGCGTGGGTTTGTCGAAGCCATGGGAGGCTCGGTGACGGTGTCCGATACTGCAGGTGGTGGGGTGACCATGACCGTCGAATTGTCCCGAGCGAAATCGACTGCCAGAGTCGACTTCTCCGAGCAGACCCATGAGTGAATCCCGTTCCGCGATCAAGGTTCTGGTTGTCGACGACGAGCCGCAGATCGTGCGCGCACTGCGCATCAACCTCACCGCTCGCGGTTACCACGTCGTCACCGCGGCCACAGGGACCGGCGCGCTACGCGCAATTGCGTCCGAGCACCCCGATGTCGTGATCCTCGACCTCGGACTGCCCGATATCGGCGGCCTGGACGTGCTCGCCGGTGTTCGAGGATGGAGCGAGATTCCGGTGATCGTGCTGTCCGCGCGCACCGACAGCGGCGACAAGATCGAAGCCCTCGACGCCGGTGCCGACGACTACATCACCAAACCGTTCGGGATGGACGAATTTCTGGCCCGGCTGCGCGTTGCCGTCCGAAGACGAGCCATCAGAACGTCCCCTACGGACCCGCTCGTGACCACCTCGTCTTTCACGATCGATCTGGCCTCCAAGAGGGTGACCAGGGACGGGGAGATCGTGCATCTCACGCGCACCGAATGGGGAGTCCTCGAGATGCTGGCCCGCAATGCAGGCAAGCTGGTGGGGCAGAAAGAACTACTCCGAACTGTCTGGGGCCCAGGGCACGATCACGGCTCCAATTATCTGAGGATCTACATGTCTCAACTTCGACGCAAGCTGGAAGTCGACCCGGGCAAGCCTCGGCATCTCATCACCGAGACGGGAATGGGGTACCGACTCGTGGAATGAACCGGACCGGAGAAGGCATCGCGGGGAGCAGATCCAGATGGTGGGCTTGTCCGTCGGACAGTGTCAGGACGCTCGGGCAGTCTCCGGGACCGTCGGCGATCGCGAGAACGTCACCGACCCGAACATCCGCCGGGAGCGACACTGTCGAGTCGATCACGCACCGACGCAAAGGATCACTGCCGTCGGCGAGTACGAACAAATCGTCGCCGGCCTGGCTGTGACGGTTGGCGATGACCGCCGCGACCGGACCGGCCGGGGCGCAACCGGTTCCACCGTCCACCACCACGACGGCTCGTTGCGAATCCGTCCGGTCGATCGACCGGACACGGCACACCGTCACCATGGACGCGTCGGTGATCGACTCCCCGGTCTCGACGGCAAGCTGCGGACGCGGAAAGCGATGCCGAATGCAGCCTTCGTCGACGGCGTCTTCGACGACGTCGGACAGGAGCGCAGTATCGAGTCCCGTCCGAGAATCGATCCGTAGATGGAGCCGATTGCCGAGCACACCGTGATCTCGGTAGGCCTGAGCCATCACCCCGAGAGACTCGACGATCCGTGCGAACACCCCGTCGAGAGTGGACGCGCTGCATTCCACACCGTCGAATTCCGTTGCGGGGCAGTCGACAACCTGAGCGATGACGTTCTCCGCGTATTCACGATTGCCATCGGTGCTGACCAGAGTCGACTGTGCGACGGCTACGGTACGGTCCACATCCGGAACCCGGTGAAGACCTGCGGCGACGACGATTCGGCCCACTCGCTCACCCACCGGAAGTGACAGCAGGAGATCTGCAGCCTGCGCGCTCTGCGCTCGGCCGACGATGTGGGAGGGATCGACACCGAGCTGCCGGGCGGATGACAACGCTGCCATCGAGTCGACAACCATGGTCAAGTGCTGCTCCCCTATCCAGCGCACGACAATCGGGGCCAGCACACTGCCTGGCTGGTAGAGCATTTCGGCTGTGAACGACCCGAGCGCGATGCGATTGCACCTACCGCGCAGGCTGGTTTCATCGATCACGCACACCGGCGTCGAGTAACGATCGGCGATGTCATCGAGGAACATTCCTGCCACCGTCACTCGACCGTGTCGATAGTGCGTCGTACTCGGCCACACGGCGTGATCCAACCGCGGCGACAGAGCACCTCTGAGCGACGGCAGATAATCCAACAGAGTCATCGAACACATCTCCTCGTCGATCCTGGACCGAGTGCGGGCCCTCCAGTCGATCATCGTCCCGAATCGAGGCGAACAGCTCTGCCTTGACGGGAAATTGACGCTGCGGACCACGACCTTGACGCCGCGGTGACAGATGCGCCTCGACCATCTGCACCCCGTAAGAATCTCGGTACGTCGCGTCAAAACTCCGTCAACGAACTGCCCGAGCGGTTCGTGCGGGCGTATATCTGAGTGCATGACACTCTCGCTCGAAGCGACCGATCACTCGACACAACTGCACAATTCGATCCACCTCATGCGTCGGGTCATGCCGGGGGTCGGTTTCGGTATCCGCGCGGCCGAGCTCGGCGACCGAGCTCTTGCCACCTGGGTACGGAACTCCGGTGTCACCGTCCTCGCGCACGATGACGACGAGCTCGATCGTGTGCAGCTCAGCGGGATTCGACCGACCCAAATAGTGTTTCGATGCGGAGCCGGCACCGACGGTATCCGCAGTGCCGTGCACCGCGGGGTGTTCCGTTTCGTCGTCGGCACGGAGCCGCAGATCGCTCGATTGACAGAGTGCGCGCAACGAACGAAATATGTCTACCTCGACAGCGATGCGCCGGCAGCACTCTGCGGTCACCGAGTGGAGGTGGTCGGCCTCCACAGCGACGTCAGCAACTCCGGCGACGCGGACGAGTGGGCCTCGGCGGCCGAAAGACTGCTGCGCCGAGCATCCGAGTCCACGACGTGCGGATCGCCGGTGCACCGGATCATTCTGAGCGGCGGATCGACCGAGGAGTGGATGACCTGTTCCGCCCCGTACCTGACGTCCGTCGTGCGCTCTGTGGACGCTGCACTGGATGAGGGGTGCACCCGATGGAATCTGCCACGGCCTGCCGTCTCGGTGATACCGGCGCAGGCGGCGGCCCACTGATGCTCCGGGAGGCGTATACCGTCGAGTGGACAGAACTTCCGTCCCGAGAAGGAGCGTCCACTCGATGGCCGATATCGATTTCTACTTCGATCCGGTGTGCCCGTTCGCCTGGATGACCAGCAAGTGGGTCCGCAAGGTCCAGGCCCAGCGCGAGTACACCGTCGACTGGCGGTTCATCTCGCTGCGCCTGCTCAATTCGCACATCGACTACGACGCGCACTTCCCACCCGAGTACGAGGCCGGCCACACCGCGGGTCTCCGACTGTTGCGGGCCGCTGCCTCTGTTCGTCGTGAGCATGGGTCGGACGCTGTCGGGCCGCTGTATCAGGCCCTAGGAACCCACATCTTCGACACCGAGATGGTGCCCGACGACGCTGCGAGCCACGGACATCGCGGCACCGCGGCATTCCTCGGACCGATCCTCGAAGAAGTCGGGCTGCCCACCCATCACACTGCAGCACTGGATGATTCGACGATCGACGACGAGATCCAGGCCGAGACCGATCATGCGCTCTCGCTCACCGGCAAGGATGTCGGCACGCCCATCATCGCCTTCGAGCCGCCGGACGGCGTCGCCTTCTTCGGGCCGGTGATCAGCCGGCTCCCCAGCGACGAAGAGGCAGTAGCGCTGTGGGACAACGTGATCGGCCTCGCTCGCTTCCCCGGCTTCGCCGAGATGAAGCGCAGTCTGCGTGAGCTCCCCCAGCTGAAGGCGCTGGGCGTTCAGGAGGACGAGGCAGGAGTGCAACAAGACTGGCACGCCGGGAGCCGACGACAGAAGAAGTGATGCGACGGCCGGATCAGCCGCCTCGCACGTCGTCCATGTTGCCGACGTCCGGGGTTCCGTCGCCGAGGCCGTAACGCAGGTAGACGGTGCCTTTGCCGCCGACGGCCGGAGGCTCGAGCAGCGTCAGGTTGCTGGGCACGGTGCCGTCGGCGAAGACTCTCTTTCCCACTCCGAGAACGATGGGATGCACCCACAGATCGAGTCGATCGAAGAGCTTCTCGCGCAACAGAGTCTGCACCAGATCGAGACTTCCGACGACCTTGATGTGGTCGTGCCTCTCTCGGATCTCACGCACAGCATCGGCCAGGTTCGATCCCAGTTGTGTCGAACCGTCCCACCGCAGATCGGGTATGCCACGCGAGGCCACGTATTTGGGGATCGCGTTGAACAACGTGGCAAACGAATCGTTTTGGTTCGGCCAGTACGCAGCGAAGATGTCGTAGGTGCGTCGACCGAGCAGGAGCGCATCCGTGCCCTCGTATGCGGCGACAACTTGCGCCCCGGAGACCTGGTCGAGCAGAGGAACCTGCCAGCCACCGTAGGGGAAATTCTCTGGATCTTCTTCGGGGCTTCCGGGTGATTGTGCGACGAGGTCGAGGGTGGCGAAAAGCTCCAAGGTGATGAGGCCCATGATTACTCCTGGTTCGGTGGGGATCTCTTTGAGACGAAATCTTCTTCAGCCCAATACTTTCCGCAAGCTCTCGGCAAATTCTGTCGGCTTTCCGGTCTGACCGAATTCTCCGCCGAGGAATCCCGAGTGGCCGCCGGGAAAAACGATCGGCTCCGATCCGAGCAGCACCGCAGTCGAATACGCTGCGCGAGCTGCGATGTGACCGTCCTCGGGACCGCCGGATTCTTCCCCTACGCCGATCACCACAGTGGTGGGTGCTGCACGTAACGCATCGACGTCCGGTGCAAAGTCCACTCCGCCCCCGCGCATGTTGGACATCAGCGCATCGTCGCGGGTTCCGTCATCCTCGGCCGAGAGACCGAACTGCGCCGGGTCCGGTGCCGGGCGATCGAAGTAGGTGTCATCGATGGGTCCCGCGTGCATGAGCAGAGACATGAATTCGGCCATTGCCGGCCCGCGGCCGTGAGCGTCGTAGGTGGCCACCATGTTCGCGCACACTGTCGAGATGTTCTCGCGGTCCGGCAAAGCGCCTCCGGCGGGTGGTTCGTGGGCCACCAACGTCCGAACATCGGACGGGTACTTGCTGACGAGCACCAGCGCATTGACCGCACCCCCGCTCGAGGCGAACACATCGACAGGCCCGTGGCCGACGGCGGTGAGCACTGCATGCAGGTCGTCGGCATGTTCGCCGAAGGTGACCGCGGCGGTCGTGTCGTCACGTCGACTACGTCCCACATTTCTCGGGTCGTACGTGACGACCACCCGGTCGCCGAAGTGCGATGCCAACGTGCCGAACCCACCCGCATCCATCGGCGAGCCGATGAGCAACAGGGGTGTGACCCCGGGCTCGAGCTCGCCGATCACGTCATAGGTCAAGGTCGCACCGGGAACGGAAACTGTCTGTGTCGTCATGCTCGTGTGGACCTCGGTCCGAGCGAAAACTCACCGGACGGTGTCGCCTAGTCGTAGAGAACCGCCGTGCCCGTCTGTCTCAACTTCTCGAGACCGTCTCGGAAACGCTGCAGGTATTCGGGCGAATGTCCGACCCAGTCGGTCGTCTCCTCGACTATGCGCACCGGTTCTGCGCTGCGATACGAGTGCGTCGGGTTGCCGGGAAACTTCTTGTCCGTCACGTTCGGGTCGTCCTCCACACTGCCGGTCGGCTGCACGATGTAGACCCGCGGATTCCCCTCGCCGACGGCCATCTCCGCCGCGAGCACAGCACCGTCCAGCACCTTGGTCATGTAGATGTAGTTCGAGATGTGCTCGGGGCGGTAGTTCGAGCGATAGCCGGGGACCAAGAAGTCACCGGCCTCGAGATCGGCCTTGGTGCCATGAAAGTAAGCACCGGACTCGTGCACTCGAAAACGCTCCGGTGTGTCAGCCATGTCTGCCATAGAAACTCCTCCGTGTCGGTAGCCGGAAGAGTGTGCACGCCCGACGGGGTCTTGCCGCAAGCCCCCACCCCGGCGATACACTGAAGGCAGCGCAGACGAGTTCGTTTATGGATTCCGCTCTGCCAGGCGAGGGCTCACAGTCCCGACTCGAACCTGGATGTGGCCTCCGCGAACAGGACGAGTCGACAGATCCTGAAGCAATGGCGTCATCGCCGTCCACGGATGTGCCTCGATATCCGACCCACCGAGTCGACACGCAAGCTTCGCCAGCGGGGTCCACACCGCCGCCCGTCCGACGGGCCGCTGCATGTCGACGACGGCCACGACGCCGCCCACTCGCGTAGCCGCGATCATCGCATCGAGGGCCGTCCGCCACGGCGTCATCAGCGACAGCGCGTAGGTGCTCAGAGCCGCATCGAACGGGGCCTGTTCCCCCAGATCCGCCGACGTCAGGGCGGTGGCGTCGGCGGGGATCAATGTGACATTCATCCACCCCGCGCGGGCAGCTCGAAGTCGGGCCTGTTCGAGCATCTGTGGGCTGGCGTCGACCCCGGTGATCGAACCGGTCGGGCCGATCATCCGCTGCAACCCGGCGAAGTTCAGCCCCGTTCCGCAGCCGAGATCCAGAACATGGCTTCCAGCAGGCAGATTCAGCAACTCGAACGCAGCCTCCCGTCCGGCGCGATACACCGGCCATTCGAAGGAGATCACGTCGTACAGGCGCGCCGACGTCGTGTACTTGGTCGGTCGTTTCATCGTCGGGTCCGTTCAAGGGCGGGGCATAGTGGGAGGTATGGGAATCCGTCGTTCGTCTTCGAGTGTGCCCGAGAGCCGCGCCGACGTGGTTGTGGTGGGCGGCGGTACCGCAGGCATCGTGGCGGCGAAGACCGCGGCCGGCTTCGGCATTCGCGTCGTATTGATCGAGCGGGACCGCACCGGCGGCGACTGCCTGTGGACCGGATGCGTACCGTCCAAAGCACTGCTCGCGGCGGCGTCGGTGGCACAGACGGTTCGATCCGCGTCCCGCTTCGGCATCGTCACCCAGCCGCCGATTGTCGATTTCGGGCGCGTGATGCAGCACGTGCACGGGTCGATCGCCGAAATCGCGCCGATCGATTCATCGGAGGCCCTTACCGAGGCCGGAGTGCGTGTGATCCACGGTGACGCCGTCTTTACCGGGCCGAACACGGTGAGCGTCGGTACGCGGACGCTTCATTTCGGTCAGGCAATCGTGACCACCGGCGCGCATCCGACGGTGCCTGCGATCGACGGCATCGAGCACGTGGACTACCTGACCAGCGATACCCTGTGGGATTTGAAGGTATTGCCGGAGCGACTGCTGATCGTCGGAGCCGGATCGATGGGTTGCGAGATGGCGCAGGCATTTTCGCGCCTCGGGTCCGACGTGACCCTCGTCGGACGGTCGTCCACGATCCTGCCGCGTGAGGACGCGTCGGCGACCTCGATTCTCACGCAGGCCCTGACAGACGAGGGCGTGCGCGTCCTGACCTCCACCGCTGTTGTGCAGATCAGGGAGGGTTCGGCGATCACCGACACGGGCGTCGAACTCGACTTCGATCGGGTGCTTGTCGCCGCCGGGCGGACTCCACGAACCGCGTCACTCGGCTTGGACACGACCGGTGTGGAATTGGACGACACCGGATTCGTTCAGGTCGATGAGCATCTGCGAACCACCAATCCTCGCATCTGGGCGGCCGGAGACCTCACCGGACATCCGCAGTTCACGCACACTGCCGGCGTGCACGGCAGTCTGGCCGCGAGCAATGCAGCACTGGGCCTGAACCGAAAGGTGAGCGCGACGGGAACCCCGCGGGTGACGTTCACCGATCCCGAGATCGCCTCGGCCGGAATCGATGTGCGGACCGCGCGGCAGCGTGGATTGCAGCTGCAGACTCTCGACCACCATCACGTCGACCGCGCCGTCACCGAGAATGCAACGAACGGATCGACGACGCTCCTGCTCGACGCCAAGCGTCGCATCGTCGGGGCCTGTGTGGTGGGACCGCGCGCGGGCGAGACGATCGGGGAGCTGATAATCGCCATCGAGCAGGGCCTGCGTACCCGAGATCTTGCCGGGGCCACGCACCCGTATCCGACGTACAACGACGGGCCGTGGAACGCAGCGATCGCGGACGTGAAGGCGCAGTTGGGTTCTCCGGTGATTTCCCGAGCAACGGCCGCACTGGCGAAGGTGCGCGGCACATGGATTGTCAGGAAAGAGCGCGATACCCGGCGATGATCCGTTGGGTGGAGCTCACCGCGACCACCGCCGCCCAGATCACAGCGATCTGCCACGAGATACCAGGCAGCAGCAGCCAGAGACTGTGCACTGCAATGGTTTCGGCACCCTCGGCCAAACCGCCGAGGAACGACAGCGAGCGACCGTCGTCGATGGTGCGACCCGTGCGCTCAGCAATCGAGGAGAACGCGAGAAACGCGGTGCCGTTGATGTAGTACGCCAAGAGCACCAGAAGAAACGGCCACCACGGGGCGTCGTATCCGGCGGACGCACCCACAGCGACACCCACCACCGTGGTGCCGTACACCACGAAATCGGCTGTGATGTCGAAGAATCCGCCCGCGCCGGCTGTTGTCGCCCGCCTGCGCGCCAGCGGTCCGTCCAGACCGTCGGCGATGCGGGAGACGATCCAAAACGCCAACGCAAGCCACCAGAACTGCAGGCCCGCGGCCAGTGCACTACCGAGGCCCAGTACGAGTCCGGCGGCGGTGATGCGGTCCGGTGTGATCGCGGGCCGGTCGAGCGCGCGGGCACAGCGATCGAGCGGGCCTTCGAGGTGGCGGCGCAGAAAGCTGTCGATCATTCAGCAGCTCCGGTCAATCCGAGACGTCGGGCCAACAGGGCCGAACCGGCCGCGACCGCCAGCACGGCGAGCAATGCGATGGCGAACGGCCACGACAGCGGCGAGGTCCCGTAGGCCCCGAGCGCGGTGTACGCGACGGTCGCGGGCACGATGCCGATCATGGTGCCCACCACGTAGTCACGTTGCCCCACGGCACTGACTCCGGCCGCGTAGTTGACCAAGGAGAACGGCAGCGGCACGAGTCTCACGAGCAGAACCGACAGCAATCCGCGTCGCCCGAGCATGGCGTCGAGCCGGCGGAGCCTGTCCCATTCGGTGCGGGCCACCTGGCCGCGTCCCAGCGCCCGCGCTCCCCAGTACCCGAGATATGCCCCCATCGTGGCGGCGAACACCACGACGGTTGCGCCCACCGCCAGTCCGAACAGCAGTCCCGACGCGATGGTCAACGTGCTGGCGGGGAATGGAGTGGCCGACAGGACGGCATAGAGCACGACGAACAACGCGATACCCCAGGGCCCGGCCGATGCCACTCGGTCACGGATGAACGACGGATCGGGTAGATCGACGGTGCCGAGCACGATCACCAGAGCGATGACGACCACGGCAGCCGCGGCCAATTTCAGGGTGGTGCCGCGGCGACTTCGCGTCGGGCGGTCCTGCGTCACAGTGTGTGCCTCTCGTCCGGCGGTCAGGATCCATTGTGCACACGACCGGTGTGCCCGCGTGTTCAGCGGTTGTCCCATACGACCGATTACGGTGGTGAGGGCAGCGTCGACGACGGCTGCTTCGGTTGATCTGGAGGCCCACGGTGATTCGATCGGTACGGCGCGCAGTGACGATTGCGGCGAGCGCAGGGCTCCTGCTGACCGCCTGCGCAGCACCATCATCGGAGGCTCCACGCGCCGAGGACTTGTCCTGGAGCGAGATCCAAGAGCAGGCACAGGGGCAGACGGTGTCGCTGTGGATGTACGGCGGCGACGAGCAGGGCAATGC
This sequence comes from Rhodococcus sp. 14-2483-1-1, assembly GCF_002259335.1. Classification (NCBI taxonomy): domain Bacteria; kingdom Bacillati; phylum Actinomycetota; class Actinomycetes; order Mycobacteriales; family Nocardiaceae; genus Rhodococcus; species Rhodococcus sp. 14-2483-1-1. Next base: position 179,424 of record NZ_NPFX01000014.1, on the reverse strand, counting down.
CTATGTCGACGACGTACTCACCCCTGCGGCCGCCGCGGAGGGCGTCACGCTGCGCCGGGTGCCGGTGGAATCGACGACCGACGCCGTCAACCGCATCCTGTCCGAGCGGCAGGCCGGGGTCACCGACGGCGAGGTGGACCTGGTGTGGGTCAACGGCGCGAACTTCGGCACCGGTAAGCAGGCCGGCGCGTGGCTGTGTGGGTGGACGCAGAATCTGCCGAACATGGAACTGACCGATCCCGAGGATCCGCTGCTGCTCGACGACTTCGGCACACCGGTGGAGAACTGCGAATCACCATGGCACAAAGCTCAATTCACACTGGTCTACAACGCGGCAGTCATCCCCGATCCGCCGACGACATTCGACGGCGTGCTCGACTGGGCGAAGGCCAACCCGGGCCGCTTCACCTACCCTGCTCCCCCGGACTTCACCGGCTCGGTGTTCGTGCGTGAGGCGTTGATCAACGCTTCCGGCGGCGTCGACGAGGTTCCCGCTCAGTTCGATCAGGACTCCTACGACCGCCTGGCCCCGGCATTGTTCGACCGACTGAACGAGCTCGCCCCGTCGCTGTGGCGCGAGGGAACGACGTATCCGCAGTCCTCCTCCGAGCTCGACGCCCTCTACGCCGGTGGCCAGGTGGACATGACGATGACGTACGGCCCCGCGACCCTCCCGAAACTTGTCGCCGACGGCACCTTCCCGCCGGAGACCCGCGTCCTGACTCTCGACGAGGGAACCGTCGGGAATGCGAGTTTCCTTGCCATTCCCTCGACGTCGGGGAAGTCGGCCGCTGCGCAGGTGGTTGCCAATCTCGCGTTGTCGCCCGAGCAACAGCTTGCAAAGGCGACGCCGGACGTGTGGGGGCAGTTCACTGCGTTGGACATCGCGCGTCTGACCCCGGAGGAGCGGGCGCAGTTCGAGCAGCTCCCGTCCTCGCCGGTGGTTCCTTCGTACGAGGTGATCTCGGCGAACGCGCACCCGGAGCTGTCCGCGGAGTGGGTCACCCCGCTCGACGAGGGATGGCGTCGAAGCGTGCTCGCCGGTCAGTGAGCGCGTCCACGAGGAGCTTTCGCGGCACAGCGGCGGTCCTGCCCGCCGTCGTCTTGGTCGTTCTCGTCGTCGGCGGCGGTCTCGGAACCGTGGTGCTGCAGAGCCTGGGTCTGATGCCGTTGGTCGGAACCCCCGAACTATCGGTCGACGCGTACTCCGCTCTGGGCGGTGACCTGTGGCGCTCGGTGGTGCTGACGCTGTCGATCGCCGTCGTGTCGACCGCCTTGGCCACGGTGATCGGGCTAGCGGCTGCGCTGACGGCGTTGTCGGGTGGACGCGCCGCATTGGTCGCTGCCGGGTTAACGGTCACGGTGCCGCACCTGATCGGGGCGGCCGCGATGGCCCTGTTGCTGGCGGATTCGGGGATGCTGCCCCGCATCCTGGGCATGACCGGCGGCGGCTGGCCGGAGTTGGTCGGCGGGCGGTGGTGGATCGCCGTCGTCGCCGAATATGCCTGGAAGGAATCGGCTTTCCTGGCCGTCGTCGTGGCCGGGACTCTCGCTACCCGAGTAGCCGCATTCGACGAGACAGCGGCGACTTTGGGCGCAGGCCGGTGGGCTCGGCTGCGACTGGTCACGCTGCCGTTGGCTCGGCCCGCACTGATCGCGTCGGCGGCCATCGCGTTCGCCTACACCGTCGGATCGTACGAGGTGGCCCGCATTCTGGGTCGCCCGTATCCGGAGCCGTTGTCGGTCATGGCAATTCGCCTGTTCACCTCGATTGATCTCGAGACGCGTCCACAGGCAGCAGCTGCCGCGACGGTCGCCACCGCGCTGACGGTGATCGTGGCCGCGGTGGCACTGCACTATCTGCGCAGATCGGCAGCGTGGAAATGAACAAGGTGGAAGTGAACAAGGTTGCTCCGGCTGTCGGCAGGTCCGTGCTGGTCCTGTGGTTCCTACTGCCGCTGATTCCGGTTGTCTTGTGGGCCATCAGCAATCGCTGGTCGTTTCCCGGTTCGGTTCCCCAGGAATGGGGATTCGACGGCGTCCGCAGCGCCCTCGATGCCGGGGGCGTCGATGCGTTCGTGCGGTCTACCCTGCTCGCTCTGGCCGTCGCCGCCATCGCAACGCCATTGGGCGCGTTGGCCGCTCGAGCCCTGGTGAACGGTACTGTGCGCTTCCCCGCTTTGGTGGCCGGAGTTCTCTTCGCGCCGCTGGCCCTGCCGCCGTTCGCCGTGGCGTTGGGACTCGATGTCCTCGTGTTGCGCTCGCGCATTCCGAGCACGGTGGCGGTGATCGCGTTGCTGACGGTCGCGGCCATTCCGTACACGACGTATCTGATGCGAGTGGCGTTCGGCGCGTACGACATCGGCTACGAGGAGGAGGCGCGCACCCTCGGCGCGCCGAGTGCCATGGTGCTGCGGCGAATTCGCATTCCGCTGCTGGCTCCAGCCTTGGCGGGTTCGGCGTTGCTCGCGTTCCTGGTGGCGTGGAGCGACTACGTGATCACCCTGCTGATCGGTGGAGGCAGACTGGTCACCGTGCCCATTCTCGTCGCCTCGTTCGCCGCCGGGACCGGCAACGATTCGGTGGTGGCTGCACTGTCGGTCGCCGCCGTGGTGCCGCCGTTGTTGCTGGTGCTCATGCTGGCCCGGCTGCGTCGTAGGAGTGCCCGATGAGCGTCGAACTGTCCGTTCACGGACTCACGAAAGTCCATGCCAGTCAATCGGTTGCGGCTCTAAATTCGTTGGATCTCACCGTGTCGCCGGGATCGTGCACGGCAATTCTCGGACCATCGGGCTCGGGCAAGAGCACAGCACTGCGGCTCATTGCCGGTCTCGATTCGCCCACCGCCGGCACGGTGCGCATCGACGGCCGCGAGGTGAACGGCGTTGCGGCCGAGAACCGCGGGGTGGGGATGGTCTTCCAGCGTCCGATGTTGTTCCCGCACATGTCGGTACTGGACAACATCGGCTTCGCCTACCGCGCGGCCGGGGACAGTCGTAAGCGGTCGCGCGAACGTGCCCGGGAGTACCTCGACCTGGTTCATCTGGGTGACATCGGCGATCGCGCGGTCTCCGAGGTGTCGGGCGGGCAGGCCCAGCGGGTGGCGTTGGCGCGTTCACTCGCCGGATCCCCGCGAGTGCTGTTGTTGGACGAGCCCTTCAGTGCGCTGGACCCTGTGTTGCGCACCGAGATGCACGACCTCGTCCGGGAATTGCGCTCGACGTTGGATCAGACTCTGCTGCTCGTCACCCACGATCAGCAGGAAGCGGCGGTACTGGCCGATTCGGTGGCGGTGCTCATCGACGGGCGATTGGAGCATCACTCCGATATTGCGACGGCCTACACGCGTCCGAGCACGTTGTCAGTCTCGCGACTGATGGGCGGGATGAACGAAATCGAGGGGCAGTGGGATGGGGTTGGGGTGCATCGCTCCGAGCTCGGGGAGTTGGAGGTGGAGGGGGTTTCACTTCCCGCTGGGCCGGCCGTGTTGCTGGTTCGACACGAGCTGATCACTTTAGATGACAACGGGATTCGTGGGGTTGTTTCGGACTTGAGGCCTACAGGATTTCGCAGCATTGCTGACGTGACCGTGGGTGGTTCGACGGTTGTGAAGGTGGAGCTGGCGGCGGGGTCGGATGTGACGGACGGAGACGCCGTGGGTTTCAACATCCCACTTGGGGCGAGATTTGTTGTGGTGACGGGTGAGGGATGTTGACGGGCGTCCTTCTGCCCTGTGCCGCGGCCCCCAACGAAAACCACAGTTGTCGAACCGTCATGGTGGGTTGACAGGCTCGCCTTCACGCGCGGGTCAAATGTGAATTCGATACTGCACCCAGATGTCGCACAAATGTGGGTGGAAGGCAGGTATCCCAGGTACCGGCCAGAGGTGACGCGGCTGCTGCTATTCCACGCCAGCCACACGCGTGAGCAAAGCCTTGTTGTTTGCAAGGGTTCGACTCGACAACGGACGGTCCGGATTGGACAGAGCACCGTCAAGGTAGTCGCGAAACCGGATTGGCCACGTGGTCAGAGTGCACGCGTGTCTCCACTGCACCACCGTCTTGACAGGGTCGGGGAATTGGATGCGCCCTGCCATGCCTTCGAGTATCTGTAACTCGGTAATAGTCACGGCCACGGGTGCGAGGATCCGGCCGTCGAACTCTTCGAAAAACGGGCGGCTTCGGAGCTGAAAATCTAGGTCCGTTGTGTCGATGTTGGGTATCCCGCCAGATGGAAGAGCGACGATCGGTAGGAAAACAGTTTTTGGATCAAGGTCGAAGTCGTCAACGCCTCGGTCTCGGAGCTTCCTCATGGTCTTGGCGAGTTGTCCAAACTTGCCGTCGTTCGAAGCAAAGATTTTGTCCATGTCTTCCGCATAGGCCTCCGGTGTTCCTAGTCCCTGAGATAAGAAGGCATCGAGCGAGTAGTTAGTGGCGTCGATGATGATGCATGTCTTCCCAGCTTTGATGACCCAGTCACACGCAGATGCGGTGGCTCGACTGCTCGTCGTCCAGGCTGTTTGCATTTCGTTTTCGGTAATGAGTTTGTCAGCAGATGCACTTCGGGCGACCAGCGTTTCCAAGATGTCGCCGACCGACCGTTCGAAGACGTGATTCATGCCGCTGCTGAAAGCCTCAGCCTGCGACTTCGGCTTTGGTGCTGGCATTTTGAATCCGGGCATGCCCGCGAAGGTCGACCAATACAGAAGATTTCCGTAGAACCTGTCGATGCCCCACTGGTAGCGAAGCAGAATGATTGTGTCGCTATCAATTCGGAGGAAAGGGAAACGGGTCATGGTGTACCGCTGCTGGTGCACCGAGCCACGTCGGCGATCACCAGCGAGAGCATCTCGATACTGATCAAGAGGTCGCGACATCTCCTTGATGCACAGCTCGACAGCAGCTTCGGTGCCACCTTGCGCGAGCAGTTGGGCTCGAGAGAACTCCGCAACTCCCTTTCGCGTTAGGTCATCGATGATTTTGCCGAGTGCAAGGATCTCGACGAGCGCGACGCCATGGACTCTAGCGAAAGACTCTGCAGGACAATCCCCGAGCCCAGGGTGAACGACTTTGTCCGGCCATGACCTGAACCAGGTATCCTCGGCGTCCGCTCGAAGGGCAATCGGGCTGAGGGTGGCATCTGCGAGGGTGTTTGCAATTTCACCTGGCATCAGTCCCCGGAGCATCGCGATGCTGTCCTCTGCACTCATTCCTGACAACTGCTGAGCCATTACACGGTGGCCATTGTCAGTTATCAGGCCGGTGGCGCTGTACTCCGGGTGGCGGTAGTGCTCGGTATTTATAGACAGGAGATAGTGGACCAGTGTCGGCAACGTGATCTCTGGTGCGTCCGGGTCGACAGAGGCATACTCTAGAACTTCGCGCATTAGCTGCCCTAGAGACCTGGCAGTGAGCAGGTGATCACCAGCGTTGACGCGGGCTATCAGTGCGTTGCTCCACGGCTTATGAACTGAGCGGAGCAGATCGGTTTGTACCCGCTTCTGAGACCAATCGATCATCAGCGCTAAATCGAGACGTGAGAACAGCCGGGACAGTTCCCGTACTGCCACAAGCCCCGCGACACCCGCCAGAGCGCTGCGCCGGCCAGGTTCTTCGACAGGCTCTAGCTCGGCGTCTGCTGCCATCAGAACGAAGTTCTGGTGGCGCATTGCCTCCTGCACGGCAGCCATGTCTTGGTCAGCTTGTGATGGGGTCGGCTCGGTGGGCGCGTCCACTGTCGGGTTACGACGCGGCGGGCGACTCTGATTGCGGCGGCCGTTCTTCTTGCCCATTGTTCGCCTGCTCCTCGCTCGGTCTCGTCGCTGCAGCATACGGAAGAGGATCGACAGACGTCTTCGGCCATGCGGGTGCCCCGGCCGGTCCGTGCCCGTGGAGTCGGCGACAAATACCTGGTGCCCCTTTACGCTCTGGATACGCTGGCTGAGGGCACTGATTCAGAGCGGTAAGGGCCGCGAAACTCATCATGCGGCACGCGAGCGATCGGCGATCATTGCTTCGTACTTCTAGGGCGCTACGAATCACGTCAAGTCGAGCTGCTACCGGCGGTCCATTGTCAAATTACTCGCCCGGAGAGTCACTGAATGCAATCAGCAAACGCACATCGAACTTGCCCATCGAAACTACGATTGAGGCCATCGTCGGTGATGGTGGGCGACTCTTGAGTCGACACCGAGAGCGATGTCAGGAACTGCTCTCGGCTTCGTCGCTTTTGCTCTGCGTGCTGCTCAGTAGGTTGACGAACGCAGAACACGTCACCAGTATGTATCGCGCGAGATCCTGATCGGCCGCTGGAGCCTGCTGACCACCATGGCGCACCCCATCGGTGTCGCTGACCCACCCGTAGATCTTCTTCCACCCGTCGATTAGCGCGGGATGCGTGAAGGTGCCGGTCTTCTTGATCTCATCCAACGCCGCACCGAGTGTGGTCTTGCCGGTCAGCTCACGAGCCTTAGACTCGACCGCACTGATCGACTCCTTGATCGAGTTCGCATAGTCCGGCGCTTCACGATCCGCGAACAGTTCGAGTGCTCGCGTGAAGTGGTGGCTGACACCGGAATGATCGGTAGCGATTGCGCATTCGACCTCCGCGATTTCATCATTACTGGAAATCGGGGCGATTTTCCCATCTACAACGCGGTAGCCTGACCGCACCGATTCCAGCAGCGGGTTGACGTACTCCGCGAAGGCATCATTTTCTGGGTAGAGGGCCTCGATTAGGTCGTACACCTCGTACCACGGTCCAGACTTGATCTTGGTCTTTACATAACCCTCGATGTAGACGTCCCCGTATTCGTCCGCGTCGCATTCGAAGGTGTACACCCAGATGGGGCGAAACAGGGCGTCAATTTGATACTCGTCGAGCTCGTCGAAAACGAGCAAATAGATCAGATTCCAAATCTCAGTTCGCGCACCATCGTCCAACCCCGCGAGCTGGATTGCAGATCTGACCGCGACGTGGCCGTGGCGTTGTGAGAAGCGCATTCGACGATCATGCCCCAGCCGTCATCGTCGCGCCCAAGATCTGTCCTCTGCGGTATGGATGTAGGCGAGGTGGACGGCCTGAGGTCAAGACGTGTTGTGGAGCGAGGGGGACGATCGGAGTCGGACCGTAGACTCTGCTCATGCCGACTGAGTGGGGTGACGAGCGCGGGTCTCAGCCCGACATCCGGTCACGTCCCGAGCTGTCGATCGCGGCCTCGTTGGTTTCCAAACTGCGGAGTCCTCGATCGTGACATATCGACTTCTGCGCGTCGAACGGGTGGGTGCCAATGATGCCGCACTGGATAACGTGGCGAGCTGGTACACGACTCCCGAGCTTAGGCAGTGGATGGGCAGTGGATTCAACTTCGATACCTACCGTCAGAAAATTGGAACCATCGGCGAGAGGCACGACCCCGGACCGTACCTTCGATGTGCCACCCTCGCTTGGGTCGGTTTCGACCCGGACAATCGGCCCGTCAGCTTCATAGGTGGTGATCTGAACATCTGGAAGGCAGGCAGTCAGTTCAACGACATGACACCTGATATCGACGGGCCTCGTACCCTGGGGTTCTTTTACGCGGTTGCCGCGACCGACCGGCATCTCGGTTATGGGAGACGGACCGTTAGCGCGGTGATCGACTCTCTCGAAAACATAGATGGTGAGGCAATTGAATGCTCGGTTGCCACTGACAACGGCGCCAGCCTTAACTTGCTGCGAAGCCTCTCCGAGCTGCGTGAGCAACGTCTACTGGCGAGTGACCGCATCCTATTTAGATACACAACTCACAGATATGGAATCGAATCGCGCCAGCAGGGTTGAGGACGCGAACACCACCAAGACAGCCAATCTTCCGCTGCGGGCAGGGGCAGAGGGCTACCGTCCAGTTCGACCCATGAGCTAATCCGAGCAGAGGTGCCAAATGAGCGCAAGTGACTCAGTGAAGTTTCGTGGCGCACTAGAGGGACACGTCGGCCTTGCCCTGAGTCTATTTGCGCGGCCTGGAAATTCGGTCATAGTTGCAGGAGCGGGACTATCAGTGGGTGCCGGAGTACCGGCGGCTTGGCAGATACAAGAACGTCTGCTGACGAGAATCGCCGCCGCCAGCGGCGAGCAGCCGGATGACGTGTTCGTTTGGTGGAAGAACCGAACAGGAAGGGACGCTGAATACGATGAGTTGCTGCATGCAGCGGCTCCAACGCCGCTCGGACGCAAAGACTTGCTGCGCGAATTCTTTGAACCCACTGACGGTGAGCGTGAGGCGGGCCTGAAGGTGCCGTCGGCCGCGCACAGGGCCATCGCACAGATGATGGCTGAGGGCCTCGTGAGGATTGTGGTCACTCTGAACTTCGATCTACTGATTGAGACCGCCCTGCGTGACCTCGGCATCGAACCTACTGTCGTATCCACCGCTGCCGACGCGGCAGGAATGGAACCACTACACGCACAGCGGCACCTAATCTGGCACCTTCATGGCGACTACACGAACCCTGAAATGCTCAACACACCAGACGAGTTGAGGACCTACCCCGCTCACATCGGTCTTCGTCTAGACGAGGTGTTCGACCAGTACGGACTACTGGTCGTCGGTTGGTCCGCTCGATGGGACTCCGCCCTGATCGCCGCATTAGCGAGGTGTTCGAGTCGTCGATACCCGACGTTCTGGCTCGATCGCTTCCCCCTCAACGGGGATGCCGCGAAACTCGCTAAAGCACGGGACGCGACTGTCGTTATCAAGGATGCCGGTGAGTGGCTGCCGATGGTTACCGAAGCATGTGGCGCTATCAAACACCTCGAAACTGACCCGCTTACCACGGCCGGTGCCATCGCAACGGTTAAACGAGATCTGAGCTTCGGTCGCATACCCGTCGGGGCGCATGATCTCTTGCTAAAGGAGGTTCAGCGGATTCGCGAATTGCAGGCCTTTTCGACCAACGAAGATATTTGGAGGTCGCTGTCGTATCACGACAGGATCCCGGCCATCGAAGACGAGCTAGAGCTCTGGGCGGCGCTGATCGCGACCCTGGCCTATTGGGGTAACGCTAGGACCGACGATTGGTGGATCTCAAGCGCTGCCCACCTTGCCGACGTCCCCACTTTCGCCGGGTCCAGTGACGCGAACAACGCGCTGAAGGTACCAGCGATCTTTGCGCTGTACGCGGGCGGTGTTGCGGCTGTAGCTGCAGGCAGGTGGACAACAGTGGTGCGGCTCCTAACTGACATTCCGGTCCTCAATCCCTTCTCGGGCCAACGCTCCCCCGCTGCAGCGCTTTACAAGCCAGACGATGTGTACCCGCACACCCGGTGGCCAAGCCGAGCACTGTTTGGGCTGTTGCGCCCAGTTTTGTCTGATGCCGCCGGTCTCGGTGTCCTGGTCGAAGAAGCGTGGGAACAGTTCGAGTATCTAAGTTACGCATTGGATCTCGCACGCCACACCGAGGCCAAAGCGGTCCCGTTTCCGTACGTGCGCGTGGACGATGATCGCACCGATAGCGGCCGAGAGGTCGTCCCCGTAGTAAGCGCTGCTGTCAGGAGTCGTAGCGCTCTACTCGACGAGCTGAACGCTCATGTCGACAACAATCGATACGCGAACTTCGCGGCAGCGCTGGATGCGGCGGACGCCCGTATCGGCGCTGCTGTCGAAGATGCGGAGCGCCGTTCGATACCTATGGGACGAGCGGTTCGACTCCCTGGTGGCCGACGTTTTGCTCCCATTGCGGGCGAATCTCAATAGGTTCGCCGGGACGTGCAATTACCGAATACCCTTTAGCTTGAAGGAACTATGGCGCACAGGGCCACAAACCGATCTTGTTTGAACTTATTGCCAACGAGCGAATGTTCGCGGCGGTAGGCCTCGACCGAGTCGAGACTGGCGTGACCGATCTGTCGGCGATGGCGGCTCCGTGGTGGGTGCCTTGGGTGACGAACCCGGCGCGAAGGGAATGCCCGACCAGTGTGTCTATCGCGCTGGATTCATAACCGGCGTGTGCGGCGTGACGACGGCTGGCCTGGTGGATCGCACTGATGGACAGCGATCGCAATTGGCGGCTGCTGGTAACGATCCACTAGGCACAATTGTTTGAGCTCCTGACCCTTCCCGTCGCCTCCAAACTAAGCTGTCCCCATGCCCTCCGGACGCTTCGCTCCCAGTCCCTCCGGCGACCTTCATCTCGGGAATCTGCGCACCGGATTACTGGCCTGGCTCTTCGCCCGCTCCACTGAACGACGTTTCGTGATGCGCGTCGAAGACCTCGACCGCGTGAAACCCGGCTCGGAGCAACGCCAACTCGACGACCTCGCCGCCATCGGACTCGATTGGGACGGGCCGATCATGCGGCAATCCGAGCGACGAGAAACTTACGACGCCACGATTCGCACGCTCACCGCCGCCGGGCTGACGTACGAATGTTTCTGCACGCGTCGGGAAATCCTCCAGGCCGCATCCGCGCCCCATGCTCCCGACGGCGCCTATCCCGGCACGTGTCGAAATCTCACTGCAGACCAGAAAGCAGCGAAGGACCGCCCACCGGCCATTCGATTACGTTCGCAGGTAATGCAATTCACCATCGTCGATCAGTTGCACGGCCTGTTCCGAGGCCAGGTGGACGACTTCGTCCTGCGCCGCTCCGACGGTGTGCCCGCCTACAACCTCGCCGTCGTCGTCGACGATGGAGCACAAGGCGTCGACCAGATCGTGCGCGGCGACGACCTGCTCACCTCCGCGCCACGGCAGGGCTACCTCGCTCAACTCCTGGGCCTCACCCCCGCGACGTACGTCCATGTTCCCCTCGCTCTGAACGTCGAGGGCAAGCGTCTGGCCAAGCGAGACGGTGCGGTGACACTGCGCGAGCAGCCCGACGCGTGGGCACTCATCACAGCCTCCCTCGGTATGCCCGATGCCAAGAATGCCGAGGAATTGCTCGAGCAGTGGAAGCCGACACGGGTACCGCGCGAACCGTGGGTGTTCGACCCCGCGGATCTCTGATCTACGAACCGATCGAGATCACGTTGCAACGCGACAGGACCCAACTGCGCACGAATCGGACGTACAGTGACCGCGACAACTCATCCCGAGGGAGAAGGACACCATGACCTCAGGCGGTTACGACCCCGACAAGGATCCACAGAACCCCGGTGGTTATCCCCCGCCGCAGGGCGGCGGCTACCCACCACCCGGCAACTATCCACCACCCGCGCAGGGGAACTACCCGCCACCCGGCAGCTACCCGCCTCCTCCCGGCGATTACCCCCAGCAGGGCGGCTACCCACCACCCGGCGGCTACCCGCCTCCGCCACAAGGCAGTTACCCGCCGCCTCCGTCGTTCGGTGAGGCACCGATGCCGACGCAGCTGTCCGTGGGAACGGCCATCGGCTACGGCTTCGAGAAGTTCAAGCAGAACGCACTCGTCTGGGTCGGCATCGTCCTGATCGCCGCGGTCATCCAGGTCGTACTGAACTACGTGTTGAGCTCCAACAACATCGTCTTCAGCTTGATCTTCAGCGTCATCATCGGTGTCGTCTCACTCCTGATCCAGGCGGCACTCGTTCGCGGCGCTCTGCACGAGGTGGACGGGGTCAAGCCCGCGTTCGGGTCCTTCTTCCAGTTCGGCAACGTTGCCGCCGTCATCATCGCCGGCATCCTCGTCGGCATTGCAACCAGCATCGGCTTCGTCCTACTGATCGTCCCCGGCATCGTCATCACGTTCTTCACGTGGTGGACCTTCCAGTTCGTCATCGACCGCGGCGACGAGCCGATTCCCGCCATCAAGGCCAGCGCGCAGGCAATCGCGTCGAACGGTGGGACCCTCTTTGTCCTCGCGCTCGCCCTGGTCGGCATCAATATCGTCGGCGGTCTCCTACTCGGCATCGGCCTGCTGGCGAGCATTCCGATTACGATCATTGCCGGCACCTACGCCTACCGCGTCACGGTGCGTGGCCGCGTCGCCTGACCTGTAGTCCGCCTCGATGGGCGCGCATCCCTCACTCGGGGATTCGCGCCCATCGTCGTCTCGGTGCTTGGATCCAGGGGTGACTACTACCGAACACACCGCCGCCAACGGCGGCACCGAGTCTGGGCAGGCCACGTTCGCTCACATCAGCCGGGGCTACTACCCCACCATCGTTGCGCTTTTCGTCGCGACCCTGCTGATCTCGAACGTGGCCGCCAGCAAAGGTGTCGCCTTCTTCGCCTCGTCCGACGTCATGCTCGGACCGTTCCAAATCCTGCCGATCAATACCGACGGCGCATTCTTTCTCTTCCCCCTCGCCTACATCCTCGGTGACGTCCTCAGCGAGGTCTACGGCTTCAAAGCCACGCGCCGCGCGATCTACCTCGGCTTCGGCTCCCTGCTGCTCACCTCCGTGTGCTTCTGGATCGCCATCGAACTCCCCGCCGCCTCGTTCTACGAGAACCAGGCCGCCCTCGAGAGCGTCGTCGGCGTCGTGCCCCGGTTGGTTCTCGCCGGTCTTGCCGGCTACACCGTCGGGCAGCTCCTCAACTCCGTCGTCCTGGTCAAGATCAAGGAACGCACCAAGGAAAAGCACCTGTGGGCGCGACTGATCGGGTCGACCATCGTCGGCGAATTCTTCGACACGCTGATCTTCTGCTCCATCGCCGCCGGAGTCATCGGCATCACCACCTGGACCGACTTCATCAACTACGTCATCGTCGGATTCCTGTGGAAGACACTGGCCGAGGTCATCGTCATGCCGATCACGTACCGCGTCATCTCGTACATCAAGAAGCGCGAGCCGTCGTACCAGGATGGCTAGGACGCGACCCATCCAAGACTGAGGTCGAAGTAACGCTCCCGGGCCGTCTCGAACGTGGCGACGGCCCGGGTGCCCGGCCAGTCTTCCGGCGTCATGGACGGCGGAAGACCAGGGTCGACGTAGGGAATGACGCGCCATTCGTCGAGCAACGGGACGAACGTGACAAACGCGTCCCGGGCATTCCGAGCCGAGGACCCGCCGTCGAAGGCCTCGAGAAATGCCCGATGACGATCGGCGATGCCGGCCAGATCCCACCACAGCTCGGCACTCTCACGCAGCGTGGTCGGCGGCGCGACCTCGGAGGCGACGAACGTGGTCACGTAGGGCGAGAGCTCCAACGCGTCGACGATGGCAGCGGCCTCGGGCGCGAGATACTCGGGTGCAATCCACAGACCGGGTGAGACTGTGCCGCATCCTATTCCAGTGAGTCGACGCCTCAGTTGGTGCCGGGCGGCACGTTGCGTCTCGGGAATGGTGAACGAGATCAACCGAAACGGATCGCCGTCGGCCATCCGCCGGAAGCCGAAGATCCGGCCGTCTCCCCGAGCGAACATCGCGTCGGCCTGCTCGGTGATGCGATAGCCGGTGCGACCCTTACGAGTACTCGATTCGATGACGCCCTTCTTCTTCAACCTGGTCACCGCGATGCGCGTGCTCTCCGACGGCACTCCGATCGCTTCCATCCAGACGACGAAATCGGCGATGGCGAACCACCCTCCGAGGGGACGAACGTAGGCCCCGAGCACCGTGCGCACCAACGAGGTGGTGCTGCCCGGACGGGAATCGAAATCGTCGAGGATCGCCCCGGCGGCGCTAGGCGCGGAGTTCGTCACGGATCGCCACGATACCCAGATACACCTCGCGGTACGAGGTACTCAGTGGGCTCAACCCCAGGCGAATACCGTGTGGCGCTCGGTAATCCGGGATGACACCCTGCTCCCACAGACGAGCGGTGATGGCCTTGAACTCGGGATGGTCGATGGTGACGTGCCCGCCGCGTCGATTCGAGTCCTCGGGTGAGGCGATCTCGACCCCGAGCGGAACCAGCATCTCTCGGACGAGCTCGAGGGCGTATTCGGTGAGCGCAACGGACTTCGCGCGTATTGCGTCCATACCCACCTCGGCGATCATCTCGATGGTGTCCTGCATCGCGATCATTCCGAACACCGACGGTGTACCGCTGATGACGCGTCGAATACCCTGTGCCGGAACGTAACCCTGCGCCATCTCGAACGGATCGGCCCGGCCCATCCACCCCCAGATCGGCTGAACGAAGTCGTCCTGAAGATCACTGCGCACGTACGCGAAGGCCGGTGACCCCGGACCTCCGTTGAGGTACTTGTAGGTGCACCCGACGGCCAGATCCACTCCCCAGGAATCGAATTCCATCGGCACCGATCCGACGGAATGACACACGTCCAGCAGCATCAGAGCGCCGGCCGCGTGTGCGATACGCGTCGCCTCGGCAACGTCGACGAGGAAGCCCGACCGGTAAGCGACGTGAGTGATCACCACCAGGGCGGTGTTCTCCCCCACCACCTCGGCGAGCTGTTCCGGCGTGATGCCACCACGGCGGTCCGTCTCGATCCACCGCAGCGTCATATTCAGCTCTGCTGCAATACCTTCGAGCAAGTATCGGTCGGTCGGAAAGTTGTCGCGGTCGATGACGATCTCGGTGCGTCCCGGCCGCATGGCGATAGCCGCCCGTGCCAGTTTGTACAGCAACACCGTCGTCGAATCGCCGATCGTGGTCTGCCCGGGCGCTGCCCCCAGGGTGGCGTCGGCCAGGGCGTCGCCGATGGTGAAGGGGAGATCGAACCACTGCTCGTCCCAGCCGCGGATGAGGCGTCCGCCCCAGGCCTGCGTCATGAAGGTGTTGATCCGTTCGACGCTCGCCTTGGTGGGCCGGCCCAGCGAGTTGCCGTCGAGATACGCCGTGATCGACGGGTCGTCGCTACCGAGAAATTTGTCGCGGTAGCTGCGGAGGGGATCCTTCTCATCGAGCTCGAGTGCACGTTCCATCATCGTCCGATTTCCGTTCTGACAGCCAGTAATTCGGGGAAGAACGTGAGCTCGAGCGCCTTCTGCAGAAATCCGACGCCGCTCGACCCTCCGGTCCCGCTCTTCATTCCGATGGTTCGCAGCACGGTGCGCATGTGACGGAAGCGCCAGAGCTGGAAGTTCTCCTCCAAGTCAACGAGTTCCTCGAATGCCTCGTACACCGCCCAATGCTCGGTGTGGTTCTCGTAGACGAACTTGATCAGCGGCATCAGGTCCTCGTTGAACGTGTATGCCGTCGTGACATCGCGATCGAGCGCTGACGCCGGTACGTCGTACCCCTGCCGCGCCAGGGACTGCCAGAAGGCGTCGTACAGGCTCGGCTCGTGCAGCAGAGTCGAAAGCTGTTCGTGAGCAGCAGGATCGGACTCGAAGACTTTGAGCATGCCCGCATTCTTGTTGCCGAGCACGAACTCCACGGCCCGGTACTGATAGGACTGGAAGCCCGACGAGTTGCCGAGGAAGTCGCGGAACTGCGAGTACTCCGTCGGCGTCAGAGTGGCCAGGACGGACCACTGCTCGGTCAGCGTCTTTTGAATGTGCTTGACCCGGGCCACGCACTTGAGCGCGGTGCCGATGTCGTCGGCATCGAGAGCCGCACGCGCGGCCAGCGTCTCGTGCAGCACCAGCTTGAGCCACAGCTCGGTGGTCTGGTGCTGAATGATGAACAGCAGTTCGTCGTGATGCTCCGGGGTGCTCACCGGCTTCTGGGCGCTGAGCAACGTGTCGAGGTCCAGGTAGGAGCCGTAGCTCATGCGGTCACTGAAGTCGGTGACGACAGTCTTCTCTATCGCGCGAGTATTGGCTTCGACGCTCATCGCTGGTCCTCGAGGTGGTGGGCTGGTGAGTCCACCGTATTACATATCCGTGTCGACCGCTAGGTATTCGTAAGCTATCGAATTCCGCGGATCCGCACTGCGCCGATGAGCCCAGCAATGCTGACCAGGGACACCGCGAGGATGTAGTAGCCCGGGGACACTGCTTGTCCGGTCGCGGCAACCAGAGCGGCCGCGATCGTCGGAGTGAATCCACCGAAGATCGCCGTGGTGACGTTGTATCCGAACGACAGTCCGGTGGCCCGCGAATGGACCGGGAACGCGTCGGACATCACCGACGGCAGCGCGCCGAAGTAGAGCGCTTTCAACAAACCCAGAATGGTCATGACGAGAGCGAGCGTGAGGAACGACGGCACCGCGATGAGCCACATGAACAGCGGAACGACGCTCACGCCGATCGCAATTGCCGACGGCAACATGATCTTGATACGGCCGACCTTGTCGGACAGCTGACCGACGAACGGCGTCACCACCGTCAGGATCACACCGGTGATCATCAGTGCGACGAACGACAGCGAGTTGTTCAGTCCCAGTTGCTTGATGCCGAAGGTCGGCAGGTATTGCAGAATGAAGTTGAGCGCGGTGGACACCACCAGCACACCGCCGGCAATGAGGATTCCTCCCCATTGGTTCTTGAACAGATCGCGCACAGGCGATTTCGGCACGTCCGACGTGGCGACCACAGCCGGTGATTCGTCGACGTGCCGGCGAATGAACCATCCCACCGGGCCCACCATGAGCCCGAAGATGAAAGGGACGCGCCAACCCCAGTCCACCATGCTGGCCTCGGACAACACCGCGGTCAGTCCGGCTGCGAACGAGGCCGCCATCAGCGTTGCGAGCCCCTGGCTGGCGAACTGGAAGCTGCCGAAGAATCCGCGACGTTTGCCGTTCTGTTCGACGAGAAAGGATGTGGCCGCGCCGAATTCGCCGCCTGCAGCGAAACCCTGAATCAGGCGCGCCACGATGATTCCGATGGGGGCGAGGATGCCGATGTCGTCGTAGTTGGGCATGAACGCGATCAACGCGGTTCCGAGCACCATCAGGCGAATGCTCATCACCAGAGCCTTCTTTCGCCCCTTCCGGTCTGCGTAGGACCCGAGGATCAGCCCGCCGAGGGGGCGAATCAGATACGAGACTCCGAAGACTGCGAACGTCTGAACCAGTTGCACGCCGGGGTCGGCCGAGGGAAAGAAGTTCTGTCCGATGTAGATGGCGAACAGCGCATAGATGGCGATGTCGAACCATTCGAGTGCGTTGCCGATGGTGGCGGCCGCGATGGCACGGACCGGATTCTTCACGGACACAACGGCTTCACCCGCGTCGTCACGATCGGGGGTTCGATGGACGTGTGCAGTGGACATGTCGGATTCTCCGGTGATGTTCAGGAGCGCGAGGCGCTGGCGGATTCGAGCGGTGCGTCATGACCACCGGCGACACTGCCGATGTCGTAAAACAGGCCGGCGGCCATCGCGAGACCTTCACGAGCGATGGATGCGAGCATGTGCTCGTCGGGTGCGTGCTGACGGCATCCCGGGTAGGAGTGCGGCATCCAGACCGTCGGAATGCCGAGAGTGTCGGTGAACACATGGTTGGGCAGGGACCCACCGATGTTGGGCAGCACGGTCACCGGAGAACCGACGGTGCGCTCGACGGACCGCGCGACCGTGCGGACCCAGCCATCGTTCGGGTCCGTTCGGCTCGCGGGAAACGAGATGCCGAGTTCGACGGCGACCATCGAGTAGCCGTGCGCATCGAGGTGGCGTCGTAGCCGCGCGTCCAGATCGTCGAGGTCGGTACCCACGACGTACCGCAGTTGAAGCCGCGCTCGCGCCCGGCCGGGGATCGCATTGACCGGTTCGGCGATGTTGCCTGCGCTCATGGCGATCACTTCGAGTGTGTTCCACCCGAAAACCCGCTCTGCGGGCGACAATTCGGTGGCCGACCAGCCGGAGTCGACAACCGGATCGCCCGGGGTGCAGCCGACCTCGACGTCTCGCAGAGCCTCGATGATGGACTCCGGAATCTGCTCGGGCACCAAGCTGTCCAACAGAATGCGGCCGTGGCCGTCGACGAGCGTTCCGATGGCACCGGCCAGGGTGGTTGCCGGGTTGCGGAGCAGTCCACCCCAGTTGCCCGAGTGGTAGCCGCGCTCACGCAGGTCGACGACGAGATCGAAGTCCACTCCCCCACGGGCACCGAGAAACAGTGTCGGCGTGTGGGCATCGAGACGTGGTCCGTCCGAGGCGATCAGCACGTCGGCGGTGAGTTCTTCGCGGTGGTCGGACGCGAATTGTTCGAGTCCGGGTGATCCGATCTCCTCCCCCGTCTCGAACAGGAGCGTCAGATTGAACCCCAAGGAGCCGCGGGCATCGAGAACGGTCCGCAGTGCGGCGAGGTTCACCAGATGCTGGCCCTTGTTGTCGGCGGTTCCTCGGCCGTAGAGCCGGCCGTCCCGTTCGACGAGAGTCCACGGCGACAAACCGTCAGACCAGTCCTCGGCCATACCCAGAACCACATCGGCGTGGCCGTAACAGAGCACGGTCGGCAAATCGGGGCTCTCGTGACGGGTGGCGATCAGGAAGGGGCCACCGTCCGCGACCGGGTTGGGGTGCGTCTCGACCGCACACCCGAGTGCCTCGAGCCGCGGCACCAGAAGATCCTCCAGATATGCCGACAACGCAACCCGTCCGGCCGCCGACTGACTCTCCGACGGAACGGACACGAGCTCGGACAATTCGCGGTGGAACTGACCCGAATCGTAGAAGTCCTGGGCCTGCGCGATCACATGGTCGCGTTTCATCGAATCTCCCTCGCCGTCGGCCTGGTGTTCGCCTGACAGTAGCGAGCCCGATACCGTCTACACCATTGCCGATTGAGGCCTCCTGTGTTGCCTTCGAAGCAACGCTCGGACCGACAGAGGCTCGGTGACGATCAGGTGTCGCCGCTGTGACCGTGCTGTGAAAGAAGGAGCGATCTCGTTGCATTTGATGCCCTCTGCTCTCACGTACTTCTGCGAAGTAGCGCGAACCGGCTCCGTCACCGAGGCGGCTGCGGCACAACATTTGGCTCCGTCGGCGGTCAGTAGGCAGATCGCCAAGCTCGAACGCGACGTCGGAGTGCCGCTCTTCGCACGCCATGCCCGCGGAATGACGCTCACCGAAGCCGGCCATCGCCTCCTCGCCCACGCACGCCGACACGAAGTGGAGTCCTCGACCCTTCTCGCCGAAATACGCAGCGTCGACGCCACCGAGCACGGAACCGTCACCGTTGCCTGTACCGAGGGGTTCTCGCAGTCCGTGGTTCCACGGGCCATGGCGTCGGTCCACCGGACTCACCCGTCCGTCACGTTCACCTTGGACGTGGTGGGGCGAGAGGAGGCCAGCCGACGGGTAGTCGACGCCCGAGCGGACGTCGCGGTCACCTTCTCGCTCGGTCGCCGCACCGACGTGACGGTCGAACACTCCATCACGGTGCCCATCTGCGCCGTCGTCGCACCCGGCCACCCACTGACCGACCGAGACAGTGTCGACCTGACCGACATCTGCGCATATCCCCTTGCGCTGTCGACCACCGGTTCGAGTCAACGCGAACTGTTCGACGCGGGTGTACGGCTGGAGGGACTGTCGCCGCACGTGGGCCTACAGTGCGAGCGGCTGGCTCCGATTCTGGAGTTCGCACGATCGAGCGATGGCGTCGCACTCGTCAGCGACCTCGGCGGCGATCGTAAACTGGGCCTGACCTACATCCCGCTCGTGCATCCGGTGTTTGCCCAACGTCGCGCCGAGATTCACACCATGCAGGGCCGACCGCCGTCACCGCGCACAGTTGCCCTGATCGACGCGTTGACCGACATTCTCGAGGCCGCGGGATAGTGGCGGAACCTCGAACTGGCCTATCCTCGAAGTACCCGACTCGAGTGAGGAATCGCAGTGCGTAGAGCGTCCGGACAGTTGGAGGAGTCGATCCTCGAGTTGCTCGGCGAGCACACGGAATTGTCGGTGGCCCAGGCGCGCGAGCATCTGGGTTCGGAGCTCGCTCACACCACTGTCATGACCGCGCTGGTGCGCTTGCACGGCAAAGGCCTCGTCGATCGCGAGCGGCGCGGGCGTTCCTTCGTCTACACCCTCAATGCCCCGGTCGATGAAATCCCCGCATTGCGGGCCGCGATGCGGATGCGTACCGAACTCGGCGCGAGAGCCGAACGTGCGGACGTACTGGCCAACTTCGTGGCCTCACTCGACCCCGAGGACGAGGCCACGCTGCGAGAGCTACTCGCCAAGTCGGACGCAGCCGAGCAGCATCGATGACCCTGCTCCTGATCGTGGCCGTGCTGCCGTGGGTGCTGTCGCTGCTGCTGGGGTTCGGAGCCGCCCACATCGACCGCCGACTCAACCCGTCGACCGCAGTCGTTCTGCTCCCCATCCTGTCGATGGTCACCGCGTTTGCAGTCGCCGCGTCCCTGGCCGCGCTGGCCGCGGTCCTTCTGGCGTCGGCTCAGGTTGTGTGGGTATCGCTGGGAATTGCACTCTGCGCGTTGATGTTCTGGCGCTCGGTCGAGGTGGCTCGCCATGTTCGACGCGTTGTGGTCAGTACGTCCATCGCATCCGAATTCGGTGACGAGGCGCGAGCGACAGGCGGCATCGTCGTGGTCGACTCCGACGTTCCCGACGCCTTCGCCGTCCCCACCGGCGGAGGTGCCGTCGTGATCACGACCGGCCTGGCGGAAGCGCTGTCGAACAACGAATTACGCGCGGTGATCGAACACGAACGCGCTCACCTGCGGCACCGTCACAGCGTGTGGATCCAGATGTGCGAGATCGGAGCCCTGATCGATCCGATTCTCAGGCCGCTGTCCGCCACAGTACGACATGCCGCGGAGCGTCAAGCAGACGAGAGCGCGGCCGCTCTGGGCCGTCGAGATACGTTGTCTGCCATTGCCAGAACTGCTTTGCTGCGGGCCCACCTCGACCATGGAACCCGCACTCTGGCCAGTACCGGGGGCGACGTCGTGCGCCGCGTGCAGGCCCTCAGCGAACCACCACGGCACCGTCCCGACCGCGGAATCCTCGCCGCCGGACTGGTTCTCGTCCTCGCGTTCTCCGTCATCTCGGTGGCGTTGTTCGACGTCGTCCAAGATGTGGTGGCACCCGAAACCGGAGAAGCCGCCACCTCGATCTTCCGCTGACCTCAAATACCCGCGACGCCCGCGAGTTGGCCGATCGCATAGGTGACAGCCATCGCGATTGCACCACCGATGACGACCCGGGTCACTGCCGGCCGAGCGGGCGCACCGCCGAGACGCGCGCTGATACTTCCGGTCAGTGCCAGAGCTACCAAGACCACGACGAATGTCACCGGGACGCGCAGCGACGCGGAAAACAGCAGGATGGACAGTAGCGGCAGCAGCGCGCCACTGACGAACGACACCGCCGACGACCCGGCCGCCTGCCACGGATTCGTCAGCGCATCCGGGTCGATTCCCAATTCGACGTCCACGTGTGCGGCAAACGGATCGTGTTCGGTGAGTTCGCGAGCGACGGTCTGCGCGGTGTCGGCCGAGAGCCCCTTGGCCTCGTACAGAGCCGCGAGCTCCGCCAGTTCCTGCTCGGGTTGCTCTTCCAACTCCCGGCGCTCTTTGATCAGCAAGGAACGCTCGGCGTCACGCTGCGTGCTCACCGAGACGTACTCACCGAGTGCCATGGATACGGCCCCCGCAACCAGACCCGCGAGACCGGCAGTCAGCAGCGATCCTCGGTCGGTGGTGGCGGCCGCGACACCGACGACCAGACCAGCCGTGGACACGATGCCGTCGTTCGCCCCCAGCACCCCGGCTCGTAGCCAGTTCAGGCGACCGGACAGATCTCCGTGCGGTTCGTGCTCGTGCAGGCTCGGCTCGGGCTCACTCATCGACGGCCGTTGCCGATACGTCGTCCCACGCGGCGCGAGCGCCGGACTCACCGATTCTGTACACCTGGACGATTGTGGTCGCTCCGATCACCACTGCCAAGACCACTACCGCGATCGACTGCCACCGCACGGCCGGGTTGCCGCGACGCTCACGCAGATGCAGGAACACGAGTGCCGCGGCAACGATCACCAAGCCGACGGAGAAGTAGATCATCCAGTCACCGATCTCGGTGTGTTGTTCGACCGCCGCGGTCTCGGGGACGCGCTTCTCGAGCCACTCGCCCGCCTCGGTCGTCAGCGGAGTCAGCACCAGCGTGAACACCGCCAGGGCTGCAATGGGCCAGACGAGCCTGCTGCGCACACCGGACCAGATGCTGGCGGCGATAGCGAGGATCGCGGTGAGCGGTGCCAGGACCACGATGAAGTGAACGAGCAGAATGTGGGCCGGTAGGCCGTTGAAGGTGGACATGCGTTCTCCCGCTGGCTTCGAAGTCGCGTGCGCCTCACGCACCGCACATGCTACACACCATGTAGTAGTTGCGTCGACGGTTCTCGTGCTGCCAGAGCTCGCCACACCGAGTGGGGTTCTACGACCATCGCATGCACGATCCGCTCGAGACGCTCCCCCAGTGCGACAACGGTATTCGCGTCGAACAATGCTGTGGGATAGACGATATCGATGTCCGTACAGATAGCCTTCCCTTGGTCGTCCCGCCGTTCGGTGACGTGAAGATGAAGGTCGCACTTGGCGATGTCGATCGGCCGAGGCGTGATCTCGAAGCGCACGTCCCCGACGTCGAAAGTCGAGGCACTGAAGACGTCCAACGACAGCGCCACCTGAAAGATCGGGTGCCGGCCCTTCGTCGAGTCAGCAGCGAGGTCGGCGACGACATGCTCGAACGGAACGGAGGCATGATCGAAGGCCCGTAGTTCGCTCGCACGGGCCAACTGCACTACGTCCTCGACCGTCGTGGCCGCGGCGATCTTCGTTCGAATGGCGACGGTGTTGGTGAAGGTTCCGACGAGCTGCTCGAGTCGCGGGTCGTCGCGACCGGCAACCGGGGTCCCGATGACGATGTCGGTGGATTCCGTCGTCTGGGCGAGCAGAATCAGCAGTGCTGCGCGAAGCACGGTGAATCGTCCAGTCCCGCAACGCTGTGCCAGATCGGTCATTCTCTCGGTGGTGTCTGCCTCGAACCGAAGCGACGTGCGAGCGCCGGAGAAGTCCCAGTCCTGCGTACGAGTGCGGTCCAACCGCAAGCCCCTCGAGCTGGGTATGTCCGCCAATTCCGTGCGCCAGAAGTCGAGATCGGCCGAGACGTCGCGGTCGGCGGCCCAGACGCTGTAATCAGCGTACTGCAAGGGCAATTCGGGCCAGGACGGTGCGGTGCCGGCAATCCTGGCGTGATACGCCAGTACGAAATCCGACGCCAACAGCCCCAGCGACCAACCGTCCGCTGCACTGTGGTGGACAGCGCATGCGAGCACGTGGTGATCGGGCGCTACTGCGAAGAGGCGAGCTTGGATCGGAAACTCGGTGCGCACGTCGAAGGGGTGCTCGAGCGTTTGCACCACCGCGGCGTCATCGAAGTCGACAACGTCCAGGTTCGGTACCGCCCCCGACGAATCGGGCTCGACTATCTGCACCGGAACCCCGTCGATATCCGGGTAGCGCGTTCGCAACGTGCTGTGCCGATCGATCAGGTCGGTCATCGCCTGCACAGCTGCCGCTGAGTGGAACTCCCCAGAAATCGTGACCGTGAACGGCAGGTTGTACAGCGGAAGCCGTGCGCTTCGATCGATGTGGCGTTGCTGTGGAGCGAGCGGAATTGTGGCCACCCCGTCCGACATTCCACATTCGGGTCGCGAATTCTGCTGCTGCCCAGTAAGTCGACGTTCGTCGATCCGTGCGGCCAAGGCATGAACGGACGGGGCATCGGCGAGGTCACGCACGCCGATGTCCACCGAGGCCTCGGCTCGCACCGATGCGACGACCCTGGTCGCCGCCAACGAGTCGCCCCCGAGATCGAAGAACGAGGCGGCACAATCGATGCCGTCGATGTCCAGCACGCGCGCGAACGCTGCCGCCACCATCTCCTCGGTGGCACCGGACGGTTCGATCGGAGTACCGGTCGTCGGAGTGGCCAGGCTCGGAACAGGAAGGGCACCGCGGTCGACCTTTCGATTGATCGTCAGCGGGATCTCGTCGAGGATCGTGATGGTCGCCGGCACCATGTGGGCAGGCAATCGCCCGACGAGATCCCTGCGGATATCCTCGGTGTCGAGCACATGTTCGTCGAGTGCGGCAACGACGTACCCGTCGATACGCAGGTCCCCAGCTCGATTGCGGCGCAAAGCCGATGATGCCGCAGCGACATCCGGATACGCCCGCAACGCCGCGTCCACCTCGCCCAGTTCGACGCGATTTCCGCGAATCTTGATCTGATCGTCGGTGCGGCCCAGGAACTCCAGCGTGCCGTCACCGCGCAGACGCGCCCGATCTCCACTGCGGAACATTCGAGTCCCGTTGCTACCGAAAGGGTTTGCTACGAAGCGTGCCGCTGCATCCGCGGTGCGACCGAGATATCCGCGTGCGACGCCAGGTGTCTCGATGTAGATTTCGCCGGCTGCCCCCGACGGAACGGGCCGCAGCGTGCGATCGAGAAGGTGAATCACCGCCCCCACCATGGCTCGACCGATTCCGTCCGCGCTGGCCGGGTTCAGTGGCGCGGTCATCGTGACGCTGCACGTCGTCTCGGTGGGGCCGTAGGCGTTGAGCAGTCGTCGCCCCACCGACCAGCGGTCCACCGTGTCCTGCGGCGCCGCCTCACCGCCGATGATGATTGTCCCGACACCCGACAGTGCTGCGGGATCCAGCGTCGCCAGCGCCGAGGGTGTAATGAGAAGATGCGTAATCGACTGCTGCGCAGCCAGATCCGACAGTTCAGCGCCCGCGTAACTCCCTGCCGGCGCGATCACCACTGCCGCGCCCGCGGTTGCTGCGGCCAGCACCTCGACGATGGCGGTGTCGAATCCGGGCGAGGCGAGGTGACAGACTCGTGAGTCGACGTCGAGGTGGTAGCTGCTGCTGATCTGTTGCACCAACGCGGCGATGCCATCGTGGGTGACGACAACGCCTTTGGAAGTGCCGGTGGAGCCGGAGGTGTAGATGATGTACGCCGCGTGGTGCGGTGCCGTCGGCGCAGCTTCGTCACCCGGGGCACCCTCGGCGAGAACGTCATCGAGGTTCAGCCACTCCACGTCGCCGAACTCGCCGCCGCCCGTGCACAGGCCCAACACCGCCCCACTGTCCCGCACCACGAACTGCACTCTCTCGCGTGGGTGATTCGGGTCGACCGGAACGTACACCGCACCCACTCGTGCGATCGCCCAGAACGCGACGACCCCCTCGAGGGATCGGCCGACGCGCACGGCGACCCGGTCCTCGGTGC
Organism: Rhodococcus sp. 14-2483-1-1; assembly: GCF_002259335.1. Taxonomy (NCBI): domain Bacteria; kingdom Bacillati; phylum Actinomycetota; class Actinomycetes; order Mycobacteriales; family Nocardiaceae; genus Rhodococcus; species Rhodococcus sp. 14-2483-1-1. The sequence goes on along the minus strand of NZ_NPFX01000014.1, from coordinate 154,397 downwards.
AGATTCCTCGGGCACTCAAGGCGGATGCGAGTGCGGAGACTCGTGCGGCCAATTCTCCGTAGGTGATCGAGAAGGCCGCATCCTGGATCGCAATTCGATTGCCGTGCTCCGCGATTGCCGTCGCGAACACATCGTTCAGAGATCCCTGCTCGGTCACGGCCGCGCCCACCGAGGCGGGTGTCGTTCGTGGCTCCTCGGGCAGGAACAGGTCGAGGTCGGCCACTGCCGTATCACCGCAACCGGATTCGGCGAAGCGGTCGAGAAAGTGCAGGAACCGTTCGTGGTGGCGAGCAAGGTCGCTCGGTGTGTAGGCGGCAGGATTGGCTTCGAAGTCGATGCGAGGACGCGCTCCGCCTCGCCCGGGATAGATGTTGACGGCGAGGTCCGAGACCGGTCCCGTGGTCAGAATGTTGATCTCGCCGTCGAAGTCACCGACGGCCACGGTGTTCGCGAACATCATCACGTTGATGGTCGGACCGAAACGCCCTGCGTGCAAGGCACTCCCGCTCTCGGACACCGGCGGCCTGCTGCGCTGGTGTCGGAGGACGGCCCCGATTGCGACCTCGGCCGACTTCACCACGTTGTTCACCGTCGCCGATCCGACGCTCGGCAACCGCAGCGGCACCACATGCGACAACGACGATCCGGCCCCGCGCAGCAGTGCCGTCGGCCGTGCCGAGACCGGAAGCGAGAGATCGACGTCGTCTACATCGTTCATGCGCGCGAGGAAGGCAGCGAATGCCGCGATCACCACGGTCGACGTGGCGTGGCCGGGGGCGGTCACAGAAATCGATCGATCCTCCCCGACGACGATCGGCACCGACGCAGGCTGAGCACTCCGACCCCAGGGTGCGGCATAGCCCAGGTCCGCGGACTCCCAGTGCGATCGATCGCGCCGCGCACGGGCGGATGCCTGGTAGCGCTCGTCCTCGGCGAGAAGTGCCGCCGGAGTCGTCGGATCGACCCGTGGCGGCTCGACGCCATCCTGCGCCGCGGCGTACAGAGCCGCCGCCCGCTCGAGCACCTTCATCGAGGCATAACCGTCGAGCGCGATGTGGTGTGCTCTGGTGTACCAGAACACGCGATCGTCGCCGACGCGGAGGACGCGGAGTCGCACCAGCTGGCCGTACATCGACAAGGGCGTTCGACAGTCGTCGTTCATCCATTGAGTGGCTATTTCTTCTGGACGGTCGTGTTCACGGAAGTCGAGAATCTCCACCGCCTCGGTCTCCGCGTCCACGAATCGCTGCATCGGAGTGCCGTCGACCTCCAAAATCCGCATTGTCGACGACGAGAACTCGCGATGCGCCCGGCTACCGCAGATGGCTAACGCGTCGACATCGACGGCACCGACGATGTCGACGTAGTACGCAATGGTGAAGGGCACGTCGGGCATGAACTGCTGGGCCAGCCAGATGTCGGCCTGAGACGAACTCACAGGTATGGCGTCGTCGAACATAGTGGTCCCCCCACGGCAATCCAGTTACTACACACTCGGTAGTACCAGAGTACGCGCCGGTCCGGCGAGGTGCCGTAGAGGACGTCGTGCACCGCTGTGGGGCCGCGAAACGCACGGATTGCCCTAAGGTGACACCCGTGCCGCAGAGCAACCACTATCACCATCTGATGTTCGGTCCTGCTGCGATTGCGAGGCAGAAGGTCGACGGCAGCTACACCGCCTACGGCTCACAGACCGAACGACCCGACGACGGCCCGACGCCTCTCGACACTCGCGAGAAGGCCATGATTCGTGCGGTGGATCAGTTCCAGATCGCCACGGTCGCCGAGTCGGGTTGGCCCTACATCCAGTATCGAAGTGGCCCGAGGGGGTTCCTGCAAGTACTCGACGACCGCACACTCGGCTTCGCCGATTTCGCCGGCAACCATCAGTACGTCACGGCGGCCAATCTCGATCACGACGATCGCGTCGCCGTGTTCTTGGTCAATTATCCTCTGCGCCAACGCCTCAAGCTCTACGGCCGGGCACGGACCGTCGAGGCCGCAGATGATCCACAATTACTGGACCGACTGAGAAAGATCGGTGACCTGACCGTCGCCGCCACGTGCGAGCGCAGCGTCGTCATCGATGTCGAGGCATTCGACTGGAACTGCACCCGCAGCATCATCCCCCGCTACGACGCGGCCTACCTCGCGGACCTGTCCGAGGTGTACCAGCGCAAGGCTGCCGAGCGGGAACAGGAACTGCTACAGCGCATTTCGGTACTCGAAGATCAGCTCACGCAGTCTTCGGCGCATAGAAGCGACCCAGAAACTCCGTCTTGAACTCCGTGAAACGTCCCTGTTCGATCGAGGCGCGGATGTCGTCGACCAGTTTGACCGTGAAGCGCTCGTTGTGGATGGTGCACAGCGTCGATGCGAGCATTTCCTTGGCCTTGAACAGGTGATGGATGTATGCCCTGGTGTAATGCGCGCAGGTGTAGCAGTCGCAGTTCTCGTCGATCGGGGTGAAATCGCGTCGATGCTTGGCGGTGTTGATGTTGAAGCGGCCCGTCGGCACGTAGATCGCCGCATTACGCGCTACCCGTGAGGGATTGACGCAATCGAAGGTGTCGGCACCGTTCTCGATGGCGGTGAAGAAATCGTCCGGCTCGCTGATACCGAGCATGTGACGCGGCTTGTGTTCGGGCAGTTCCTCGTTCACCCACCGAGTGATGGTGCCGAGGTTCTGCTTCTCGAGTGCACCGCCGATGCCGTAGCCGTCGAAGCCCCGGCCTGTTTCGCCGGTGATCGTCTCGAGGTCGTGTGCGGCCTTGCGACGTAGATCCTCGTACTGCGCGCCCTGCACCACTCCGAACAACGCCTGGTACGGCTTGTCGGCGCGCTCTACCGTGAGCCGTTCGTGTTCGAGGACGCATCGCTTTGCCCATGCCTGGGTTCTGTCGACCGACATCTCCTGGTAGCCGCGGGTATTCATCAGCGTCGTCAGCTCGTCGAACGCGAACATGATGTCGGCACCGAGCCTGTGCTGAATCTGCATCGACACTTCGGGAGTGAAGCGATGCTTGGAGCCGTCGAGATGGGATTTGAACGTCACGCCGTCGTCGTCGACGTGGGCGAGGCGCTCCTTACCCTCGGCGATGACGTCGTCGGACTGCACGCGCGTGGCATCCATCGAGATGACCTTCTTGAACCCGACGCCGAGCGACATGACCTGGAATCCGCCGCTGTCGGTGAACGTCGGCCCGTCCCAGTTCATGAACTTGCCCAGCCCACCCGCCTCGTCGACGATGTCCGAGCCCGGCTGCAGATACAGGTGATACGCGTTGGCGAGTACGGCCTGCGCGCCGAGTTCCTTCATTGCCTCCGGCAGCACCGCTTTGACGGTCGCCTTGGTACCCACTGCGATGAACGCGGGGGTGTTGATGTCACCGTGCGGGGTGTGGATGGTGCCGGTGCGCCCGAGCTCACCGTCGAGCCGGGTGCCGATATCGAAGCCGAAACTGGAGGAACTCACCGCGTCAGTATGCCGCTGCGCGGCAGTGGCGCGGTTAAGTGCCCTCTGAGGCACTTATTCCTGCCACTGCGGCGCCAGCCGCATTGAGGCGGAAGTACGCACCCCTGGCCTCGAGGAGTTCCTCGTGATTACCCTGCTCCACGATGCTGCCGTTCTCCATCACCACGATCGTGTCCGCGTCGCGGATTGTCGAGAGGCGGTGCGCAATAACAAAACTGGTGCGATCGCTGCGCAGTTTCGCGGTGGCCTTCTGCACCAGTAGCTCGGTTCGAGTGTCGACGGAGCTGGTGGCCTCGTCGAGGATGAGGATCAACGGCTTGGCCAGGAAGGCGCGGGCGATGGTGATGAGCTGCTTCTCGCCGGCGCTGACGTTGTTGCCCTCCTCGTCGATGATCGTGTCGTAGCCGTCGGGCAGCGAGTGCACGAATCGGTCCACGTAGCTCACCCGCGCAGCCTCGAGGATTTCCTCTTCGCTGGCACTCGGGTCGCCGTAGGCGATGTTGTCGCGAATGGTTCCGCCGAACAACCAGGTGTCCTGCAGCACCATGCCGGTGCGAGCGCGCAGTTCTTCGCGGGTCATCTTCCTGGTGTCGACGCCGTCGAGAGTGATGCGGCCCGAGTCGATCTCGTAGAACCGCATGATGAGGTTGACCAGTGTGGTCTTTCCTGCACCGGTGGGACCGACGATCGCGACCAGGTGACCGGGATCGGCGACCAGCGAGAGGTTTTCGATAAGCGGGCGATCAGCCGAGTAGCCGAAGGAGACATTCTCGAATTCGACGCGTCCCCGTCGCTCGATCGGCCGTACCGCATCGGCCGGATCTGCATCCTCTTCCTCGGCGTCGAGCACCTCGAAGATGCGCTCGGCAGAGGCCACACCGGACTGGATGAGGTTCACCATCGAACCGACCTGAGTGAGCGGCTGAGTGAACTGACGCGAGTACTGGATGAAGGCCTGTACTTCACCGAGGCTGAGCGTGCCGGACGCGACCCGCAGCCCTCCGACGACGGCGATGACCACGTAGTTGATGTTTCCGAGGAACATGATGACGGGCATGATCATGCCGGAGATGAACTGGGCTCGGAAGCTGGACTGGAAGAGCTTCTCGTTGCGATCGCCGAACTCGCGTTCTACGTCTTCCTGTCGACCGAAGGCCTTGACGATCTCGTGGCCGGTGTAGGTCTCCTCGATCTGGGCGTTCAGCTTTCCGGTGTGCTTCCACTGTGCGACGAAGTGCGGCTGCGAACGCTTGGCGATGACGGCGGTCACCGCGAACGACGCCGGAATGGTCAGCACCGCAACGAGAGCCAGCAGTGGAGAGATCCAGATCATCACACCGAGGATGCCGAGCACGGTGAGAATGCCGGTGATCAACTGACTGAGTGTCTGCTGCAGGCTGGTCGAGACGTTGTCGATGTCGTTGGTGACGCGGCTGAGCGTCTCACCGCGCGCATTGTTGTCGAAGTACTTCAGCGGCAGTCGATGCACCTTGGCCTCGACGCTGCCGCGCAACAACAGGATTCGACGCTGCAGCGCGATGTTGAGAATGTAGCCCTGAGCCCAGGCGAGCAGTGACGACAGCACGTACAGGACGAGGACCCACATCAGGACGGTTCCGACAGCACCGAAATCGATACCTGCACCGGGGATGACATTCATACCTGACAGCAGATCGGCCGTCGAATCGTTCCCGGCTGCCCGAAGCCCGTCGATCGCTTGCTCTTTCGTCTGACCGGGCTCGAGCCCCCTCCCGACGACGCCGTCGAAGATCAGGTCGGTCGCGTGGCCGAGCACGGTCGGCGCGGCAACGGTGAGCACGGTGCTGGCGATACCGAAGGCCAGCATCACCGACAGGAGCACCTTCTCAGGAGCGAGTAGGCCGACCAATCGCTTGAACGAACCCTTGAAGTTACGGGCCTTGGTACCCGGCATCACAGTCTTGGCGACGGGGGCGTCGTCCTTCTCTTCCGTCTTCTCCACCTGTGCGGTCACAGTGCACCGGCCACGGCGCGCTGCGAGTCGACGATCTCGGCGTAGGTGGGGCAATCGGCCATCAATTGGTCGTGGGTACCCACACCTACCGGCTTTCCGTCGTCGAGTACGAGTATCTGGTCGGCATCGATGATGGTCGAGACGCGTTGAGCGACAACGATCATGCATGCATCTCGCGTCACCGGCCTCAGTGCCGCGCGCAGATTGGCATCGGTCGTCAGATCCAGTGCGGAGAACGAGTCGTCGAACAGGTAGATGCTGGGTTTGCGCACCAGCGCACGAGCGATGGCCAGGCGTTGACGCTGACCACCGGACACCGTCGTACCACCCTGTGCGACGGGTGTTTCCAGTCCCTCGGGCATTGCGCGCACGAAGTCGGCACCCTGTGCGATCTCGAGTGCCTCCCACAGTTCCGCGTCGGTGGCGTCGGACTTGCCGTACCGCAGATTGCTGGCGATGGTGCCCGAGAACAGATATGGCTTCTGTGGGATCAGACCGATCTCGGAACGCAGCAGATCCAGATCGAGTTCGCGGATATCGACTCCCCCGACGCGTACCTCGCCGCCGGTGACGTCGATCAATCGCGGAATCAGGTTGACCAGCGTGGACTTTCCGGAACCGGTACCGCCGATGATCGCGGTGACCTTGCCTGCTTCGGCCCGCAGGTTCACTCCACAGAGCACCGGATATTCGGCACCGGGGAAAGAGAATTCGGCGTTGACGAGCTCGACCGTTCCCGGCGAGGATGCGAAAGTCTTGGGCTTGTCCGGCAACACGACCGACGATTCGGTGGCGAGTACCTCACTGATGCGATCGGCACACACCGACGCGCGGGGCACCATCATCGCGATGAACGAGGCCATCATCACCGACATCAGGATGAGCATGATGTAGCTCAGAAGAGCTGTGAGAGAGCCGATCTGCATGGTGCCCTGATCGATGGCATGGCCACCGAACCAGATGACGGCCACGCTGGTGACGTTGCTGATGAGCATGACCGTCGGGAACATCAAGGCCATGAGCCGCCCGACGCGTAGTGCGGTTTCGGTGAGTGCGGTGTTGGCCGCTCCGAACCGGTCGACCTCGAAGTCCTCTCGGACGAACGCCCGCACCACGCGAATTCCGGTGATCTGTTCACGCAGAACACGATTGACGGCGTCGATGCGCTTCTGCATCGAACGGAAGGCCGGCACCATCTTGATGATGATCAGGCCCATGGAGATCGCCAGCCCCGGTACCGCGATCAACAGGATCCAGGACAGGCCGAGATCTTCGCGCAGCGACATCACGATGCCGCCGACGCACATGATCGGAGCCATCACCACGATGGTGAACCCCATGACGATCACCAACTGCACCTGCTGAACGTCGTTGGTGTTGCGGGTGATCAGCGACGGCGCACCGAACTGGCCGACCTCACGAGCCGAGAACGTGCCGACGCGGTGCAGGATCGCCCCACGCAGGTCACGTCCGACGCCCATGGCCGCGCGAGCACCGATGAACACTGCGGCCACCGAGCTGATGATCTGTACTGCCGAGACCACCAGCATCAGTCCGCCGGCGGAGAGGATGTAACCCGTGTCGCCGGTGGTGACGCCCTTGTCGATGATGTCGGCGTTGAGGCTGGGCAGGAACAGCGCCGCCAACGTGGCGACGAGTTGCAGCAGAACCAACGCGACGATCGGCAGCTTGTACGGGGCCAGATACGTGCGCAGCAGGGGAATCAGCATGATGGCCGAAGATTACTCGTACACATGGATGACAGTCTCTCCGTTTTTCGAGTGTTGCGGGCAATCTTCGGCCGACCGGTTAGGACCTAAGCAGGTACAGAATCCTTCTCCGGAGCCGTCTTCAGCTTGGCACCTTCGATGTCGACGTTGGGCAAGATCTTGTCCAGCCACTTCGGCAGCCACCAGGCCTTGTCTCCCAGCAGCGCCATCACCGACGGAATCAGCACCATGCGCACGACGAACGCGTCGAAGAACACGGCAGCGGCGAGCGCGAAGCCGATGGACTTGATGAACGAGTCCGGCTCGGCGATGAACGCAGCGAACACCGAGATCATGATCACTGCAGCCGAGGTGACGACGCGTGCGCCGTACTTGAAACCGTTGACGACGGCATCCTTGGCGGCGGCTCCGTGGACGAACTCCTCACGCATACGCGAGACGAGGAACACCTGGTAGTCCATCGCGAGACCGAACACCACACCGATGAGGAAGATCGGCATGAAGCTGACGATCGGCTGCGGGTTGGAGATCAGGCCGAGTCCGCCCTCTTGGAAGATGAACACCGTGGCACCGAAGGTCGCGAGCACGCTGAGCAGGAACCCGAGCGTTGCGGTCAGTGGCACCAGGATGGAGCGGAACACCAGCATCAGCAGTACGAATGCCAGGCCGACCACCACTGCGAGGTACGGGATCAGGGCGTCCTGCAGTCGTTCCGAGACGTCCAGTTCGAGTGCCGTCTGACCGGTGACTCCGTAGGAGACGCCGTCGCTGGCCACGACGCCGGGTTCGGCGTCGCGCAGATTCGCCACGAGGTTCTTTGTCTGCTCACTGTTCGGCGAGGACGACGGGGTGACCAGGATCTGTGCGGTGTCCCCAGCCTGGTTGACGGCGATGATCTGGGCGTTGGTCACGTCGGATTGCCCGGTGATGGTCTCGACGACCTTGCCGAACGACGCCGTCCGATCGGCCTCGGCGACGTTGGACGCGTCGGCGATGACCAGCAGTGGGCCGTTGCGTCCCGGCCCGAAGCCCTCGTCGACGATGTCGTAGGCCTGACGTGCGGGCGTCGACGGGTCGGCGGTAGCGGTGGACGGCAGCGCCAACGACAGACCGGTGGTAGGTCCTGCGATGACGCCGAGCAGGACGATGCCGCCGATCAGTCCCAGTGCGGGCCTCTTCACCAGGAACCGAGCCCAACGCAGTCCGTTGGTGGGGGTGGCGTTGGGGTCTTCCGGGTCGGTGGTGTTGACGAACTTGATCTTGCCTGCGAAGGCCTTGCCCTTGTACAGACCGAGCATCGCCGGCAGGAAGGTGAGCGCGATCAGTACCGCGACGAACACTGCAAAACCTGCGGCGAGACCCATCTGCGACAGGAACGGAATACCGACGACTCGCAGGGCGACGAGGGCGATGAGCACCGTGGCACCGGCGAACACCACGGCCGATCCCGCCGTTCCCACGGACCGTCCGACGGCTTCCTCGCGGTTGTCGGTGAGCGTCAGCTCGTGTCGGTAGCGGGCGAGGATGAACAGGGAGTAGTCGATCGCGACGGCGAGACCGATCATGATCGCGAGCACCGGAGTGAACGACGACAGGCTCGCGAAGCCGGACGCCGTGGTGATCGCGAGGCTCGAGATACCGATTCCGACGATGGCGGTGATGAGCGGCAGGCTGGCAGCCGCAGCGGATCCGAACATGATGAGCAGGACGACGGCGGCGACGGCGAGGCCGACGATTTCCGAACTGCCACCGGGCGAGACGTTCTCCTGCGCGACGGTACCGCCGAGGAGGACGGTCAGTCCGGCGTCACGAGCGGGCTGTGCCGCCTCGTCGAGCTGGGTGCGGATCTGGTCGGTGACGTCGGCCAGTTCGACGTTGATCGGCACGGTGATCGTGCCGACGTTGCCGTTGGGGCTGAGCGGGGACGTGGCCGCTGCGTCGGCTGCTACCTGGTCTGCGGGAGTGCCCGCGTCCGTTGCCGCCTGGGTGTACCGCTCGATGATCGACTGGTTGGCCGCAACCGGATTCGCCAGTGGCTGAGCACCTTCGGCGGGTTTGGCGGCGTCGACCTTCTCGATCTCGGCGATGGTGGCGTCGATCGCCGAGGTGTACTGCGGAGTGTCCAGCGACTGCCCGTCGGGTGCCTGGAACACGTACTCGGCGCTGACCGCGGTCAGCGGATCCTCGGCGGTGCCGAAGCGCTCGGACTGCAGGTCCAGTGCAGCCTGCGCGGGCGTGCCCGGGATGCTGAACGAGTTCGCGGTGGGACCGGACAGCGTCGCGGCACCCACTCCGGCGAGGACCAGAATCGCCAGCCACAGTCCGAGGACGATGCCCTTGCGTCGGTACGCGAATCTTCCGATTCGGTAGAGATAGGTGGCCACTGTCAAGCTCCTCGGTTGGGTTCGGACGTGGGGGTGTGTGGTTCGGGTTCGGGAGTGGAGCCTGCGGAACGACCCTTGGGCTCGGGAGTGGAGCCTGCGGAACGACCCTTGGGCTCGGGAAGTCCCGCGCGGAGTTGGTCGAAGGCGTCTTCGATGAGGGCCCTGGGCGTCGATCCTCCCGCCGGGTCGTTCATCCAGATGTTCAGCGCTGCTGTGACGGCTCCACCGACAGCCATTTGCAGCAAGTTGGGGTAGAGATCGGTGTCGATATCGGTGCCGGTTCGTTCGGCGATGGCCTCGCCGAGTTTGCGGGTCAGTGAGTGGTGCATTTCGAGTCTGCGGGCCATCAGGGCGGGGTTGGCCTCGATGAGCCGCGCTGCCGCGAAGGTATCGTCCAGATCCCGGCCGGGGTCCGCGACGAGGTTGATTGCTATGTGCCGCAACGAGTCCCAGATCGGCTCTGTCGACGGCCTGGCGCGCAGGAGCTCGAACCATTCGAGGGCCGAGACCTCGATGTGGTGCAGAACCGCTTCCTCTTTGTTGGAGAAGTAGTTGTGGAACGTGCGGGTGGAGACTCCCGCCTCGTGCGCGATGGCGTCGGCGGTGACCGCGTCGAAGCCGTGCAGCTTTCCCAGACGCACGGCCGCCAGACCGAGAGCGTCGCGGGTAGCGGCCTTCTTCAGATCACGAAGGCCCGTCGGAGAAGTCACGATTACCAACGTACGGAACTTGCACGGTTCTGCAAGTTTGCAGAGACGTGCAATTTTGTCGATCGCGCCACACCTGACCGTCGGTGTGACTCAGGTCATCGACGAGCCCACGCCGTTGGCTCGTTGACCAGCTCTTTCACGAATCCCGGCAGATCGTCCTCGACGATATCCGCGAGCGACACTGCCTCGAGGACCGCGCGCAAATTGACGCGCACCGCCAGCCACACCCGGGTGAGCGGCTCGGCCGGGCCGGCATACTCGGCGTCCTCGGGCCGTTGACCACGCACCGACGCCAGCGGCCCCTCGACGGACCTGATCACATCGGCAACAGAAATGTCCGACGCCTCCCGCGCCAACCAATAGCCGCCGTCGGGCCCCCGCCTGCTGCAGACCAGGTCCGCGCGACGCAGATCCGAGAGCACCGACTCGAGAAACTTGTGCGGAATACCTTGCGCGGCGGCCAGCGCCTCGGCTTTCGCGGGGCCCTGCCCGCCGACCGCTGCCAGTTCGATGAGCGTCCGCACCGCATAGTCCGCCCTCGCCGTGATGTGCACCCATCAATTCCTATCATTTCGGTAGGAAATTAGCGAGCAGTCGCCGGTCAGGAACCTTCCGGTACCACCACAACCACCTCGTTGCGACGCAGTGGCGCCAACGTCCAGGGCGGATCGTAGAACCAGGTCATCGGCTCACCCAGCATCTCGATGTCGTGTGCGCGCAGCGCTGCGGTCAACGCCGCCATCTGAGGTTCGACGTCGTCGCGGCCGCGCCCACCGCTGAAGCGCAGCACAGCCACCGTCTCCGCCGGAACCGACGTCAACGTCACGCGGTCGTCGTCGGGCTTCGGAAGCGTGTCCATCGTCCACTTCGACGGCATGAAGAACCGGACGACCCAGCCGTCGCTGCCGGGTGTGCTCGACACGGGAGCCGTCATCGCGATCTTCTGCGAGCCTGCGGACGACTGACTGACAGGAGCGGTCATCGCGACCTTCTGCTTACCCCCGTTTGCACCGAAGATGTACCTGGCCAGGCGACGAAATCCCTCCTGGCGTGCCTCTTCTTCATCTGCGTCGACGGTGGTCTGGGCCGCGATGCGCGGTTCGTAGCGACGAATCTCCACCGCATCGGTCAGTCGACGGCTCGTGTGCGGCGGCTCCTCCGTACCGACCCGAATTCCGACGACACCCAACGCGGCCTCGCCCACCTGTCCGATCGTGGACGTGATCTTCTTCAACAATGTTCCACTCCGCTCTCTCGGCCGACAGGTGCGCACATTCCACGGTACGAGCTGTGGGAAACCTGGTCCGACAGCGTTACACTTCCTCCGTTACTGTCACGCACTGGAGGTTCGATGAGCGAGTGGATCGGCTCGGCGTGGAATGCACTGCCTGAACCGCTGCGCGATCCCGTCGCGCTGGCCATCCCCGCGTTCGCGCTGCTATTGACGATCGAATGGATCGCAGCGGCGAAGCTCGAAGACGGTGCACGCGGCGGTTACTCCGGCAGAGACGCGCGGGCCAGCCTGAGCATGGGCCTGGTGTCGATCGTGACCACCACGGCATGGAAGGCGCTGGCGTTGGTCGGCTACACGGCCATCTACGTCTACCTCGCACCGTGGCACCTTCCCGCAGACGCCTGGTACACCTGGGTGATTCTGATCCTGGGCGTCGACCTGCTGTTCTACGGATATCACCGCATCGCGCATCGAACTCGAATCATCTGGGCGACGCATCAGTCCCACCATTCGAGCGAGTACTTCAACTTCGCCGCGGCGCTGCGACAGAAGTGGAACAACAGCGGCGAGGTCATCATGTGGCTGCCACTCCCCCTGTTGGGCATGCCGCCGTGGATGGTGTTCGTCGGATTCTCGATCAACCTCGTCTATCAGTTCTGGGTGCACACCGAGCGCATCGACCGGCTCCCGCGCCCGTTCGAGTACGTCTTCAACACGCCCTCCCATCACCGCGTCCATCACGGCCGCGATCCGCAGTACCTCGACAAGAACTACGGCGGAATCCTCATCGTCTGGGATCGGTTGTTCGGAACGTACGCCGAGGAGGTCGAGCGGCCGAACTACGGATTGACCACGCCTGTCGACACGTTCAACATCTGGACCCTCCAGACACACGAATACCGCAACATCGCACGGGATGTTGCGGCATCGCGGTCGTGGAAGGAACGCGTCGGATATCTCGTCGGACCGCCGGGATGGACGCCGGAGGCCCCACGAGAACGAGCTACTGCCGGCTCAGATTGATCAGGAAGTCGACGGTGCCCGAATCCTCGACGGTGACGAAACCGAGCGACGGCGGTTCGACGCCGTAATCGGCCCATGTCGTCGGAATGGCACCCGACGCGATGAGCGTGTCACCGGATTGCAGTACCTGCATCTCCACCGAGACGGGGCGAGTCTGATCCTTGAGCGTCAACGTGCCCTCGGCCGTGACGGTTTCGGAGGTTCCATCCTTGGGGAGGCCGGACAGATCGATCGGCGAGTCGATCGTGAACGTCGCCGTCGGATACGTCGCGGTGTCGAAGATGTTGCCGCGGAACTGGTTGTCTCGGCGATCGCTGTCGGTGGTGATCGAATTGGTCTGCACCACAACCTCACCGGTGGTCAAGGAGTTGTCGGCGATGCTGACCGAACCGCTGACCTCGGGCGTCGACCCGACAACGGTCACGTCCGAGCCGTTGAGTACCTCGTCGACGGTGTAGCCCGCCGCGGTGGTGTTCGACGCGTCGCCTGGGGTGACGGTCCATGTTCCGTTCAGATCCTCGGTCGTCGCCGCCTGCGCGCCCGAGGTGTCGACGGACGCCGCTGGGGCGGCGTCTTCTTGAAACGACGCGTAGATCTTGGGCCCGAAGTACAGCCCGAGTGCCACGAGCACAACGACAACCACGCCTACGATCCACCATTTCTTGGTCATGACTGCCGATGATAGTTGCAGCTTCAAGCCCATGGGAGATGAGCGACCTGGTAACTCCCTGAGAGTTTTGTCCGTTTACCCCGTGCGCACGTGTCGGTACCGGCAGGCACAATGGAACGCATGGATCCGGTGGACGCACTTCGAGAGATCGGATACTGGCTCGAGCGCTCACGCTCGGACACCCACCGCGTCAAGGCCTATCGGCGAGCCGCCGATGTCGTCGAATCTCTCGGTCCTGCACAACGATCCGAGCACGAGAAGGCCGACAGTTGGTCCTCACTGGCCGGCATCGGAGCCAAGACCTCGCTGATCATTCGTCAGGCTCTGACGCAGGACGTTCCGGACTATCTGGCCGAGCAACGAAACGCTGCCGAGCCCATCGGCAACAACGACCTCCGCGCCGCGCTCAAGGGTGATCTGCACACCCATTCCAACTGGTCCGACGGCGGTAGCCCCATCGAGGAGATGATGCGTACCGCGGCCAGGCTCGGCCACGAGTACTGCGCGCTGACCGATCATTCCCCGCGCCTGAAGGTCGCGAACGGCCTCACCGCCGAGCGTCTGCGCGCCCAACTCGACATCGTCGCCGAACTCAACGAACGGCTCGCACCGTTCCGCATCCTCACCGGAATCGAAGTCGACATCCTCGACGACGGTTCGCTCGACCAGGACGAAGGCCTGCTCGCCGAGCTGGACGTGGTGGTGGCGAGCGTGCACTCCAACCTGCGTGCCGATTCGAAGGCGATGACCAAACGCATGGTCACCGCCATCGCGAACCCGCACGTCGACGTCCTCGGCCACTGCACCGGACGGCTCGTCGAGGGCGGTCGCGGCACCAGGCCCGAATCGACATTCGACGCGCCCGTGGTGTTCGAGGGCTGCCGCCAATTCGGCACCGCGGTGGAGATCAATGCCCGACCCGAACGACAGGATCCACCCGAGCGCCTCATCGACATCGCGCTCGAACGCGAGTGCCTGTTCTCCATCGACACCGATGCGCACGCACCAGGCCAGCTCGACTGGCAGGGGTACGGCTGTATCCGCGCCGAGGCCCGCGGTGTGCCCGCGGAGCGAGTGATCAACACCTGGCCGCTCGACGAACTGCTCGATTGGACGGCACAGCGCGCGTGAACCGTCGCCACTTCCTCTCCGGCCTGCTCGCGGTGGCGCTGGTCGGCTGCAGCTCCACCGACACCGATTCCTCACCGAGTACGGCCGAGACGTATTCGGCTGCGCTGCAACCGGTCTCGGGCCCTGTTGGCGACCCTGTCCGATTGAAGTACGGATACGATCCGGACAACATCGGCGATCTCTACCTCCCCGACAACAACGCCACCTCACTACCGGTGGTGATGATGATTCACGGAGGCGGATGGCAGGAGGATCTCGACCTGTCGTACTTCGAGCAGATGTCGGCGGCCATCGCCGACGAGGGCATCGCCGTGTGGAACGTCGAATATCGGCGCGGTCCGAACAACTGGGCCAACACCCTCTCCGACGTCGACGACGCCACCGAGGCATTGGCAACCGTCGTACAGGACGCAGCAGGCGGAAGGCTCGATCTCGATCGCGTCCACGTCGCCGGACACTCGGCCGGCGGGCAGCTGGCCGCATGGGTGGCCGCTCGACACCTGATGCCCGTCGACGCGCCGGGAGCGGAACCGAGAATCAAGCCGCGTAGCGCCACCATCATGGCCGGCGTGTTCGACATGAAGCGGGCGGCCACACTCGGAAACGACAAGTTCGTGCCGGTCTTCCTCGGCGGCATGCCGAACGAGGTACCGGGCCGCTACAAGATCGCGTCGCCCATCGAATATCTCCCCCTCGACGTTCCGCTGACTGCGCTGCACGGTGACGCCGATCAGACGGTGTCGGTCAATCAGAGCCGCGTCTACGTCGATGCAGCGACCAAGGCGGGCAGCACCGACACCGAACTCGTCGTACTTCCCGGAGCCGGACACGGCGCGTTTCTCGACCCGAAGAACCGGGCCTGGTCGACGGCATTGAGCACCATCACCGGACGTGCGCAGACCCTTCTCTGACGTCGGTGGTTCTGGCGGGGTGGTACACAGTTGCGATGAACGGAAAAATCGCGACCGGATTGCTCGGGCTGATCGTGGCAGTCTCGATTGCCGGATGCAGCGACGATGCGTCGACCGAGGCCGCGTCGACCACCTCCGCCGCGACCAGCACAACGACGTCTGCCGCGGCCTCCACGACAGTCCCCGCCAGCACCACGCTCGACGCCCCGGCACCCGCGGACACTTCTGAGTCCGAGGCACCTGCTGCCGAACCCGCCGCCCCCACCGATCCAACCTCGGGCGTCACCGGCGAAGCGCTGTACCAGCAGACCTGTACCCAGTTTTTGCCGTCCATCGATGCACTCGAACAAACCGGAATCTCCGATCGCGCCAAGTCGGTCGAGGGTCTGCGCAACGAAATGACCACCGCGCCGAGTTGGAACACCGTGCCGCCCAGTGATCAGGAACAAATTCTGCGTGGACTCGACGCCGCGGGTACGGGGCAATGCTGAGCGTCTGAACCGCTGGAGTTCGGCAGCCCCGGCGATCCCGGCCCCGGTGATCCCGCCCGGTGATCCCGCAAACGCGCGCGCACTTGCCAAGAGCGCGCGAAATAGACCCCGAAACGGTGGCGAATCCGCGCGCATACGACGAATGCGCGCGCGTTTGCGACAGAGTTGGCCGCAGAGAACCGAAACCCTGCACCCGTGTACCAGCACCCGTGAACTCCTGAGTGCGCCCACTTCTGCCCACCTCCGCCCGGCGATCCCGCCCGGTGATCCCGCAAACGCGCGCGCACTTGCCAAGAGCGCGCGAAATAGACACCGAAACGGTGGCGAATCCGCGCGCATACAACGAATGCGCGCGCGTTTGCGGCGGACCCCAACCCGGCCGCACACCCATGCCCCCAGCACACAAAAAAACTCCCCACCCGACGGATCGGGTGGGGAGTTCTTGGCGGTGGCGGAGGGATTTGAACCCTCGGAGGGGGTGAACCCTCACACGCTTTCGAGGCGTGCTCCTTAGGCCGCTCGGACACGCCACCGCAGAAGACTGTACCGGAATGACGGCCTGAGGCTAAATCGCCTGCTCAGCACATAAAACTAGTTGCCGGTGAGCTTGTCCTTGATGTTCGACGCTGCGTCCTTGACCTTCTCGACGCCGTCCTTCACTGCGGCCGACGTCTGATCGCCCTTGCCCTCTGCTTCGAGGTCCTTGTCTCCGGTGGCCGAACCTGCGGCTTCTTTCGCCTTGCCGCCGAGGTCTTCGGTCTTGTTCGAAATCTTGTCGCCGAGTCCCATGAATGTCTCCTTCGCAAGTTCGGAGCGCAGCGTTGCGCTCTGCCCTCCACCCTCCACAAAATTGGACATCGGGGCCACCGTGTGACGAGATCGTTATCTCTGGCGAGCGAAGAACCTGGTCAACACTTCGGCGCATTCGGCTTCGAGTACCCCGCCGCGAACCTGAGGGCGATGAGTGAGTCGACGATCCCGCACGACGTCCCACAGCGAGCCGACGGCTCCGGTTTTGGGTTCCCACGCGCCGAACACCACAGCGCCGACGCGGGCCAATACCAGCGCCCCCGCGCACATCGTGCAGGGTTCCAGCGTGACGGCCAGGGTGCAGCCCTCGAGTCGCCAACCGTCACCGTGCACCGCCGCTGCTCGACGCAACGCGATCACTTCCGCGTGTCCGGTGGGGTCGCCCGACGCCTCCCGCGCATTGCAGGCCCGGGCGATCTCGCGTCCCGAGGCGTCGAACACGACGGCTCCGACGGGTACATCGGCATCCGATGCCTCGGCCGCGGCCGAGAGCGCTGCGCGGATCATGTCCGCGTCGGACACCACCATCGGTCAGCGTCGCAGCTTGTTCACCGCTGCGGCGAACTCGTCCTCGAAGCCCAGACGTTCGGCGATGGACTGCAATTGCTCGTCGGGGTAGTCGTCGGTCTCGGCGACGATGATGCCCAGCACGGCCTCGGGTAGTCCGAGGTCGGCGAGCAGGGCGAGGTCGCCTTCCTCGTACGGTTCGATGTCGTCGAGCTCGTCGGGGTCGACGTCGGGGATCTCGATGTTCAACGCATCGAGAACGTCCGCAGCAATTTCGTAGTCCACTGCGGCGACCGCGTCGGACAGCAGCAGGCGCGTGCCGTTCGGTGCCGGACGCAGGATCACGAAGAATTCCTCGTCCACGTCGAGCAGCCCGAACACGGCACCCGAGCTGCGAAGTTCACGCAATTCGGTCTCCGCCGCCGACAGGCTGGTCAGTGCATCGTCGGACAGCGGCGTCACGGTCCACTTGCCGTCCTCTCGGACAACTGCAACGCCGAATCCCTCGAGGTCGTCGTACTCCGATGCGGATGCGCGATTGTCTTTCGCGCGCTGTGCGGCCATGGCCGCAACGGTAGTCCGGTATGGGTCGGTATTCGAAGTCCACCTCCCATCGACAGCACCCACCTGTGCCAATCTGATCGGGTGACTTCTTCCTCGGTGTGCGTTCTCGGTCTAGGACTGATCGGTGGGTCGATTCTGCGCGCAGCACACGGTGCCGGCCGTCAGGCGTGGGGATGGAACCGATCGGCCGACGCGATCGCCGGTGCTACAGCCGACGGATACGACGTCGGCACCGACCTGACAGCTGCTTTGACCAGGGCATCCAAGGAGGATGCGCTGATCGTCATCGCCGTCCCGATGCCCGCTGTCGATTCCATTCTGGCCGCCGTCGCCGAGCACGCACCCTCGGCTCCGCTGACCGATGTGGTCAGCGTCAAGGCCGAGGTCGCTGCCGCTGTGACTGCTCGCGGACTGCAGGCGCGCTATGTCGGCGGGCACCCGATGGCGGGCACCAATCATTCGGGCTGGTCCGCCACCGACCCCACGCTGTTCGCCGACGCGGTGTGGGTGGTGTCCACGGACCCCGACGTAGACGCGGACGTATGGGTCCGCGTGGCCCGGCTCGCCCTGGACTGCGGCTCGGTGGTGGTGCCGGCCGAGAGCATCGAGCACGATCGCGCCGTGGCCCGGATCTCCCACCTACCGCATCTGCTGGCCGAGGCACTGGCGATCGTCGGAGCGGCCGGCGGACCGTTGGCGTTGGGCCTGGCTGCGGGCTCGTTTCGCGACGGGACGCGGGTGGCGTCGTCGTCACCGAATCTCGTCCGGGCGATGACCGAGGGCAACGCAGCCGCGCTACGGACTGCACTCGACGAAGCGATGCATGCGCTCACCGCAGCGCGCGAAGAACTGGACAAGAACTCGACGAAAACGCTGGTCGACGCCGGAAACGCAGCGCGGCTGCAGTACGAGCAGCACCAGCGTTTCGAGATCACCGACATCACCCCGGGGGAGCCGGGGTGGCGAGAAAAACTGCAGGACGCGGGTCGACGCGGCGGCGTCGTGCGTCAGATCCGTTCGGCCAGTCCGGGGTAATCGAGAACGAATCCCTCGGCATCGACCGTGACTGACGACGTCGACACCGGCGAGATGACGTGGATGCCCTCGGAACCACTGCTGTAGGTCAGCGTGGCCTCCTGGATGCTGAGGTCGAGGAGATTGACGTACACCGTCGGCACTTCGAGGTCCTGGACCTGGGTGTGCAGACCGAAGCGACGGATCGGCAGCGTGTTGAAGAACGGACTGAGAACCATGTCGACGTCGAGAGCGCCGCTGTAGGTCGAGCGCTGATGGCTGGCGCTGTTCTCCACCATCCAGTAGCCCTCGTCGTCTCGGCTGACGGACGCCTGCCGATCACCGGAGGCGAGCGAAGTGCGCACCGACAGCCGCTTGGTGACGCCGTACTCGTCGGTCACCAGGTCGTAGGACGCGCTGAAAGCGGGATGATCGGCACACGCGGCACCGATGATGCGTCCGGCAGCCTTGATTCGGTTGCCGGAGAGCTGAACGCGCACCGACTCCATGCGGGGAACATCGTGGGCTCGCCACGTCAGGATCGAGGGCCAGGTTTTCGCGTCGGTGGAGTCGGACGCAGGGACGGAGGCATGCTCGGCACCCGATGCTTGAGTGATCACCCATCTACGGTAGGCGACGAGCCCCCCTCGAGAACAAGCGGACGTGCCTTTTCCCGCACATTACTTAAGGTGATGACCGTGACGACAGAGAACACAGGCGGCGGGCAGTTCGATTTCGCACATTCCGAACAGGCTGCCAAGAGTCGACAGGACAAGGCGACGGCATTGGCGCGCTATGTCTGGGATCGCGGTATCACCGGAGCCGAACTGCTCGACCTCACCGACGCCGTCCGCAGGAAACTCGCCCGCGCCGCCGACCTGCACCCGCCGAGCACGATGGAAACGTGGACCATCGTGGCCGAGCTGCTCGACCGCAAATCCTCATGGGCGGCCGAACACCCCGGTCACGACGGGGCGACGCCCCAGCACGCCGACGAGAAGATCATGTGGGTCAAGCCGCCCATCACTCCCTGGACGTGATCAGCCGGTCACCAGGCCGATCTCACTGGCGATAGATCTCCACGTGGGCACCGGTGACCACACCGAGAGTCGACGTCGGCTGGTCCCAGCTCGAACCGCAGTTACCCGACGCCTGACCTGTCGGCACGAAGTATCGGCTCGACGAGGTGTAGGGACCGACCGCCAGGAACGGAACGGCGGCGGTGACATGAAAGCCCCAACATTCGGTGATCAGTACGTACTCCCTCCCCGGAGGCGCACCGGTGTCGTGACACGTTGCAGACGCGCCGAAGGCATCGTGGGCGATGGAGCAATCCTGAGTGTCAGCATGGGAAACGCCTGCGCCGATGATTGCTGAAAAGGCCAGACCTGAGACGACGACGGTGGCAACTCGTGTTGCCGCTACAAATGTTCTTCTCATACAGGTCATTTCGCTGGGGACCGACGACGCGTTACGAAAATCAGACCAGCGAGTCTTCCCACGCCTCGTGCAGGTGCGCGAAGCGTCCCTCCCCCGCGATGAGATCCTCGGGAGTTCCGTCCTCGACGATGTCGCCGTCGGACATGACCAGAACGCGATCCGCAATGGCCACCGTCGACAGGCGGTGCGCGATGATCAGCGCCGTTCGCCCCTGCAGGATGGTCTCGAGTGCACGCTGCACCAGCCGCTCGCTCGGGATGTCCAGACTCGATGTTGCCTCGTCGAGCACGATCACCGACGGCGCCGCGAGGAACACCCGCGCGAATGCCACCAATTGCCTTTGCCCCGAGGACAATCGGCCACCGCGCTTGCGTACGTCGGTATCGATGCCGTCGGGCAGCGACGCGATGAACTCGGTCAGTCCGACGGCGTCGGCCGCAGCCCGCACGTCCGCATCGGTCGCCGTCGGGCGTCCGAGACGGATGTTGTCTGCCACCGAACCGGAGAACAGGAACGACTCCTGCGTCACCATGACGACGTTGCGGCGTAGGTCCTCGTCGCTGATCTCCCGCATGTCGATGCCGTCGAGTCGCACGGCTCCGGCCGTCGGATCGTAGAAGCGCGCCAACAGCTTTGCCAGTGTCGACTTTCCGGCTCCGGTGGCCCCGACCATCGCGACCACCTGACCTGCGGGCACGTGCAACGAGAACTCGGGCAGCACAACGCGCTCGGAGCCGTAGGAGAAGTGCACGTCATCGAACGTGATGTCGCCTTTCACGGTTCCGATCTCGACCGGATTCTTCGGCGCGATCACCGACGGTTCCTCCTCGAGCACACCGGAGATCTTCTCCAGCGCAGCCGCGGCGGACTGGTAGGCGTTGAACACCATCGCCAACTCGTCGAGCGGCCCGTAGAACCGTCGGAGATACAGCACGTAGGCCGCAAGCACGCCGATGTCCATGTGGCCGTTGATCACTCGCCAGCTACCGAACACCAGGATGATCGCGAGCGTGACGTTGCCGATCCAGCGCACGATGCCGGTGTAGCTCGCCATGCCGCGCAACGCCGCGGTGGTGGCGTCGCGATACTCCGAATCCTCGGTGCTGAGAATGGCGTCGTTGCGGCCCTCGCGTCTGAACACCTGTACTGCGCGAATGCCGCCCATCGACTCCACGAAGTGGACCACAACGCGCGCGATCGCCACCCGTGTTCGACGGTATCCCTGACGTTGGCGACGCTGCGACCACCGGGTGACGAGCACCAGCGGAACGAAGCCGGCCAGCACGATCAACGCCATCGGCACATCGAGATACACAAGGATGATCGCGATCGACACCATCGACAGGATGGCCGTCAATGCATCGTTGAGCGCACTCTCGAGCAAGGTCTGCAGAGACTCGACGTCGCTGGTCAGTCGCGAGATCAGCCGTCCCGAGGTGTATTTCTCGTGGAACGACAGGCTCAGCTTCTGTGCATGATCGAACACCCGGCCACGCAGGTCGTAGAGGATGTTCTGGCTGAGCCGCCCCGAGACGGTGAGAAACGCATAGGTGGTGAACATTCCGAGCAGACCGAAGCCGGTGTAGCCGCCGACCGCCCACAGCAACGGACCCCAATCGCCCTGCCCCGCAGCGCCGACGCCGTTGTCCAGTGCATAGGCGATGAACAGTGGGCCCGCCACGTAGGTGATGTTGTCGACCAGAATGATCAGGAACGACAGCAGGGCCTGCTTCTTGTACGGGCGCACCAGTGATGCCAGCAAGCGACGAGAACGTCCGGCCAGCACCAGGTTTCCGGTGGCGTCGACCTCGGATTCCTCCCCGCCGACGCCCCGCCAATCCTCGGTGGCGCTCTGATCACTCATGGACCGACCCCATCACCTCGCGGTACCGCGGCGACGACGCCAACAGTCCCTCGTGTGTTCCCTGCTCCACAATTGTTCCGTTCTCGAGATAGAGCACGCGGTCGGCCAACGCAGCGGTCGACGGCCGGTGTGCCACCAGCACTGTCGTCGAATGCGCCAACACGCGCCGCAACTCCTTCTGTACTTTCGCTTCGGTGTCCACGTCGAGCGCGGACAGCGGGTCGTCGAGCACCAGCACCCGTGGCTTGCCCAGCACCGCGCGTGCCAACGCGAGCCGCTGCCGCTGTCCGCCGGACAGGCTCATGCCCTGCTCTCCGATGCGAGTGGCCAAACCCCACGGCAGCCGCTCGACGAAATCCGTTGCGTGCGCGATCTCCAACGCCTCCGCAATCTCCGCGTCGGACGCCCCAGGAGAACCGAGTGCGATGTTCTCGCGCGCACTGGCCGAGAACAGCACCGGATCCTCGAAGGCCACCGACACGATGGAACGCAGGTCCGACAACCGCATCGAGGCCACGTCGATACCGTCGATCGTGATGGACCCCTCGGTGACGTCGAACAGCCGAGGAACCAGGTTGGTCAGTGCGGTCTTTCCGCTGCCGGTGTTACCGACGAGCGCAACGGTCTCCCCCGGCTCGACGACAAAACTGACATCCTCGAGCAGCGGCAAGGACGAGTCGGGAAAGGTGAATCCCACGCGGTCGAATTGCACTCGGCCACGGATTCTTTCGGGCAGTTCGACGGGATTGTCTGGATCGGTGACGGTTTCGGGAGTGTCCATGATCTCCCAGTACCGATCCGCTGCTGTACGTGCATTGTTCAGCTCGGCCAGCAGGTAGCCGAACGATTCGATCGGCCACAACAGGAACGTGACGATGGCGATGGCCGCAACGAGGGTGCCGACCGTCATCGTGCCCTGCACGATCGAGTACGTCCCCACGGCCAGAATCGCTCCGATGGTGATCGGTTGCAGCCCGACTATGACGGCCCAGATGATCGCGAGGTAGCGCACCTTCTTCAGCTCGGTTCCGCGAAGAGTACGAGCCTGCCGAAGAAACTGCTTGCCCAGGTGCGCACTTCGACCGAACGCCTTCAGGACGCGAATGCCCTGGATGGATTCCTCGACCGTCGTCGTGACATCTCCCGCCTGATCCTGAGCATCACGCGCTACGACGCGGTACAGCGTCTCGAACTTGGTGCAGGCGATCACCAGCGGCACCGACGTCACCAGCATGATCAGCCCCAATTGCCAGGACTGCACCAGCAATACGCCGATACCCACCACGAGCGTGACGGCGTTGATGATGATGAACGGGCCGATGAAGGCCATGAACCGGCGCAGCGAACCGAGATCGGCGATGGCGCGCGAGAGCAGCTGCCCCGATTCCCAACTTTCATGCGCCGCAACCGAGAGCCGTTGCAATTTGTCGAATACTGTTGCACGAGCTGTGATCTCGAATTGACTCGACGGCCTGGACACCAGGTAACGCCGCACCCAAATCCCGGCCGCGTCGATGGTGCCCAACAGCAAAATCAACGCTGCGGGCCACCACACCGCCGAGAAATTGCGATCGGTGATGGGTCCGTCGATGACGCGCTGTATCACCAGAGGAATGACCAGACCGGTCAGAGTCGCGATGAGCGAGACCACGATCGAGCCGATGTAGAACCACTTGTACGGGGCCAGGAACGGCGCAAAACGCTGCAGTGAGCTGGGCACCTTCGCCGTGTCCGGGTATGGCTGATCGCGGGTTCGGGTTTCGGGATCGAGCACACCCGTAGACACAGTTCTTCTCCTTATTGCTGTGCTCGAATGATTTCATTGCACAGGCTCAGTTTCCAACCGATTTTTCGGCGCTCGCATTCCAGTGTGAAACCTCGAGCTAGGTCGAGGTCAAGGCCGACCACTCTCGAGTACCGTAGGACCGTCGGGCGAGAGAAGGGCACACGTGAGCGCACGGTCGATGGTCGGGTTGTTCGCGGGAATCGGCGGGCTCGAGCTGGGGCTGGCCGAGGCGGGCTGGTCGACGCAGTTGCTGTGCGAGGTCGATCCCGGAGCCCAAGCCGTCCTCACCGCCCGTATGCCTCACGTCCCCCTGCACAGCGATGTCACCACACTTCGCAGCCTGCCTGCCGACACCGAACTGGTAGCGGCAGGCTTCCCGTGCCAGGACCTGTCCCAGGCTGGACGCACCGCCGGCATCACCGGTGCCCGATCCGGCCTGGTCGACGAGGTGTTCCGGCTGGTCACGCGGCGGCGCGGCCCGCGCTGGCTGCTGATCGAAAACGTGCCGTTCATGCTGCAACTCGGCCGCGGGGCCGCCATGCGGCACATCACCGACGCACTCGAAGATCTCGGTTACATGTGGGCCTACCGCGTCGTCGACGCCCGAGCGTTCGGATTGCCGCAGCGTCGGCAGCGGGTGGTGATGCTGGCCTCGCGCACCGACGATCCGCGCGAGGTGCTGTTCTCCCAGGATGCAGGCCAGTTGCCCGACGGCGACCCGAGCACCCAGCCGTGCGGGTTCTACTGGACCGAGGGAATCCGCGGACTGGGCTGGGCCGTCAACGCGGTCCCGACGCTCAAGGGCGGGTCCTCACTCGGCATTGCCAGTCCCCCGGCGGTGCGGTTGCCGTCCGGGGAAATCGTCACGCCCGGCATCATCGGGGCCGAGCGTCTGCAGGGATTCGATCCGGACTGGACGCTGCCTGCCGTCCAGCAGCCCGGCGTCCGCAGCGGACATCGCTGGAAGCTCGTCGGCAATGCCGTCAGTGTGCGGATGGCGTCATGGGCCGCGCGCGCTCTCGACGACCCGAAGCCCTACGACGCCTCGAACGATGCGACTGTTCTGCCTGGCCAGGCCTGGCCGACAGCAGCCTGGGGACGTGACCGGACGACGTTCAAGGTGACGATCTCGACCATGCCGGTGCACGAACCGTACGAGGACCTGGCCGGCTTTCTCGACGACTCGAAGCTGCTCTCCGCACGCGCGACCGCCGGATTTCTCAAACGGGCCCGGGCCGGCAGCCTCCGTTTCGCTCCGGGATTCCTCGACGATCTCGACGCCCACCTCGAGCGCATGGGCGGATACGCCGAGCGGGTTCCGGTGTGAGCGCTTCCCGGCCGATAACCGATGCGAAAACCAGCGCGAGACTGAGCAAGCAGAAACGCCGCGACACCAAACCGGAGGTGGCCCTGCGGCGGGCACTGCACCGGCGAGGTCTGCGGTATTTCGTCGATCGTGCTCCGCTGAAGGGCATGCGGCGTCGAGCAGATCTGGTGTTCCCCAAACGCAAAGTCGCGGTCTACGTTGACGGTTGCTTCTGGCACAGCTGCCCGGTGCACGCGACCAAGCCCCGCAACAACGCTCAGTGGTGGGCCGACAAATTGGCCGCCAACGTCGCCCGCGATCGCGACACCGATGAGAAGCTCCTCGCGGAGGGCTGGCGCGTGGTGCGCATCTGGGAACACGAAGATCCCGCCGTCGCCGCCGACCGCGTTGAGAACGAACTCCAAGCTGAATAATCTGGGTCATTCCGCGGGCTCCACTCCCGCCTGAAACCCTTTCCCGTCCCCGCGCGTCCAACCCCATGATCGGTCGATTCGAGTTCGGGGGAAAACAGTGCGCAGAAATTGGTTGCTCGCGGCAGTGGCGCTGGCGATGTCGGTATCGACGAGCGGATGCGCGGTGGTGTTGCTCGGCAGCGCCTTCCCCGCTGGCAGTTCGTCGCCCACCGGCAGTTCTTTACCGCCGAACAGGTACGGATTCGAGATGTCGGAGGCAGACCAATATCTGGCCGACACGGCAGCATTCGTACGCAGTCTCGATCCCTGTGGTTTTCTCACCGAGGCCGATCTCGCTGCCCTCGGCACCGTGGTCCAGCTCCGCCCCGATGGCGAGTTGAGCACGTGCTCGGCCAGCCTGAATTCTGGGAGATCGAGCGCCACCGACTCCGTCTCGATCGATCTGAACGGATATCAACCGACGTCCGACGACACGGACTACGAGCAGATCACGATCGGTGACGAACAGGTGTATCTGGACAACTCGTCGCAAGGGTCGTGCCGCATCGGGTTTCCGCTCCGCGACGAGTTCGAGGGCTCCGCCCCGGGGCCCATGGACGGTTTCCACACCGAATCCGGCCGCGGCTTCGCCACGATCGACGTCTATCGCGCCGACGCGGACGCCTGCTCCGCAGCAAAGTCGGCGACCGAGACCGCACTGCGTCTCTTGGAGGATCCACCGCTGCGCGCCGATTCGAAGTACAACCTCCCGCTTGCCTCGAGAGATGTATGCGCCGTCTTGGAACACTTGCCCGCAACCTGGACGGTGGACCGCTGGAACCCTCCCTCCGATCCGTACCGTTGCCACTTCACGGCGTCCTCGGCAACGTTCGAGGACAACGTGGCGATGCTCGACGTCACTCTCGACTACGTCGACGGTGACATGCGTTCGAATGACCGCAAGACCGTCGAGCAGGGCGGCTACACCGTCGAAACACGCGGCTCGGAATCGGCGTGCTTCGCGGACATCGTGTTGGGCAACCCCGTGCTCGGTATGCCCGAGAAAGACGACACTGCCGCCCTCTTTGCCCGCACGGTTCCCACACTGACCGTCCTGACCGACCAGTGCGAGTCCGCGGTCGCACTGGCGGTGGCAGCTGCCGATGTACTGACTGGCTAGCCTTGATCGGTGCGTTCGAAAACTGAAGGCGTTGATATCCGCAGCGTCGTAGTGGCGATCTGCTTGATCCTCGCCGGACTGCTGTACTCCGCGTGGGTGGCCGAATTCTTCATCGACACCGGTCTCGACCCCACCACATCGTTTCTCAGCGAACTCGACGCCCGCGATCAGCCGTACCGCGAATTCTTCTCCACCGCAGACGTCGTCACCGGTTCACTGATGATCGTCGCGGCGGTCCTCGGCTTCCTCGCCACCCAGCGTCGACGGCTCGTCGTCACCGGCTGGGTGGCGTCGGGCATCTTCGGTATCGCCACCATCGCCGACGCAAAACTTCCACTCGAGTGTGTGGCCGCCGACGATCCGAGTTGCCCGATCGAGCCCAGCGGATTGTTCCCGCAACTCCATCACCTGCACGCACTCACCAGCACCATCGCGGTGTTCGCGATCTTCACGGTCATGATCGCGTTCACGCTCGCTGCATTCCGCTATGAGCCCTATCCCCTGCTTCGGACGCTCGGTGTCGCGGTGCTGGCTGTCACGACCCTGGCAACGGCGTGGCTGATGATCGCCGACAACCTTCCTGGCGATCACGGCCTCGGTGTCGCCCAGCGAGTTCAGGTGGGCGGCATGTCGGCGTATCTGGTGGTGCTGGGGTGTGCGCTTAGACTCGGCGCATGTCCTTCACCGCGACCGAACTGAACGGGTCCAAGGTAGAGCAGTATCAGCAGCTGGCCGAGCAGGCCAAGGGCCTCGTCTACGACGAGTCGAACCTGATCGCCAATGCCGCCAATCTCTCCGCGTTGGTCTATCACGCTCTGCCGGAGGTCAATTGGGTCGGCTTCTACCTGTACGACGGCACCGAACTCGTCGTCGGTCCGTTTCAAGGTCAGCCCGCCTGCGTGCGCATCGCTCTGAGCAAAGGAGTGTGCGGCGCTGCCGCCACCACCCGCGAGACGCAGCGAGTTGCCGACGTTCACGCCTTCCCGGGTCACATCGCGTGCGATGCCAACACTCGCTCCGAGGTCGTCGTACCGCTGTACCAGGGCGACACTCTGATCGGCGTGTTCGACTTGGACAGCCCCGTGCCGAACCGCTTCGACGCCGACGATCAAGCCGGCCTCGAAGCGATCGCGGAGGTCTTTCTCAGTTCGATCCGTTAGAAGCTGCCGCCTCGAAGAACCACGCCATGACCAGCGCACCGGGGTCGACGACGCCTCGCGCGGCCTCACCGACGTAGCTGGCGCGACCGCGGTTGGCGGTGATGTCCTTGGTCGATTCGGCTCCGGTCTTTGCGGCGTCGGCGGCATGCTGCAGGGTGCCCCCGTCCTTCTCGAGCGCCTCGACGGCCGGGGCGATGGCGTCGACCATCGTCTTGTCGCCCACCCGTGCGCCGCCGAGTTCGGTGATGCTGTCCAGTCCCGCCCGTGCCGCCTCTGCGATCGCCGCAGCGGAGGGCTCGGATTCGAGCATCGTCCGGTAGAACTGGCGGAACCAGATGCCGAACAGTGCGCCGGACGTACCACCCGCGTGGCCCAGGTAGGCCTCGCTGACTGCTTCGAATACCGTTGCTGCCGAATAGGTTTCCTTCACTGCATCCAGATCGAGTTGTTCGAGTGCGGCCACCATGTTGGTTCCGAAGTCGCCGTCGCCCGCTTTGCGATCCAACTCGGTCAGAGCCGGCTCCTCGCCGAGCACACGCTGCGCCCACGACCCGATCCACTCGGAAACGAAGGTCGACTTCACACCGGTGTCGGACGGTGAGAACGTCGGCCCGAATGCGCCGCGTTCGGCCACCGGCTTCGCACCCCGGCTCTGGGCGTTGGGCCAACCGGGAGCGTCGGTCGGCTCGTCCCAGAGTTCGAGCATCTCGTCGTCGGCGCGCACGAGGGTGATCGACGCTCCGCCCATGTTCAACGCGGTGACGAAGCTACCGACGAGCGAGCGGGAGATCTCGATCCCTTTGCCGTGCAGGTACTCCGAGAGTTCACCGAACAGCAGGTGCAGCTCCAGCGGGTGCGTTGCCCGAGCCCGTTGACCACCGCGATCACCGATTCGCCCGAGTTCAACCCGAGTGAGTCCACGATGGGATCGGTCAGTTTCGCGACGATCTCCCGAGCAGGCAGCCCGGGCACGCGGTCGGTGCCGCGTTCTCCGTGGATACCGATGCCGAGTTCGATTTCCTCCTTGGGTAATTCGAACGACGGGCCGTCGGCGCCCGGTAGCGTCGGCGGGTTCAGCGCGACAGCCATACTGCGCGCGTTCTCCGCTGTTCGACGCCCAAGCGCAACGACCGCCTGCAAACTGTCACCGCGTTCTGCCGCTGCGCCGCAGACCTTTTCGACGACGATCGTCGCTGCGGTGCCGCGACGTCCCGGGCCGTCCTCGCTCTCACTGGCCACGTCGTCGTCGACGAGAATCACGTCGGCGACGATGCCGTCCTCCTGCAACAATTCTCGGGCGATCTTGAAGTTCATCACGTCGCCGGTGTAGTTCTTCACGATGTGCACCACGCCGCCGCCGGAGTCCACCGCCTTGGATGCCTCGTGCACCTGAAGGGCGTTCGGTGAGGTGAAGACCAGACCGGGGCACGCACCGGTGAGCATGCCGCGACCGATGAATCCGGCATGCATCGGCTCATGGCCCGATCCCCCACCGGACAGGAGGGCAACCTGACCGTCGGAGATGCGATAGCGGCGGGTGAGAAATCCGGGATCGGCATGCAAGGTGACGTCGTCGGTGGCGGCGACGAAGCCGCGGAGGGCGTCGGCAACGAATGTTCGAGGGGAATTGGAGAACATGGCTCCACCCTAACCACCTGCGCCGCGTCCCTTCTTCGGTTCTGCGGGACCGATACAGTCGGGGCATGACTACCGCGACCTGGACGCTCGACGCATCGGACGATGGACAGTTGGCCGTTCGGACGGATGTCACCGGACGGGCAGCCAAGATGGGCCATCGCCTCACGATTGCGGTGACCTCCTGGACCGCGACAGTCGAGTGGTCGGGGGAGGCACCCACCGCGGTCACCCTCGTTGCCGAGGTGAGTTCACTCGAGGTGGTCCATGGAGAGGGTGGACTCACACCCTTGATCGGACCGGAGAAAATTGTGGCGAAGGCAAACGCGCTCAAGAGTTTCGAGGCCGACCGATATCCATCGATTCGATTCGTTTCGGAAGAGATCACCGCCGTCGACTCCGGATTTCGACTGGCCGGCACGGCCGAGATTCACGGCGTGTCCAGGGAGATCACTGTGGATGTGACCGCCACCGACCTCGGTGATCGATGGCACATCG
This sequence comes from Rhodococcus sp. 14-2483-1-1, assembly GCF_002259335.1. Taxonomy (NCBI): domain Bacteria; kingdom Bacillati; phylum Actinomycetota; class Actinomycetes; order Mycobacteriales; family Nocardiaceae; genus Rhodococcus; species Rhodococcus sp. 14-2483-1-1. The sequence continues at coordinate 124,468 of NZ_NPFX01000014.1, read as the reverse complement.
AGTCCGAAACTATTGTGCGCCAATCGGATTACAAGATCACTCCGTATTCGCAGATGTTCGGAGCCATGAAGGTGGTGGACGAGGTGACCGTGACGTTCGACGCCGAGTATCGCAAGGCCTGAGCCTTCCCAATTCGCCTGTCATGATGGACACTACGGCGATGAGTCGAAATCGATGGATGATCGGATCGTGCGCATCGGCCCTGTTGCTGACCGTGGCCCTGACCGCGGGGTGCAGCAGCCCAGCGACGTCGTCCCCCGATGGACCTCCCGGAGTGAACGTCAACGGCGTGGGAGAAGTCCAGGGTGCACCGGATACGTTGACAACCCAGATCGGTGTTCAGGCCACTGCCGAGGACGTCACCGCCGCCATCGAACAGGCCAATTCTGCCGTCAGTGAGGTCACGGACGCAGTGATTGCGGCCGGCGTCGCTCGCGAGGACATCCAGACCCAACAGGTGTCGATCGATCCGCAGTACTCGGGCGCATTGCCGGGCGGCACCTCGGCTATCTCCGGATATCAGGCCACCAACACCTTGCAGGTCACGGTTCGCGACCTGTCGAAGGCCTCCGCGGTGTTGGGCGACGCCACAACGGCCGGCGGAAACGCGACCCGCATCTCGGGAGTCTCCTTCAAGATCGACGACGATTCCGAGCTGATCTCCGATGCCCGGTCCAGGGCGTTCGCCGATGCCCGCGATCGCGCCGAGCAGTACGCATCGCTCGCAGGCGGAGAACTCGGTGACGTTCTGTCGATCACCGAGTCGATCACCGGCCAGGAGCAGCCGAGGTCGTTCGGCGAGTCCGCCACTTCGTTCGACACGGCGGTGCCCATCGAACCGGGACAGCAGACCGTCAGCGTGTCCGTGTCGGTGAAGTGGGCGTTGAACTAGGTCCCGGCGGGCGGTGGCAAGCGATAGTTCACCGGGGTGGCCGAGAAGTCCAGCGGATTACGGACGCCGTCGGCCACTGAACCCGGAACCTGCACTCGCGGTTCGAGACCGAGCGATTCCGCGAAGGCAAACGCCTCTTCGATGGAATTGACCGGCCCCGCGGGGACGTTGCGGGCCATCAGATCTCGGTACCATTCGTCCGCGGTACGTGCCCGCAGCGCCGAGGTCAACGCGTCGACCAGGTGATCGCGATGTTCGACGCGAGCAGAGTTGGTGGAGAAGCGATCATCCTCTGCCAGTCTCGGCTCGTTCAGCACCTCGACCAACGCCTGGAACTGCCGGTCGTTTCCCACGGCCAGCGCCAATGGACGGTCGGCGGTCTCGAACACCTCGTACGGCACGAGCGAGGGATGCTTGTTTCCCATCGGGACGGGCACAACGCCTGCCCCGAGGTACGCCGCCGACTGGTTGCTCAACGCGGACAGCACCGACGCCATCAGCGAGGTGTGCACCTGCTGGCCAGCACCGGTCTGTGATCGATGATGCAGTGCGGCAAGGATTCCGCTCAGTGCATGTAGACCGCTGACGATGTCGACCATCGCCACTCCCACCTTGGTCGGTGTCGAGGCGTCGGGGCCGGTGACGCTCATGAGCCCGCCGACGGCTTGGACCACCAGATCGTATCCGGGGAGCGCAGCTCCTCCCCCGGTGCCGAAGCCAGAGATCGAGCAGTAGATCAGGCCCCGATTCGATTGCGACACAGTCGAATAGCCCAGACCGAGGCGGTCCATCGTTCCGGCGCGGAAGTTCTCGATCACGATGTCCGCGCCCGAGACGATCTCACGTGCCTCAGCCACCCCGCTCTCGGACTGCAGGTCCAGGAACTTCGACGTCTTGTTGCGATTCACCGAATTGAAATACGTTGCTGTGCCTGCAGAGTCGTATGGCGGGCCCCAGGATCGGGTGTCGTCACCGATTCCGGGTCGCTCGATCTTGATCACGTCCGCGCCCATGTCGCCGAGCATCATCGTCGCGTACGGGCCGGCGAGCACACGGGAGAAGTCCGCGACCACGAGGCCTGCGAGTGGACCGGTGGCAGGTGTCATCGGTCCACTGTATTGCGCCACACGCTGCAGTTCAGTTCAGGTCCGGAACGAACGCTCCCAGAACGGCGACCATCGTCTCCACGATGTGCTCGATAGGTGGGCGAGGGGGCTCGGTGCGGGACCAGTCTGAGACGATCTCGGTGAGCGCACCGAGGAATGCCGTTGCGGCCAAACGGTATCCACCTGGCGGAACGAAATCGGAACCGACTTCCGAGCGCAGGGTGTTCTCGAAGAACTCCACCCACTGTGCACGACGGCGCGTCCGGTGCTGCTCGACGGCATCGCTGACACCCAGCATCTCCAGGTAGGAAATTCGTGCTCGGCGTGGGTCCCCTCCGATCGATCCGACCAAGGCCGTCATCGCAGCAGCCACAAGCGCGCGTCGATCTCGGTCGAGTTGCCCGTCGAGCGCGGCGACGACTGCAGCCAGGGCGTCGTCTTGAATCAGGTCGTACACATCCACGAGCAGCGCCTCACGGTTGGCGAATTCGCTGTAGAACTGACTGCGTGCCAGACCGGCTGCAGCGCAGATATCCGCGACCGAGGTGGCTGCGTATCCGCGTGCCCCGATGACCTCGATCCCGGCGTGCAAGAACCGTGCGCGGCGATCGGCTTTTCGCGCGGCGGACGATTGTCCCGCGTAGATGCGGCCCTGGTCGTCGGCGACTGTCACCGGCGGAGTCTACCGCCGGTGACACTGCGGCTTCCCGTACGCCGACCGGTTCCCTCACGCCCCGATCGGCTTACCGAACAGTCCGGCGATTATCTCGCCTACCGCATCGACGAAGAGCGGGTGTGCACTCGTGTCGAGCGCCATCGAGCCGACATCGTTCGTTCGGCAACCCGGTTCCACCGGAATCCCGGCAAAGCGATCACGCATCCACAGCACCGCGCTCGGAAAGGCGATCAATTCCAGGGTGATGTGCTCACTGAAATGGTCGCGGGTGTAGGTGACATCGGCACCCGGACGGCTGCAATACGAATCGACCATCGCGTTGACCGGTCCGACCGGCACCAGCCAGTCCGGGTTGGAGTGATAGACGTAGAGCGGCATGTTCGGAGTGGTGTCGCCGAGCCGCATCGCGGACAGAGCCTTCTTCACCACTGGTTGTTGGATCGGGTCGCCCTCGGTGTGCAGAAAGCCCTTCAGATTGACGAACGGCAGCAGCGCCGAGCTGTAACCGACGCAGAGATTGTCCTTGGCCGCGAACAACGCCCGGCCGAGCGGATCGATGTGTTCGTCGATGAAATCGGCCAACTCGGGATCTTCACGACTGGCACCGATGATTCCGGCAGCGACGATTCCCGAGCCTAGTGTGTTGTTCGCGTTGTCCACCAAAGCCCCGAGTTCAGCGGGGGTTCCGCCCTCGGTGACTCCGACGATGTCGAGCTCAGGGGCGTAGCGTTCGGCCAGTTCGGCTGCATGTCCGGTCGCTATCGCGCCACCGGAGTAGCCGCTCATCCCCACCTTGGTGGCCTCCCCGGCCAACTGCATCGGCGCGAAGTTCTCGGCCGCTCGGATGCCGTCGAGGGTGATCCGACCGGCGACCGGCCCTGCTGCGAACGAGTTGTTCGGACCTTGATGATCGGGTACCGATACCGCCCAGCCCTGCGCCAACGCTGCCTGCACCTCGAGGAATTGAGCACCCGACGTCACCGCGCCTGTGACCGGCCAGGGAATCGCACCCGCGCGCATCGCATACGAGGGCGCGCAGTAGGCAGCGAGAGAATCCTCGGCCAGCTGAATGGATATCAAGGGCCGCGATGCGGCAGGGACGCCACGTGGCTTGATGACCGTGGTCACCGCAGCGATCGGCTCGTCGCGACCGTTGTTGGACCGGAAAGACAACTGCCACGCGTCGACCTGCGTGGGGATGACGTTGAGAGTGGCCAGCTCGACCGGCCGCGCAGCGATGATCTGACCCGGCGCTGCCGCGGCCACCACGTCGGCGGGCGGAACGTAGAAGTCGGTGTCGAACTCCGGAATCTTCGGCCACGTGAACGGTGCCAGAGGCGGCTGAATTTCCACCTCGGGCGAATCAGGTGCAGCAGCAGCGGGCGTCGTCATGGCAGTAAAAGCCGCAGCGGCGGTCATCACGCTGATCGCTGTACGCAGCGTCCACGAGCGGGCAGAAGACACGGGTGTACTCCTTCGCGCCGGAGGACGGGATCCACAGGAGGCGCGCCCGGCGACGGTTCGTACAGCGCATCCGTCCATCTTGGACACCGATGTCCGAGATGGTGCTCAGAACTGTAGAGCGAAGTGGCGTGGATAACAATCCTCGAATCGAAAGAGATTCAGAAGTGAACCGATCCCAAGTGCACTGAGTTACGCCGGTTCGTCACGCGACCGCGAATGACCGCTTCGCCAAACCGAACTGGAAGCCGGTGATCGCCGTGGCGACCGGGGCTTCCGGGTTCTCGGCGGCACCGAGCGTGACGAACAGCGGCGTGAAGTGTTCGACGGTCGGGTGGGCATAGGGCATTCCCGGTGCGGCACTGCGGAAGTCCGCCAGTGTTGCGACGTCACCGCGCGCCAACGCGTCGGCCGCCCAGAGATCGAAGTCCTCGGACCACGTCGGGACCGTATTGGTGGTGAAGTTCGCGCGCGAGAGGAACGGCAACCCGTGCGTCATGAATCCGGATCCGATGACCAAGACTCCCTCGGCGCGAAGCTCTTTGAGTGCCGCGCCGATGGCCATCAACCGGTCGGGAGCATGGGTCGGCAGGCTCAACTGGAGAACGGGGACGTCGGCATACGGGTACATCACCTTCAGGGGAACCCAGGCACCGTGATCGAGTCCGCGAGAAGTGTGTCGGTGCAGATTTTCCGACGCCGGGATTGCCGCAGCAACGCGAGCGGCCAAGGCCTCGGCGTCGGGTGTGCGGTATTCCATCGAAAAGTACCGCTGAGCAAAACCACCGAAGTCGTAGACCAGTGGGGTCGCGGCCGCCGAGGCAGACAGGCTCAGCGGAGCCTCTTCCCAGTGCGCGCTGACGATGAGAATCGCCTTCGGCTTGGGCATCGACTGCGACCAGGTGAACAGCTGGTCCATCCAGAGTTCGTCGTCGAAGACCGGGGGCGCGCCATGGCTGATGTACAAGGCGGGCATCGGCCCGTCGCTCGGGGTCCACATCTGCTGCGACCGGCTCGCGGGTGCGGTATCGGCGAGAAATGCGTCGAACGCGGCTCCCGCGACGGGCGGGTTGACGACAGAGGTCATGAGGGGTCCTTCTAGGGCTAAGTTGAAGCTTCAACCTAGCACCCAATTCCATTTTGAACAAGGACGCCTCGCACGCCCCGCACGCCCTACAGTGACCAGGTGCCCAAGGTGACTCTGTCGCAGTACCCCACGCCACTGGAACCCGCGCCCCGGCTGGCTGCGGCCCTGGGGCTCGGCCCGGACGATCTGTGGATCAAACGCGACGACCTTCTCGGGCCGGGCGGCGGCGGAAACAAGGTCCGCAAGCTCGAATGGCTCATCGGGGCGGCGATCGAGGCCGGGGCCACCACACTCGTCACCAGCGGCGCGGCGCAGAGTAACCACGCCCGGCTCACAGCGGCCGCAGGTGCACGACTCGGCCTCGACGTAGTGCTGATCCTGGCCGGCGCACCCCAGGCGAACGAAAGCGGAAATATCGTGCTCGACGGCCTGTTCGGGGCGCGGATCGTCTGGGCCGGCACCGACCCGTTGGACGAGCGAGCCGCCGAGACCGCCGCCGAACTGGGCAAGGGGGCATCACTGATCCCGTTCGGCGGTACCTCGCTGGACAGTGTCGAGGGCTACGTCTCGTGCGCCGACGAAATCCTGGCCGAGATACCCGCAGTGAACACGATCGTCGCAGCGGTCGGATCAGGAGGAACGATGGCGGGGCTCGTCCGACGCCTCGGTGCCGAACGCGTCCTCGGCATCGACTGCGGCGCCGTATCGGATCCGGTGGATCGTGTACTTCATTTCGCCAATCGGCCGATCGATCGGGAGCAGTTGAGACTCCGGCACGATCTCGTCGGCGAGGGGTATGCGGTGCTGTCCGATTCCGTCGCCGCAGCAATGACGTTGGTCGCCCGCACCGAGGGGCTCGTGCTCGACCCTGTCTATTCCGGTCGAGCCGCCGCCGGACTCGTTGCTGCCGTGGAGGATTCGACGATCAAGGCAGGCGAGCGAACAGTCCTGTTGCACTCAGGCGGACTACCAGGACTGTTCGGCCACCGCGGCGCAGTCGAATTCGGCCTACGCCAGGCCGGTTACTCGACGGAAACTCGAACTCCAGACTGAGGTTCACACAGCTACTCCACAACGACGCGGCCACCACCGGGAAGGTTGGGAGTGTCCGTCGTGATCGTGAGATCGACACGGCCCGCACCGGTAGCGAGAGTGATCGGCTCGGTCGATATCCCACCCGCCGAACCGGATCGGCCGTTGTCGATGTTCGTCCACACCACGGTCACCGGAACCGGCAGCAGGCCGACCGCGGACGAGCCCATGTCACCCGCACCCGAAATCTTGCTCGCTGTCGTCACCGTGACTTCCCCTGCCTCGATGCCCACCGTCGCCGTTGCCTCGACCGGCCCCGACCCGAAGCTGACCCCGTGTTGGAAGAAGACGAATGCCTGTACCGGCCTGAGCTCCATAGTGGTCGCGGCCGACGCGATGCCCGCCGTTGCCAGCGTCAAGGCTCCCGCCATCAACGGTGCCGCAACGAGGCGAATAACTCTTTTTCTCGAAAACACGATGCTCCCCAGTTCGTCGAATTCGTCCGATGTCCGAGTACATCGTGCAACGGACCAGAAGGTCTGTAAACCCCTCGGGCTCTAGGCTCGGCGATATGCCGAATGTCTATCGCGCACCGATGCCGGACGGCGTCGAGCGTGCCCTTACCTATGGACTGTGCGGCATGGCGGCCGACGACGAACGATCGCTACGACGGGTCGAGCGCTTCGAACAGGTTCCGGACGGATCTTTCGTCTGGACGCGAACCGCGAGCGGGGAGTACTTCCTCGGCCGAATTTTCGGCTCACTGCGGGAAGATCACAGCGACGACGCAGTGGCGTCGAACATGATCTTTGTTCGTGACTGCGAGTGGACGGGCGAGCCCGTTCCCGAGCACGAGGTACCCGCCGCCACGCTCCGCACGTTCGCCCGCGGCGGCCGAAACTTTCAGCAGACACACGACCCGCGGGTCGCCGCAGAGTCGGCTAGCGCGTGGCGAGCGCGAGGTCGCTGACCTGGGGATCGACCTGAACAACCGAGTAGCCCTGGATCTCGAACTTGTTCTCACCCTCGGGCGGCCCGAGCACAGCACGGACGATCAACGTCGCGGCGGCAGCGACGAGTGCGATCACGATGACCACTGCCGCCACGATCAGCAGGGTCCGGGGGCCGCCGAACAGGTTCTTCGAGCTCATGCGTCCATCATGAACCCTCCGGGATGAGACACGAATCGCGCCCACTCAAGTAATAAAGGTGTTGATCAGATGATTTCGTGGATACAGTGAATCCGTGACCGCCGCACCCGAGCCCGATTTCTGGTCGTTCATCGAGACCGCCAACACCACGCTGGCCCGCGACTACGGGTTCGAGCATCAGTTGGCCACCGAGGTTCTGCTGACGCTCAACCGGGCGTCGAACATCGTCACCTACGACTTGGAGGCGACGGTTCATCGCCCCCGAGGCTGGTCGTGGTCGTCGTTCCGACTGATGTTCGTCACGTGGCTGGCAGGCCCGATCGAACCGCGACGAGCAGCCGAACTGACCGGCATGAGCCGCGCGGCCGTGTCGAACCTGTCCAAGACACTCATCTCCGGCGGCCTGCTCGCCAGTACGCCCGACGAGAAGGACGGGCGTTCGGTGCGCCTCGCCCTCACCGCGCAGGGGCACGACGAAATGGTGGAGACCTTCGCCGAACAGAACGAACGGGAGAACGCGTGGGCCAGCGCGCTCACCGAACCCGAACAGCGGATTCTGGTGATGCTGTTGACCAAACTCATCACTCACCGCAGCCAGTTCGACGTCCGGGGACGCAACTGAAGGTTGTGTAGATCACGTCAAAGTAGTTAATGTATTTATTATAATCGGTGAACAGAGCACAGGAGCGATGACGTGGCCTACTACCGGCAACTCGGATCGATACCGCCGAAGCGGCACACCCAGCACCGAACTCCAGAGGGCAACCTCTACTTCGAGGAGCTGATGGGCGAAGAGGGCTTCTCGTCGGACTCGTCTCTGCTCTATCACCGCCACATACCATCGGCCATCGTCGATGCCACGGTGTGGGAACTCCCTGATCAATCCACGACGCCCAACCATCCACTCGTGCCGCGGCACCTGAAGTTGCACGAGCTGTTTCCCGAATCCGCGGTGGCCGGCACCGACGTCGTCACCGGCCGGCGACTCGTCCTCGGCAACGCCGACGTCAGACTGTCGTACGTCGTCGCATCGAAAACCTCACCGCTGTATCGAAATTCGATCGGCGACGAGATGGTCTACATCGAATCCGGCTCTGCCACAGTGGAAACGGCATTCGGCGCGCTGCAGGCGCAGCAGGGCGACTACGTGCTCATTCCGCGCGCGACGACGCACCGCTGGATTCCTCACGGTCCACTTCGCGCGTACGCCATCGAAGCCAACAGTCACATCGCGCCACCGAAGCGGTTCCTGTCGAAGTACGGCCAGTTGCTCGAGAACGCTCCCTACTGTGAACGCGATCTGCACGGCCCCAGCGAGCCTCTGCTCGGCGAGGGAACCGACGTGGAAGTGCTTGTCAAACACCGCGGTTCGACGGGGATCGTCGGGACCCGATACGTCTACCCGCAGCATCCGTTCGACGTGGTGGGGTGGGACGGCTGCCTGTACCCGTACACGTTCAACATCTCCGACTACGAACCGATCACCGGCCGCGTGCATCAACCACCGCCCGCGCACCAAGCGTTCGAGGGTTCCAATTTTGTGATCTGCAACTTCGTTCCACGCAAGGTCGACTACCACCCGCTGGCAATTCCGGTGCCGTACTACCACTCCAACGTCGACTCGGACGAGATCATGTTCTATGTCGGCGGCGACTACGAGGCCCGCAAAGGTTCCGGAATCGGCCAGGGTTCGATCTCGGTGCATCCAGGCGGGCACGCTCACGGGCCGCAACCCGGTGCCTACGAACGCAGTATCGGTGCCGAGTTCTTCGACGAACTGGCCGTCATGGTCGATACGTTCCGCCCGCTCGAACTGGGCGAAGGTGCGCTGGCGTGCGAGGACACCGGGTATGCGTGGACCTGGGCAGGCCGGGGACCGAACCGATGATTCCAAAGTTCTTTCATCGCCTGTGCGACGATGCCGCTGTTTTCCCTCCCGGCAATGCGCCGCTCGATGTTGCTGCGGCACAACATCTCGAGTACCGGGGCAGCTCTTTCGCAGACCTCGTCGGCCCGTTGGTCGTTCCGATGGACCGGGTGAACGAGCTTGTCCTCGGTGCTCGGATGGAGGTGGCGTTGACCGCACCGGCCGGCCCGGGCAGCGTGGAGGCAGGCCTGCGAGTCGCCGACCGTACCGCCGGGGTGACGGTTGTTGCCGTCGAAGTAGCAGTACCCGACGGCACGAGCATCGACGCCTTGCGCAACATCACTCAGGACATCGACATCTATGTCGAAATTCCCCGAGACTCCCGACGAGACGACATCTTCGACGCCGTCGACGAGTTCGGGTATCGCGCCAAATTCAGGACCGGCGGTGTCACGGCCGACCAGTATCCGGACGAACAGGAGCTCGCCGCGTCCATTTACGAGGCGGCTCGGCGCGAGGTTCACTTCAAAGCGACCGCGGGTCTGCACCATGCCGCCCGTAACACCGATCCCCACAACGGGTTCGAGCAACACGGTTTCCTCAACGTGATCCTCGCGGCGCAGGCCGCACACAGCGGCGCACGAGTCGGTGAGCTCGAGAAGATACTGGCGATCCGGGACGCAGACGTCCTCGCCGGGATCGTCGCCGGGATCGAGGGCCAACGCGCCTTCGCATCTTTCGGCACCTGCAGCATTCGTGAACCCCTGGACGATCTCGTCCGCCTCGGACTCGTCCCACCTCAGTGAGCCCCACCCCCCGTGAATCAGGAGCGCCGTTCATGACGCACATCGATATCTCCGCCGATTCCGAATTCGGAGTCGACAACCTGCCCTACGGCATCTTCAGCACTCCGGGCACGGACGCTCGTGTGGGAGTCCGCTACGGCGACAACGTGATCGATCTATCCATAGCTCTGGGCGATCCAGATTTTTCCTCGCCAAGTCTGAACGCGTTCATGGCCCGCGGACGCAGTCTATGGGTGGAGGTGCGCACGTCCGTCACCGACATGCTCACCGGTGGCCAGACCCCTGCGGAAGCAATCGTGTCCGTTTCTGATGTCACGATGCACCTGCCGTTCGAGGTGGCCGACTACGTCGACTTCTACGCCTCCGAGCATCATGCGTCCAATCTCGGCCGGCTCTTCCGGCCCGATGCCGAACCGCTGCTACCGAATTGGAAGCACCTGCCCGTTGCTTATCACGGACGGGCAGGCACGGTTGTCGTCTCCGGTACCGACATCACCCGCCCTCGTGGCCAACGTAAGGCACCGGACGAGCCGTCGCCCACGTTCGGTCCGAGTCGACGACTGGACATCGAAGCCGAGATGGGCTTCGTCGTCGGCGTTCCGGCGGATGGTCCCATCTCGCCGGATCAGTTCTCCGAGCACGTGTTCGGAGCCGTCATCGTCAACGACTGGTCGGCTCGCGACATCCAAGCCTGGGAGTACGTGCCACTCGGGCCGAACCTCGGCAAGAGTTTCGCGACGTCCATCTCACCCTGGGTTGTACCCCTGCTAGCTCTGGAGCAGGCGCGAACCTCGACACCGGTGCAGGATCCTGAGCCGCTCGAGTACCTTCGCGAATCTCGTTCTTGGGCTTTGGATATCGACCTGACGGTCGAGTGGAACGGCCACGTCGTATCCCACCCGCCGTACAGTGCGATGTACTGGTCGCCGGCTCAGATGCTCGCGCACGAGACCGTCAACGGCGCGACATCGCGAACCGGTGACCTGTTCGCGTCGGGCACCATCTCGGGACCGGAGAAGAATCAGCGCGGCGCTTTCATCGAACTGACCTGGGGCGGAAAAGAACCGGTGTCACTCGGCGGCGAGACTCGAACCTTCCTCGAAGACGGTGACGAGGTCGCCATCGCCGCGAGTGCTCCAGGCGCGAACGGTGCCCGTATCGGATTCGGTGAGGTCCGCGGCCGCATCGTGTCGGCCTGACCCGCCCCCTACCACTCCGGCCGGACCGCGAGGGACTGCTCGATCTCCGACGCGGCATCGCACACGGCTTGCCCCCAGAGAAACCCTGCAGTCGTGGGTACCCGCTCGATCGGGCCTGCCACACAGACGGCCGCGACGATGCGTCCGTCCCGGCGGACCGGGGCGCTCACCGACGTCAGCCCCGGCGTGCGCTCCGATCTCGACTCCCACCAGCCGCGTTCCCGACTCTCCTCGTCGGCGTCGAAGTCCCCGGCCAGTACGTGGCCGGCCGAACCGGCACCGAGTGGAAGTAACGCGCCCGCAGGCAACGAGGCTCGCAACTCTTGCCGAGAATCCTCCGACACCAGACACAGCCGATTCGAGCCTCGCACTACCCACAACTGTGCAGACTCGCCGGTGTCTTCCCGCACCCGACGAAGAATCGGTACCGAGAGGTCGACGAGCGAGGACGTCCCGAAGCGGTCGCCGGGATGCAACAGACCTCCGTCCCCGCGGCGCAACATCGAGTGCTTCGCCATGTCTCCCACCAGGCGGTAGACCGTGGATGCCGACAGGCCGAGCCGATTTGCGAGGTCACTGGTGGTCTGCGGGCTTGCCTCGACTGCGTCGAGGATTGCGGCCGCGCGAGCCAGCACGCCCGTGGTGTCGGTGTTGTTCGCCGTCACTGCTCGACCTCCGCCATCGAATGCACCTTTCTCACCCTTCGATTGTGTCAGCCGACCCGAGCGTCGGTTTGCGATAGTTCGGATCACAGTGGTTGCGGAACGTGATCCACCGCACTATGGTCATTCCTACCAGGAGCGAATGCAATTATCAAATAATGATAATCAGCGATCCAGCCTCCACATCCTCAGGAGTGACGTCAGGTGCACACCGACAACCAGAACGGCCCGTTACACGGAATACGTGTCATCGAACTGGGCAACTTCATCGCCGCACCGTTCGCCAGCCGCCTTTTTGCGGACTTCGGTGCCGAGGTGATCAAGATCGAGCGCCCCGGCGTCGGCGACGAGCTTCGCGGCTGGCGCCGAAACCGCGGAGACACGTCGATGATGTTTCGCACGATAGCCCGCAACAAGCACTCGGTCACAGTCGATCTACGTACCGATGAGGGCCGCGACCTTGCGCTGAAGTTGGTCGAGACTGCCGATGTCGTCGTGGAGAACTTCCGTCCCGGCACTCTCGAGCGTTGGGGTCTCGGGCCCGACCGCCTGCACGAGGCCAATCCCGACGTGGTTCTGGTGCGGATCTCGGGGTACGGCCAAACCGGGCCTCATCGCGACCGAGCCGGGTTCGGCGGGGTCGCAGAGGCATTCGGCGGGCTGCGCCACGTCACCGGACACGCCGATCGCGAGCCGGTGCGGGCGGCTGCGCCCGTCGGAGACGTCCTGGCCGGGTTGCATGGAGCCGTGGGAGCTCTGGTGATGTTGTTGGCGCGTGAACGCAGCGGAGATCACTCTCGGCCGAAGGTGGCCGACGTCGCGCTGTACGAGGCCGTCTTCATGGCGATGGAGTCACTGGTTCCGGACTACGACGCGTACGGTGCCGTTCGCCAGCGGACCGCGGGCAACCTGCCCGGCGTGGTCCCCAGTGGGATCTATCCGACCTCGGACGGAAGCGTCATGATCGCGGGCAATTCGAGCAGCGTGTTCGGACGGCTCATGACGGCCGTGGACCGGCCGGACCTTGCCGACGACTCCGATCTGGCCGACGGCGTCGGGAGGTTCGAGCGTGAGACCGAACTCGACGGTGCCATTTCTGCATGGACCGGCGCACGCCCGACGAGCGTGGTCGTCGGCGAGCTAGGTGCCGCAGGCGTTCCCGTCGGAGAGGTGTTCGACGCCGCTCAGATCGCCGAGGACGAGCACTATCTCGCACGCGGGATGGTGCAGGCGCTGAAAGTCTCCGTCGAACCGGGCAGCACCGAGGAAGTGCGCTTTCCCGGGGTGGTTCCGCGCTTCGGCGATACCACCACGACCGTCAAGTGGGCCGGCCCGGATCTGGGCGAGCACACCGACGATGTCCTCGGCCGCACACTCGGTCTCACCGAAGAACAGCTCGACGACCTCCGCGCGCGGAAGGTCATCTGACATGCCACGCGTACACATCACCGACGTCTATCTCCGCGACGGTTTGCAGGACGAGAAGTGCATCGTCCCCACAGAGGACAAGCTCGCCGTACTCGACGCCACCCTTGCGTCGGGAATTACGTCCCTCGAGATCGCGTCGTTCGTCTCGGCCACCAGAGTGCCGCAGATGGCCGACGCCGAGGAGGTCATCTCACGCGCGCCCCGTCGAGACGGAACCCGTTACAGTGCACTGACATTGAACGGCCGAGGCGTCCATCGCGCCGCAGAGACGGACATAGACGTGATCCAGATCGTCACGTCGGCCAGTGAGGGGCACAGCCGCGCCAACGCCGGCCGATCCCCCGACGACGCGCTACGGGACCTGAGTTCCGCCGTCTCGACGTATCCGGACCGCTCGTTCATCGGCGGTGTCAGTACCGCGTTCGTGTGTCCGTTCGACGGCGTCATCACGCCCGAGCGGCTCGTCGAGGTGTGTGAACGAATGGCCGACACCGGCGTATCGAGCCTCGGTCTGGCGGATACTTTGGGGATCGCCACCACCGATCAGGTACTGACCGGTGTCGACGCCGTCCGAACAGCCCTGCCCGAGTTGACAATCAGCCTCCATCTGCACAACGCTCACGATCAGGCCCTCGAAACAGCAGTACGTGCCGTACTCGACCTCGAGATCGAACACTTCGACAGCGCACTTGCCGGCTACGGCGGTTGCCCCTTCGCGCCCGGCGCACACGGGAACCTTGCGACTGAGCAGCTCGTGGAAGCATTCCATCGTGCCGGAATCGACACCGGAATCGACCCTGTATCTCTGGGCACCGCGGCCGATCTGGCTCGCGATGTCGTCGCGAGAGCGCAACCTCTTTCCACCGCCACACACTGATTTCGTTGGGCAACCAGCCCACACCCGCCGCGCTCCCCGCGGCTCACCTCATCCCCCGTCCGAAAGGCCAGCCATGGTCTACGCAATCTCGATCATTGCCTTGATCGCAATCTTCACCGTCGCCACGATCACACCCATCAACATGGGTCTGCTCGCTTTCGCCGGCGCATTCGTCGTCGGTGGCGCAATATCCGGCATCCCTGTCGAGGATGTGATCGATGCCTTCCCAGGAAGCACTTTCATCATCGTCGGCGGCATCACCTTGCTGTTCGCCATCGCCAAAGCCAACGGCACCATCGATGTCGTCATCGATCGATCTCTCCGACTCGTGGGCGGACGGCGCTGGGCCATCCTGTGGATGATGTTCTTGCTGTCCGGTCTGCTGATGGCCCTCGGATCCGTTCTTGCCGTGGGCATGCTGGCACCGATCGCGATGCCACTGGCCAAGCGCAACAACATCAATCCCTTCCTGATGGGCATGGTCGTCAGCCATGGGGCTCTCGCGTGCTGCTTCTCCCCGATCAACCTCTACGGTGCCTTCGTCAACGGTTTGATGGACTCCACCGGCGTGGGCTCACATCCGCTGGCTCTGTTCCTCATCCCGTTCGTGCTCAACACCCTCATCGCCCTCGTGCTGTTCCTCGTACTCGGCCGTGACCTCATTCGTGATCGGACCCGCGCGTTCGATGTCCAGGACCTGCGCGACAACGAAGGCGGACTGCCCGTACCGTCGAGCCCGCGCCCGGGCTACACCGGACTGCCCGAGGGTAGCGGGGGCGGCACTTCCGTACAGGTCGAGGTCGATCACATCGAATCCTCCTCTATCACAACAGTTCCCAATGAGACCGTACCGCTCAACCGAATCCGAGTACTCACTCTGCTCGGCATCGCGGCCCTGGTCGTGTTGTCCGTGAGCCTGGGGCTCGACATCGGAGTCAGCGCAATCTGTGTGTCGGTCGTGTTGCTGCTGCTGACACCCAAGACTCACCCCAAGGTCGTCGACAACATCGCCTGGCCCGCCGTGGTCCTGGTCTGCGGTGTTCAGACGTACATGGCGGTCATGACCCAGAACGGCACGCTCGGATTCCTCGGCGACGCTGCGTCGGCCCTCGGTTCCCCCCTGTTGACGGCGCTCATCCTGTGCTACGCGGTAGCGATCATCTCGGCATTCGGATCGTCGATCGGAACCATCGGCATCGCTCTTCCTCTCGCCGCACCGCTGCTCGCCGCCGGTGAACTCGGAGCGATCGGATTCGTTGCTGCTATTGCCTTCTCGGCGACCGTGGTCGATGTCAGCCCGTTCTCCACCAACGGGGTCATGGTTCTGGCGGAAGCCCGAGTGGACGACAAGGCCCGGTTCCAGCGAAAGATGATGGGGTACTGCGCACTCGTCGTTCTCATCGCCCCACCGACGGTGTGGCTGCTGACGGTGGTCGCCCCCTCGGTCATCTGACCCGATCGCACAGCCCCTGCTCACCGACCCCTCACTCAGTAGAGGGTTGGTAGGCAGGGGCTTTCGGCGTCTCGGCGGTAGTGCGTGACTCGACCGGATCGGGCGATCAGCGTTCGGTGGCCGGCCTCGTGCGCCCAAGACCGCCTCGGTCCTCGTCGAAGATCAACCACGTGCGGGTCGCCCGAACGCCGTCGAGCGATTGCAGCCCCTCCAGCACCACTTGCCGCAGACTCTCGTTGTCAGGAGTCCTGATGAGCACCAGCACGTCGAAATCCCCTCCGAGCAAACTGAAATGGTCGACGAACTCCATCGATCGCAACCCCTCGGACACGCTGCGCCACGAATCCTGACGGATCGACAGCGCGATGAATGCAGAGGTCCCGAGTCCGGATGCCGCGTGGTCGACCTGCACGGTGAACCGCTCGATGACGCCCGCATCCTTGAGCCTGTCCACTCGCGTATAGGTATGTGCACGAGAGAGATTCAGTCGATCTGCCAGTACCCGCATGGAGATCCGACCGTCGGCGGTGAGTTCGGTGAGAATGCGGCGATCGGTATCGTCCAGTTCCACTCGCTTCGAGACCTCGTCCATTCGTCCGCTCCTCTGCGTCAGTTCACCGCCCCGATCGGACATATTTCAACTCTGATCCATCGTCGGCAGCCATATGTCTGCAATTTTACGCCGTTAGGTATTCCACATGACGCTATCGGCCAGAATCGCCCTACAAGCCAATTTCAGGAGAGTGCGCCATGACGACCGTCGAGAAGGTTCCGGCAACGTCCTACCAACAGTTCATGCCCGCCGACCGTCCCGTGCAATATCTCGCACCGGACGGGACGGGCGTCGACAGCGCCGCACGCTATGCGCGGCCGTCCGACGAACGCCTGTTGGAAATGTATGGCTCGATGGTGCACGGCCGCCGATTCGACCAGCAGGCAACAGCATTGACCAAGCAGGGCCGCCTCGCGGTCTACCCGTCGGCCCGCGGACAGGAGGCCTGCCAGATCGCGGCTGCATTGTGCCTGGACAAGCAGGACTGGATGTTCCCTACGTACCGCGACTCGATGGCTCTCGCGGCGCGTGGAGTCGATCAGGTGGAGCTGCTCGGCATGCTCGCCGGCTACTGGCACTGCGGCTACGATCCGGCCGCCTACAAGGTCGCTCCCCAATGCACGCCTCTGGCAACACAGTTGTTGCACGCGACCGGCTTCGCATACGCCGAGTCGAAGCAGGGACGCGACACCGTCGCCCTTGCGTTCTGCGGAGACGGTGCCACCAGCGAGGGTGACTTCCACGAGGCTCTCAACTTCGCCGCGGTGTTCCGCGCCCCGGTCATCTTCCTGGTCCAGAACAACGGATTCGCCATCAGCGTTCCGCTGGCGCGCCAGAGCGCCGCGCCGTCGTTGTCGCACAAGGGCGTGGGCTACGGCATCGGTAGCGAGCAGGTCGACGGTAACGACCCCGTCGCGATGATGGCGGTGATGGACGAGGCCGTGAAATACGTCCGCGCAGGCAAGGGACCGGTGGTCGTCGAGGCGCACACCTACCGCATGGACGCCCACACCAACGCCGACGACGCCACCCGCTACCGCAAGGCCGACGAGGTCGAGGGCTGGCTGGCCCGAGATCCCCTCTCGCGCCTAGATTCCTACCTGCGTGCCCAGGGGGTTCTCACCGACGAACTCCGCGAGCAGATGACCGTCTCCGCCGACGCGGATGCCGCGGCGCTTCGGGCAGGAATGAACGCAGAGCAGGATGTCGACCCCGAGGACCTCTTCCGGTTCGTCTATTCCTCCCCCACCCCCGGTCTGATCGAACAGCGCAATCAGATCGCCGCCGAGATCGCAGCAGGAGAACTGTCATGACCACGATGACCATGGCCGGAGCCCTCAACGCCGCCCTGCGCGATGCGTTGACCGAGGACGAGAAGGTCGTCGTGTTCGGCGAGGATGTCGGCACCCTCGGCGGCGTCTTCCGCGTCACCGACGGCCTCACCCGCGACTTCGGCGACGACCGCTGCTTCGACACCCCGCTCGCCGAGTCGGGCATCGTCGGATTCGCGATCGGGATGGCGATATCGGGCTACAAGCCCGTCGTAGAGATGCAGTTCGACGCGTTCGCCTACCCGGCTTTCGAGCAGATCGTCTCCCACGTGGCCAAGCTGCGCAACAGAACTCGTGGCTCGCTGACCGCACCGATGGTCATTCGGATTCCATTTGCCGGCGGCATAGGCGGCGTCGAGCACCACTGCGACTCGTCCGAGGCCTACTACGCGCACACTCCTGGCCTGAAGGTCGTCTCGCCGTCCACAGTCGCCGACGCCTACTCGCTGATGCGCGACGCCATCGCCGATCCCGATCCGGTGATCTTTCTCGAACCGAAGCGGCTGTACTTCTCCAAGGACGACATCGAGCTGACCAAGACCGAGCCGATCGGCACGGCCGTCGTGCGCCGTGCCGGTACCGACGTCACGCTTCTCGCCTACGGACCGACGGTGTCCGTGGCCATGCAGGCCGCAGAGTTCGCGGCGGAGGACGGCCGGAGCGTCGAGGTGATCGATCTGCGATCGCTCAATCCGTTCGACGACGAGACCGTTGCGGCCTCAGTGCGCAAGACCGGACGCTGCATCGTGATTCAGGAAGCGCAGGGCTTCTCCGGCGTCGCCGCGGAGATCGCCTCACGAGTATCCGAGCGCTGCTTCCATCACCTGCACGCTCCAGTACTTCGAGTGACCGGACTCGACATCCCCTATCCCGCACCGAAACTCGAACACTTTCATCTGCCGTCTGCAGACCGCGTACTCGACGCGATCGACCGACTGCAGTGGAACGACGCACCCGATCTCAGCAAGGCGGTCACAGTATGAGCATGCAGGTGTTCCTGCTCCCCGACCTCGGTGAAGGACTGACCGAGGCCGAGATCGTCGAATGGAAGGTCAAGCCCGGCGACACCGTCACCATCGACCAGGTCGTCGTCGAAGTGGAGACCGCAAAAGCGTCCGTGGAGGTGCCCTGCCCGTTCGAGGGCGTCGTCGGCGAACTGCATGCGGCCGAGGGCACCTCACTCGCGGTCGGCGCGCCGCTGATCAGCATCACCGGCGGTGCCGTCGCCGACGTTCCCGCCGCCCACGAGCAGTACCGCGAAGAGGAACGAGCCGGCTCGGGAAATGTGCTGATCGGCTACGGCACGGGGCACGGTCCCACCGGCCGTCGCAAACGGAGAGCGGCTGCGCCGCAGGTGAGCGGAAACTCGACCCAGGCTACGACTTTCCATGCACATGCACCGAAGGTGCTCTCTCCCATCGTCCGGAGCATGGCACTGCAGGGCGGTCTCGATCTGGGCAGTATCGACACAGAAGGCAGCCACGGCGTCATCACTCGGGCAGACGTCGAGCGCGCCTTGTCGACGAATGTTCCTACGGTTGCGTCCTCGACCGACGGAGTCACTCGAATCCCGATCACCGGGATACGTAAAGCCATCGCAGACAAGCTCTCTCGCAGTCGTTCGGAAATTCCCGAGGCCACCGTCTGGGTCGACGTCGATGCGACGGCTCTGCTGCAGGCCCGACGCGACCTCGACGCCTCCATAGACGGCGTCAAGGTGACGTTGCTGGCGGTACTCGCCAAGCTGACGATGATCGCGTTGGCGAAGTTCCCGGAGCTCAACAGCACCGTCGATACCGCTGCGGGTGAGATCCTGCGCTACGAGAACATCGGGCTCGGCATTGCTGCCCAGACCGATCGCGGACTGATGGTTCCGGTTGTGCCGCAGGCCGACAAGGCAGATCTGAAGGAACTCGCCGAGCGGCTGGCCGAGTTGACCGAGCTCGCACGGACCGGTTCCCTCCCCGCAGCTCGCCTGAGCGGAGGAACGTTCACCCTCAACAACTACGGCGTGTTCGGGGTCGACGGCTCGGCCGCGATCATCAACCATCCCGAGGCTGCGATTCTCGGTATCGGACGAATCATCGACCGCCCGTGGGTCGTCGACGGCCAATTGGCCGTGCGCAAGGTGGCGCAGCTGTCGTTGGCGTTCGATCACCGCGTGTGCGACGGCGGGGTGGCCGGCGGGTTCTTGCGCACGGTGGCGGACTATGTCGAAAACCCGGTCGTGGCATTGGGATCCGTCCGATGAGCGCTCATGACGTCGATGTTCTGATCCTCGGCGGCGGCTCGGGTGGATACTCCTGCGCGCTGCGTGCCGACCAACTCGGCCTCTCGGTCGCGCTGGTCGAGGAAGACAAGCTCGGCGGCACCTGTCTGCACCGCGGATGCATCCCCACCAAGGCGCTGCTGCACACCGCCGAGGTCGCCGATGCAGTTCGAGGCTCGGCGCATGTCGGCGTCACCGCATCGCTGACCGGGGTGGACATGCCCGCGGCACTGGACTACCAGCGCAGCGTGGTCGCCGGCCTGTACGGAGGTCTGCAGGGACTGCTGAAGCGGCCGGGTATCGAGATCGTCTCGGGCCGTGGCCAGGTCGTCGGTCCTCGCACCGTCGAGGTGGAGGGTCGACGCATCACCGGAGCCTCGCTGGTTCTCGCCACCGGGTCGTATTCGCGCACCATTCCGGGAATCGAACTGGGGCCGCGGGTGCTCACCAGCGACAGCGCACTGTCGCTGGATCGGGTGCCCGAGTCGGTCGTCGTGCTCGGCGGCGGTGTGATCGGCATCGAATTCGCCAGCATCTGGGCATCGTTCGGTACGAAGGTCACAGTCGTCGAGGCACTCGATCGCATCGTTCCGGGTGAGGACGAATGGTCCTCGAAACAGCTCACCAAGGCACTACGCAAGCGCGGCATCGACATTCGTACCGGTACCAAGGTCGAGACCGTCACCGAATCATCCGACGACGTCTCGGTGGCCCTGTCGTCCGGGGACACCCTCACGGCCGATCTGGTGCTGGTGTCCGTCGGCCGCGGACCCCGCACCGACGGTCTCGGTCTGGCCGAGCAGGGCATCGCCACCGAACGCGGTTTCGTCACAGTCGACGACAACCTGCTCACCACTACGGACGGCACCTATGCCGTCGGCGACATCGTGGCGGGATATCAGTTGGCACACCGCGGTTTCCAGCACGGCATATTCGTCGCCGAGCACATCGCCGGCCTCGCGCCCGCGCGCATCGACGGCGATGTCGTTCCGCGAGTAACGTATTCGCACCCCGAGGTAGCGTCGGTGGGGCTCACCGAGAAGGCCGCAGAGGAGAAGTTCGGCACGGTGACGTCGGTGGTCTACGACCTCGGCGGCAACGGCAAGAGCCGCATTCTGGCCACAGCGGGCGGTGTCAAAGTGATTCGTGCACGCGACGACGGTCCTGTCGTCGGGGTTCACCTCGTCGGCGACCGAGTAGGCGAATTGATCGGCGAAGCCCAACTCGCAGTCGCATGGGAAGCACTACCGTCCGAGGTCGGCAGTTTCGTCCATGCCCACCCCACCCAGAACGAGGCACTCGGTGAAGCGATGATGGTGCTGTCGGGTCGGCCACTGCACGCGCACAGCTGATCCGGGGGCAGCGGGCCTTTCTCGACGTGGCCACCGACACAGCACTTACGTCCGATGTCGGTGGCCCGTCAGGGGTCGTGTCCCGCTCACGGTTCGCCCTTCCGGAAAGCAGGTGCCTTGCTTGCTTTCTCGGTGTTCAGTGTTGCGATGAGAGGCAGTGTTCGCAACGAGATGATCTCCGACAGAGCGATCACGCTGGTCGACCTCGACACCACGCCGGACTTGTTCAGGGCGATCAGTGTGGCTTGTAGGCCGTCGTGGGATGCCGCAGCGATACGGCACAACACGTCTCCGGCCCCGGTCGTCGCAAAAGCCTCCAGCACACCCGGGATCGATTCCAATTCCGATGTGACCGAATCCAACGCACCCTGCACTATTTCGAGAGTCACGAAGGCTTGCACCCCGAAGCCCGCGGCCGAGAGGCCGATCCGGGGTTCGTATCCGGCCAGAACACCCGCATTCTCCAGCCTCCGGAGTCTCGAATGCACCGTCGCGCGAGCGACATTCACGAGTCGAGAAAGTTCCAGTGCCCCTGCGCGCGGGTGATGATGCATCGCAGTCAACAAAGCGAAATCCAACTCGTCGAGAGTCACCGCACCGTGCCCCGCCATCGCCTATCCCCTTCCGCACATTTTCTAGACACATCGTATAGCAACAACCGCCCTTTGCCGGTCGATCCAGACACACTGCCTAGCATCAGATGTGTTGATTGACTAGCGCCGCATCGTTGGGTTTGCTGAGTTCACAGCTACGGTCCTGCCGCCGGCTGGCCATCCACTCTTGCGCAGTCCGCCCTTCCAGCGATAGGAGCACAATCAATGTCCATCGAACAAACGCTCACCAACGAAGAGCAGCTCGCAGACCTCGACCTCGAGCAACTCCAGCAGCTCGTCGGGCTGGTGGAATACGACGGCGCACGTGACCCCTTCCCGGTCAGCGGGTGGGACGGACTGGTGTGGATCGTCGGTAATGCAACGCAGACCGCCCACTTCTTCCAATCTGCATTCGGGATGGAACTGGTTGCCTACTCCGGCCCGTCGACAGGTAACCGGGACCATCATGCCTTCGTACTGAAAAGCGGCGCAGTGCGATTCGTGATCAAAGGTGCCGTGGACCCGCAGAGCTCATTGATCGAACATCACCGCAAACACGGTGACGGAATTATCGACATCTCGCTCGCAGTCCCCGATGTCGACAAGTGCATCGCCCACGCCCGGTCGCAGGGAGCAACCGTCCTCGTCGAACCGCACGATACGTCCGACGACAACGGAACCGTCCGATCGGCAACCATCGCCACCTACGGGGACACCCAGCACACTCTCGTCGACCGTTCGCGGTACAACGGCCCCTATCTGCCCGGATACATCGAGCGAACATCTGCTTACGTCAAACGAGACGGCGCACCCAAGCGCATCTTTCAGGCACTCGATCATGTCGTCGGAAACGTCGAGCTGGGCAAGATGGACCAGTGGGTGGACTTCTACAACCGGGTCATGGGCTTCACCAACATGGCGGAGTTCGTCGGCGCGGACATCGCCACCGACTACTCGGCATTGATGAGCAAGGTCGTGTCCAACGGGAACCATCGCGTGAAGTTCCCGCTCAACGAGCCTGCGATCGCCAAGAAGCGATCCCAGATCGACGAGTACCTCGACTTCTACCAGGGCCCCGGCGCACAGCACCTGGCATTGGCCACGAACGACATTCTGACCGCAGTGGACCAGCTCCGCGCCGAAGGAATCGAATTTCTCACCACCCCAGACAGCTACTACGAGGACCCGGAACTCCGCGCGCGCATCGGCGAAGTTCGAGCACCCATCGAAGAACTACAGAAGCGCGGAATTCTCGTCGATCGTGACGAAGACGGCTACCTGCTGCAGATCTTCACCAAGCCCATCGTGGATCGACCCACGGTCTTCTTCGAGTTGATCGAACGCCACGGCTCGCTCGGTTTCGGACTCGGCAACTTCAAAGCATTGTTCGAGGCCATCGAACGTGAACAGGCCGCACGCGGAAACTTCTGAGCCTCGACCGGACTGCGTCGACAGACAACAATGGTGTGTCCCCACTGAACCGGGGACACACCATTGTCAACTACGACCCGCTGGTCGGCGGTCAGGTACAGAGTCGGACTTCACGCATCCACGGTGACAGCCGCACGTTTGACCGTAGTGATCACTCCGCTGGGGATACCACCTCGAAGGACCGTATCGAAGTTGTGCCACACGGTCTCGATTCTGCGCTGGACATTCTCCCAGCCGACTCCGGCCATATGCGGCGTGCACACGACCTGATCCAGCCGAAGCAATTCGCTCGATAGGTCGAGCGGCTCGCTCTGGTAGACATCCAGGCCGGCACCGGCGATGCGGCCATCACGCAGGAGTTCGATCAGTGCGGTCTCGTCCACGACTTCGCCGCGTCCGACGTTGACGAGAACCCCGCTGCGTTTCATCATCGCCAGTTCGTCTCGGCCGATCATCCGATCGGATTCCTCGTTCAACGGGACACTGAGGCAGACGACATCTGATACGGCCATCAGTTCCGACAGTGAGACCTGCCGAGCCGAGATGAGTTCGGAAACGGTGAGGGGTATTTCGGCGTTGTCGTAGAAGACGACGTTGGCTCCGAACCCGTGATGGACTATCTTGCCCACCCAGCGACCGATATTTCCGAGACCGACGATTCCGACGGTCTTCCCGTAGAGCTCCGAGTACGAGGTCTCGTCCAGCTCTTGGCGCCACTTTCCTTCTCTCATCAGCTCCATCGACGCCGGAATTCGCCTGAGCAACGTCAACATCAACGTGAGCGCATGTTCAGCGACGGAAATCGAGTGCGTCTTCATTTGCGCAACCGGCACACCCAGATCGTTCAATACGGGGAGCGAGAGTTGCCCGTAGCCGGAACTCATGTACTGGATGAACTTGACGTTCTTTGCTGCGCGGAACACGTCCTCCGGAACGTCGACGCCCGAGATGATGAAGTCGGCATCGGCCGCTTCCTCGCACATCTCGGACACGTCGGAATCCAAAGACATGATTTTGACCTCGAATCCATCCGGAACGGATTCGGTGATTCGGTCGATGTAGTCCTTCAACGGATTGACAAACAAAATTTTCATTGTCGTGGCGTCACTTTCGGTGTTCGTTGTCGAACCGCGATCCGCGGTTCTCGTCGATCTCTACGCAGCACGCGAGGTGCCGCACTGGATCAGGCCGGCAGAGCGTCGACGACCGCTCCCACTACATCTTGGGTACTTGCCGATCCGCCCAGATCACGCGACCGCGGGCCCGACTCCAGCGCGGACTCGACAGCATCCTGGATACCCCGTGCGGCGGCGATGCATCGATCGTCTCCGCGTCGTTCGCCGAGCCACTCCAGCATCATGGCGGCAGAGAGAATCATCGCGATCGGATTTGCTATGCCTTTGCCCGCGATATCGGGCGCGCTCCCGTGCGAAGGCTGGAACACTCCGCGCTCCAAACTGACATCGGCCGACGGCGCGACACCGAGACCTCCGACGAGACCTGCTGCGATCTCGGACACGATATCGCCGAAAATGTTCTCGGTGACCACGACGTCGAAGCGCCCGGGGTCGGTGACCATCAGCATGGATCCCGCATCGATGTAGAGCTTTGCGCTCCCGATATCGGGGTTCTTCGCCGCAACCTCGTCGAAGACTTTCTCCATGAGGACATTGCTGCGCAGGGCATTCGACTTGTGCAGCAACGTCACGTGCCCCGGCGTTCCCCTCTTGCGGCGCTCCCGCGCCTGCCCGAAGGCCATTGCGAAGAGCCTCTCGCAATTGGCCCGGGTGATCGTCATCCGATCGCTCGCCTGCTCGTCGCTGGGCTCGTGCACGTCGGCCAATCCAGCGAACATGCCCTCGGTCGTCTCGCGAATCACGAGCATGTCGATGTGTTCCGCCTTCACAGCACTATCGACTCCTCGGAACAGCCGAACCGGCCGGAGACTCGAGAAAAGTCCGTAGTGCGCGCGCATTTCGACCTGAGCGCCGAGCTCGAGCCCTTCGGGATCACGGACATCAGGTAGGCCCATCGCGCCGAACAACACGGCGTCGGACTTTCCTATCTCGTCCATGTCCGCCTCGGTGATCCTGCGCCCCGTGCGGCGGTACAGATCTGCACTGAAG
The DNA here is from genome assembly GCF_002259335.1 of Rhodococcus sp. 14-2483-1-1. Classification (NCBI taxonomy): domain Bacteria; kingdom Bacillati; phylum Actinomycetota; class Actinomycetes; order Mycobacteriales; family Nocardiaceae; genus Rhodococcus; species Rhodococcus sp. 14-2483-1-1. Next base: position 99,116 of record NZ_NPFX01000014.1, on the reverse strand, counting down.
TCATGGAATGCGTATTCCATCTCCAACCCGTAGCGCGCTTCACATTTTTTCAGGACGGTCAGGGCGGCATCCACCACTTCGGTTCCGATTCCGTCGCCGGGGATGACGGCAATGTCGTATCGAGTCACTGTTCTCCTGCTTCGCTTGTCGCACGTGCCTGGACTGTCGGATGGAAAAGGAGAGGTTCGTCCGATAACCCCTACTGGTTCTCATTAAATGAGAATTAGATTACTGTCCTCTGGTAAGAAGGGTAACAGCGCGTGACTCGCCTCACAAGCGACCGTGTACAGCGATGGGAACCACGCTCCGCACTGACGAACGACGGCTTTCCTTCGTGCGCCCTTGCGGTACACGCTGGATACTGATCGGTAGGTTCTAGGAACGCGGAGTCCGAGCAGGGGGCGGTTTCGACATGGAGATCAAGCAGCTCAGGTACTTTCTAGTGGTCGCCGAAGAACTGCATTTCGCCCGTTCGGCGGAGCGATTGCACGTGGTCCAGGCCGTGGTCAGTCAACAGATACGAAGACTCGAACACGAGCTGGGCCAGCCGCTGTTCGACAGGTCCAAACGCCAAGTAGCGCTGACCGCCGCGGGGTGCAGGCTGGTCCCAGAAGCTCGAGCAGTGCTCGATGCTGTGTCACATGCCGCTGCGGCTGTGCGATCTCGCTCCGACGAGTCCGACGCACCACCGCATCTTCGATTGGGAATAGCAGGCGGGTCAGGCAAACGCGTCGACCTACTGCTGGACCACCTCGGAACACATTTTCCCGATCTGCTCGTCACACTGGAAATCGGGCAGGTATGGGAACAACTCGACGCCGTCCGTTCGGGTGCACTCGACGCCGCACTGGTTCGCCTGCCCAGAAACGACCAGGACCTGAACCTCATTCCGGCCTGGGTCGACCGGATCGTCGTCGCGATTCCCACGCGCCATCCGCTGGCTTCCAAACCCGATCTAGCGCTATCGGATCTGGCGGACCTTCCGCTGCGCCTGATTCCGTCCGAGCAGAACCCCGCCTTCGCCGCCACCGTGCTCCGTGCCTGTGCGGACTCCGGGTTCGAGCCGGGCACGGGAATTCCATTCCGAGACCTACAAACAACAGTGCTCGAACTCGGCTCGGGACCACCATCGTGGACAGCGATGTACGAGGGCTCAGCACAAGCGATGTCGACCGAACGCGTCACCTTCCGGCCCGTGACCGATCCCGGCATGGTCGTACAGATGTGGCTGGCGGTACGAGAACGGACCACGCTCGTCGACGCCCTGGCCGAAGCGTGCGCCCACATCTGACCTCCGATTGCTTTTCGTGAACGCTGAGTGCACGAATTGCTTCTGGTTCACACCGACGGATCGGCGTTGACTCGTCGTCGTACAGATTCACACCCTCTCGGTGTGACCACACGACGAGATCGGATACGCCGATGTACACGACGATCAACACCCCTGACTCTGATACTCCCATCCAACGTCTCGAAGCCGAAGATCCGAAGCCGGCCGCCGATGAGGCTCTCGTGCAGATCCATTCGTTCTCTGTCAACCGCGGGGAACTGTCCCTCATGGCCGCGAGAGGCCACGGCTGGCGACCCGGCCAGGACATCAGTGGCGTCGTGATCGATGCGGCCGCAGACGGGAGCGGACCCAAAGCAGGCACACCCATTGTCGGAATGGTCGACGGAGCCGGATGGTCCGAACTCGCGGCCGTGCGCACCGATCGAATGGCAGTTCTCCCGGATACACTGGGCACCAACATCGCTGCCGCTCTGCCAATGGCGGGACTGACCGCGCTACGCACCGTACGTTTGGGCGGCGACCTGCTGGGACGCAAGGTTCTCATCACCGGAGCCAACGGCGGCGTGGGTCGGTTTCAGATCCAATTGGCCAGTGCCGCAGGTGCGTCGGTCACAGCGATCACGACAGCCGGCGAGAACGAAGCCAGTGAACTGATCGAACTCGGGGCAACCGAGGTGACCGATACCCCGTCGGATGCATCAGGTCCCTTCGATCTGATCATCGAATCCGTCGGCGGTGCAGCACTCGAAGCCGCACTGTCCGTGCTGGCCCCCAAGGGCACGCTGGTAATGATCGGCAACAGTTCCGGCACCAAGGCCGAGCTCGATGTCTTCTCGTTCATGGGTCACGAGGGCGCGACGATCACCAACTACATGTCGTATGCAGTCGCGCACCCCGAACGCGAGGACCTCGAATTGCTCGTGAGCTTGGCCGCCGACGGCCGCATCGATCCGACACCCGGGTACTGCGTCGATTGGTCGGAACTCACTCATGTCATCGAACTGATGAAACGACGCGAATTGCCCGGCGGAAAAGCTGTACTCACGATCTCCCACTGACCTGCACTACTCGGTACTGACGAACAGGAACGGTGCGCGATGCGAGAACGACCGACAGATAGCGACAGTGATATCGAGGGCGGCATAGCAATCGTAGGTATGGCGTGCAGAGCACCAGGAGTTCACGGAGTGGACGAGTACTGGAACCTTCTGATCGAAGGCGTCGACGCAATCTGCGACGTTCCTGCCAACAGGTTTCGGGTCGATGACACTGACGATCCGCGGATGCGACGCGGTGGATTCGTGGACAACGTAGCCGGTTTCGACGCAGAGTTCTTCTCCATTTCACCCCGTGAAGCCGAGTCGATGGACCCGCAGCAACGCCTTCTTCTCGAATGTGTGTGGGAGGCGTTAGAGGACGCGGGCCACCCACGACAGAAGTGGCAGGGAACCAATACCGGGGTATTCGTCGGTACCGATACCTCGAACTACTGGGAGCGCCGGCACCGCTCCGATCCCAACGTGTACGGCGTCATGGGCGGCGGCGCGCGTTCGTCCATGGCAGGTCGCGTGTCGTACGTCTTCGACCTCAATGGTCCTGCACTGTCCATAGATTCGGCATGCGCCTCGTCGCTCAGTGCGGTCCACCTGGCCAGTCGCAGCCTCAGGGACGGCGAGTGTACCGCCGCGATCGCGGCCGGTGTGCACCTGATACTCGGGCCATGGGAGAGCCGGGCGTTCTCCGACGCGGGCATGCTCTCCCCCGATAACCGCTGCAAGTTCGGTGATGCCGACGCCGACGGATTCGTCCGAAGCGAAGGGATCGGCGTCCTGCTTCTGCGGCCCCTTGACGACGCTCTCGCAGACGGCGACCCGATCCATGCCGTGATCGCAGGCAGTGGAAGCAGCAACGACGGATCGGGCAGTGACCTATTCATGGCACCGGCTCGCTCGGGTCAACGACTGATGCTCGAACGTGCGTACGCCGATGCACGGATCGACCCACGCACCGTCGCCTTCGTCGAGGCCCACGGAACTGGGACCCAAGCTGGCGACCCCGTCGAACTCGGTGCCCTCCACGACGTGCTGGGCCGCGACCGGTCGACATCGAACCCGCTGTACGTCGGATCCGTCAAGACGAACATCGGACACGCCGAAGCAGCCGCCGGGATCCTGGGAACGATCAAAGCGGTGCTGGCGAGCAAACACCGTGTCATCCCCGCCAACCTCAACTTCATCCGCCCCAATCCCGAGATCGATTGGGACGCAATGTCGATACGAATTCCGACGGAAGCCACACCACTCGGCGACCACGCGGTCATCGGCGTCAACGCATTTGGCGTCTCGGGCACCAACGTCCACGTCGTCCTCGCCCCAGCACCGGCACCGGCACCGAACCCGACGCCTCGGACCGACGCCGCATGCAGCGAGTCCGGCACCGCCCACTTGCTGACCCTGTCCGCCGGCACCGAAGAAGCACTGCGCGACACCATTCGCTTCCACCTCGCGTACTTCGGTGCGGGTGGCTCGGGTGCCGATGTCGCCCTGGCAGATATATGCCACACGGCGGCCATGCGCCGCACACATCACGTCGCGCGCGCCGCGGTCGTGGGCGAGACCCACGACGAGATCAGCGACGCGTTGCGCGCAATCCTGCACGATCCACCGGAACAGCTCCGACGCATTCCGCGTCGAGTTGTCTTCGTCTTCCCCGGGCAGGGATCTCAATGGTTCGGCATGGGGAGAGATCTCCTGGAGACCTCGCCTGCGTTCCGATCCGCCGTACTCGAATGCGAGCAAGCGATCTTCGACGCCGCCGGGTGGTCCTTGATCGACGCGTTGACCGACGATACGCAGCAGTGGGACCGCATCGACATCGTGCAACCGAGCCTGTGGGCCATGCAGGTGGCGCTAGCGCGAACCTGGCAGCGTTTCGGAGTCGATCCAAGCATCGTCGTCGGCCATAGCATGGGAGAAGTTGCGGCAGCATGCATTTCGGGCGCTCTGAGCGTCGCTGACGGTGCACGTATCATGTGTCTTCGATCGTCCGCGATGAGCACGGTGGCCGGCGAAGGAGCAATGCTCGTGGTCGGTGCTCCGGCCACCGTCATGGAACAGTGGATCACGGACAACAACACCGACGTCGTGGTCGCGGTCGTCAACAGCTCGACCTCGACGGTGATCTCGGGCCCAACTACGCACATTGACGACGCCGAGAAGAACCTCGACGACGCCGGTTACTTCGTCCGACGCGTTGCCGTGGACGTGGCCAGCCACAGTCCGCAGATGGACCCACTGACGCGGCCGCTTGCTGCCGATCTCGCCGATCTCACGCCACGCACCACCGAGATCGACTTCTTCTCCACGGTCGTGGCAGCACGAATCGACGGCGATGAACTGGATGCGGACTACTGGGCCTCGAACCTGCGCAACCGAGTTCGATTCGAGGAGGCTATTTCCAACATCGCCTCCGACCGACCCACCGTCTTTGTCGAAATTTCACCGCATCCTCTACTGAGCAGCGCAATTCGTGACAACGACTCGGGCACCGACAGCGTGACGGTATCCACCACCACCCGCAACCAACCGGAACGTGCCGAAATCCTGCAGAATGTGGCCGCGCTGTACGCGGCCGGCATCGACATCGACTTCGCCGCTCTGTACGAAAACGGACGATGCGTGCCCATGCCCCGCTACGCGTGGCAACGAGAACGCTTCTGGCTAGACGATGCGTTCGACAGGAACTTGATACCAACGGCAGACACCCCGAAGCAGACCCACCCGATCATCCTGAATGCAGCACAGTCGCCGTATCTGGACGAACACGTGCTACTGGGATCGCCCATGATCTCGGGTGCCACCATGATCGAGCATGCTCGACGAGTGGCGGTGTCGATTCTGGGCACGGATCACGTGACGATCCGAGATGCGCACTTCTTCGAGCCGCTGTTCACCGCCGATTCTGCGTTGTTCATCGATGCACACGTGCAGTCCGAGAACGAAGTTCGATGCGAACTGATCGACGACCGCGGAGTTCGATACTTCGAGTGCACCATCGACGACTCGGTGGACTCAACTCCGGTGACGGTGACACCCGTGCACGGATCGACGGTGGTCGGATCCGATTTCTACTCCGCAGCACAGGCGGGTGGCCTCGATTGGGGCCCTCGACTACGCGGCGTGCAGGCGGTGCACCGGGCACGTGGTGCCCTGTCTGCCAACGTCGTTCGCCCTGATGTTCTCGAGGACGACGGATCGCCGTTGCACCCCGCGTTGATCGAAGCATGCCTGACTCCGCTGCTTGCATTGCTCGAACGACCGGGCTGGATGGTGGCCGAACACATCGATCGAATACGCATCCTCGGATCGGCAACCACTATGACCAGTCACATCACCCTTCGCGACAACGGTGTCGACGGAACCACCCGAGCCGACGTCGTCGTACTCGACGAAAGGAATGAAACGATGGCCGAACTCACCGGCGTGAACGTCCGAACATCCGCACCGATCGACAGTCATTGGCGTCACAACGAGGTCGCCGGCCCACTTGCACCGCAGGTGACCATCGCACCGGCTCCCTCTGCCGGGTCGTCGATCGTGCTGTCCGGCGACCTCGACATCGTCGAGCCCACCTCCGGACTGCACATTCGATTGTCCGGGCGTATCGAGGTGAACCCCGTCGGCATTGCCGACACGCGACTCCCGGCGTCGACCCCTGCACGTACCGCGACCGCCCCCGCGCAACCCTCGGCACCCCAGCCTGCCGCCCCTCGTTCCGCCGAGCCTGCCCGCTCGCCTGTGCCTCCGGCAGCTCCGGCTGCTTCGTCCGCCCCGGCGGCGAAAACGTCTGCTGCCCAACAGAACAGTGCGGAGACTGCCACGGACGTGGACGTACTAGACCTGTTGATGACCACAGTGGCGAGCACACTGCGCAAGCCCAAGGCAAAGCTGTCGGCCGATTCGCGCGCACGCGACATCGGACTCGACTCGATTATGTCGCTCGAGGTGAAGACACGGCTGCAATCCGACCTCACCGTCGATATTCCGGCGAAATTGCTGCTGCAGGCAGCGTCTCTACGCGATGCGGCCGACACCATTGCCGCGCTGCGAGATTCCCGTGAGCTCCGACAATGACCGACCAGATCCACCGTCCACGGCGTCTCGGTACATCGAAGCAGGCAACTGCGCTCGTGACGTTGATACTCGTCGGATCTCAGTTCATGGTCTCGATGGACGCCACGATCGTCAACGTCGCCCTACCGTCCATGCAGGACTCCCTGGGACTCTCCGGATCCGCCCTCCCCTGGGTCGTCAACGCGTACGCTCTACCCTTCGGCGGACTGCTCCTACTCGGCGCACGTGTGGGCGACTACATCGGCCGCAGGCGGGTGTTCATCGCCGGCATGCTGTTGTTCACCCTCGCCTCGCTCGCATGCGGATTGGCCTCCACCTCCATCGAATTGATCGCAGCTCGCGGTGTTCAAGGCGTCGGTGCCGCGGCGATGTCTCCGGTTGCCATGGCGATCCTGGTGGCAGAGTTCGAAGGTTCGCAGCGCAACAGGGTGCTCGGACTGTGGGGAGCCATGTCCGGACTCGCAGGAGGCGTCGGGATGCTGGCGGGTGGACTCCTCACGTCCGCATCGTGGCGGTGGAACTTCTTGGTCAATGTCCCTGTGGGCGTTGCCGTTCTGGCAGGCTCCGCCCTCCTGCCAGCAGGCCGTTCTCGTACTGTCGGTCGGCCCGACGTGCTCGGTGCAATGCTCGCGGCCGTGGGACTGTCGACAATCGCCTACGGGGTCGCGATCGCCGGGGACAGTGGATGGACGGCGTTCACCACGCTCGTCTTCCTCGGATCGGGAGCTGTGGTCGTGGCTCTGTTCACGCTGTGGCAGCGCCGGGCCGAGGCCCCGCTGGTCGACCTCGGCATCTTCCGCAACCGCTCGGTCTCGATAGGGATTGTCATCGTTGCGATCACCGGCGCGCTGGGACAGGTCACCTACTTCACCTACACGATCTATCTGCAGCGTGAGCACGGATTCGACCCCGTAGCAGCAGGCTTTGCGTTCCTCCCCATCAGCATCATCCTGTTCGCCGCGTCCACCCGCGTTCAAATGCTGATCGAAAAGGTGGGCCTACGGCAATCGCTCGGTGCGGGTTTGATGCTCTCCGCCGTGGGCCTGCTCTGGAGCACTCAGATCGGATCCGACGACAGTTTCGCGTCAGCGTTCCTCGGACCGTCCATTCTGTGGTCGCTGGGTTGGGGCATCGCGCAGGCGACCTCGTTCATCGCCGGCGCACAAGGCACGTCGAGTGCCGAATCGGGCACCGTATCCGGATTGATTTCGACCACATACCGTCTCGGCGGGGCCATCGGACTCGCAGCCATCCTGAGCGTCGCCGCCGCCAGTTCGACCGTTCTGCAATCGGGCGGCACCGGAGGCGACCTCCTCGACGGTCTCCGAGCCGCGTGGTGGGCAGGAGCCGGGCTCGCCTTCATCGGTGCGCTGCTGTCCTTTGCCCTGCCATCCCCCCAGCGCACTTCCACCCACATCGGATAGAAAGTCGAAAATCATGGATTTCACACCCACCCCCGAAATGATTCATTGGCGTGACGTAGCGAGAGATTTCGCGACCGAGGTCATCAGACCCGTTGCGGCGGAACTCGATGCACAACCCGACCCGGAGGCCGCATGGTCGTGGGCCATCGTCGAAGAAGCCGATGCCCGTGGCCTTCGACAGGCTCCCCTACCACCGGAGTTCGGCGGCTCGTCCACCGACTATGTCACCAACACAGTCATTCTCGAAGAGATTGCCGCGGCAGACCTGGGCAGCGCCGTCGTGCTGGCGCAACACTGGAAGTTCGGACAGATGTTGCACGAACTGGGCACAACGGACCAGCACGCGCGCTACCTGGCTCGTAACGCTGCCAACCCCAGAGGCCTGTTCGCGGCATCGTTCACCGAACCAAACGCTGCATCGGACAATCTGCTGCCGTACCGAGCTCCGGGCGCGGGGATGCAGACCTTCGCGCAGAAGGTCGACGGAGGACACGTCATCAACGGGTTCAAGCACTACATCTCCAATGCCAACCGATCGGACACCATTCTGTGTTTCGCGCGAACCGATCGCGAAGGGCCCATCACGGAGTCGGTGACAGCATTCGTCGTCCCCGCCGACTCACCGGGACTGCGAATCGGGAAAGTGCACGACAAGAGCGGGGAGAGAATCGCGAACAACTCCGAGATCTTCTACGAGGGTGTGTTCGTTCCCGACGGGGCGACGCTTGGCGAGCCTGGCCTTGCCCTGCAGAGCGTGGGTCGGCTTCTGCGCGCCAGCAATTCGTACGCGGCTGCGTGTGCACTCGGCATCGCCCGTGAATGTTTCGACCGCACACTCGATTGGTGTCGACACCGAGTGCAGGGTGGCAAGCCCATTGTCGAACATCAAGCTGTCGGGTCTTACCTCGCCGACATGTACGTCAACGTCGACCTCACCCGCAACTACATCTGGCGAGCGGCGTGGCAGGCACGATCGCCCGAGACATTCGACCCCATCCTCGCCATCACGCCCAAGCTCGTTGCCTCCGAGCGAGTCTTCGAGTCCGCACGCAAGGCGATGGAGTTGTGGGGCGGTGCGGGCGTGATGCGCGAGAACGGAATCGAGAAGCTTCTGCGCGACGCCTCCATCTGGCTGCACTCGGATGGGACCAACATCATCATGCGTGAACGCCTGGCCAACGTTCTTCGGGCGGGCGGCCGGAATTCCGCAGCCTGGGATCGGGTGCAGGAGAACGCGCCGATGGTCGGCATCATTTGATTTCCGAGACCGAGCAGACGGGAAGGCACATGGACCTGCGCGACAAGGTGGCAGTGGTCACCGGGGGAACCAGCGGTTTGGGAGCGAGCATCGCCGAGTCGCTACTCATCGCCGGAGCACATGTCACGTGCGCCGCACGCCGCGAGCACCACTTCACTTCCATCGCACAGCTGAGCCCCGCCCGGGCCCGCTACGCGCCGGTCGACATCCTCGACCGGCACTCGATCGACGACTTGTTCGCTGGAGTCGTAGCTGAGTTCGGACGGGTGGACATCGTCGTCGCCAATGCCGGCATCACCAATGACGGACTCATCGAGACAATAGATCCGGACGATTGGCGAGCCGTGATCGACACCAATGTGACCGGAACATTCAACTGCATTCAATCGGCCCTACCGCATCTGCCGAACGGCACCGGACGCATCATTATCGTCTCCTCTGCTCTTTCCACCCGACCCTCGGTGGGGGCGAGTGCGTACTGCGTCTCCAAGGCTGCGCTCGACATGTTGACGAAGGTATGCGCCGAAGAGACCGCAGAGCGCGGGATCACCGTCAATGCGGTGGCCCCGGGATTCATCGATACCGGGATGGGACAGCGCTTGACGTCGAACGACATCGCCTGGGACGAGGTCAGCCCGCGCTTGCTCTCGAACAGAAAGGGAGCGGGACACGAAATCGGTGACAGCGTCCGATTCCTTGCATCCCACCGCGGGAACTACATCAACGGTCACGTACTCGAGGTAAACGGGGGTTTGCGATGGTCCTGACAGAAGTCCAGCCGAAAGCATCTACATCGCAACAGAATCCGAGGATCCTAGGAGCATCTTGTGTGATCCCGGACGGAAGAATGGTGATCGATCCAAGCCGGACAGCCTCTGTTGCAACGGTGTCCGGACCAGAATTGGCCGCCCAAGCCGCAGCCGCCGTCATCGAATCAGCAGGGGTCGACCCCGAAGACATCTCCCTGGTGTTGCATGCCTGGAGTCATTACCAAGGTCACGACTTCTGGTCGCCAGCTCACTACGTCGCCCACTGTGTCGGGGCGCTGTCTGCGATGCCCATCGGCATCAATCAAATGTGCAATGGTGCTGCTGCAGCAATCGAACTCGCGCACGACCGATTCGGAAGACAACACCGGTCCGGCGGAGGCGGGCTCTGCCTCATCACCACAGGCGACTCGTTCAAGTCGCCCGGTTTCGATCGGCAGGCCAGCGATTACGGCAGCGTCTACGGAGACGGAGGCACGGCGCTACTCCTCGGCCCCGGTGCTGTCCGAACGACTGGAGGACTGTACGTCCGGGCAGTGGCAAGTGATGCCGCGCCCGAACTGGAGGTGATGAACCGCGGCTCGGATCCGTTTGCGCCGGCCGCACGGTGGTACCGCGGAACAGTCGATGTGCGCGATGCCAAGAAGCGACACCTTCGCACAGCTGAACCGGGTACCTACGCAGACCGAGAATGTCGTGCCATCGACACAGTGGTGCAGCGCGTTCTCCAGGAGATCGGAATCGACGGCAGCAACAGTCGAATCCGTGCTGTCTTCACACCCAGACTCAACAGCGACATCCTCGAATCGACGTACCGCCCGCTTTTACAACAGTGGTTTCGTGCACCCGTGGTGGATTACGGCGCACAGACTGGGCACCTAGGGGCCGGCGACATCATTTGCAATCTGGCGGACGCGATCGGCGATGGAACCATCGACGATGTGGATGGGTTATATCTCTTCCTGAGTGCGGGTGCCGGGTTCACATGGAGTGCAATCGTCATCGAAAAAATTCCTGACTGAAGCAGTCTTTCGACAGCAACCACAGCGCTCCAACGGCAAGCGAAGCATCGACATTCGTACCGGAATCGAGTTCGAGAGTGTCCGCGAATTTTCCAACGCAGTTTCGGTGTCCATGTCATCCTGGGACACCCTCGCGGCCGATGCTGTACTCGATTCGTAAACACAGACGACCATCCGCTCACCGCGGACGGTGGCTATGCCGTCGGCGAAGTCGCGGACGAAGTGATCGGCGAAGCGAAACTCGCGGTCGCGTGGGAAGCACTGCCGTCGGATGTCGGAAGTATCGTGTGCGCTCACCCCGTGCAGAGCGAAGCACTGGGCGAGGCCATGATGGCGCCGTCGGGGAGGCCACTGCACACGCACAGCTGAGGTCGCGGGACTCAACCCTTGACGCCGCACTTGCATTTTGCAAGCATCAGGGCATGAGCCTGTTCATCACCTGTCCCGTCGAGAACGTCGAGCGCGCAACCGCCTTCTACACAGCCCTCGGCTGGACGCTCAACGCCGAGATGTCCGACCACAACGTGTCGTGCTTCGCTATCACTCCGGGGCAGTACGTCATGCTCGGCAGCCGCGAGATGTACGCGAGCGTGGGCGGCACAGAGGAGCTCATCGGCGGACCCGACACACGGTCGAAAGTCACTGTCTCGTTCGACCTCGGCAGCCGCGAGGCAGTCGACGAGCTCATCGAGCGTGCCGGCGCTGCAGGTGGACGGATCGGAGACACCGATGACTACGCCTTCATGTACCAACGTCAGTTCGACGACGTCGACGGCTACCACTACTCACCGTTCTGGATGAAGGTGGACACCGATACGGCCGAATGAGCGACCTCGCTTCCGCCCTCGACATCGTCGGCGCTCGGTGGGCACTTCTCATCGTCGAGCGGCTACTCGAGGAGCCGCAACGGTACGGCGATCTGCAGCGCGACCTCGGAGTGCCGACGAACATGCTCGCTACCCGGCTACGCGAACTCGAAGCGGCGGGGGTGTTGACTCGTCTCCCCCTTCGGCACAACACTCGGGCCTACGCGCTGACCGACCGCGGACTCGCTTTGCGCGGAGCAATCGTCGCCCTCGAGCAATGGGGCAGAGATGCTGCGCCACAGGTTCGTTGAGTCCTGGAGAGCGCGAACACCGTATGGGCCACGTACACGACGGGTCGGACGTTCAGATCCTCGTCCCTGCGGTTACTGATTTGCGAGGTCGAAATGAAGGAGGTTACGGCCAGGATCATCAGGTAGATCGAGATCGAGATGCCGGTTCCCTTGAACAGTGCATCGGAGATCGCCGGAACGAAAGCACCACCGAGCACCGTGCCGATCGCGTAGCCGATGGACACACCACTGAATCGGACTGCAGCAGGGAGCATCTCGGCGTACCGAGCCGGCTGCGGACCGTTAGACAGTCCGAGTCCGACGGCGAACAGTCCGAGGGCAACATGGATCCAGTGCAACTCACCGGTGTCGACGAGCCACGCAGAACGAGGCACTCGGTGAGACGACGATGGTGCTCTCGGGACGACCGTTGCACGCGCACAGCTGACCACGACGACAACCGTCTCCGCCCCCAGAACCGCACTGGTTCCGGGGATTCGTTGCACCGCGGTTCAGCTTCAGTTCTCCTCGGGGACCGCGCGCCCGGTCCCCACCACCACGTCCACGGCTCGAAGGAACGCCTCGATGGTGGGGGCCGGTTTTCCTTCACGACGCAGGAGTCTGATCGGACGGGTCAACGAGGGTTCGATCGTGTGAAGAACACACGCCCCGTTGTCCATCGGTGTCCACCACAGCGCATATCCCGCACCGGTGGTCACCAACGGCACGATGCTGTCGGAGGAGCTCAATTCGACAGCAATGCTCGGTCGAAGCCCCACAAGGCCCAACTGCGTCTCGAGCCACCTTCTCGACGTCGAACTGTGCATGGTGATCAGGTCCATCGACACCAGATCTCGCAGCGCTATCGGAGCTTCCTGTTGTGGTGTACCGGGCGGGAGCAGGGCCTTGAGCTCCTGAGTCCCTACTTCGACGCCGTCGATACCTGCGTTGACCGTCGACTCGACTGTCAGTCCGACATCGTGACTGCCATCGGCTACACCGTCCGCGATCGCCTGGCTGTCGATGTCGGAGTCAACAGAAACCTGCACCGCTGGATACAAGCGTCTGAATTCGGCGAGTACTTTTGTCAGCCAACCGAACCCGATAGCCGGTACGGTCGCTATCGATATCCGGCCGCCGCTCAGACCCAGGACGTCTTGCACACTGTCGGCCGCGAGATCGAAATCGCGAAGGACACGCCGCGCCGGTCCGATCAACGACGCTCCGGCCTGGGTGAGCAGGAAGCGGCCCGGACCGCGCTCGAAGAGCTGGCCCCCGAGCTCCTTCTCCAACGATCGCAGCGCCGCGGAGATCGTCGGTTGAGCAACGTGTAGGCGCGTGGCTGCTCTGGTTACACCGCCGTATTCGACGATTGCCAGGAAGTACTCGAGTTGACGACGCTCCACTCCTGCAGCCTTTCATGAAAGCAGGCGACGGATCCTGAGAATTGCAACTTCGAGAAGTATTGCGCGCCAATGTGTGTGCCGCCATTCACAGCACTTGTCCGGCCGGGACCCGGATAGGCGAGAGCTATTGAACCGATCAACACAAACAGTTCGACTCTATCGAAGGCTCTTTGTAACGTAGACCACACCAACGACCGAATGGTCGGCGGATCAATGGATCCGGTGAACAGCGAGGTTTTTCCATGTCAGCCAATTTCCTGATCCTGATGTCGGATCAACACACGCCTGCCGTGTACGGCGCGTACGGCAATCGCCTTGCCAGGACACCCAACCTGGATCGCTTCGCCGGCGGAGGGACGACTTTCGATGCTGCGTATTGCAATTCACCTATCTGCGTGCCGTCGCGAGCCGCAATGGCAACTGGTCGGTACGTCCACACCACCGGCAACTACGACAACGCGTCTCCGTACCTCGGATCGGAGGCAGCCAGCTGGGGACACAGAGCCGAGTCCGCAGGCATCACCGCAACCACGATCGGTAAGTTGCACTACCGGGCCGTCGAGGACGAGACGGGTTTCTCCGACCAACGGGTGCCCCTGCATGTCCGGGACGGCGTCGGAGACCTGTTCCACGCACTGAGGGATCGACAACCACCTGCGTACCAGTTGCGTGAGGCTGTTCTCGATGTCCGCGCGGAGGAGTCGAGTTACAGCGCGTTCGACCGTTCCGTGGCGGAAGAGGCATCGAAATTTCTGCACGACAAGGCCGCTGACGACACACCCTGGCTGTGCAAAGTGTCGTTCGTGACTCCGCACTATCCGTTCGTGGTCCCCGAGGAATACCTCGATCTGTACGACCCGGACTCCCTTCCCACTCCGGTGAGGAACTCGCCAGAAATGTGGAACGGACATCCGGCGGTGGACATCTACCGGACTGCCTGCGGACTCGACGAACCCCTCTCCGAAGCTCAGACCCGCGAGGCGGTCCGGGCCTACTACGGCCTGGTGACTTTCATGGACGCTCAGGTGGGCATTGTGCTCGACGCGCTTCGCGACAGCGGGCAGTGGGAGGACACCGTTGTCCTCTATCTCTCCGACCACGGTGAGCTGCTCGGAACCGATGGATTGTGGTTCAAAGGAACCATGGGAGAAATGTCCGTCCGCGTCCCGATGGTACTGTCCGGACCCGGTATCGCTGCGGGAGTGTGTTCGACACCGGTCACCCTCGTCGACGTGTTTCCCACCGTCGTCGACGTCATGAACCTGCCCGAGCACGACGCCGACCGAACTCTGCCCGGTCGATCCCTGGTCGAGATCGCCGCGCTACCGGCGGACACAGACCGAGTCGCGTTCTCGGAATACCATTCCGCGAACTCACATTCCGGCCTGTTCATGATTCGACAGGGCAGGTGGAAGTACATTCACTGCGTCGGCTTTCCCGAACAGCTCTTCGACCTCGAGTCGGACCCGACGGAGTCACACGACCTAGCGAGCGATCCCGACCACGCCGCCGTACTCGAGCATTGCCGAAAAGCCCTGTCGGACATCTGCGATCCAGAGCGGGTGGACGACGAAGTCCGCCGAGCCCAGGATCTCCGCGTCGCCGAGTACGGCGGCGTCGGAAAGGTCCTGGAGAAGCCCCTCATGGCGTACTCACCGACCAGCGGTTCCTGAGCCGCTTCACCTATCGAAACACCCTTCTACCAAAGGTAGTGACATGTCCGTCGTCGACAAACCGACACACTCTCTTCGCATGGTCCGCAAAGCCGCCTCCGGGAGTGCGGTGGGTAACGCCATCGAAGCTTACGATTTTCAGATATACGGCGTCGCTTCGGCGCTGGTGTTCAGCCAAGTGTTCTTCTCCAACGTCCCGACCTCGGTCGGCATCATCCTTTCGTTCGCATCGCTTGCCGTGGGGTTTCTCGCACGCCCTTTCGGTGCGATCATCTTCGGGCACTTCGGCGACAGGATGGGACGTAAGAAGCTGCTCATCATCTCTCTGCTGGGTGCAGGCGGATGCACCACCGTGATGGGCTTGCTACCCACTCATGCGCAGGTCGGCGTCCTCGCACCGATCCTGCTCACCTTCTTGCGCCTGCTTCAGGGCATCTTCCACGGCGGAGAGCAGGGCGGCGCAGTACTGATGGCAGTCGAGCACGCGCCCGCACACCGTCGCGGCTGGTACGGCAGTTGGGCATTTCTGGGTAACCCCGGCGGCACCCTCCTGGCAGCCGGAGTCATGTCCATCACCATTGCCGCGACCGGCGACAGCTTCCTCGATTGGGGGTGGCGCATCCCCTTCCTGATCTCCTTCGTGCTGCTGGGCGTCGGCCTTGTCATCCGGGCCACCGTCTCGGAGAGCCCGGAATTCGAGAAGGCAGGCGGTACCGCTCACGCCGTGAAGGCACCGTTGAAAGAGGTCTTGAAGAATTCCTGGCGACTCGTGCTCTCGGCCATCGGCGTCAACCTCGGCTTCAATGCATTCATCTGGGTTCTACTGTCGTACAGCCTGGCCTACGGCACCGAGTATCTAGGACTCACCCGAGAAATCATGTTGCGGGGCACCCTTATCGGGGCAGTGGCCATGATGATGTCCATGCTGTTCTTCGCACGACTTTCCGACAGCCTCGGTCGAATGACAGTGATGATCGGCGGCGCACTGTTCATTGCTTGCTACCCGTTCGCCCTGTTCGCCTTCATGGACACTGCCGACCCCACGTGGGTGCTGACCGGAATGATCATCGGTTTCATCGGAGCTTCCGCCCTTTTCGGTCCACTTGCGGCGTTCCTGGTCGAGCTGTTCCCGACCAAGGTTGCCTACAGCGGCGTATCACTCGGATACGCGGTGGGCGCAGTCCTCGGCGGCGGCTTCGCTCCCTTCGTCGCAAGTCTCTTGATGCAGGCCACCGACGGAAACTCCTGGAGCGTCTCGCTCTACCTGACGATCGGAGGCATCATCACTCTCACTTCGTTGCTCTACCTGCGACAGACGTCCGCGTCCTCCCGGCGACTCGAGCAGGGGTCACCGATGGCGGCTCCGGCAGCAAGCAAGGTAAGCCACGGGGCATGACCAGATCTTCCGAATCGACCCCATGTTGCGCCTCCGGGCGCAGCATGGGGTCCTCGTCCCCAGTCGAAGTGACGGCGTCGACCGAGTTGCCGGCACGCGAGGACGTTCACCTGTCGGCGTCGACCTTCCACATGGGTGATGCCTGGGATGAGGGATATTCGGCCGACGGTGAACGGCCTGTGCATCCGGTCACCTTGTCGGCCTACCGAATCGATTCGACCGCCGTCACAAATCTCGAATACGCCTCGTTCGTCGCAGCCACGGGCTACCGCACCGAGTCCGAGCGTTTCGGGTCATCCGCGGTGTTCCATCTCTTGGCTCGGGCAGAGAGCTCCGACGTTCTCGGTCGAATGCCGGGCGCTCCATGGTGGCTCGATGTGAGAGGAGCCGACTGGGCGCACCCGGCGGGTCCGAAGTCCAACTGGGAGAACGTTCCCGACCATCCGGCCGTACATCTGTCGTGGGCCGATGCCGAGGCGTATTGCACGTGGGCCGGTCGACGCCTCCCCACCGAAGCAGAATGGGAGCACGCCGCCCGCGGCGGGCTCAGCGGTGCCAGGTTCTGCTGGGGCGACGAACTTTTCGACGCCGAGGGAGCACTTCGGTGCAACATCTGGCGTGGTTCCTTTCCGAACCAGCACGACGACGGCCTGGAGTTCTCCGGCACCAAGGCCGTGAAGTCTTTCGCTCCCAACGGATTCGGCCTGTACGAGATGAGCGGGAACGTCTGGGAATGGTGCCACGACTGGTACCTGCCCAAGTACTATTGCTCCTCGCCGACGCACGACCCTCAGGGTCCCAAGGTCGGTCGTGGTCGCGTGATGCGCGGCGGCTCCTACCTCTGCCACGACTCGTACTGCAACCGCTACCGAGTCGCCGCCCGCAGCGCCGCACCTGCCGACTCCGCCAGTGGAAACTGCGGCTTCCGCACCGTGGCTCTCGACGCCGCAGACTTCGAGCCGGCGCAACGATGACCGACCCGATCAAGCGCTTCCCCCGCACCCTGTACACCGTGGGCACCGAGCCCGATCCTCGATTCTCGTTCGCGAACGAGCGGACTTTTCTCGCGTGGATTCGGACTTCCCTGGCACTACTGGCCGGAGGAATCGCACTCGAAGCGCTGCCTCTGGACATCGACGACGTCCTCACCGCTACCATCGCAGCAGCCCTGATCATGACTGGAATCCTGTCGTCGGTACACGCATGGTGGTCCTGGTACCGCTCGGAAAAAGCGATGAGGACCGGGCAGCCGCTGCCCGCCGCGACGGGTACCGCTCCTCTCGCCGCGTGTCTCACGCTCGTCGGAATCGCCATCGGCGTGGCGGTACTGAGTCGATGAACGCCAGTCGTGTCCACTTCGACCCCGGCCTCCAACCGGAACGCACCTCGTTGGCCTGGCGCAGGACCGTCTTGTCGATCGTCGCCGGCTCACTTGTCTCGATGCGACTTCTGCACGAGTCACTGAGCCTGTCAACGCTTCTCGCGTCGATACCTCTCGCCGTGGCAGCTGGCTGCTCGCTCCACCTCGTCCACCGCCGACATACAGCGGTGACACTGGCACTCACCGACGACGAACACGGCAGCTACCAACCGGACGGCCGCCTGCACGCGGCTGTTTCCGCGCTGACAGTCCTACTGGGGATGGTCGCTGCCGTGTACGTGTTGACCCGATGAGCAGGCTCGACTCAGACGTTCAAATCCTCGTCCCGACGGTTCTTGATGCGAGAGGTAGCCACGAAGGAAATGGCGGCCAGGATCATTAGGTAGATCGAGATCGACATCGAGGTACCGGTTCCCTTGAACAGTGCCTCGGAGATCGTGGGAACGAAGGCTCCACCGAGCACCGTGCCGATGGCGTATCCGATGGATGCGCCGCTGAATCGGACTGCTGCGGGGAACATCTCGGCGTACAGAGCCGGCTGCGGACCGTACGACAGCCCGAGTCCGACGGCGAAGAGACCGAGGGCCACGTAGATCCAGTGCAACTCACCGGTGTCGACGAGCAGGAAGAACGGGATGGCGCACAGCACCATTGCCGCGTTTCCGAGGTTCATGATGGTGGTCCGGGCGTAGCGATCGGACAGATACGCGCCGAGGAGGGTGAAAATTCCCCACACGATGGCCGCGAACAGGCTGGCCACCAACACATCCACGCGAGCAAGTCCGTGTTCACGCGTCGAGTACGCCACGATGAATCCACCGACGATGATGTAGCCGTTGCCGTTGGTGCCGATGAACGACAGCGCAGCCAGCATGACCTGCTTCTTGTTGGTACGCCACAGTGCGCGAACTGGAGTGTGGTTGCGCTCCTTGCGTTCTGCGAGCTCCTTGAACACCGGAGTCTCCTCGACGCGGCGTCGGATGTAGAAGCCCACGAGGATCAGCACGAAGCTGATGAGGAACGGAATGCGCCAGCCCCAGGCCTCGAACTGCTCTTCGCTGAGCAAGCCGGTGCACAGTGCCAACGTTCCCACCGCAATGAGCATGCCGAGCGGAACACCCATCTGGGTTGCTGCGCCGTAGATTCCACGCTTGCCCTTCGGGGCGTGCTCGACGGCCATCAGCGCTGCGCCGCCCCACTCGCCGCCGGTGGAGAACCCCTGCAGAATGCGCAGCACTATCAGAATGATCGGAGCCCAGATGCCGATGGTCGCGTAGGTCGGCAGCAGTCCCATACCGACCGTGGCAGCACCCATCAGGGTGAGGGTCGCGATGAGGACCTTCTTGCGACCGATCTTGTCGCCGAAGTAGCCGGCGACGATGGCCCCGAGAGGACGGAAGACGAAGCTGATACCGATGGTCACGTAGGCGACCAGCTGTCCGGACGAGCCCATGGGCGCAAAGAACAGTTGGGCGAAGATGAGCGACGCCGCCTGCGCGTAGATGAAGAAGTCGTACCACTCGACGGTGGTACCGACCATGCTGGCCATGGCGGCGCGGCGATGCTCACGCGACACCCCGGTGGGCGTCTCGACCTGAGTTGACATCGACTTGTCTCGTTTCGTTCGGGCTCCGGCGCTCGGGCATCGAGCGGCCGTTCGGAGTGGGGCGGGGCGGGTTGCGATGGGTGAAGGACGGCGATTAGGTGCAAGCGCAGAATCGGATAAAACTCACCGTCCATTCGGTCGGTAATTACTGTGACCGGCGCCACCGTAGTTTGTCAAGGTGGTCGCGTACATAACAAGGCGATGGACGCACTTCGTCGGAAACTACCGATCGGGGCCTGTCGCTTCGTCCGAAACGACGCAGACGTCCACAGTGACGCCGGTCATACTCGAACTCATGGCCGCACCCACGTCGACTCTCGTTCACCACTCTCACGTCATCGACGAACTGATGCGCGCCCTCGGTGCCGACGCGGTGGTGACCGACCCGGACATTCTCGCCGGTTACCGGCACGACGCCGCAGCGTTGTGCGAATCGACCCTGCCACTGGTGGCGGTATTGCCGACCACGGAATCGGACGTGCAGGCCATCATGAGCATCGCGTCGGCACACCGCATTCCCGTTGTGCCACAGGGAGCATTGACCGGCCTGGCTGGAGCCGCGAACGCCAGCGTGGGAGCCATCGCCCTCAATACCCGACGCATGAACAAGATCGTCGAGTTGGACGTCGTCAACCGCACCGCCGTCGTGCAACCAGGTGTCACCAACAAAGAGTTGAAAGATGCCGCCTTGCAGCAGGGACTGACGTACCTCCCTGATCCATCCAGCTGGGAGGCCTCGACGATCGGCGGCAACATCGCCACCAACGCCGGCGGCCTGTGCTGCGTGAAATACGGCGTCACAGCACGATTCGTCCGTGGGCTGCGCGTCGTACTCGCCGACGGCCGCGCGACGTTCGTCGGTCGACGCACCGTCAAAGGTGTTGCAGGCCTCTCTCTGGCCGAACTGTTCGTCGGCTCCGAGGGAACGCTCGGCATCATCACCGAGGCAACCGTCGGCCTCGATTTCCCCAGCGCCGTACCACTCACGATGGCTGCGACTTTCCCCTCCACTGTCGCTGCAGGAGAAGCAGTGTCGAGGATTCGTGCGGCAGGTATCACCCCGAGCCTGTTCGAGCTGTTGGACCGCACCACTATCGCCGCGATCGACGCCTACGCCCGGATGGACTTCGGCACCGACGCAGCCGCAGTGCTGATCGCCCAATCCGACATCGGCGCAGGCGCTGTGGAGGAGCTCGAGGCTATCGCCGCACTGTGCACCGCAGCCGGTGCGACCGATGTGGCCGTTGCCGAGGACGAGGTCGAATCGGAGCAGCTCGTGCAGGCCCGTCGACTGGCGTACCCGGCACTCGAGCGTCTCGGCTCGCCGTTGGTCGACGATGTGTCCGTTCCCATTTCACAACTCGCCACGATGATCGACGAGGTGGGTCGGGTCGCAGACCGGCTGGGTATCGTCATCGGAGTCGTCGGCCACGCCGGTGACGGGAACATCCATCCGACGGTCATCGTCGACCCCCTCGACCCCTCATCATTGACGAAGGCGCACAGCGCGTTCGACGAGATTGCGGCATTCGCCCTCTCACTCGGTGGAACCATCACCGGCGAGCACGGGGTGGGACTGCTCAAGCGGGACCTTCTCGAGACCGAACTCGACTCGGTTGCAGCGGAACTGCAGCGCGGCATCAAAGAATTGCTCGACCCGCACTACCTGCTCAACCCCGGGAAGGTCCTCACCGCCCGGCCCTGAGCCGTAGCGACATCCAGACCAGCAACCGGGTGTCCGCGTCGTCGAGATCGAGACCGAACAACTCCTTGGTACGCCGGAGTCGGTAGCGGAAGGTGTTGGGGTGCAGGTACAGCGATGCAGCTGCGGCGGCAACGTTGGACTCGTGCGCCAACAACGCCAGCACCGTCGCGGCGTACTCGGTACCTTCCGAAGCATCGCAGGAAAGCATCCGTTCGACGGCAGGCAACGCCAACGACACCTCCGACAGAGCTGCCCCTGCCCTGCGCAGCGTGGCTTGGACTCGGACGTCCTCGAACATGATGGTCGGAGAACCGTCCTCGCAGGCGTCGAGCGCCCACTGCGCATGCACCCGAGCAGTCATCGGGCGTTCGTCCGGCCCACCGAGCGCGAACGTCACCGGAATTCCGAGGGCAGATACAGCCCTGCGTCGAACATGCTCGAATTCGTCTACGGTGATTGGGATTTCGGAACGCATCACGAGGAACGCAGCGCCGTCGATCACGACAGCACCCGAGTCGAGCTGTTGCCCGAAGGTCAGGTCGAGCATCCCCCGCAGTCGCGACGCGGTGGCTTCCGGCCTGTCCGACTGCACCCGGGTCGCCAGCACCGTGTACAGCTGCCCCTCGGGTGTGACGGCTGCTGGATCGGTCAGTAGTGTACGTGCCCTAGGTTTTTCGACACCCACAGCCTGCGGTCGCTGACTCAGCAACGGTATTGCTTCGGCTGCTGCCCGTAGCAGTGCAGCCATCGCGGCCGGCTCGGGCCGCGATACCGCCGCGGTGGGGACAATGCACCAGATCGAACCGAGATATTCGCCGCCACTGGTTACCGGCACGGCCAGGCGAGGTAGCACCCCGGCTACGGCGACGATCCGCACAGTGGAACTGCGCCGGAACTCCTCGTCGGTATGGTGCGCCATGTACTCGGCCGGAACCTGCTTGCCGAGAATCCCGTCGCGCCGCACGTCGTCGATCGGTTGCCCGGGCAGCGACGAGTAGGCCACGACGTAGCCGGCCGGGTCCATCACCGATACCGCGCCGCCCACAGCAGCCGCCGTGGCGTCGGCCAAGGCAGACAGATCGGCAGTGGTCATCGACTCACCGTACTTCCGAGCAGATCCGACTACCTGGCCACGGTGCGACTGTCACCTCGGAATTCGGCGACCAGCTCGTCTCGACACGTCACCGACACGTCGTAGAGGCCGTTCCGGCCGAACCGGGCACGTTCGACGGCATCTGCAACCAGCACGTCCCCGGCCTTCGTCGGACGGAGGTATCGGATGTCGCAACGTGCCGCGACGGCCGAATCGTCGTGCGAATTACAAGCCATTGCAAACGTTGTGTCCGCCAGCAGGAAGACGTAGCCGCCGTGGGTGATGGCATAGCCGTTGACCATGTCCTCGGTCACGACCATCGACATCCTCGCGTGGCCGGGTGACAGCTCGATCAATTCGATGCCGAGCTTGCGGGACGCGGCGTCGACCTCGAACATCTCTCGCGCGATCATCGAATCCGTCACGGCTGCAACACCGACTGCTCGTTCTGGGTGAACATCGTGACGCCACCGGTTGCGAAGTTGCGCAAGTCCTTGCCCGCGGTCTTCATCTCGGGCGAGGCCAATCCTGCCTTCAGCGATGTCTCGTCCGCGAAGTACAGGCTGGCGATCGCGTAGTACGGCGGCGGTGAATCGTCGAGCGAGTCGAGCGTGCCCCAGGTGAAATCGACCAAACCGGGGACAGCCCGCGCGAGGGGCATGTGCACGTCGGCGTAGTGACGATCGAATGCGGCAGTGTCCTCGGGCATCCCGTAACAGACGGCTACTCGTACGCTCATGATGCGGCCTCGGGCTTCGCGACCAGGGTCAGCACGTCGTAGGTCGCGACGGGGTCACCGTCCTGGTTGACAACCACTGCATCCCAACGCACCTCGCCGTAATCGGCACTCTGACGCGGTGTGATGAGCTTGGCCGTCAACGTGACCGTCAACGAATCCTCGGCCTTGACCGGCGTCAGGAAGCGAAGGCTGTCGACGCCGAAGTTGGCCAGGACGGGGCCCGGTGCCGGGTCGACGAACAGCCCGGCGGCGAGCGAGACCACCAGGTAGCCGTGCGCGACGATGCCGCCGAACAGCGGATTGGCCGCTGCCGCTTCAGGATCGGTATGAGCGTAGAACGTATCCCCGGTGAACTCGGCGAAGTGATCGATGTCCGCACGGGTGACCTGCCGTGGTCCACCGATGATGGTGTCGCCCAGTTTCAGCTCGCCGAGGTTCTTACGGAACGGGTGGACGTCGCCGGTCGTCTGCTTCGACCCGGCGACCCACTTGTTGCCGATGGCCGTCAGGACATCCGGTGTTCCCTGAATTGCAGTGCGCTGCATGTGGTGCAGGACGCCGCGCATACCGCCGAGTTCTTCACCGCCGCCTGCTCGGCCCGGCCCGCCGTGCACCAGTACCGGCAGGGGCGACCCGTGGCCGGTCGATTCTTTCGCGTCCTCGGCGTTCAGCACCAGGATGCGGCCGTGGTACGGGGCACTGCCCAGAACGATCTCGCGCGCGACGGTCGAGTCCTTGGTCACGAGAGATGCAACCAGAGAGCCCTTTCCGCGGGCTACGAGATCGAGCAGGTCTGCGGTGCCGTCGTAGCCGATGACGGTCGATACCGGCCCGAACGCCTCGATCTCGTGCGGTTCGGGCGCGGCCTTGTCGCCGGCCTTCAGCAGCACCGGTGCCATGAACGCGCCTGCTCGCTGATCCACCGCGTCGGGATCGCCGAAGACCACCGATGCGGACTTGGTCAGTCCACGAATGGATTTGAGGACTTCGTCTCGCTGATCGATGCTGGCGAGGGCACCCATGGTGACCCCCTCGTCGGCCGGATCACCGACGACGACCTTCTCCAGCTTGGTCTTCAGTGCCTCGATGACGAGCTCGACCGAGTCCTGCGGAACCAGCACCCGGCGAATGGCTGTGCACTTCTGCCCGGCCTTGGACGTCATCTCGGTGAAGACACCCTTGACGAAGAGATCGAACTCTGGATCGTCCTGTGCCACATCGGATGCCAGTATCGAAGCATTGAGGGAATCCGCCTCGGCCGTGAAGTGCAGTCCTTCGCCCACGACGTTGGGATGAGAACGCAGGGTCGCAGCGGTATCGGCGGATCCGGTGAAGGCCACCGAGTCCTGGCCGCCGAGGTGGTCGAGCACACCGCGGGCACTGCCGCACAGCAACTGCACCGAACCCTCGGGCAGCAACCCTGACTCGATGATCCGGCGGAACACCAGCTCGGTGAGGTACGCAGTTTGGCTGGCAGGCTTGACGATCGACGGCACGCCCGCGATGAACGCGGGGGCCAGCTTCTCGAGGAAGCCCCAGACTGGGAAATTGAACGCATTGATCTGGACGGCGACGCCGCGCCTCGAGGTGTAGATGTGCTGACCGAGGAAGGTGCCCTTCTTACCGAGCTGCTCGATCGCGCCATCGAGATAGACCGTCTCGTTAGGGAGTTCGCGTCGGGCCTTGCTCGCGTAGCTCAGCACGGTTCCGAATCCGCCGTCGATGTCGACGCCGGAATCGCGGGTGGTGGCTCCGGTGTGCCGGGAGAGTTGGTAGAACTCCTCCTTGCCTGCCATCAGCGTCAGGCCCAGTTGCTTGAGCAGGGCTGCACGCTCGTGGAACGTCAGGGCTGCGAGCGCGGGCCCTCCGACGGTACGGGCGTAGTCGATCATGCCCGCAACATCGAGTCCACTGGATGACACCCGGGCGATCTCGCTGCCGTCGACGGCGCTCAGCAGCGGCGCGCCCTCATCGGTTGCGGAATACCACGTGCCCTGGGCATAGCTTTCCAGAAGTCTGCTCACAACGCCTCCATCTCACCGTACGTTCGGTCGGTAATTACCATCGCCGTCGAACGCCGAGATGTCAAGACTTGTCGCCCTACGTGCGGCGCAGGCCGTCGAAGGTCAGGGCCACGACAGCGTCGGCCAATTCCTCGACCGATCCGCCGGTGCGCGGGCGGTACCACTCGATGAGCGAGTTGACCGTGCCGAACACGAGCTTGGACGCCAGTGCCGGATCCACCCCTGGACGCAGGTCGCCCTCCTCGGCGGCGGCCACCACGAGCCCGGTGACGAAAGAATCGAACTCGCGTCGACGGGCGAGGGCCCGGCGCTCGACGTCGGTGTTGCCACGGACTCGCAGCAGCAGCGTCACGTAGGGCAGCTCCGCACACAGGATGTCCACGCTGCGACGCACCAGGTATTCGAGGCGGTCGATGTATCGCCCGGTCGTGGCGCGATCCTCGGTCGTCACGGCGAACAGCGCATTGAGAGCCCGCGACAACGCGAGTTCGAGCAACTCGGACTTGCCGGACACATGGTGATAGATCGAGGACTTGGTGATGCCGAGCCGCTTCGCCAGAACTTCCATGCTGGTGCCGTCGTATCCACGGTCGTTGAAGACCTTGACCGCCACTGCCAAGAGCGAGTCCAGGTCGTATCCCGGCCGCCCTGGCTGTCCGGTCTTGCGCGGCGCGCGTGCGGTTGTCATTGCCACATCTTCTCAGTCGGCGCCCGATTCCACAGCACCGTGGGCAGCAAACCTTGCCAAACGACCGAATGTTCGGTTATTAATGACGCAACCGTACGGAGGAGATTTCAAGTGGGCGAAGTATTTCTCGTGGCCGGCGCACGCACGCCGCACGGACGCTACGGCGGAGCACTGGCGTCGGTGCGCCCCGACGATCTGGCCGGGCTGGTCGTCGCCGAGGCGGTCCGGCGCGCGGGTGTGCCCGTCGACCGGATCGACGAGGTGATTCTGGGCGCCGCGAACCAGGCAGGCGAGGACAATCGAGACGTAGCGAGAATGGCGGTTCTGCTCGCAGGTCTTCCGCACACGGTGCCGGGATATACCGTCAACCGCCTGTGCGCGAGCGGACTGACTGCGGTTGCGAATGCCGCCAGCACCATTCGCAGCGGTGAGGCCGACATCATCGTCGCCGGTGGCGTCGAGTCCATGACCCGCGCGCCGTGGGTCATGGCCAAGCCGGGAACCGCGTGGGCCAAGCCCGGAGAAATCTTCGACACCTCCCTCGGCTGGCGATTCACCAATCCGACCTTCGCCTCCCACGACGCAGGAACCGATCACAAGATCACCCTGTCGATGGGCGAAACCGCCGAAGAAGTGGCGCTCAGCGAGGGCATCACCCGCGAGGAGTCCGACGCCTTCGCGTTCCGCAGTCAGCAGCGTGCCGTCGCCGCCCAGGACGCCGGACGCTTCGCCGACGAGATCGTGCCCGTCACGACCAAGAGCAGCGAGGTCACCGAGGACGAGACGCCGCGACGCGGAACCACACTCGAGAAGCTCGGCACGCTGAAGACCGTGTTCCGCAAGAACGGCATCGTCACCGCCGGAACGTCCTCACCGTTCACCGACGGTGCGTCGGCGCTGGTCGTCGCATCCGAGGAGGCCGTGAACAAGTACGGCCTCGAGGTGCGCGGACGCATCGTCACCAGCGCGAGTGCCGGTATCGCGCCGCACATCATGGGGCTCGGGCCGGTGCCCTCCACACAGAAGGCGCTCACCCGCGCAGGATGGTCGGTCGAGGACCTCGGTGCCGTCGAACTCAACGAGGCCTTCGCGGCACAGTCCCTCGGCGTCATCCGCCAGCTGAAGCTCGACGAGAACATCGTCAATGCCGACGGCGGTGCCATCGCCCTCGGACACCCTCTCGGCTCGTCGGGTGCTCGAATTCTGTTGACGCTGTTGGGCCGGATGGAACGTGAGAAAGCGTCCCGCGGACTCGCGACGCTCTGCGTCGGCGTCGGGCAAGGCGCGTCGATGTTGATCGAGGCACCGTGAACACGCTCGTCGTCGAGGAGCTGACGGACCGCGTTGTCGTCACTCTGAGTCGCGAGAAGCAACGCAACGCAATTGATTCCGAGATGATCGGCGAGTTGCACGAGGTGTGCGCGCTCGTGGAGCAGGATCCGAGAATCGTCATCCTGACCGGCGCGGGCGAGCACTTCGCCGGGGGTGCCGACATCAATCAGCTGCGGGCCCGCACCCGCGACGACGCATTGCGCGGCATCAACCGAAACCTGTTCGACCGCATCGCCGCACTGCCCCTGCCGACGATCGCAGCAGTGCGCGGTTACGCGCTCGGCGGTGGAGCAGAGTTGTCCTACGCCTGCGACATCCGCATCGCGTCGCCGACGGCCGTGTTCGGCAATCCCGAACCGGACCTGGGCATCATGGCTGCCGCCGGGGCCAGCTACCGGTTACCGACACTGGTGGGAGTGTCCGTCGCGAAGCAGGTTCTCCTCGGTGGCCGGACGCTCGACGCCGAGGTGGCACTCCGCTCCGGCCTGGTGCTGGACGTCGTCGACGAGCCCTTGGCCGCAGCGCATTCCCTCGCGGATCGCATCGCCAAGCAAGCACCGTTGGCACTGAAGCTGACCAAGAAGATTCTCGATGCGCCCGGTTCGCACCCGTGGGCCGACGACATCGCGCAGGCCGTGCTGTTCGAGACCGAAGACAAACAACGCCGGATGACGGCATTTCTGGAGAAGAAGAAATGACAGTTCCCTCTAACGTGGCCGTCGTCGGTGGTGGACGCATGGGCGCCGGTATTGCCCAGGTGTTCGCGGCTCTCGGCTCGAACGTCGTCATCGCCGAAGCCGCCGACCAGCAGGCCGCCCTCGGACGAGTCTCCACCGGACTCGACCGGGCGCACGAGCGCGGCAAACTCAGCGAGGATCCCGCTGCGATTCTCGCCCGGGTCTCCACCGTCGCCGGGCCCGCGGATCTTCCGGCCGACCTCGACCTGATTGTCGAAGCCGTTCCCGAGATCCCGTCACTCAAGGTCGAGGTGCTTGCTCTCGTCGACAAGATCGCCGGGCCTCAGACCGTCATCGCGTCGAACACGAGCTCGATCTCCATCGCCGAACTCGGCGCAGCACTGGGTGATCCGAGCCGCTTCATCGGGATGCACTTCTTCAACCCGGTTCCGGCGTCGACTCTCGTCGAGATCGTGCGCGCGCCTGCCACCTCCGCGGACGTGGTGGAGCGAGTACAGCAGTGGGTGTCGCTCCTGGGCAAGACCGAAGTGCTCGTCAACGACTCCCCCGGCTTTGCGACGTCACGGCTCGGCGTCTGTCTCGGACTCGAAGCCATTCGGATGCTGGAGGAGGGCGTCGCCGACGCCGAATCCATCGATCGCGCCATGGAACTCGGCTACAAGCACCCGATGGGTCCGCTACGGTCGACCGACCTCGTCGGGTTGGACGTCCGGCTCGCGATCGCAGAACACCTGGCGTCGACCCTCGGCGACAGGTTCACTCCCCCGCAGTTGTTGCGAGACATGGTTGCTCGCGGCGACATCGGACGCAAGTCCGGTCGCGGCTTTCACGATTGGACGAACGCATGACGGTACGGTTCGACATCAAAGACGGCCTGGCGACCATCACCCTCGCGCGCCCCGAGGCACACAACGCCCTCGACGTCGCGACGAAGCTCGCGTTGGCGGAGGCCGTTCAGAACGCCACCGCACCCGAGGTGCGTGCCGTGTTGATCACCGCCGAGGGCAAGAACTTCTGCGTCGGCCAGGATCTGGGTGAGCACGTCACCGCGCTCGAGGCCGATCCGGCCACGGCGATGGATACCGTCGGTGAGCACTACAACCCGGTCATCCGAGGGTTCGCTGCGCTCGAGGTGCCGATCGTCGTCGCCATCCCCGGCGCATGCGTCGGCGCAGGTCTCGGGATCGCACTGGCCGGAGACATCCGAGTGGCCGGCACCAAGTCGTCGTTCGCGACGGCATTCACCGGCATCGCCCTGGCCAGTGACTCTGGATTGAGCTACACGTTGGTCCAGGCACTGGGATCGAGCCGGGCCGCGGGTCTGATGCTGCTCGGCGACAAGGTCACCGCCGCACAGGCCCTCGACTGGGGCCTTGTGCATCGCGTCGTCGACGATGCGGATGTTCTCGAGACAGCGCGCACACTGGCCGCGTCACTCGCAGCCGGACCGACCCAGGCCTACAAACAGGTCAAGGCACTGATCGCTCGATCCGGACTGTCCGACGCACTGGACCGCGAGGCGCAGGCGCAGACCGCCCTGGGCCAGACGCAGGACCACAAAGCGGCTGTCGACGCGTTCCTTGTCAAGAAGAGAGCCTCCTTCGTCGGCATGTGAGCGGGAGTGGAGCCTGCGGAACGACCCATGTGAACAGAAACTCGATCCCTGCTACGAAGTTCCGCGCACCTGCGGCGCAGCCGCTCTTGTGCACGGAGCTGCACTCGAGGCATACTGGTTACCAACCGATCATTCGGTAATGAAAGTAGGACTTATGACCACGTCAAACACCTTGTCCGCCGAGACGCTGCAGGACGGGTTCGACGACACCGTTGCCCGCGAACAGCGCGTCGAGCCCCGCGACTGGATGCCCGACGGCTACCGCAAGTCGCTCATCCGCCAGATCGCCCAGCATGCGCACTCCGAGATCATCGGTATGCAGCCGGAGGGCAACTGGCTCACCCGTGCGCCGTCACTGCGCCGCAAAGCGATCCTGATGGCCAAGGTGCAGGACGAAGCCGGCCACGGCCTCTACCTGTACTCCGCCGCAGAGACGCTCGGTGCAGACCGCGCCGATCTGACGGTCAAGCTCATCGAGGGCAAGCAGAAGTACTCCTCGATCTTCAACTACCCCACCCTGACGTACGCCGACGTGGGTACCATCGGCTGGCTCGTCGACGGTGCAGCGATCTGCAACCAGGTTCCCCTGTGCCGCAGCAGCTTCGGCCCGTACGCACGCGCGATGATCCGCGTCTGCAAAGAGGAGTCGTTCCATCAGCGACAGGGCTACGAACTGCTCGCCACGATGATGCGCGGCACCGACGAACAGCGCGCCATGGTTCAGGAATCAGTCAACCGCTGGTGGTGGCCGGCTCTGATGATGTTCGGCCCGCCGGACGACGAGTCCCCCAACACCGAGCAGTCCATGAAGTGGGGCATCAAGCGACACACCAACGACGAACTGCGCCAACGCTTCGTCGACATGTCCATCCCGCAGGCGAAGGCTCTCGGAGTCACGT
This sequence comes from Rhodococcus sp. 14-2483-1-1, assembly GCF_002259335.1. NCBI lineage: Bacteria > Bacillati > Actinomycetota > Actinomycetes > Mycobacteriales > Nocardiaceae > Rhodococcus > Rhodococcus sp. 14-2483-1-1. The sequence goes on along the minus strand of NZ_NPFX01000014.1, from coordinate 68,871 downwards.
TCCCCGACCCGGACCTGAAGTGGAACGAGGAGCGCAAGTCGCACGATTTCGGCGAGCCCGACTGGTCCGAGTTCATGCAGGTGATCAAGGGCAACGGTGCCTCCAACGTCGAGCGCATCGCGAACCGGCGCGCAGCTCACGACGGCGGAGCCTGGGTCCGTGAGGCCGCAACCGCATTCGCCGAAAGGAACGCAGCATCATGACCGAATTCACCGCCGAGGGCGGCCACGGAGCGGTGCCCACCGAGGGCGTTCCGGTCGAGCCGAAAAGAGAAGCGGTCAAGGCCGATTGGCCTTTGTACGAGGTATTCCTCAGAGGCAAGCGCGGCCTGAACCACGTGCATGTCGGATCGCTGCACGCCGCCGACGACCACATGGCGCTGCGGCATGCTCGCGACGTCTACACCCGACGCAACGAAGGCGTCAGCATCTGGGTAGTTCCGTCCAACTCGATCGTCGCGTCGTCGCCGTCGGAGAAGGATCCGTTCTTCGCTCCGAGTGGCGACAAGGTGTACCGCCACCCGACGTTCTACGAGATCCCCGACAACGTTCCCCACATGTGAGACCCACACTTCAAGAGGACAAGCACTCATGACTGATCACGACAGCGCCTACGAGGGCCTCGTCGACGAGGATTCGCACGGGCAGTGGGCATTCGGGACGAGCTTCGACGACCCGCTCGCCGGAGTCGACACCACCGTGCCCGACGACGTCGACCTGAAAGCCCTTGCCGCGTACTGCCTCATGCTCGGCGACGATGCGCTGATCAGCTCACAGCGCCTGGCCGAGTGGAGCACCCGCGCACCGGAACTCGAAGAGGAAGTGGCACTGGCCAACGTCGGCCTCGATCTCCTCGGCCAGGCCCGGCTACTGCTGGCCCGCGCCGCCAAGGCCGACCCGACGGTCGTGCCGTTCATCTCGGACACCTCCCCCGCGCCGGCCGAGGACGCGCTCACGTTCTTCCGCGACGAGGCCGACTTCCGGAACGTACGACTCACCGAGCTCGACAACGGTGATTTCGCCAAATCTCAGGTGCGCCTTCTGGTGTTCTCGACGTGGCGTCTCGCACTCTTCACTCGGCTGCAGGATTCCCGGGATCCCGTTCTCGCCGCGGTTGCGAACAAGGGCGTCAAAGAGCTGACGTACCACCGCGACTACTCGGCACGCTGGGTCGTCACTCTGGGCTGCGGCACGGAGGAATCGAAGCGACGCGTCCGCGACGCGGTGGCTCGGATCTGGCCGTACGTCTCCGAACTGTTCGTGCCGACGGACGAGGAAATCGCACTCGCGAAGGTCGGTGTCGGCGTCGACCCACGCGACGTGCGCGAGGAGTTCGATTCCGTTCTGGCACAGGTGCTGCACGCCGCCGAGTTGGAGACACCCGAGGGCAAGTCCGTGGGCACCATCGGCGGCCGTGGAGGCAGGCGAGGTATCCACACCGAGGCATTCGGGCCGCTGATCGCCGAGATGCAGGTCGTGGCGAGAGCGCATCCGGAGGGAGTCTGGTGACCACTCTCGAACGAACGGCACGCGAGATCGCCGCCACCGTCATGGATCCCGAGATGCCGCTGCTCACTCTCGACGACCTCGGCGTCCTGCGCGACGTCGAGGTACGCGAGAACGGCAGTGTGCTCGTCACGATCACACCGACGTACTCAGGATGCCCGGCGATGGCGACGATGCGCGACGACATCGCGCACAAACTCGCCGACCACGGCTACTCCGAGGTCGAGATCGTCACCAGCCTCTCCCCCGCGTGGAGCACCGACTGGATCTCCGAGGAGGGCCTGCGCAAGCTTCGCGAAGCCGGCTACTCCGTACCCGGCCCCGCCCCGGCGCGGACGAGTGGTCCGGTCCCGTTGACCCTGACAGTGAAACCGCGGCAGATCGCCTGCCCCCAGTGCACTTCCACCAATACCCGCCTCACCTCCGAGTTCGGTGCCACCCTCTGCAAAGCCCAGTACCGGTGCGACGACTGCCTCGAGCCCTTCGACCACGTGAAGGAAATTTGATGACCGTCACCGCTGAACCCGTACAGAAGAATCTGCGGAACAAGCCTTTTCACACGTTGACCGTCGCGGATGTCGAGTCACTGTGCGACGACGCCGTCGCCGTCACGTTCGACGTACCCGAACACCTCACGGACGAATTCGACTTTCGCCCAGGGCAATCCCTGATGCTCAGCCGCACCGTCGACGGCGTCGAGCACCGTCGCTCCTACTCGATCTGCGCACCGGTGGGCGCGCGTCCCCGCGTCGGTGTGCGGGAGGTGAGCGACGGCCTGTTCTCCTCGTGGTTGGTCCACGACGTCAAGGCAGGCGATCGAATCGACGTTCAGGGGCCCACCGGCACCTTCCACGCCGATCCGGCCGAGGCGGGCAGGCATGTTCTCATCGCGGCCGGCTCGGGCATCACCCCGATGCTGTCGATCGCCGCCTCGGTCCTGACCAACCCCGACGCCGAAGTGGTTCTGCTGTACGGTAATCGGCGGACCCGAACGGTGATGTTCGCCGAGGAGATCGCGGACCTGAAGGACCAGTACGGCAGCCGGTTCGACGTCATTCACGTCCTGTCCAGGGAGCCGCGCGAGGTCGAACTGTTCAGCGGAAGACTCGACGCCGAACGACTGCGCGAGATACTCGACACCGTCGTCGCCACACCGGAAATCGATCATTTCTGGTTGTGTGGCCCGTTCGGGATGGTCACCGATGCCCAACAGGTTCTCGGAGACCTCGGTGTGGCGAAGACCAGCATCCACGCCGAGCTGTTCTATGTCGACGACGTGCCCCCACCGCAGGAGAAGCATCGCGAACCGGGCATCACCGGCCCGAGCAGCGAGGTCACGATCATACTCGACGGCCGTGAGGTGACAGGTGCACTGCCGCAGGACGAGTCGATCCTCGACTCCGCCGAGCAACTGCGCTCCGATCTTCCCTTCGCGTGCAAGGGCGGGGTGTGCGGCACCTGCCGCGCGAAAATCACGTTCGGCGACACAGATATGCGGCGCAACTACGCATTGGAAGACAACGAAGTCGATGCCGGCTTCGTGCTCACCTGCCAGACCTACCCACTCAGCGACACCGTCACCGTCGACTTCGACGCCTGAGACCACGAGAGAGCAACCATGACCAGTGTGCTGTCCGCCCCCACAGACACCCCCGACATCGAATTCGCGTCCCGGGATCGAATCTCCACTCTCCAGTTGGAGCGCCTGCAGTGGTCACTGCAGCACGCCTACGACAACGTTGCGCATTACAAGAAGGCCTTCGACGACGCCGGTGTGCATCCGACCGATCTGAAGGATCTGTCGGATCTGGCGAAGTTCCCGTTCACCGCGAAGAAGGATCTGCGCGAGAACTACCCCTTCGGCATGTTCGCCGTCCCGCAGAACCAGGTCTCGCGCATTCATGCGTCCTCGGGCACCACCGGCCGACCGACCGTCGTCGGATACACCGCGAACGACATCAGCAATTGGGCGGACCTCATCGCGCGTAGCCTTCGCGCCGGCGGGGTGAAGCCGTCCGACAAGGTGCACGTGGCCTACGGATACGGACTTTTCACCGGCGGTCTCGGCGCGCACTACGGCGCAGAACGACTGGGCTGCACCGTCATTCCGATGTCGGGTGGTATGACCGATCGTCAGATCCAGCTCATCGAGGACTTCGAGCCCGACGCGATCATGGTGACGCCGTCCTACATGCTCACCATCGTGGACGCGATGGTCAAGAAGGGCATAGATCCGGCCAAGACCTCGTTGAAAACCGGTGTCTTCGGCGCGGAGCCGTGGACCGAGGAGATGCGCAAGGAGATCGAGAAGACCCTCGACATGGACGCCGTCGACATCTACGGCCTGTCCGAGGTGATGGGGCCGGGCGTCGCGATGGAATGCGTCGAAACCAAGGACGGACTCCACATTTGGGAGGATCATTTCTACCCGGAGGTCATCGACCCGGTGACCGGCGAAGTCCTGCCCGACGGTGAGGAGGGTGAGTTGGTGTTCACGTCCTTGTCCAAGGAAGCCATGCCGATCATCCGGTACCGCACCCGCGACCTGACTCGTCTGTTGCCCGGCACTGCCCGCACGATGCGCCGGATGCAGAAGGTCACCGGCCGCACCGACGACATGATCATTCTGCGCGGCGTCAATCTCTTCCCTACGCAGATCGAAGAGCTGATCCTGACGGTTCCCGCGCTGGCACCACAGTTCCAGTGCGTGCTCGAGAGGGCAGGCCGCATGGACTCGTTGACTGTTCTCGTCGAGGCCCGCCCCGACGCCGCACTCGACTCGCATGCACCAGCAGCGGCGACACTGAAGAAGCTCGTCAAGGACCGCATCGGCGTGAGCGTTGCGGTCGATGTCGTCGCACCGGCAGCTCTCGAGCGTTCCATCGGTAAAGCCCGCCGTCTGATCGACAACCGCCCAGCCGTATGACATGAGCCCGGTGGCACAGAGTTTCGAGCAATGGCGCGAGAACGTCTCGACGGCGTTCGTGCCGCTCGACGCTGTGTCCACTGGGCCGTCGTCGTTCGAAGGCACGCTGGTCTCGTCGACGCTGGGGGCCTTGCAACTGAGTGAGGTCACCGGCCGAGAAGTCGACGTCAGGCGCACGCGCGCAACCATCCGGCGGTCCGACCCCGGATTGATCAAGGTGGGTCTGCAACTGACGGGGTGCGGCACGATCGTCCAGAACGAGCGCGAGGCCGTGCTGCGTCCGGGCGACTTCGCGGTGTACGACACCAGCGCACCGTACGAGCTGCATTTCTCCGGCAATTTCGAGATGTTCGTCGTGATGTTCCCGCGTCGAGAACTGCGCATCGACGCCCGGGAGTTGACGACCGTGGCTGCACGGCGCATCGAGGGTGCCCGGGGAGTGGGTGCGTTGGTGTCACCGTTTCTGCATACGCTGCGCCGCAACGCTCTCGATGGCACTCTGCCCACCACACCGATGCTCGAGCACGCTGTACTCGACCTTCTCGGTGCCGCTCTCGACGACGCAGCGCCGCACGAGGCTCCAGGTTCGACTCTGCTGATCGAGGCCAAGGCTCTCGTCGAATCGCACCTGTCCGATCCCTCGCTGTCCACGGCGTCTCTCGCTGCGCGTCTGCATATTTCGACGCGCTACCTACAGAAGCTCTTCGAGTCCGACGGTCGCACGGTCGCCGGCTGGATCAGATCCAGGCGACTGGATCGATGCCACCGCGATCTGCGTGACCCTCGTTTCGCCGCGGACAGCATCGGAACCATCTGTGCGCGTAACGGTTTGATCGATTCCTCGAACTTCTCGAAACTGTTCAAGGAGACGTACGGCATGTCGCCCCGGGAGTATCGAACCGGGTGAGCCGACGAGCTCAGGCCATCCCGGACGCAGCGAGTGGATCCCATCCCGCAGTCCGCATCAACTCGTGCATCTGCCGACGTCGAACACCGGTGTTGCTCCCCTCGATGATCGGGTATGCAGTGGCATCGGCGAGATATCGCAGTATCGGAAAGCTCGGATTGTATGCTTCGACGCCGACGATCTTGACCAAGTCGTTGATCACTGCGACCGCCGTCTCGGATCCGAAAATCTTGGCGTGCAGGGCCATTTCGAGCGCGCTGGGATGTTGCGACAGCACCGCGTCGAGCGCACGCCACGACAGCAGTCGGACCGCTTCGATCTTGCCTTTCGCATCGGTGAGTACGTCGGCAACCGCTTGATGATCGATGATCGGCACCGTCCCGCCCCTCTTCTCCGACGTGGCGAACGCAAATGCCGCAGCGAAGGCCTGGCGCATGGCAGCGACGGAGAACGTTCCGATCGATGCACCGCTCGCCAAGAAGGCATTGCGAGTCAATTGCACTCCCTGTCCCTCTTCCCCGATCAGGTTGGACCTCGGGATGCGGACGTTGTCGAATGTGACGCGTGAGGTCAGGCAGCCCTTGAGGCCGGGCAGGTCGTACACCTCTTCCACCGAGAATCCGGTCGAGAGCTGTTCGCGCTCGACGACGATGATCGACACGCCGCCGGGAGTCCGGCAGACGACCGTCATGATGTCCGGTCCGAGCCCGTCCCACCCTCCCAGGTGTGACGCCCAGATCTTTTCGCCGTTGAGGACCCAGTGGTCTCCGTCGGGGATTGCGGTCGTCCGGGTGCCTTCGGCAGGCGGCGGCGCGTCGAAATTGGCACTGCCACCGGGTTCGCTGTAGGCCATGGCCGCGACCGGGCTGCCGGCGTCGACCAGGAACGGTGCGACGAAGCGAGCGATCTGCTCCGGGGTCCCGGCCTCGTACACGGGTGCGAGCGCAATCAACGGCCCCGCAAGACTGATCGTGAAATCAGGACTGGCAGAGGCGAATTCCTCGACGAACAGCGCCGCGTCCACACCACTCGAGGCGAGTCCGCCGAAGGGTACCGGAATCAAGCCTTTGAGGAATCCCGCCTCCACCGCTTTTTCGAATACCGGTCGGGCCAACAGGGCGCGTTCGAGTGGGTCGGGCGTGGATCGCACCTGTGCGGACAGGTCGTGGAGATAGGTGTCGGCGAACTGACGCGCGCCCTTCTTCAGTGCTTCCTGCTGGTCGGTGAGATCGAAACTGATGGGCATGGGGCGTCCTCTTCCAGTCGGCGGGTTGCAGACTCCCATCACACCGCCGGAGGGAACCGATGGTCTTGCTGTGCAGCGCAAGACTCTGTGCCGTGTGCGCAACGCCCACGCGCCCTCACGCCGAGCAGCGCGCCTGTGCCCGATAGTCACGTGCAGACATGGAGTACTTCTGCCGGAAGGCTCTACTGAACGAACTCGCGTCGATCATGCCGTGGCGCGCCGCAATACGTGAGATGCCGGCCGAGTTGTTCGGATCTCGCAGCACAGCGGCAATCGCAGCCAGTCGGTGCTCACGCACCACCGTGGCGAACGATGCGCCCTTGGAAAATGCGTAGTGGACGGTCCGCGGCGACACGGACAACGCGCGCGCGACGACCGAAACAGACAAGTCGGGGTCACTCAGATGGGTACGAATGTACTCGGTTGCCGACGCCGCGATCGAGCTCGACGAATCTGCAGCAGTCCCCCACGTGTCGCCGAGAACTGCCGCCACCGTGGCGTGAAAGGCGCGCTCGAGATGAGCGCCTGACGACCATGGCGTCGACTCGCCGGAACTGTGCTCCCACAGCGCTTTCATGACCGACGCCACTGCCAGACCGGTACCCGAACCCGTATCCATGGATCGCCCGATCGCCCCGGTATGCAACAGGTCGGACTCCGCCAGGCAGCTGTGCGGCACCTGGTAGGACATGACGCGCCAAGGACCCTCGTAGTCGAACCAGAACGGGCGAGTGGTGTCCACAACTGTGAACTGACCAGGGACGACACTCGTCACACCTGCAGATTCCGTGCGGACCCGACAGGTACCGGCCAATTGGATGTTCACGTAGAACACCCCTTCACCGGTGTGCGCTACTTCTTTCTCTCCGTGCGCGATCCGTTGCCCGACCGATTCGAGTACGGCGCGATTGGTGGAACCCAGTGGCCTCAATTCGACGCGGGCGTCGAAACCGCCGTCGACGGTCAGCTCAGTCTCGGGTGTGAGCGGAGTGAATTCACGGCAGATCACCTCCCGCCACACCTCGAATCGATCGCTTCGACGGTGGGTGGACAAATCGTGCACGACCACGTCGACTCCGCTCGAATACCGATGACCTCCGTACGAGGCATGCACCATCCATGGTGACGTCACCGCACTTCGGTGACGTCACCTCCACGTTTCGCGGGTGCAACAACCCAGTCCGTTCCCTAGCTTCCCAGGATCAGATCCGACGCCCGCTCACCCACCATGATCGACGGCGCGTTGGTGTTGCCCGACGGCACGGTGGGCATGATCGACGCATCCGCGACTCGCAGTCCTTCGACGCCTCGCACTCGAAGATCGCCTCCGACAACAGCATTGACATCCGATTCGGTACCCATCTTGCAGGTGCCGACCTGGTGGTGGTACGTGCCCGCGGTTTGGCGTACGTAGGCTCGCAGGTCGTCACGAGTACGCGCGCTCGGTCCCGGAACCACCTCGGCCTTACGCCACGGTGCGAAAGCGTCGGACGCACCGATCTCGCGGCAGATCTCCACCGCATCGACCATGGCCTCGAGATCGTACGGATCGGCCAGTATGTTCGGATCTGCCAGCGGCAGTTCGCTGGGGTCCGAGGACGCCAACCGCAGCGTGCCGCGCGAACGCGGAGCCACGATTCCGGGTGCGATCGTGTAGCCGTGCTCGGGCACCGGATATCCATCGGCGGGGTAGGGAATGTGCATGAACAGGGGCTGCAGATCGGGTGCAGCGCCGGCCCATCCCGTGCTGCGGGCATACAGCTGCGCCTCGAGCAGGTTGTTGGTGCCGGCGGCGAGCGGCTCGAGTGACTCGTAGATGTTGCTCAGCAGCAAATGGTCGTGCAGGTTCTCGCCGACGCCTGGCAAGTCCACCAGCGTGTCGATACCGAGTGCACCCAGATGGCCGGACGGCCCGATTCCACTGAGCATCAACGTCTTCGGTGAACCGAGGGCTCCGCCACACAGGATCACCTCGTGATCGGCGAACGATCGCTCCAGCTCGGAACCGCCGAGGCTGTACTCGATTCCCACCGCGCGGCCGTTCTCGAGCACCACCTTGTGCACCAGAGCCCCGGTGGTGACGGTCAGATCGGGATTGTCCAGTACCGGGCCGACGAAACTCCTCCACGCACTCATTCGTTCACCGTCGCGAGTGGTGGTGTGGTTGTAGCCGGCACCGACCATCTCGTCGGCGTTGAAGTCGTCGATCAGCTTGTGGCCGTGCTCGACGGCCGCATCGACGAAGGCCGCCGCCAGCGGATGCGGGGTACCCATGATGGACACCGGCAGTGGCCCGTCGCCGCCGTGGAACTCGTTGGCACCGAGCTCGTGTGACTCCGAACGCTTGAACAGTGGCAGCACGTTCTCCCAGGCCCACCCCGCATCGCCGGTCGCGGACGCCCATCCGTCGTAGTCGCTGGAATGCCCTCGCACGTAGATCATTCCGTTGAGGGACGAGCTGCCGCCGAGTACGCGTCCGCGCGGCCAGAAGATCCGTCGATCGTTGGCGTGCTTCTGCGGAGTGGTGAACAGTCCCCAGTCCTGCGAGCCACCCAACAGCGTGGGCCAGCCCTGCGGTGAGTGGATCGCCGGATCTGTATCCACAGGCCCGGCCTCGATCACGTGCACGGTGTGCCCAGCATCGAGCAACCGCCGGGCGATGACGCTTCCTGCTGATCCTGCTCCCACTACGATGTAGTCCGTCGACATGTGCTGCCTCTTTCTGTTGTGACCGTCGACACAACAGTGGCCGAGTCCGCGAACACATACTTGTGACTGCGCGCACACATTGTGGGTCAGATGCGCACCACCATGAGCGAGCTCGGTCAGAACGCCATCGGTGCCATTCCCAGGATCATCAGTGCGGAGCCTGCGGTCACTCGTCGCCCGGGCGGGTTCGTGCGCAGCAGGTGGATCGTCACGGCCATCCACCCCACCAGGAGCAACGCGGCGATGATTCTCGGATCGGCCTCGACTCCATGCTCGTGCCGCATCGGCGTCTGCGGTGCCGCATGGGAGTGCATCGGCGGCAGCAGCATCAGTAGCACGGCCATGCAGGTCAGGTCCACAGCGCACGGGATCGACCGTGTTCTGTTCGGCCGATCTGCGGTGACGTGTACGGCAGCCGCAACAAGAGCGAGTATCGAGATCAGCGCCATGGACGGGTCGGTGCCGAACACCACCATGGCGGCCATGACGGTGCCCATGCACAGGTGAGCCGACCGGACCCGCCCCGTATGGCTGCCGCGTCCGAGCAGCGGAAGAACGGCACCCACTGCACCGAGCGCCATCAGCACCGTCATGACCATCGGCGTCAGACCTCCGTCGTCTCGAGGGTTCGACTCCGAGTCACTCGTGCCGTCACTGTTCCTCCCACGAAGAATGCCACCACGACGATCAGCAACAGGGCGGCGAGCACTTCGGAACCACCGATCAACAGCGTGAAATTGTCCAACACGAGACCGAGGATCGCCACCAGACCCAGGGTTCCGAGCGCCGGGGCGACCAGAGTGTGCCAGGTGCGTCTATCCACGGTCGATCGACGAAAGAACGCGATGATCGCTGCGCCTGTCAGGATCATCAGGACCAGGATGCTCACGGTGGCCAGTCCCGACATCCAGGTGAACAGCTCCAACACCGGATCTGCGCCTGCGGCCGCGAAGACCACGAGAACCACCGTCGCCGAGGCTGTTTGGAACAGCGACCCCATGTGCGGGGAGCCGTGCCGCGAGTGCGTGCGCGCCAGCATCGACGGGGCGACACCTTTGCGAGCGAGCGCGAAGACGTACCGGCCGATGGCGTTGTGGAACGCGAGAAGGGCGGCGAAGAGACTGGTGACCAACATTATTTCCATGATGTCCGCCGACATCGGGCCCAAGTACTGGGCTGCAGCCGTGAAGGTCAATCCCGCCGTGCCGTCGGCAGCGGCCTGCGCGACGGACGCACTGCCGAAGGCGAGTACCACGGCCCAACTCGACACCGCATACACCAATCCGATGGTGATGACGGCGGCGTAGGTCGCGATCGGAACGGTCCGAGTGGGGTTACGTGCCTCCTCACCGTAGATCGCGGTGGCCTCGAAGCCGATGAACGACGCAATGGCGAACATCAGGGCGATTCCCGGGGATCCACTGAGGAAGGCCGAGGGAGTGAAGGATTCGACGTCGATGCCGGCGGCACCACCCTTGGCGAACACCGCGACCGACAGCATCACGATGATGCCGATCTCGAGCACCAGCAGTACCCCGAGGACCTTGGCACCGAGATCGATGCTGCGGTACCCGAGCGTCGCGACGATCGCGAGGAGGCCGAGCGCCCAGACCCACCACGGCAGGTCGGGACCCCCGTACTTCACCACCAGGCTGTCGACGGTCGATGCAGCGAGGCCATAGATCCCCGCCTGAACAGCCGTGTACGTCAGCAGCGCCAGACCCGCGGTGCCGAGGCCCATGGTTCTCCCGAGCCCCTTCTCCACGTACGCGTAGAACGCGCCCGTGTCCACCATGTGTCTGCTCATGGCCGCGTATCCGACGCTGAAGATCAGCAGGACGATCGCCGCGACTATGTAGGCGAGTGGAGCGCCCGCTCCGTTGCCGGTCGCGATCATGACCGGTAAGGCTCCACCGATGGCGGTCAGCGGTGCCGCAGCGGCGATGACCAGGAACACGATCCCGACGACGCCGATGGAACCGCGCAGTACGCCTGCCGAACTCGACTGTGTATCAGACATTCTGCTCGCCGCCCTCGCAGCTCGATGCGGCGCAGTGCGAAGAACTCGAGCGGGGCACGTCGAGGGTGGGGTTGCGGTCGAAGAATCCCGCAGGCTTCAGTTTGAAGCCGGTGTAGTCCACCGGCATGATCGGCCAATCCTCGGGCCTCGGGAAGTGGGTCAGCCCGAAGGTGTGCCACAGCACGATGTCCTCGTCGACGAGGCTACGGTTCGAGGCGACGAAGGCCGGCAGGCCCGCTCCCCCGTGGTGCTGATTGACGAAATCACCTGCGGCATACCGTTCGCTTCGGTCGAACTGCGTCACCCAGAGATGCTTGGTGGCGAACGTGGCGCGTCGCGCGATCGACGAGTTGTCGTCGGCCAACAGCAGCGGCTGCCCCTCGGGATGCAATGTATATCCGACGGGCTTTCCGAGCCGGCTCGAGGAGGTGGGATTGGTGACGTGCCAGACGCGGCCGACCCTGCCGTCGGCGACGCGTTGGGCCTCCGATTCCGTGGCCAGCGGGGTGTGTTGCAGAGCAAAGGCATTGCCGTGCAGGTTGTCCGGGCCCATCGGTACTCGGCGGGTCTCGATCTCCTCGACGGAGTTGCCGATGCCGTCGATCATCATGTCCAGTCGCGCACTGAACAGGTGCTGGTGGCACGGCGCACCGAGCCCCGGGGCGATCTCTGTCGCGTAGGGGTAGTCGCCACCGGGATGCCCGGAGGTGAAGACGATTCCTGTTGCCTTGACCTCGAATTCGATGCTGCCGTCGAGGTACAGGTACCAGAAGAATCCGTAGTCGTAGTTGCCGATGGTGGTGAAGAAGGAGATCACGAGACGTCGCTGACGCCGGGTCTCCTGCGAACCCGACCACAGATCGGTGTGCTTCCACAACACCCCGAAGTCCTCCTCATGCATGCACACGGCATTCGGCAGCGTCTTCGGATTGCCGAATTCATCCGCGATCACAGCATCGAAATACGTGATGTCCCCGACGCAGTCACAGCCGAGTTCGAGTGAATTCGCGTACCGTCCCACCAGATACTCACCGGTGTCGAAGTAGTTCTGCCACGACCGCACCGGGGATGGGTCCCCATAGGGCACAACCATTTCGGCGATCGAAGCGCGGTGGATGATCGGCCGGACGATACCGTCGTCCTCGAACCCGATCTGGTGCAGAACCAGACCTTCACGCACATCGAAGCCGACTCGGAAGGACCACTTCTCCCAGTCGACGCGATTGCCTCGAACCGTGAAGCTCGGACCCTCGGGTTGAGTGATCTCGATCGGCTTCTGCGTGGTGCGCAGCGGACCGGTGACGGCCGGATCGTCGAAGTTTCCCGACTCTTCCGGGATGGGAACCACGCCCAGGTCGACAACCTTGTCCACCGTCCGATTCATCACGTCCACGAACGCGACCAGCCCGTCTATGGGATGGGCCCACGCGTGATCGGCGGGGTGGTCCTGCCGAAAAGCCAGGCCACGGAGTATGCGTCGGCCATGCTCGCCCGGGTAGTCGAACACGCCTGCCGACAGGGGTGCCACTCGAACGTCGGCCACGTCGAGTCCGCGCGCGGCCAGTGCGGCGAGCCAGTCCGGGTCGGTGGAGAGCACATTCTCGACGAGCTCGAATTCCTCGTCGAGAACCGGCATCTGGCCGTCACGGATGGCGTCGAGGCGGGTGGAGCCGATCACCCGACGCTCGTCGAGGGAGACCAGAAGGTCGACGGCATCGGGCGTCGAGATGTCGTGCAGCAGCACTCGATAGGTGCGTCGGGTAGTCGGTTCGGCGACGTACAGCTCGGACTTGTCCGGTTCGTCGAGTCCGACGTAGACGAACCGGGTTGCGGCCGTGACGAATCCGGCGGTGTCGACGATGTCTCGAACCTGTGCGATCTCGTCTTCGGTGGGCAACGACAGAGCGTGGTCGATTGCGTGGGGCGTGAGGGTTGGCATGGGTGGTCCTCGGGGTCTGGTTTTGATTCTACGTACGTTGAATAACGAAGGCATGCGGCATTGCAGGATTCGCCTGCCGGCAGGGGTGGCTACAGCTGAGCTATGAACCGGTCGAGCATCTCGAACTGCCGGTCGGCAGTGGTGTCGTCGGGGGTGAGCACGCCGAGAATCTGCATACCCATCATCATGTTGAGCAACATTTCGACGGCGAGATCGACATCGAAGTCGCCGGCGTCGCCTTCTGCGCGAGCCTGCTCGAGAAATTCCGCCATCCGCGCCCGCCACGACACCAGGGATCGACGGTTCGTGTCGTCCATGTGCTCGTCGTACATCGCGCGCTGCCACAGCGAGACTGCAATTCTCGCCTCGAGCAGAGTCTCTTCGGTCGTCGGCATCACTTCTCGGCAGAAGATGCGGAGGGCATCGAATCCCGTTGCGTTGCCGAGAGCTTCGTCGATCCGTCGGTTCGTAGCCTCGAAGACGTGCTCGAACGCGGTTCGGAGAATCTCGTCCTTACCCGCGAAGTAGTGGCTCAGCGCGCCGTTCGTGTATCCCGCCTCGGTCGCGATGTCCCGCATGTTCGCGGCATCGATCCCCTTGGCAGCGATCAGACGCCACGTTGCCGCGGTGATCGCGCGGCGGCGTTCGTCGTGATCCACGAGCTTGGGCACAGCCCTACGGTAGCGGCTCCCTGCTCGGACCTAGGGTTCGGGCATCGTCATCATCGCCTTCCGATCCGTTCGCACGTTGTTCTACGTCCGTTGAATCAAAGCTTGAGGCCTACTCGTTACGAATCGAGTTTCCTTCGGTAAACACCGCGTTACCCCAGGTGAGCGGAACTTCGACCCCTGCTACGAAGTTCCACTCACATGGGTCGTTCCGCAGGCTCCACTCCCGCTCACCTGCGGGGGCTCTACAGAACGATCGTCACGACCTTCTCCTCGGTATTGGCCTCGATGCCCGCCCACCCGAGCTCACGGCCCGTGCCACTGGATTTCATGCCGCCCCACGGGAGTGCGGGATCGATTGCCGCCCAACCGTTCACCCATACCGCGCCGGAGCGGACCTGCGCGGCCAGGGTGTGCGCCCTCGACACGTCTCGGGTCCAGATCGAGGCGGCCAGTCCGTACACGGTGTCGTTGGCGATGCGGATCGCTTCGTCCGCGGTGTCGAACGGAATCACCGTACCGACGGGCCCGAAGATCTCCTCCTGGGCGATCTTCATGCCGTTGTCGGCGTCGGCGAAGATGGTCGGCTCGACGAAATACCCGGCCCCGTCGGGACGGCCACCTCCGGCCGCCACTCGGGCACCGCCGTCGCGTCCGGCCTGGATGTACCCCAGAACCGTGTCTCGCTGCGTGGCGTTGACCAGCGCACCCATCGTCGTCGACGGATCGAACGGATCGCCCAGAACCTGAGCCGATGCCGCGGCGGCCAGGCCGTCGACCACCTGCGAGTACAGCGAGCGATGCACCAGAACTCGGGTTCCGGCCGCACACACCTGGCCCTGGTTGAAGAACAGTCCCATCGCGGTTCCGTTGATCGCCGCCTCGAGATCCGCGTCCTCGAGGATGATCTGCGGCGACTTACCGCCGAGCTCGAGTGTGGTCCGCTTGAACGTGTCGGCGGCTTTCTTGGCGATGAGCTTGCCGACCCGCGGGCTGCCGGTGAAGCTGATCTTGTCGACGTCCGGATGGCCGACCAGCGCGTCGCCCGCCACTTCACCCAGTCCCGGAACAACATTGACCACTCCGGCAGGTACGCCCGCCTCGTCGATCAGACGAGCCAGATGCAGGATGGACAACGGTGCATCCTCCGGCGGCTTGATCACCACGGTGTTTCCCGCCGCCAGCGCAGGCGCGAGCTTCCACCCGGCGATCATCAACGGGGTGTTCCACGGGACGATCATGCCGATCACGCCGACGGGCTCGCGAACGGTGTAGGAGTGCGTCGGCTGCCCGAAGTAGCCTGCAGTGGGGATGGAACTTCCGGTGATCTTGTCGGCCCAGCCGGCAAAATGCCGGAAAGTGGCTGCAGCATTGGGAATGTCGAGCATGGCCGGCTGACCCACCGGCTTTCCGACATCGAGAGCCTCGAGCCGCGCCAGCAGATCCCCGTCCCGCTCGATGAGGTCGGCGATCCGGTTGAGCAGCTTCCCCCGAGTCGCACCGGGGGTTGCTCCCCACTCGCCACCCAGTTGTGCGCGGGCCGCACGCACCGCGGCATCGACGTCCGACGCGGTGGCCGCAGCAACCTCGGCCAGAGGCTGTTCCGTGGTGGGGTTGATATCGGTGAAGGTGCCTCCGTCGGATGCACCGCGCCACTGCCCTGCGATGTAGAGCTCGGTGGCGGTGCCGGTCGGCAACGACGGTGCGGCCGATTCCTGTACTGCGGTCATATGTCAAAGCTCCTTCTCGGGTGCCGATCGCGGCACCTGTGGCGTGTCCGTTCCCAGATTGCGCCCGCGGCGGCAGGAAGGTCTTGTGTGATCGCGCACACATTGTGCGGTAGATGCGCACCGCCGATCGACCTCCGCGCGTGACGATCGCGTGTCGAGACACCGGGACCCGGTTACCACTGTGTTTCGCCGCCCGGGCATGCGACGGAGAGTCAATTTTTCCGACACGACGAGGCCATCGAACGGTCTTTCAGCAGGCAAAACTGGGGCACTCCCCAACGAAAGGCCCTTCCATGAACCACCATCAGTTCCGCGCCGCAGCAGTCCAAGCCGCGCCGATCTTTCTCGATCTCGACGCCTCGATCGACAAGGCGATCGGCCTGATCGAGGACGCAGCTCGCGCCGGAGCCGAGCTCGTCGCGTTTCCCGAGACCTACCTGCCCGGCTACCCCTGGTACATCTGGCTCGACGCACCGGCATGGGGATTCCAGTTCACGCAGCGCTATTTCGACAACTCACTCGAGTACGGGACACCGCAGGCAGCTCGAATTGCGCAGGCCGCCAAGGACAACCACATCATGGTCGTGATGGGTCTGAGCGAGCGGTACAAAGCCAGCCTTTACATCGCCCAGTGGATCATCGACGCGGAAGGCAAGACCGTCGCGATGCGCCGCAAGCTCAAGCCGACTCACGTCGAGCGCACCGTCTACGGCGAGGGCGACGGATCCGATCTGTCGGTGTACGAGACCGACCTCGGACGCGTCGGCGCACTGTGCTGCTGGGAGCACTTGCAGCCGCTGTCGAAGTACGCGATGTACGCCCAGAACGAGCAGGTTCACATCGGAGCGTGGCCCAGCTTCTCGCTGTACACCGGGGCGGCCTATGCCCTCGGGCCCGAGGTCAACACGGCCGCCAGCCGCATCTACGCCGTCGAAGGCGGCTGTTTCGTCATCAGCCCGTGCGCGACGGTCTCGCCCGAGATGATCGACATCATGTGCACCGACGACGCCAAGCGCGCGATGCTCACCGCAGGCGGCGGTCATGCCCGCATCTTCGCTCCCGACGGCCAATTGATGCACGAGCCGCTTGCACACGATGAGGAGGGCATCGTCTACGCCGACATCGACACCAGCCTCATTTCGATCGCCAAGGCCGCCGCCGACCCGGCCGGCCACTATTCGCGTCCGGACGTGACGAGACTGTGGCTCGACAAGACTCCCGGCGACCGCGTCGTGTCGGGTGCGCAGCCTGCCGCGAACGCCCGGTACGACTTCACCGAGGACGTCGCCGCCGAGGTACGTCTCGAGATCGCCGAGCACCTCGCTCTCGACGAGGACGCTGCCCGTGTCTGAGCTCGAATCTGCGATCCCCGACCATCTCGTCGTTCCACGGTCGTGTCCGCGCAGAACACCCGAGAGCTATCAGCCGCCCTTCCCGTCGTACGTCGCCCGCTTTCCGGTGTCCACCGAGCGAGTCGTGATGGGCTACTTCGGAATACAGGGCATGCCCGACGCCTCCCCGTGGGGTGACGAAGGCCCATCCCGGACGGACCGGGCGCGCTACACCGACGAGGAGAGTATCGACACGACGGTGTTCATCGGCTACTGGGACGACGTGGCAACGTTCGACCGGTGGTTCGACACCGTCGGCCACCACTGGACGAGCGTCCGAGGTCGCTTCGTCGAAATCATCAGACCGACCGTCGACCGGTACGAGACACTGTTCTCCTCCACCGGACGGATGGAAGGTGTTGCCACACTGACCGATTCACTCAGTGGGACCATCGAGGAGCATGCCTACTGGGGCGGGGTTCGCGATCGAATCCCGTTGTCGCAGAATGACTCACTCGCTCCCATCGGGGAGCCTCGGGTCGTACGCGACGGCGACAGAGTCAGGATCGTGCCGCAGGAGAACCTCTGCCTCATCCGATCCGGGCAGGATTGGGCCGATACCGCCGGGTCCGAGCGGGAGATGTACCTGCGAGACGTCGAACCGGTGCTGCGTGCCGGCATGGACTTTCTCCGCGACGACGGACTGGCCATCGGCTGTTTCGCCAACCGGTACATGACCGTCGTGACCGACGACGGCACCGATACCGACAAGTCGTTCGGCATGAGTTGGTGGCGCAGCCTGAGCGACCTGGAAGCATGGGCCGAGTCGCATCCGACGCACGTGGCGATCTTCGGTGCTGCGCTGAAGTATCTGTCGACGATGGGGCCCGCGGCGTCGCTGAGGCTCTATCACGAGGTCACCGTGGCAGCGGCGGACGAGCAGTACTTCGAGTACTTCGGCTGCCACGACCGCACGGGTCTACTGCGTACCGCTGCGGAGCGTTCTACTCTGTGAGGAGACGGGAGGTACCTGACATGGCCGATCCGCTGCGCACCGACTCCGTCGACCGAGCCGACAGCGTCGATTTCTGGACCGCTGCGGTGAGTAGGACGTACGTCGATCTCGAGTGCACGATTCCCGAGGACGCGTCTGCGATCACCGGGCATATCGAGTCCACCGGACTTGCGACTCTCGGATTGTCGCGAGTGTCTGCGACGGCTCAGAGCGTGCTGCGGACGCCTGCAGGTATCTCCCGAACCAGTGACGACTACTTCCTGGTCAGTGTCCAGACGTCGGGCACCGGTTTCGTCGTCCAGGACGAGCGAACGGCAGTCCTGCAACCGGGAGACTTCGCGCTCTACGATACCACCCGGCCATACAGTCTTCGCTTCGACGACCCGTTCGCCCAGTACGTCCTGATGCTCCCCGGAGCAACGCTGAGGACGCTCGTCCGGGATACGGGTTCACTGACCGCGCGGGCTGTGTCCGGACGACACGGCGCGGGAAAACTGCTCGTCAGCATGATCTCGTCGATCATGGACGACGCCGACATGAGTGCCGCGTCGGCCGAGGCAGTGTCGCAGAGCGTCGAGTACATTCTGGTCGCAGGCCTGGTCGGCCTCACCGGGGTCGAGAAACCGGCACCGTATGCGGCGTCCGAGAGACTCGGTGAGATCAAACGCGCGATGACCGCACGGCTGCGAGATCCTGATCTGACCGTGACGGAAGTGGCTGCATCCCTGCACTTGTCGCTGAGCACGGTGCACCGCGCCTTTGCCGGTGAGCCGTGTACCGCCAGCGAGTGGATCTGGATGCAGCGACTCGACGGCGTCAAACGTGCTCTGTGCGAACCGCAGAATGCCCGCACGACCATCGGAGCCCTGGCTGCATCATGGGGGTTCACCGACCCGGCCCACTTCAGCCGCGCCTTCCGGGCGCGCTTCGGCTGCACCCCCAAGGACTTTCGCGACAGCAACCGCGATTGAACCGGCGAACTCAGATCCCGAGCGAGCCTGCCAGCGTCGGCCAACTCTTGGGCAGCTGGTCCACCCAGTACGGCCACGAGTGGGTTCCGGTCTCGGTGAAGTCGAATGTCGCCGGGATGTTCAACTGGCCGAGTCGGTCCGCAAGTCGGTGGGTGCAGTAGTTCGCGCCCACCTCGATGAGACCGCCGACCACCACGACATCCAATGCTGCTGCGCTGTCGAAACTTTCGTGCGGGCCCGGCGCTCCGGTTCCCACCGACACGTATACGTCGGTGCCGCGCAGACTCTCTGCATTGACGACCGAATCGTGCTCCGCCCAGGCAGGATCGAGGGGCCCGCCCCACATGTTGTCGGCATTTCCACCGAAGGCTCCGACGATCGCCCGAATACTCGCCTGGCCCAGCGGCTCCGAGGACGCGAAGCACCCGCTGTACGACGCCACCCCGGAGTAGACATCCGGGTTACGTGCGGCCAGCATCATGGCCGATTGAGCACCCATCGACAGCCCCGCGATCGCGTTGCGTCCGTTGCCATCCACTGCTGCGTCGATCAACGGCGGAAGTTCCTTCGTCAGGAACGTCTCCCATTGGTACCGGCCGAGCTTCGGATCGTCGCGCTGCCAGTCCGTGTAGAAGCTGCCGGGGCCTGCCAGCGGCAGGACCACGTTGACATTCTTGTCTGCGAAGAATTCGGCGGCTCCACCTTTGCGCAGCCACATACTGTTGTGCGGATCCTCTTCACCGATGCCGCTGAGCATGTACAGCGTCGGGCGCGATCCGGTCTTCACGGCCGGAGTCAACACCTGCACCTCGACGATTCCGCCCATGGCAGGCGAGTCCACGCTCAGCGTGCGCAGGGTGTCGGACGCAATCGCGGTGTCGACGATGCGCGCAGCAGAGCCGACCGGGTCGGCGGAAGCAACGACGACCGAGGACAACGACAGCGCCGCGGCGACGACGAACGTGGTGAAGATGCGTCGACGACGCATGGCGATCCTCTCGGGATATGTCACAGGAAACAGCGAATCGACACGGAGCATCGCACAAGTTCGGACGGGATATGACGTCGAATGCGAAGTCCGTCGAATTGGACCGACCGGGACTCTGCCGTCGCATCACCGTGGGAGCTGTTTCCCTGTTTTGCAGCGCTTTTCGGGCGCAACTCTCGATTCGACCGCGATTGTTATTGCACGAACCATTCGTGCACTAACTGAATCTGCTAGCCTGGTTGTCGTGAACACCACCGACGATCCACTCGCACTCGATCGGCAAGTCTGTTTTGCGCTCGCCGTCGCCAACCGTGCTGTGCTGTCGGTGTATCGGCCACTGCTCGAGCCGATGGGGCTGACGCATCCCCAATATCTGGTGATGCTGGCACTGTGGGGCGAGTCGCCGATGTCGGTCAAAGCCATCGGATCGGCGTTGCAGCTCGACTCGCCCACGCTTTCACCGCTCCTCAAGCGTCTGGAATCGATGGGGCTGCTGTCCCGCAAGCGCAGCCCCGAGGACGAACGCGTCCTGCTGATCGCGCTCACCCCGGCTGGGACCGCACTGAGAACGAGAGCAGAGAAGATCCCGCCCGCCGTCGTGCAGAAGCTCGGCGCGTCACTGGCCGAACTGGACGATCTTCGACGCGTCCTCACCCGTGTCAACGACGCGGCCATCGCAGCAGGAGCACTGTCATGAACACGAACCGGAACCGACCGTCCTTCGGCCAATGGCTGGGCTACGCCGTCCTCGGCCGCAAACTACCCGACTCCCTGCAGGATTGGGTTCGACGCGACCTCGTCGGGCCGGGTGCGACGCCGCGTCACATCCTGCGGTCGATGATTCCGTTCCTGCCGATCTTCATCGGATTCTTCGTCTTCTTCCCCGGAGCGATCTGGCTACGCGCGTCGATGGTGTTGCTCAGTCTGCTGCTCGCGCTGTTCTACACCGCCGCCTACATGGACCAGAACCGCGCCCGTCGCCTCGAAATCCATGGGCTACCGGCAGATTTGAAGAGTGAGAAGAAAATGGCCGAAATGCAACGCGAGCGCGAGAACTACCGCCGCAATCACTGACCCTCGCGGCTGAGCCCAGCGGTGAAGTCGTCGGCGATCATGGTTGCCAGGTCACGGGTTTTGCGGTTGGTGTTCTGCGACAGTTCGGTCAGTTGCGCGAAGGCCGCGTCGGCGTCGATGCGGTACACCGACATCAGAATTCCGACGGCACGGCCGATGGCCGCGCGGGTGTCGAGGGCGCTGCGTAGTGTCGCGGCCTGGTTGTCGCTTTCTTCGAGCAATTGCTCGCGCATGCGGGACAGTTCGAGGTGCACCCGAACTCGGGCCACGAGCTCGCGGTCGTGGAACGGTTTGACGACGTAGTCGTCGGCACCGCGCCCGAGGCCGCCGAGCACGAAGTCGGTTCCCGCCCGTGCAGTCAGCAGGATCACCGGTACTCGCCGCAGGGCGTCGTCGCCGCGGATGTCGTCCACCAGATCCAGTCCGCTGCGTCCGGGCAGCATGACGTCGGTGAGCACCAGTCCCGGTGTCGTCGAACGCGCGCGATCGAGCGCGGTCTCGACATCACCTGCGGTGGTGATGGTCCATCCTTCGTCGGTGAGCAGCCGGACGAGATAATTGCGCATGTCGATGTTGTCTTCGACGAGCAGAACGTCTGCGCGGTCGGTGGTGACCGTTGCCGGTTCGTGCGGTGCGAAGATCGCGGACACCGAATCCACGGCCAGGATCGGTCTCTCGACGCCCGCGATCGACTCGACGGGCAATCGAGGTACCACCACGGTGAAGGTACTACCGACGCCCACCCGGCTGTCGACGTCGATCCGTCCGTCCAGGACCGTGACCAGATCCGACACGAGCGCGAGTCCGATCCCGGACCCCTCGATGCTGTGAGCACCGGACCGTTCGACACGGTGGAACCGATCGAATATTCGGGGCAGATCGTCTTCGGGAATGCCGAGGCCGGTGTCTGCGACCACCAAGCGAATCGCGTCCGGGTCGGCACCGAGGCGAACGGAGATGCGGCCGGACGGGGTGTACTTGACGGCGTTGGCGACCAGGTTGAAGACGACCTTCGCCCACATCTCTCCGTCGGTGAGAACGACCACGTCCTCGGCCGCGTCGACAACGAGCTCGAGGCCCTGCTTCGACACGACCGCCGCGAACATCGACGCACAGTCACGCGTCACCGCGGCCAGGTCGGTGGGCTCGAGACGGGCGCGCAGCCGGCCGGCGTCGGCGCTGACGACGTCCAGCAGATCGTCGACGAGACGGCGGAGCCGAGTCGACGCACGGTGGACGACGTCGAGGGAGTCGCGGTCGGAGTCGGTCAGGATCGACGTGGTGCTCTCGCGCACGGCGTCCAGCGGGCCGGCCAAGAGCGTGAGCGGAGTCCTGAACTCGTGTCCCACGTTCTCGAGCAGTCGAGTCTTGGCCTCGTCGGCCTCGGCCAGCGCCGCGACGCGACGCCGTTCCATTTCGAAAGCATGCGAGGCGGTCAATGCCGTGGACACTCGCTCGGCCACTGCGACGAAGAACGAAATGGCCGAATCGTCGCGGGCTCGAAATGCATCGACTCCGACCAGCAATGCACCGATGGGTCGAGCGTGTCCGGCCAACGTCAGCGGAACGATCACCGCATTCTCGACCGTTCCGTCCACGTCGACGGTCGCGCGAGTGATCCGTCCGTCCGAGACCTCGACGACGTCGGCGAGGTCCCAGGTAGCGGCCTCGCAGCCGAGTGCACCCGCGGTCGCGATGTGCTCGAGTTCTCCGTCGTCGGCAAGATCACGTCGTAGGTACGCCGCCACCAGAGGGAATTCGCGTGCTTCGTTACCCAGCGCATCCACTGCGGCGCGGCAGATGCCGACGGGCCCTCCGGTGGCGTCGCCGGTCAACGATCCGAGGGCGAGGAGCGCATGCATGCGCCGCTCGCCGAGCACCTGCATCGTCACCTCCGTCGTGGCAACGAACACACCCAGCACCGTGCCGCCCGGTCCGAAGATCGGGCTGTACGAGAAGGTCCAGTACGTCTCTTCGGGGTAGCCGTACCGCTCCATGACGAACAGCTGGCGAACACCGTGCACGGGCTCGCGGCCGTCCACCACCTGCGCACACAGTCCCCCGACGTAGTCCCACATCTCGGACCAGCTTTCGCTGGCCCGCTGACCTGCGGCCTGCGGAAACTTGTCGCCGAGAAAGTTCGTGTAGGAGTGGTTGAAGATCTGCACCAGGTGGGGACCCCACCAGATCAGCATCGGAATCGTCGACGGCAGGACGGTGCGCACGGCCGTCACCAACTCCTGCGGCCAACTCTCCACCGGCCCCAGATCGGTCGCCGTCCAATCCAGCTCACGAAAACGCGCGTCGGTGGCGTTGTCACCCGGGAACAGCTCCTCCAGCTGGGCCGGACTGCCATCGGGTTGTGGGGAATTCATCGCCTCGTCCTTCGTAACCTGCGTTCCGCTGGAACCCGGCGGGCGCGATCTCGGCGTCTATAGTAGCCGAACGACCGGTATGCAGGCGTTTCGCGCACCCGCCGCGGGGGTACTGGGCCGTGCATGCCCTCCTCATCAAGTCTCCCGTACCCCTTGGGCGTCTCGCGTCTGTCGAACGACGGTGCCAACCTTGCCGTCTACTCCGAAACCGCGGACTCGGTGTCCGTGGTCGTCCTGAACGACGACGGAACAGAGCGCAGTACAACGCCGTTGACGCTCCGCACCGGTCATGTCTTTCACGATCTGGTTCCCGATGTGACGCCGGGGGCCCGCTACGGACTGCGGGTCGACGGCCCGTGGGATCCCGCCTCGGGCCTGCGGCACAATGCGGCGAAGCTGCTGCTCGATCCGTATGCCACCGCTATCACCGGTCAGGTCGACTGGAACGAATCGGTGTTCAGCCACCTGCACGCCGAGCCGGAGACCCGCAACGACGAGGACTCGGCTCCGTACATGCCGTATTCCGTTGCGGTGCAGTCGAATTTCGATTGGTCCGGTGACGAGTCGCCGCGAACACCGTTGGATCGCACGGTGGTCTACGAGGTACACGTCAAGGGTTTCACCGCCACCAATCCTGATGTACCCGAGGATATTCGGGGGACGTACGCCGGTTTGGCCCACCCCGCCGCTATTGCGCATCTCAAGCGCATCGGGGTCACGGCAGTGGAGCTGCTGCCGATCCACCAGTTCGTCCAGGATTCGCATCTGCTCGAGGAGGGGCGACGCAATTACTGGGGATACAACTCCATCGGCTTCTTTGCACCGCACAACGAATACAGCAGCACCGGCGACACCGGCGGCCAGGTGGACGAGTTCAAGGCACTGGTCAAAGCCATGCACGACAACGACATCGAGGTCATTCTCGACGTCGTCTACAACCACACCGCCGAGGGCAACCATCTCGGACCGACCCTCTCGCTCAAGGGAATCGACAACGGCTCGCACTACCGATTGGTCGACGACGACCGGAGTGCGTACTACGACACCACCGGCACCGGCAACAGTCTCAACGTCGGCCACCCCGCTGCGCTGGCGCTGATCCTGGACTCGCTGCGGTACTGGGTGACGGAAATGCACGTCGACGGCTTCCGGTTCGACCTTGCGAGCACACTGACCCGTCAGGACTCGGACCTGGACGTGCACAGCGCTTTCCTGAGCCTCGTGCATCAGGACCCGACGCTCGCTCCGGTCAAACTCATCGCCGAGCCGTGGGACACCCAGGGCTACCAGGTGGGCGGCTTCCCGGCTCGCTGGTCGGAGTGGAACGGCAAGTTCCGCGACGACGTTCGAGACTTCTGGCGCGGTGAGAGCGGCGCGCTCCCGGCTCTGGCGCAACGCGTCACCGGCAGCCCCGACGTCTACGAGAGCACCCGGCGCCCCACGTTGGCGAGCGTCAACTTCATCACCGCACACGACGGCTTCACGTTGGCGGACCTGAACTCCTACGACGACAAGCACAACGAGGAGAACGGCGAGGACAGTCAGGACGGCGAGTCCGACAACCGCTCGTGGGGTTGCGGTGCCGAGGGACCCACCGACGACGAGGGTGTCAATGCACTGCGCGCTCGTCAGCAGCGCAACCACTTGGCGACGCTGCTGTTGTCGGCCGGAGTGCCGATGATCCTCGGTGGCGACGAGCTGGGCCGGACGCAGAACGGCAACAACAATGCCTACTGCCAGGACAACGAGGTCTCCTGGTTCGACTGGAGCGCAGCCGATCAGGAGCTCATCGACTTCACGACGCATCTGATCGCGCTACGTGACGAGCACCCGGCTCTGCGTCCCACGTGGTTCCGTCACGACAGCGATTCCGACGAGGAGGGGGCCGGACCCGACACCGTCGACTTCTACCGCGCGGACGGCGAGAAGCTCTCCGACGAGGACTGGACCGACGGCAACGCGCACAGCATTCTGGTTCTCATGCGCGGCGGCGAGGGAGATGCGTCGTTCGCCTGGATGGTGAATGCTTCTCCGTCACCCGTCGAATTCACTCTGCCCGACGGGAAGTGGGCTCAGTCGACCTCGAGCGACCCCGATCAGGCGTACGAGGCGGGCGGTCCGTCGATCCTGATTCGTGAGCACTCGTTCACGTTGCTGCAGGGCTGACCGGTCCATCGTTCGAGAATTTGTTGCCACTCCTCCGATTCGGAGCGTCCGGCCCACGCGATGTAGCCGTCGGGCCGGACGAGGACGGCTGGGCCCCCATCGGTGCGACGAGCGATACCTGCTGCGCTGCAGTCGCTCTCACCGATCAGCAGAAAGTCGTGCGCACGAAGCCGGTCGGTGACCGTGCCCTGGTTCAGCGGGATCCGTACGGCTCGGGTCCCCACCAGGGCATGTTCACCTCGGGTGCGCGCGTACGAAATCCCCACCCCCGAGAACATGCCTGCAATCTTGCCGACCGCACGTTGCCTACGAAGCACCCGTGCAGACACGATGTTGCGTAGCTTCTGCGCCACCACCGAGCGCAGCAGCAACATGCGGATCGTCGCGCCGCTACTGCGCAGCACCAGCTTTCCCACAGGATGCCGCTCGTCGTGATAGGTGTCGAGGATCTTCTGGTCGGCACCGCCGAGGACGGCAGCCAGCTTCCAGCCGAGGTTCATCGCGTCCTGGATTCCGGTGTTCATGCCCTGTCCCCCGGCAGGCGAATGTACGTGCGCAGCATCGCCGGCCAGGAATACCCGGCCCACTCGGTAGCTCCGGACTTGCCTCTCGTCGCAGGAGAAGCGCGAACTCCATCGCACGTCGGTCCAGCCGTAGTCGGTTCCGATCGCACGGCGCACCACGTCGCGAAGCCGCGTCTCGTCGACCGATGCAGCTACATCTGCCGTGTCGGTACGGTCGCAGGCGATCACTCGGAACCACCCGTCGCCGAAGGGCGCCACGAACGCAAAGCAGTCCTTGCCTGCGCCGATGTTGATCAGACCGTTGGGCGGATCGGTCAACCGGACATCCGCGAGCATGATCGACCGCAGCAATTCCTTGCCCGGGAAGTCGAGTCCTATCGACGCGCGGACGATACTGTGCACTCCGTCGGTGCCGGCCGCATACGACGCCGTCCATTCCTGCGAGCTGCCGTCGGCCGCCCTCCCACGCACCACGACTCCGTCGGCGTCCTGTTCGAGGCCGGTGACCGTCACCCCGCGCAGAATCCGCGCACCGGATACCCGCGCGTACTCCTCGAGTCGAGAGTCCACGTTGGTCTGTGGCGTGACCAGCAGATACGGAAACTGCGACGGTAGTACGCCGAGGTCGAGGGACAGCCCGTTCCAGAGTTTCAGTCCCGACGCGTGCGCTCCGGTGGAGAGCAGGTCCTCGGCCAGACCACGACTGTCGAGAACCTCCAGCGTGCGGGCGTGCACTCCGAAAGCTCGCGACAGCGGTGACGGTGCATCGTGTTTCTCGAGCACCGTCACAGAGCGGCCGGCACGCGCGAGCTCCCCCGCCAGCATGCAGCCCGCCGGACCTGCACCGACGACGATCACGTCCGAATGGTTCATGACGTACTCCCACTGTGGTCAGCGAATTCTCGGTCAACGCTTGTTGACTTCCGACGATAGCCCCGTCGAGCGCAGTGGTCAACGGTCGTTGACTTAGGCTGCGGAGATGACCGAACGACAACCTCGATCCGCGACCGCCACCCGGGCTCGCATTCTCGACGCAGCCCGCGCACAATTCGCGGCCGACGGCTACGACCGCACCACCATGCGGTCCGTCGCCGGCACTGCAGGCGTCGACGCGGCCATGGTCGTCCGGTATTTCGGAACCAAGGAAGCGCTGTTCGCCGAAGCCGCCACATTCGTACTCGACATTCCGGATCTGACCGACATCGCACCCGAGAGAATTGCAGAAGTGTTGATGCCCAGGTTCTTTCAGATCTGGGAGGAGGACGGCACATTCCTTGCCTTGATGCGCGCGGCCGCCACCAACGCCGCCGCCGCCGCGGCCATGCAACAGGTGTTCGCCACGCAGGTAGCGCCTGCCCTGGCCGCCGTCACGGTCGACCGGCACGCAGAACGCGCTGCGCTCGTCGGAACCCAGGTACTCGGCCTGGTATTCGCTCGCTACATCCTCCAGGTGTCGCCACTGGCAGGGATGAGCCACGAGCAGTTGGTCCGGTGGGTAGGGCCGACACTGCGGCGCTACCTCACCGAACCACTCGACCGATAAGGTCAGCTCACCCCGGCGCGCACGTCCGGTGCCCCGAGTCGGGCTGCATCGGCAGTGTCGTCATCGGGCTGCTGCTGCGAATCCCGTTCTGCCAGAACACGAAGCCGATAGTGCTCGATCTCCTCGGCGACGTGCTGATCGTCCCATCCCAGGATGGGTGCCACCAGCCGGGCCACCTCGTCGGCGGCCGCTTCACCACGATCGGGAACCTCGATGGAGATGCGGGTACGACGCGTCAGAATATCATCGAGGTGCCGCGCGCCTTCATGACTCGCGGCATAGACGGCCTCGACCTTGAGGTACTCCGGCGCACTCTCGAGAGGCTTGCCGAGCTCGGGATCGGCGTCGATGAGATCCAACAACTCACCCATCAGAGTGCCGTACCGACCCAGCAGATGCTCGACGCGTGAGACGCGCATCCCGGTGCGTTCGGCCGTGAGAGCACGAGAGTTGAACGCCCCGAGGTAGCCGTCGGCACCGACCAACGGGATGTCTTCGGTGACGCACTTCGGCACTGTGCGCTCGAGTCCGTGTACCGCGGAATCGACTGCATCCTTGGCCATCACTCGATAGGTGGTGTACTTGCCACCCGCGATGACCGTCAGCCCGCGTACCGGACTGGACACCGCGTGTTCCCGGGAAAGGGTGCTGGTGGAATCGGATTCGCCGAACAGCAACGGACGCAGACCTGCGTAGACCCCGACGACGTCGGTCCGGTCCAGCGGATCCGCCAGCAACTTGTTCACATGGCCGAGGATGTAGTCGATGTCGCTCTGGCTCGCGGCCGGGTGAGCCAGATCGAGCTTCCAGTCGGTATCGGTTGTCCCGATGATCCAGTGACTGCCCCACGGGATGACGAACAGCAGACTCTTCTCGGTTCGCGTGATGATGCCGGTGGCACTGTTGATGCGATTGCGCGGCACCACCAGGTGCACACCCTTGGATGCGCGAACCTGGAATTGTCCACGCCCACCGACCATCTGCTGCACCTCGTCGGTCCAGACACCCGCCGCGTTGATGACCTGCTTGGCCCGTACCTCGAAGGAGCGGCCCGTTTCGAGGTCGCTGGCCACGACGCCGACAACCTTGTCGTCCTCCCGAAGGAAGCCGGTGACGCGAGTGCTGTTGGCGCACAACGCGCCGTAGGCCGCTGCGGTACGGGCAAGCATCATCGTGTGCCGCGCGTCGTCGACCTGGCCCTCGTAGAACTTCACCGCACCGCGGATAGCCGAACGCTTACCGGACGGGAAGGACTCGAGCGTCTTCTTCTTGCCGAGGTGCTTGTGATGACTCGGCACGCCGCGTCCGGCACCCATGACGTCGTAGACGCCGATGCCGAGCCCGACGTACGGACGGTCGATCACCTTCTCCAGCGGATAGATGAACGGCACCGGGCGAGCGAGGTGCGGGCAGAGCTTGTTCAGTACCAGCGAACGCTCCTTCAGCGCCTCGAACACCAACGCGAAGTTGAACTGCTCGAGGTAGCGCAAACCGCCGTGGAACAGCTTGCTGGAGCGGCTGGACGTGCCGGCCGCGTAGTCCCGCGCTTCGAGCAGGCCCACCTTCAATCCGCGGGTCACCGCGTCCAATGCTGTTCCCGCGCCGACGACGCCGCCGCCGATCACCAGGATGTCGAGCTCTTCCGACTCCATCCTCGCCAGCGCATCCGTGCGCGACTGCGGACTCAAAGCCGTTGTGGTGGAACTCATTCTTCATCAACCCAATCGAGAGTACGTGTTACTGCCTTCTTCCAGCCGGCGTACAACTTCGCCCGCTGGTCTTCGTCCATGGACGGGGTCCATGTCTTGTCCTCGGCCCAGTTCTGGCGGATGTCGTCTTCGCTCTCCCAGTACCCGACGGCGAGGCCGGCCGCGTATGCCGCTCCGAGAGCAGTGGTTTCGGCCACGACGGGACGAACCACATCGACGTTGAGGATGTCGGACTGGAACTGCATCAGCAGTTCGTTGACGACCATTCCGCCGTCGACCTTGAGTACCTCGAGATCGACACCGGAGTCGGCGTTCATCGCCTCGATCACCTCACGTGTCTGATATGCGGTGGCTTCGAGTACGGCGCGGGCCAGATGCCCCTTGTTGACGAACCGCGTCAATCCCACGATGGCACCGCGGGCATCCGCGCGCCAGTGCGGAGCGAAGAGTCCGGAGAACGCGGGCACGAAGTACGCGCCGCCGTTGTCGTCCACCGAACGTGCGTCGGTCTCGATGTCCGCGGCGGAGGAGATCATGCCGAGGTTGTCACGCAGCCACTGCACGAGCGAGCCCGTCACGGCGATGGAACCTTCGAGCGCGTACACCGTCGGCTGGTCGCCGATCTTGTAGCAGACCGTGGTCAGCAGTCCGTTCTTGCTCATGACCTTTTCGGTGCCGGTGTTGAGCAGTACGAAATTGCCTGTGCCGTAGGTGTTCTTGGCCTCACCGGGAGACAGGCAGGCCTGCCCGAAGGTGGCTGCCTGCTGATCGCCGAGGATGCCTGCGATCGGCACTCCACGGAACGGTCCGCGCTCGCGGCCGGTGCCGTACACCTCGGAGCTCGAGCGGATCTCGGGCATCATCGACATCGGGATGTCCATGTCCGCGCAGATGCTCTCGTCCCACTGCAGGGTGTCGAGATCCATCAGCAGGGTGCGTGAGGCGTTGGTCGGATCGGTGTAGTGCAATCCGCCGTCGGTGCCACCGGTCATGTTCCACAGCACCCAGGTGTCCATGTTGCCGAAACACAGTTCTCCCGCTTCGGCTTTCGCCCGTGCACCGTCGACGTTGTCGAGGATCCACTTGATCTTCGGGCCGGAGAAGTAGGTGGCCAAGGGCAGTCCGGTCTTGGCGGTGTACTTGTTGGCGTCGCCGCCGCCGAGCGCGGTGGCGATGCGATCGGTGCGGGTGTCCTGCCAGACGATGGCGTTGTAGATCGGCTTGCCCGTCTCGCGTTCCCACACCAGCGCCGTCTCACGCTGGTTGGTGATACCCACTGCGGCGATGTCCTCGCGCGTCAGGTCCGCTGCGGCCATGGCACCGGCCGCGACGGCGCGCACGTTGTCCCAGATCTCCGACGCGTCGTGCTCGACCCAGCCGGCCTGAGGAAAGATCTGCTTGTGTTCCTTCTGATCGACGGCGACGACGGTGCCCGCGTGATCGAAGATCATGCAGCGTGAGGACGTGGTTCCCTGATCGATCGCGGCGACGTACTTTCCTGCGAACTCGCTCATGGCTTTTCTCCTGTGGTCTGGGTGTCGGCTGGGAGTCGTGATGGCGGCTCGGGCGTCGAACCTTCTTGCTTGCGTAGGTTCTTTCCGATCAGCAGGTCGTACAGGAACACTCCTATCGGTCCGCCTACGAGAGGTCCGACGATCGGGACCCAGAAGTACAGGCCGCCGTATTGATCACGCCACGCTCCACCGTATCCGGTGATGTACGACGCCAGGCGAGGTCCGAAATCTCGGGCCGGATTGATCGCGTATCCGGCGTTGGTGGCCCAGGCGAAGCCGATGGCGACAACGATGAGACCGACGATCAGTGGAGCCATGTTGGCCATGGGTGCGGTGCCGAGCGAATCGGTGACGGCCACGATGAGGAACAGCAGGATCGCGGTGCCGATGATCTGATCGATCAGCGCCGAGGACACGCTGACCGGCAGAGTGCCGTTACCGGGAAGTGTCGAGAAGATCGTCTGGGTGGCCGTGGTGTGTCCCGGGTCCACTGCATTGATCATGTCGTTGTAGTTCCAGCGCACCAGCAGCGCGGCCACGAAGGCGCCTGCGGTCTGCGCGAGGATGTACGGCGCAACCATCTTCCAGCTGAATCCACGGAAGAGCGCGAAGGTGATCGTCACCGCAGGGTTGAGGTGTGCGCCGGTGATGCGACCCGCAACGTAGATGCCGAACATCACGCCCAGTCCCCACGCCCAGGCAATCGAGTCGTGGTCTCCGAGACTTCCCGATTCACCCCCCGAGACGACCTGCGCGACGACGCCGACGCCGAACAGAATGAGAATCATGGTTCCGGCGAACTCGGCAGCCATGTGCGCCGGCAGTCCCCATTCCGGTTCCTTACGAGCCATTGTGTAGCCTCCGCAAAGTTGGTGATGCACGCCACATTGCGTGCTGTTTGCCACGCTAGACGCCCTGCACTGCGTTGCACAGCTGATGCACATATGTGCAATTCGGTCGTACACTGGTGCCGGTGACGGACCCCGGCATCACTCCCGAATCAGACCTGCGGACCGGCCACGCCACCCAGGCCGCCCGGCTGTACTACTTCCAGGACATGACGATGGCGGCAATCGGCCGTGAGCTGGGAGTCTCTCGTTCGACAGTCTCACGACTGATCACCTTCGCGCGGGCGTCGGGACTGGTGGAGATCAAGATCTCCACACCGCTCGGGCAGGCACCGCGGATCGAGCGCGCATTCGCCGACCTGTACGACATCCGTGCACACGTCGTCCCGGTCTCGGAGACGGTGGACGAATTGCAGCGCCTCGATCGCGTCGCGACGTTCGCCGGTCGATTGCTGACATCGTTCTTCGAGTCCGACATGGTGATGGGCGTTGCCTGGGGAACCACAGTCAGCGCCGTCAGCCGCAAGCTGGCACCCAAGAGAACCCACAACTCGACCGTCGTGCAGCTCAACGGAGCGGCCAACACCCGCACCACCGGAGTCTCCTACGCAACCGACATCATCAGAACCTTCGCCGACGCCTACGGCGCTGTGGCACAGGGTTTTCCGGTCCCAGCATTCTTCGATTACCCCGAGACCCGCCGACATCTGTGGCGTGAACGCAGCATCAAGCGAGTACTCGAGCTGCAGGATCGGATGAACCTGGCCGTGTTCAGCATCGGCGTCATGAGCGGAGCCGTGCCGAGCCACGTGTACAGCGCCGGCTACCTCGAACCCGAGGACGGTGCCGAACTCCGACGTGACGGCGTGGTCGGCGACATCGCCACCGTGTTCCTACGCTCCGACGGCAGTTACGACCGTATCGCGTTGAACGACAGATCCAGCGGGCCGAGCCTCGACCGACTCAAAGCCGTTCCGCGCCGGGTCGCGATCGTGGCCGGGGAATCCAAACTCGACGCCCTCACCGCGGCCCTGCGCGGTGGTCTGATCACCGATCTGGTGATCGACGACATCAGCGCAGCGAACCTGGTGCTGCGCTCACGCCGGCCGTGAGTGATTCGGCGCGCTGTACGACGTCGTAGGACTCGATGTCGAATGTGCGTAACTGCTTTCGGAATCGAAAGCTGAAATCGGGCCACAGCGCCACGTTTCGCCCGGTGCTGTCCAGGAACCAACTTCGACATCCACCGGTCACCCAGACACTCTTGCTCATCTTGCGCTGGAGATCGCTGTTGTAGCGTTCCTGCACCTCCGGACGCACCTCGACGCTGGCAATCTGCTGATCCTGCACAGCGGCTACCGCGTCGACTATGTACTCGATCTGCGACTCGATCATGTAAATGGCCGAGGAGTAGCCCAGCCCGGAATTCGGCCCGAGGATGACGAACATGTTCGGGAACCCGGCTACGGCGGTGCCCTTGTACGCCGAAACTCCCCGTTCCGCATACAACTCGGCCAACGTTCGACCGGCCCGGCCGCGAAAGAGATCGAACGCCGGCGAGTCGGTGATGCGAAAGCCGGTGGCGACCACGATCGCATCGACCGGACGCACGGTGCCGTCGGCCGTCACGATCGAATCCTTCTGCATGCCGGCAATTCCGGAGGTGACGACATCGACGTTCTCGCGACCGAGGGCCGGATAATATTCGTTCGAGGACAACATCCGCTGGCATCCGACACGATATTCGGGAGTGACCCGAGCTCGCAGGGCGCGGTCTCGAACCTCGATCCTCATCTTGACCGCCGCGATCAGTCCGAGGCCGACGGTCGCCGGGGGAAACTTGATGAGCACGATCGCGTAGATCTCTCGCAGCAGATAGAGAATCGACCGAAAGGCACTTAGGAGACCGGGAACTCGACGAAAGGCAAACCTCTCGAGCGTGCTGTACTTTCGGAGCAGCCTCGGGAAGATCCACGGTGCCGTCCGCTGAAATACGTCGAGATGAGCGACCGTGCTCGCAATTGCGGGAACGATCTGAATGGCCGATGCTCCGGTACCGATCACCGCCACCCGTTTGTGTGCGAGGTCGATGGTGTGGTCCCACTGCGCCGAGTGGAAGACGGGGCCGTCGAAACGGTCGAGCCCCTCGATGTCGGGCATGTTCGGCTCGCACAGTGCACCCATGGCCGAGACGACTACCTTCGCACTGATCGGTCCGCGGGTTGTGGCCAGCATCCAGCGCGACGTCGATTCGTCCCAATCGGCTGCGATCAGTTCGTGATCGAAGGAGAACTTCTCTCGAATGTCGTGCCGCTCGGCGACGCCGAGAATGTAGTCCTGGATCTCCGGCTGCGTCGAGAACGATTGCGACCAGTTCGGGTTGTGATCGAACGAGAACGAATACAGATGCGAGGGAACATCGCACGCGGCACCCGGATACGTGTTGTCGCGCCAGGTTCCACCGAAGTCGTTGCCGCGCTCGAGCACGACGAAGTCCTCGATACCCCGCCTGCGCAGTGCCACTGCAAGCCCGATCCCGCCCACACCTCCGCCGATCACCGCAACCTCGACCTCTCGCACAGGGGTCGGCGCAGAATCGGACAGGTGCGGACCAGTTACTGCGGTGTCGTGGACGACCATGGTGTGGAGTCACTTTCGGTAGTGCGTCGAATGGTGTCTTCGGATCGCCCGGTCGCGGCACGTGGTGCCGTTCGGCGTAGCGCGCGCATCGGAGACGGAAAGAACGCCGGTACCCGAGCGGCGTAGGCACGGTACGAACTGCCGAACCTCGCCAGCAAGTCCCGTTCCTCGAGCGCGGTCCCCAGCAGGATGTAGCCGGTGAGACCAGCGGCCCACAGCAAATGGCCGGCCGTCATCTCGCTCGCAGCCCAGAAGGTCAGCAGCAGTCCGGTCATCAACGGGTGACGCACCAACCGATACGGCCCGTGGACCTGCAATCGATCCGCGGTGGCGTCGGGAATCCGGATCACGTACTCGCGGTACGCCTGTCGCAGGCCCAGCAGGTGAAAGTGGTCGAGCAACAGGGTTGCCGCGTAGACCAGACACACGCCCAGCCAGAAGGCGGAGTCGAGAACACGACCGGCAGTACCGTCGACCGACCAGATCCGGTACGGGATGGGCTGCCAGGCCAGGACGAGAACCCAGACCACCGCGCTCACCATGAAGATGTAGACGGTGCGTTCGAGCGCCTCGGGTACCCGCCGGGTGAGCCACGCCTTGAACGACGGTCGGGCCATCCCCGAGTGCTGCAGGCCGAACAGCGCGATGAGCGCCAGATCGATGGGGATTGCAACCCACGGCGACAGATGCGGTCCGTCGTCGACCGTTTTGGGTAGCAGCCGACCGCCGGAGAAGAGCAACAGCAACGGAACCGTGATTCCGGCGATCACGTACCCGGTCAGGGCAACGAGGAAGGGCAGCAGCCGAGCTCGATCGCTCAGCGTCGCGCGGACCTGCTGCCCGGTAGTCAGATCCATGCAAACCAGCGCAGAACTCGCGGCCGTACGGTCCCTGCTTCTATCCTGCTCTCCAGCTTGGTTTTCCAACGCTCACCGTACTTCGCGTCGAGGAACGCGCCCGGGATTGCCAGTCGCCATGCGGACTGGATCGTCATCCAGTACGGAACGATGACTTCCGGCTCCACGTCGCGCATGAACACGAGCTTGTCCGGAATGACACTCCAGTGCACACCGGGATAGCGATGGTGCACACTGTGATACCCCTGATTGAAGATGAAGAAGTTGAGCCAGTTCCCGGCAGTGTTCAGCGACTTGCTCGGGTCGTCCTCGAAGCCTCGGGCAGGGGCATGGGTGAGCCACGCGAAGTACCCGGAATTGACCTGCGTGATCAGGAACGGGATCCAGTAGAACACCACGAACGGACCCGTCCCGGCGAGGTACCAGGTACCGACGATAAAGGTCAGTGCAACAGCGCAATCGAACACGAACTGACGCCGTCGTTTACGTCTGCCGTCCGACACCCCGGTGGCGAACAACTCACGGACCGTGTGCATCTTGACGATCGAGCCGTACCGGATCCAGTATTCGACGGCACCCAGACCGTGCTCC
The DNA here is from genome assembly GCF_002259335.1 of Rhodococcus sp. 14-2483-1-1. Lineage (NCBI taxonomy): Bacteria > Bacillati > Actinomycetota > Actinomycetes > Mycobacteriales > Nocardiaceae > Rhodococcus > Rhodococcus sp. 14-2483-1-1. The sequence goes on along the minus strand of NZ_NPFX01000014.1, from coordinate 33,075 downwards.
CGACCCTCGGTGGATGTCACGTCTCCCGGGCCGTCGTTGTATCGGTGATGATTGAGCACGTGCACCTCGCGCATCTCGGCCGCCGTCAAGGAGGCAGGGAGGGAACACAGGATGTCCACCACTCGATTGGCCCGGCGCGAGACGAACAGCGGGCGGTGGGTGTGCATGTGCATCACCCCGATGGTCAAGGAGAAGCTCAGCAGGGTCAGGACGAGCACGAGAGGCATCGCGATGTACCAGCGCTGGGCGATCGGCGCGAACAGCCCGAAGGCAAGAAGCCCGAGCCACAGCGCGATGTGGACGAGCGGGCCCACATTCGCCGGATTCTCCAGACGGAAGATGCGTCTGCTGATCGGATCTTTCGGCTCGCCGGTCGTACCGGTCTCGTTCCGGGGTGTCACCGCAGTCATGGTTGCCTTTCAGAATCGAGTGGGAGATGCGGTGCCATCCGGGACATCGCAGCCGTCTGAAACCGAGTGCCGAGAAGGTGCATGGCGTTGCTGTCGCCGGGGTGCATTCGCTCCAGCGATCCGAACGCGAGGTGGTCGGCGATCATCATCCGGCGGATCTGATCGTCGGGCAGCTCGCCACGCATCGCTCCGGTCGGCAGCCCGTCGACGAGCGCCATTGCCGAGTCCACGACAATCGCCCCCATCGAGGTGCCATGGGAGTGCGCATCGACGCGCGGAAACAGGTTGTCCGGCGACTCTCGACTTCCCTGGGGCGACGAGTCGAGCAGGAACTCGACCGTTGTGTCCACCGACTCACGCAAGCGATCGAGCATGGCCTCCCATCGGCCGGTACCGGTGGCCGCGACCAGGGCACCGACCAGACGCAGCCTCCTGGAATACGGACTTCGCACTCCCACCGCGCCGCAGAAGAAGGCGGTCGTGGTGATCGACATATAGGCGACGGCCGCCCGAGCACCCTTGCTCCGGATTCGCCGACCGAGATGCGACAACAGAGCGAACGCCCCGAGTGCCGGTGTCAGCAAACGCAATACGATCTCGTGCGTCAACTCGGCACCGGTACCCACTCGGTAGAGCTCGAGTTCCTGATCGCGGAGATCGTTCGCCAGTTGCGCCGCGGCTCCCACACAGTGGGCCAGCTCGGCAACGTCCTCGCTGCCGACGTCCTGATCGTTCTCGCAGATCACCGCGCACGCATGGACCACGACACGTCCGAGCACTCTCTCGCCGTACGTCACCCGCGACATCGGCACGTCGAGATTGTCTGCCATCGCAGTGGCAACGTCGATCAGCAACTCCTGCACCCGCGTACGTCCGGCGGCCGGTAGCCGACCGACCAACGTCCGCACGTCGGTGATCCGTTCGGCGAGAATCGAATCCACCGCGTCGCTCGCACGCAGGATCCGTGCGCGCAACGGGGGTGGCGGAACCGGGTTCTCGCCCACGAGATAGCGGGCCGCCCAGAGCACCGTCGTCGCCGCGCCCTCGGAACCGGAGTAGAGATCCTCGTAGGCGTCGAGTACACGGCAGGCCAGCACGGCCGCAGTCGATTCGGCGCGCTGCAGGTCCGGCAACAGGTTGATCGCCACGGCCAGATTTCGGGCGGCGGGTATCAAGGCCGATTCGGCGAGTTCTTCCGGCGAACCTGCGCGCACGAGCGCGGCCGGATCGACTGCACGTCGAAGATCCCGAACACCGCGGGCCAGTATCAGCAGACGGTCGGCCTTCACCGGAGCACGACTCGTCGGGCCAGTGCGCGCAAGTGCTCTCGCGCAGGCGAATCGACGAAGCACTCGGTCGCGATGCAGGCCTGCCGCGTCGCGGAATCGGCGAACTCACGGGCACTGGCCATCGCTCCGCTGTGCGTCAATGCGACCTGCAGGTCACGGCTGGACACCGATTCGTCGAGCCACATCGTCCGCGCTTCGGCATCGGTGCACAGCCATTCGATCACGGGCCAGGTGGGCACTCTGCGTTCGAGATCTCCGCAGGCATCCTTACCCAGGTTCGGCCCGCCCTCGATGTCGCGGACGTCGTCCATGATCTGGAATGCCAATGCCAGATGATCTGCGTAGTTCATCAGACTGCGCAGTCCGTCGTCGTCGACTCCGCCTGCTGTACCGCCATAGGCGCAGGCGACTCTGAACAGCGTCCCGGTCTTGGCTCCCGCGACCGCGCGGTAGTGCCTCCTGAGCGCATCGTCGTCGAGATCCGGCGGCAAGGTCTCGATCAACTGACCGTACGAGAGCTCCGACAGCTCATCGAGATACGTCACACCGACGGCGTACCCGATTCGGGCGAACACCGAAGGGTTGGCGTCGAGCACTCTCGCGACTTCCCGCAGCGCGGTTCCGGCCAGATGGAAGCCCGCGTACGCCGCCACTCGAACACCGAATGCGGCTGCAATGGAATCGTTGTCGCGGCGAAGTACCGACCCGTCACAGATGTCGTCGTGTATCAGAGAGGATTCGTGCAGCATCTCGACCGCCGCCGCGATGTCGACGGCGTCGTGCAGCGGCACCGCATGAGCGCCCGGCGCGAGCTGCGCACACGCAAGTACCATCCCGGCACGCACACGCTTTCCCGGTATCGAGAGAACATGATCATAGATCGAGCGAAAAGTGCTGTGTTGCTCGAGAATACGGTTCATCGCGGCGTCGACGTCGCGCAGTTGCGCCGAGATGACGATGACATCCGGCTTGGCCGGAGACGCCCATTCCAGACCCATGGCATCAGCAACCATCGACAACACCACTCGAACGTAGAGCGTTGTCAGGCAACATTTTCGATAGAGATATCAGACGTGCGTACGTATCGAAACACACCTGTCTCCGGAATTTTCCGTCCATGAATACTCCCCCGCCGATCGCCCCCTGATCCTGCTGCGCGCCACATTAAGTGACACAGGGCACCGACAGCCAGCCGAGGCAACCGAATGACGCAAAGCCATAGCCAAAACGCACAAACGGTCACGAATGGTTCGTTTTTGTACCTACTGACTGGCCACGATCAAGTTGATCGATTGACGAATTAATAAGCGGTGCTACCCAATTGGGAGAATAGACAATCCTCGTGCGCTCCGACGGCGGCACCGGCCAGGGGACGACCGAACCGCCCGCGGCAGCTACCGAACGCGCCATCGACTCACTCATGACCGCCGCGCCGATACCGTGGGCGACGAGTCCCGGCAGTGCCTGCTGCGGCACCCCGCTCAGCACCACTGTCGCCACGATGCCGAACCCTGCCAGAGCGTCGACGACCCCCACGCCTACACGATGCGTCGGCGCGAGCACCGCCAACGGAACCGCCGCGTCGAGTTGGTCGAGGGTGCCGACATGTCCTGATCCGGGCGGAAGTGCAAGCACGAGAACCCCATCGGGCAAGTATTCGTTAACGAGGTCGCTGGGCGCGTCGGAATCGGGAACCACCGCGCAGTCGATCTGCCCCGTCCGAACCTGCGCCAGCGCTTCTGCAGGATCGGCGATCGTCACGACGTCGATTCTCGATCCGGGTCGTGCAGCGACGAATGCCGCGATCAGTTCCGGCGTCGTCGAACGGTCCGACAGTGCGATGCGTACAGTCGGTGCCGCGCCGCCAGGATTCGTCGTCCGGAGTTCGTCGACCACTCGCTCGGCCGCTCGATGGTCGAGTACAGTTCGACGCGCAAGCGGTAGTAGGGCAGCACCTTCGGGGCTCAGAACCAACGTATTGGCCTCACGGCGAAACAACTCGACACCCAGTTCGGTCTCGAGACTTCGCACGGTGCCGGACACCGTCGGTTGGCTTACCCCGAGTGCACGAGCCGCGTTACCGAGTCCATGCTCGTCGACGATGGCCACGAAGCACTCGAGCATCGAAGTGGTGACGTTCACGGCATCAGTGTGAACACTTCGGTGGAGCTGCAGCATCACGGGGGTACGTCGGGTTCCTTCCGGTGTCATCGATCGACGGGACGCGATGGAACTTTCTTCACGACAACTGCGGCAGTGCGTTGCGGTCGCCGACGCTGGTTCGATGAGCGGTGCGGCAATCGAACTCGGACTCAGTCCGTCCACTGTCTCACGCGCTCTCGCCCGATTCGAGGAGCAGACCCACGTAACCGTTTTCGAGCGGCGGGGTATGCGACTCGTGCCGACCGATGCGGGACGGGAAGTCGTGCGCGCTGCCCGGCGCGTCGTCGATGATCTGGACCTGTTCTCCGCCCTTGCCGTCGACGCCGCCCTCGGTCGAGTGGGGGCAGTAGTGGTGGCGGCTCCTGCCGACGACACCGGGCCCGTTCTGCCGACCATGATCGCGTCGGTGACACGAGGGCGACCGCGCCTGAATGTGCACATCGCACGCGTCGAGACCGCCACGGCAGCAATGGAATCTCTGCGATCCGGTGCTGCCGAGCTGGCGTTGATTCCGCGTCTTCCCACTCCGCCCGATCTGCTCGGCATCCACGTCGGACGCCAGGAGTTGACACTGATCGTCCCTGCGGCGTGGACGCAGTCGAATGCCCGGATCACCGATCGGCACGGACTCGACTGGCTGGGCGAGTTCCCCTTCATCGCCGGTGTCGTCGAGACCACCAGTGCACATGCGCTGGAACGACTTCGACGCTCGGGCGCTCGACCACACACGGTGCTGACCGGTACGCCGGTTCTGACGATACCGAGCCTGGTGGATGCCGGCGTGGGTGCTGCACTCGTACCGAGTTCGATGCCACTCGACACGTTTGCCCATCTGCGGCCGATCGATCTGACGCCGCCGCTGACGTACTCCATCACCTTGATGCACAGGACCGGCGAGCAATCCCCCGCAACCCGCCAGTTCATCGATTGGGCTCGATCCGCCACCGGAGAGTGAGCTGCGTCTCATATTTCCGACGGTGATATGTGCATCTCACAAGCAGTCGTGCAGTAGTAAGTGTGACGTCATGTACCACTAATGTTCGCGGCATGGTTGACGCTCTCGATCCGTGCTTCCCGTGACCGGCACCCCCTCGCCGCTGCAGAACCGGCTTCTCGGAATTGCCCTCGTGGTACTCATCGTCGTGTTCGTCGGGTGGAGCGTCACGTCGTACAACAAGACGTTCGAGGACGTCGTGACCGTCTCCCTCGAGACCGACAGCGTCGGCAACGCGCTCCCCCGCAATGCCGATGTCAAGGTGCGCGGCATGATCGTCGGCGAAGTCCGATCGGCGACGACGACCGATGGCGTCGTGACCTCCGAGTTGGCGATCCAGCCGGACATGGCCGAGATGATTCCGTCGAACGCCACCGCACGGCTTCTCCCGAAGACGCTGTTCGGCGAACGCTACGTATCGCTGATACTCCCGGACGGCGCACCGGCCTCGCCGATCGGTGAGGGCACTGTCCTGAAGCAGGATCGCAGCGGCAATGCCATCGAGGTGGGACAGCTGCTCGACGGCCTGTTGCCGTTGCTCCAAGCCGTGCCGCCGCAGGACCTGTCGAACACGCTCGGGGCGTTGGCGCAGGGTCTGAGCGGTCGCGGCGAGGAACTCGGCCTCACCATCGACCGCCTGGAGAACATCTTCGCCGGGCTCAACACCGAACTTCCCGCGATCCAGCAGGATCTGCGTGGTCTCGCAGACTTCTCGCAGACCTACTCCGATGCGGCCCCAGAGTTGATCAATGCTCTGGACAATCTGCGGACCACCGGCAACACCGTCGTCGAGAAGCGCCCGGCCCTCGAGACGCTCTACGCCTCGGTCACCTCGGCCGCGGGCACGACCGCAGATTTCCTCGACGCCAACTCCGCCGACGTCATCGGACTGGCCTCGAATTCGCGCGAGGCGCTCGAGGTGTTCGCCGAGTTCTCACCTGCTCTCGGCTGCACCGTTTCACAGTTCGCCGAAGGCGCCAGGCGCGGCAAGGTCCTGCTCGGCGACGGTGACGAGTATCCCGGTATCAACGTTTCGATGCCCTTGGTCAATCCGAAGGGGCGTTACCTGCCCAACCAGGACGAACCGAGGCTGTTCGAGCAGACCCGAGGCCCGAGCTGCTACTCGTCCCTCGATCGCTATGCCGGCGAGTACTTCCCCCAGTATCCGGGCGGTTCACCGAACGACGGCTCGTACCAGGTGCCGACGAGGAACCCCGGGGAACAGAACGTTCCCGTCCTCCCGGCACCACAGCTCTCCCCCGTACCCGCCTCGTACGCCGGCTCGGTCACCGAGCAGCAGACCTTGGCGGTCATCTACGGCGGGGCCACCGGAATCGAGCCCGACGCAGTGCCGTCCTGGACGACGACGGTCGGAGCTCCCGCCCTCAGAGGAACGCAGGTCACCTTCCAGTAGTCCCTACTGATTGAATGGTGCGCAACCCCGTCGACGAGCGCGGCGGGTAACGATTCAGGAGTACATATGTCTGCCGATACGAACGCCGGGTTCTCGATTCAGTCCAGCAACGATGGCCGAGTAGCCGTCATTGCGGTGTCCGGCGAACTCGATATCACCACCGCACCGGCTCTCTCGACCGCCATCCAAGCGCAGATCGAGTCCACGCCCTCGGCCTTGATCATCGATCTGTCCGCCGTCTCGTTCCTGGCCTCGGCCGCGATGACCGTGCTGGCAACAACGCAGAAAGATCACGGAGACGCGGTGGCATTCTCGGTCGTCGCCGACGGACCGACCACCAGCCGTCCGATCAAGCTGATGGGCCTGGACCAGGAATTCGCACTGCATGCCGATCTGGCGTCAGCGCGCGCTGCTCTCGACTGACGAGACTCCCAATGCCATGACGGCCGCGTCGTCGACCAGACCGTCGCCGAAGCTGTTCAGCAGTTTCCGCAAATGGTCGATCAGGACGGCCGGCGCTGCGGGAGCATGCTCGGTTGCGAAATCCAGCAGTGCGCCGTCGTCGTCGTAACGGCCTGTGCCCACCCGAGCCTCGGTGAGGCCGTCCGTGTAGAGCATCAGGGTGTCGCCGGCATCCAGCGTCACCGTGGCCGAGACGAACCGTGCGTTGCGCAGTATTCCCACCAGCTGCCCGCCGGTCATGAGTACGTAGTGCGCGCTGCCATCGGCCCGAATCACGAGCGGCGGCGGATGGCCACCACTGGCCATGCACACCTCGAATCCGTCTGCCGAACGGCTGAGAACACCGAACACAGCCGTACAGAACTGCGCGTTGTTCTCGCGAAATTCTTGACGCAGAACCGAATCGAGGTTGTGCAGAACTGCCACCGGATCGTGGTCGTATACCGCGGCCGCGCGCAACGTGTACCGCGTCAGCGATGTGACGGCTGCGGCCGACGCACCTTTTCCGCACACGTCGCCGAGGAAGAATCCCCACCGGTCGTCGGAGAGCGGAAACAGATCGTAGAAATCGCCGCCCACCTCGTCGCTCGATGCCGCGTGGTAATGAGCAGCCGCGGTCATTCCCGACGGCGGTAGCAGACTCGGCGGCAACAGCGACCGCTGCAGTGTTTTCGCGAGCAGTTCTGCCCGCGTGCGGGATTCGAGCAGTTCACGCTCGTAGGTGCGGCGATCCCGGGCATCGAGCGCAGTGATACGGATCAGCACCGGGGTGCCGGACTCGTCGGTCTTGACGTTCGCGGTCATGAAGACGGGCAACCGACGACGATCCGACGTCACGAAGTCCAACGCGATGCCGTCGAGCTGGCCGTACATCCGCAGGATGGGGCCGAAGTGCGTCTCGTAGTGAATGCGTCCACCACCGGTGAGCAGCTCGGTGAAGTCCGTACCGATCAACGCGTCGACGTCGAAACCGAGCCAACCCGCCAGCGTCGCGTTGAGTCGGGCGATCCGCATGTCGGGATAGACCGACAGGTAGCCGCACGGCGCGTTCTCGTAGAGATCCTCGATGTCGAGTTCGTTGATCACGACGATCTCACGAAGGTCGCAATCGCCTCGGCGGTCTGCTCCGGTTCGGTGACGTGCGGGCAGTGGCCGCTCGCGTCGAGAGTCTTCAGGGTGCTGCCCGCAATGTGTTCGTGAACGTACCTGCCGACCTGAGGCGGGGCCAGCGAATCTCTGGCGCAGTCGACGATCATCGTGGGCAGGGTGACCCCGGCCAGATCAGCGCGATTGTCGGACAGGAACGTGGTGCGGGCGAACACCCGTGCGCACTCGGGATCGGTTCGGCAGAAGCTCGCGGTCCACATGTTCTCCAGATCGGGTCGATCCGGCGCATTCACCACGATCGGTGCCATCGATGCGGACCAGCCGAGATAGTTGCTGTCCAACGACTCGAGCAACTCGTCGATGTCCTCACGGCTGAAGCCGCCACGGTAATCGCCGTCGTCGATGTAGCGCGGAGACGGCGTCAGGAGAAAGAGCTTGGAAAACCGCTCGGGAGCCGCCTGAACCGCAAGAACACCCATCATCGACGCCACCGAGTGACCGACGAACGTCACGTCACGAAGATCGAGTTCCTCCACGATGTCGACGATGTCGCGGGCGTAAGCGTCCAACGGCACGTACTTCTCAGCATCCCAGGCGGCCGGGTCCGACGCTCCCGACCCGACGTGATCGAAGAGCACGACACAAAAGTTTGCCGCCAGGATGTCGGTCACCGAACGCCACAGCGTCTGGTCGCAGCCGAACCCGTGAGCCAGCATCACCACGGGACCGTCGGCGGCTCCGACGACCCTGACGTTGTTCCTGGTTCGTGCGTTCACCCGCACAGTCTGTCATCTGTCGCCGACAGCGGGGAGTGAGACTGCTCCGACCGGGTATCGCATATACCTACAGAAACGAGATTCATCATGCGAGTACTGGTCACCGGCGCAACCGGATACATCGGGTCTCGGCTGATCCCCGTGCTCCTCGAGCAGGGCCACGAGGTCCACGCAGCGATGCGTGACCCCGCGAAGAAGTCGCGCTTCGCATGGGGTGCCCAGGTCACCGCCGTGCATTTCGACCTCGACGAGCACGAGACCTTCGACACCGCGACGGCAGATGTCGACGCTGTCGTCTACCTCGTGCACTCGATGGACGAGGGAGACTTCGTCGAGAAAGATCGCCACGCGGCACAGTCCATGGCCGCCGCAGCCGAACGCAACGGCCTACAACGGATCGTCTACCTCTCCGGTCTCATCCCCGACGATGACACGCCGTTGTCGGATCATCTGCGCTCACGACTACAGGTCGAGGAAACGTTCCTCGACAGCTCCGTCGATGCCACCGTGCTGCGCGCAGCCATCATCCTCGGCTCCGGATCGACGTCCTTCGAGTTGGTTCGACGTATGACCGAGCGGCTGCCGCTCACTCCGATACCGACGTGGATGCGCAGGCAGGTCCAGCCCATTGCCGTCGGCGATGTGGTTTCGATCATCGCTCGCGCCCTCGGCGACACCGCCCGTCCCGGTTCCTTCGACATCGGGGGCACCGAAACGATGAGCTACCCGGAACTGCTGCAGGCGTACGGCAGCGTCGCCGGCCTGCGTCGCGCCCAGATACCGGTCCCGCTGCTGCCGACCGGATTGGTGGGCCGCGCCGTCGCTATCATCACCGGCATGCCCCCTGGCACGGTGATCTCGTTGGTGGACAGCCTCACTCACGACATGGTGGTACGTCGAGGCAACGCCGCTACGGACGTGTTCGCCGATCCGGATACGACGCCGATGAAAGTACGAGAAGCCTTGCAGCGTTCCATCACCGTGGTGGCCGACGAGGGTACCGACGCCCACGCCGATCCCCAGGCTGCCGCCGACACCGATCCTGATTGGGCCGGTGGCGTCGTCGACATCGTCGATGGGCAGGTGCGGCAACGGCCTTCGGGAATTTTGGGCAAGGCCCAATTGGGAGCGACCCGCTAGTCGAGGGCCTCGTAACGATGCGCCCAGGGTGCTGCTCGTTCGATCTGGCCGGCGAGTTGGACGAGCAGCCCTTCTCCACCCAGAGGTGCGGTGAAGTGCGCGCCCATCGGGAGACCGTCCGGTGTCCAGTACACGGGAAGCGACAGCGCCGGACGTCCGGTGACGTTCGCCAACTGGGTGTACGGAATCCACGAGATGTTGTCGTCGATCATCTGATCGACGATGCCCGTGTATCGCAGGACCCCAGCAGTTCTGCTGCGCAACAACAACTCCGACGCCAGCTGCAGCGGCTTCGCGAGCTCGAACGCGCCGATCTTCGGGGGTAGCTCGGCAAGGGTGGGCGTCAGCAGCAGATCGTACGTATCGAAGTACGTTGCCAGCGCGCGCACATGCTTGTGCCGGCCTTCCACCGCCTCGAGGTAGTCGACACCGCTGGCGGATCTGCCCAGCGCAGCCATGATTCGGGTATCACGCTCGAATTTGTCGTCGCCGCAACCGGTTCTGCGCTTGACTTCGTCCATCTCCCAGGCCATGTAGGTGAACCAGGCCAGCAGAAATTCGCGGTTGAGGCTCGTGTCGTCGTACGGCGAGGCATCGAGAAGTTCGACGGTGTGGCCGAGGTCGGTCAGAATCTTCGCCGCCTGTTCCATCGCGGCGACAGCCTGCGCGTCCGGCGCTGGATTCACCGACGTGGCCGCATACATTCCGATGCGTAAAGGCTTGGGGTCCTTGTCCGTTCGAGACAGAAACGTGCCATCCGGCCGGGCAGGCGAGTAGCCGGACGTCGCCTCGCCGCCCGCCAGTACGTCGAGCATCGCTGCCGTGTCTCGTACCGACCGCGAGACCACACCCTGTACTGCTGCCCCGTGCATCGCCTCACCGAACGTGGGGCCCGACGGCACCAGTCCGCGGCCCGGCTTGAGTCCGACCAGTCCGCAGCACGCCGCAGGAATGCGAATCGAACCGCCGCCGTCGTTCGCTCCCGCCACCGGGACGATTCCGGCCGCGACCGCCGCGGCGGATCCACCCGAGGAACCACCGGGAGTTCTGCTGTGGTCCCACGGGTTCCGAGTGGGGCCGAACATCGTCGGCTCGGTGATCCCCTTGGCACCGAATTCCGGGGTGTTCGTCTTTCCGAAGATGACGAGGCCTGCATCGAGCCAGCGCTGCACCACCGTCGAATGCTCGGGCATCGGCAGGTCCGTCAACGAACGGGAACCACTCGCAGTAGGTAACCCGGCGTAGTCCTGCGAGAGATCCTTGATCAGAAACGGCACTCCTGCGAACGGGCCTTCGAGCGTTCCGGTCAGCTGCTCGTCGGCTTGCTCCCGCATCGGACGTACGATCGCGTTGAGAGCCGGGTTCACCGACTTCGCTTGCGCCGATGCACAATCGAGTAGCTCACGGGGCGTGACCTCGCCGTTGGCCACCAGCTCTGCCAGCCCGAGCCCGTCGTACTTCCGATACTCGTCGATACGTATAACGGCCACAGTAACCGAGAACACCTGCTCCACGACTGCGAATTCAGTGTCGGGAATTCGACCCCGGAAGTGGTCGCAGCGCTCCCATCACGAGCAGCGAACATGCGAGAAGACCCGCAACGACGAGCAACGCGTGGAGGACATCACCATGACCGCCGAGGAAACCGATCAGGGGCGGGCCGCCCAGGAAGGCGAAGTATCCGATGGAGGCCACCACACTCACGCGCGCGGCTGCGGCAGCGGGCTCGTCGGCGGCTGCGCTCATGGCAACGGGGAACCCGAGCGAGACGCCCGATCCCCACAGGAATGCGCCCAGAAATGCCAGCGGCACAACCGGACTGAGTACGAACAACAGCACTCCGACCACCGAGACGGCTGCCAATCCTCGGAGTACGACGACTCGACCGTAGCGATCCAGCAATCCGTTACCGAACCACCGCACAGCGGTCATGGCAACCAGAAACGTGGTGAACGCGAGGGTTCCAGCCACGGCCGACGCATCGTATCCGTCGATCAATGCGATGTTGAGCCAATCGTTTCCGCTGCCCTCGGCAAACGCGAACGACAACGCAACGACGCCGATCAGCAGGGTGCGTGGCTCCTTCCACCGCGCGAGGGCGTGCGGCCGCGAGGCATCGGCCGCCGGCTGTTCGGGTTCGGCATCGTATTCGTTCAGGAAGCTGCGCACTCCCCACGGAATGGTGCAGGCGATCATGGCTGCGACTGTCAGCAGATGCACCGTGACCGAGATGTTCAGCGCCACCATCGCAGTGCCGATCAAGGCTCCCACCACAGTGCCGGCGCTGAAACCCGCGTGGAACCGCGGCATGATCGAGCGCCCGAGCCGACGTTCGGCCACCGCACCGTGGACGTTCATGGCGACATCCCATGCTCCGTTGGCGAATCCGAGCACGAACAGTCCGATCAGCAACGGCACTACACCCACGAGATAGCCGGTGGCGATGATCGTCAGACCGGCCGCGAGAACGAGGGACATCACGGTGACCGTGAGCCGAGACCCGAAGCGGTTGATGATGATTCCGGACATCGGCAGCGCGAGCAGGGATCCGACTGCGATGGCGAGCAACACGATTCCGAGTTGAGATGAGGTGAGTTCGAGGCGATCGCGCACCTGCGGGATCCGAGAAGCCCAACTGGCGAAGGCGAAGCCGGCTCCGATGAACGCAATATAGGTCGCCCGCACCGCCACGGCCGTGCGCGCCGAGGCGGCGTCGATATCAGACACTGTGAATTACCCTGTTCTCTCGCTGTTCTTCAAGGGTAACGAAGGACAGCGCCAACTCCGCAATGGCCGCCGAACTCGAAGTTATGGATGGATTCCAGGCAGATTCCGTCCATAACTTCGAGTTCGTCAGGTCAGGGGGTCAGAACGGGAACGGATGAGCGTGGTCGCGGACGGTGAGCCACTGCCACTGCGTGAACTCGTCCCAACTGCTCTGAGTTCCGAATCGAGCGCCGTTGCCCGAGGCCCCGGTTCCTCCGAAGGGCGCGTATGCGTCGTTGTTGAGCGTCTGATCGTTGACGTGGACGATTCCTGTGGTCAGGCGGTCTGCCAGATGCCTGCCCCGATCAGCCGATCCGGTCTGGATCGCGGCAACGAGACCGTACTCGGTGTCGTTGGCGACGGCAACAGCCTCGTCCTCGTCGCGCACGACGACGACGGGTGCCACCGGCCCGAAGATCTCTTCCCGGAAAGCCGCCATCGACGACGTCACTCCCGCGAGAACGGTGGGCTCGTAGAACAATTCGCGATGGCTGCCACCGGCGCGAACCTCCGCTCCGGCCGCCACGGTTTCGGAGACGATGCGGTCGACGTTCTTCAGCTGCGTCTCGTTGATCAGCGGTCCGAGTGCTACCTGCTCGGTGAACGGGTTACCCACCGGAAGGTTCTTCGCCCGAGCGGCAAGGCGATCGAGATACTCGTCTGCGACGAACTCGAGCACGATATGTCGGCCTGCCGTCATGCACACCTGCCCCTGGTGCAGGAACGAACCCCACGCGCCTGCGGAACTGGCCGCCTCCAGATCGGCGTCGTCCAGGACGATCAGTGCGTTGTTGCCGCCGAGTTCGAGGGAGACGCGCTTGAGCGTGCGTCCTGCTGCCTCACCGACTTTCCGGCCGACAGCCGTGGATCCGGTGAACGAGACCATGCCGATGCCCGGATGCTCGGCCACCGCGGCCCCGGGCTCGGCGTCACCCGGCAGCACGTGGAACAGGCCGTCCGGAACTCCGGCCTCCTCGAAGAGCCGCGCGAACAAGACCCCACCGGACACCGCGGTCTGCACGTCCGGCTTGAGGACGACAGCATTGCCGAGGGCCAGAGCAGGAGCAACGGCGCGAATCGACAGAATCTGCGGAAAGTTCCACGGACTGATGACGCCGACGACGCCGATCGGCACCCGACGGCCGATGCTGGACCGTCCGGCTTCACTGGTGGGCAGCAGATGGCCGTAGGGCTGAGTGGGCAGCGCCGCCGCTTCCCACAGCTCACTCAGCACGAGACCGACCTCGAACGAAGCCTTTCCCGGTACCGATCCGCCTTCTCGGATGAGCCATTCCTCGAACTCGCCGCGATGAGCCTCGAGCACCTTCGCGATCTCTCGGATCACGGCCGCACGCTCGTGTCCCGGTGTTGCCGCCCACGCCGGCTGTGCGGCGCGAGCCCTGCCGACGGCGTCGTCGACGTCTCCGGCATTCGCCAGACCGATCTCACCCAAGCTCGTACCGGTGGCCGGTTCGACGGTGCTCGTGGTGCCGCCACCACCATTACGCCAACCGCCACTGTAGATCCGGCCGTGCCAGTCGGTTCCCAACAGAGTGTTGCTCACGCTTGTTCTCTCTTCTCGCTGGTAGTTCAAGGTCTCGACATTGTTTGTGGCTCAACCGATGAGATCGGCAGCCTTCTCCGCGACCATCACAGTCGCGGCATTGGTGTTGACGCAGACGACCCTCGGGATGACGGACGCATCCACGACGCGAAGGCCGTCGATGCCGTGCACTCGAAGATCCGGTCCGACGACGGAATCAGGCCCGGTTCCCATCGCACAAGTCCCCACCGGGTGGTAGTAGGTTCCCGTACCGCGAGCAACGTAATCCCGGAGTGCTGCAGTGGAATCCGCCTCTATCCCCGGAAGAACCTCGGTCAGGCCCCATGCTGCGAAAGCGTCCGTCGCAGCGATGGTGCGTGCCACCGCAATGGCGTCGACCAGTCGGTCCACGTCCGAGGTTGCGGTCAGATAGGCCGGATCGATCAGGGGTGGATCGTCCGGATCCGCCGTCGCCAGGCGAACGCTACCGCGACTGTCGGGCACGGTGGTGACGCCGAACGTGATGCTGTTCTGAGGCGCGACCAGTGTCGGCTGATGGAACGGCACGTGAATGAACATCAACTGCATGTCCGGACCGTCGAGCTCGTCGTCGCTGCGCCACAGCATCGACACTTCGGCATGATTGTCGACGGCGGGTGGAATCGGTTGCGCTGCTTCGTAGACCACGCTGCACAGGGGATGATCGTGCAGATTGCGTCCCACGCCGGGAAGATCGTGGACTACCGGGATGCCGAGCTCTCGCAGTTCCTCGGCCGGGCCGATTCCGGACAGCAGCAGCAGGCGTGGCGAGTCCACGGCACCGGCGCTCAGAATCACTTCGTGCCGAGCGGACACCGACACCGGTTGCCCGTTGCGTCGATATCTCACTGCAACGCAGCGGCCGTCCTCGACCACCACGGACTGCACCCGTGAACCGGTCGCCACCGTCAGGTTGGATCGATGTGCCTCGACGGGAGCGAGATAGGCCGACGCCACGCTGAGGCGGGCACCGTCGGAAATGGCCAGATCGTGCCAGCCTGCACCTTCCTGCTCGGTACCGTTGAAGTCGTCCGTGATCGGATGTCCGGCCTCCGCTGCCGCATCGAGAAATGTCTGCGATACCGGATTCGGCGAGGACGACGGGGCCGGCCGCAACGGACCCTTGTCGCCGCGGACCTTCGCGTCCTTGCCGACCACAGTCTCGGACTTCATGAAGTACGGCAGTACCGCGTCGTACGACCACGATTCGCCCGCAACCTCTGCCCAGGTGTCGAAGTCGTTTCGGTGTCCTCGCAGGTGGACCATCGCATTGATCGAGCTGCTGCCGCCGAGGGTATGGCCCCGCGGCCAATTGTGGGCACCGCCGCCTGCCGCTTTCTGCGGAACCGTGTTGTACGCGTAGTCGACGTTGCTACCCCAGAGCGACGGCCAGGCCGGAGGTACAGCCAGGTCCGGGTGATCGTCACGACCACCGCTCTCCAGCAGCAACACAGTGACATCGGGGTTCTCGCTCAGTCGTGATGCGAGTACACAGCCGGCGGATCCGCCACCTACGATCACGTAGTCGAATGCTTCGTCCATCGTCTTCAATCCCTTCGAAG
Source organism: Rhodococcus sp. 14-2483-1-1 (assembly GCF_002259335.1). Classification (NCBI taxonomy): domain Bacteria; kingdom Bacillati; phylum Actinomycetota; class Actinomycetes; order Mycobacteriales; family Nocardiaceae; genus Rhodococcus; species Rhodococcus sp. 14-2483-1-1. The sequence continues at coordinate 17,410 of NZ_NPFX01000014.1, read as the reverse complement.
TGACCGGCCCCACACCGGTAGGACTTCAGTGTGCGCAGCGAGCCGGCGTCGCGATTGACGATTTCCGACGCAGTTCTTGCCGATTTCCGCCGAGTATTGCCGGAACCGTTGTTGGACAGATGTGTTCGCAGAGCCGAGGTCAGCGCAGTGCGGCACGTTCCGCCGACGGACTGCTTCCGAACCTGCTCTTGTACAGCCGACTGAAGTGCGCCGCGTCGGAGAAGCACCAACGCCCGGCAACAGCGCCGACAGTGGACCTCACCCCTCGGGCTGCGAGCAGATCGCGTCGGGCACCGTCGAGCCTCATCTCACGAATAGTGGCTGTCACAGTGGATGTTTCGTCACCGAACAACCTGTCGAGACTGCGTACGGACATGCCGAATGCAGCCGCTACGGAGTGGTGACACAGATCGGGGTCGAGGAGGTGCCGACCGATATAGGTGAGGACGGCCAGCTTCCTCGCCTGCTCCCCTGGTTCGTCGAGATCGATGTGTGAGTCCGCGGTGAGGGCACTGCTGATGAGGCTGAGACCGGCATCGGCGAAGCGCAGAGCCGAGCCGGTATCGACCGCGTCGGCCGTCTGCGCCAGCGCTGCCCGTACGAAGGATTCGAGCACAGCACCGGGACCGGAGCCGATATCGTGCGCACGCTGCATGGTGGCCTCGATCAACTTCTGCGGCATCCGAAGGGCGTTGGGCGGAAACACCATCACCGCACAACGCCAGTCACCCTCCAGCCGCAGATCGTAGGCTCGCCGAGTGTCGTAGATTCCGAGCTGGCCCGGATGTATGACCAGCTCGTGATCACCCTGCCGCACGACGGCCCAACCCTGCAGTTGCACACAGACTTTCACTGCATCAGTGGGTCTCCTGCGCACAGCCGAGCGGGTCCGTCGTACCGTCTGCGGCGAGCCGGCGACCTGAAATGCGCCCAGTTCACCGACGGTGGTGCCCTCTATCCATCCGGTCAACGGACGATCGTCGCCACCTTCCGGCACCAACCCCGCGAACGCCTCGCCGAGCTCGTCACGCCAGTGTTCGTCTCGCCACTGCTCGATCTCCCGGGTCATCTCACACCGCAGAAATGTCCGACGGGTGCTGGGCCAGCGGGCTCACGTCGATGCTCATGTACGGGAACAGCGGTAGATTCCACAGGATCTCGTGGAGTCGCTCGTTGTCGCGCACGTCGAAGATGCTGAGGTTGGAGTACTGGCCGACGATGCGCCAGATACTCACCCATTCACCGTCGCGCTGCAGCTGCTGCGAGTACGCCTTCTCTCGTGCGAGAGTGTCGGTTCGTACGTCCGCGTCGAGATCCTGCGGCAGCGCGACATCCATCTTCACGGCAAAGAGCATGTGCTTCAGGCCTTGTCGAGGACGAAGTCGTACGTCACTTCTTGGCCACCGTCGACGTCCTTCGGGTCCAGGATCAGCTCCGGCTTGACGGCGTTGGCAACGTCGTCGTCGTTGTGCGCATCTCCGGGGAAGTAGAGCTGAGTGGTGACCTGTTGGTAGCCGTCGGCCGCAATCTTGAGGTGCAGGTGCGCCGGACGCCACGGGTGCCAGCCGGCGGCGGAGATGAGATTGCCGCATGCCCCGTCGGTCGGGATCTGATACGGCGCAGGCTTCATGGTGTGAATCCAGAACTGGCCCTGATCGTCGGTGGTCACCGTGCCGCGCAGATTCCACTCCGGAATTCCGGGCGCGAACTGGGAGTAGAAGCCGTCGGAGTCGGCGTGCCAGATCTCGATGACGGCGTGCGGTAGAGGGGTGCCGTCCACAGCTTTCACCTGGCCCTGGAACAGCAGCGGGGTGCCCTGCTCGCCGTCTCGCGTCGGTACGATCGCAGCCGATCCGAGCTCGGGGGCATCGGGGACATAGAAGGGGCCTTCGATGGTGCCCTTGCTGCCCTCGCGGGATTCGCCGGCGACTTCTTCGACGACGTGCTCCACCCAGACGTCGAGGAACAGCGGCCACTCGCCGGTCTGTCCCACGTTGATGAGCCAGGCCTTGAGGGCGTTGTACTCGTCGTAGGTGACCTTGTGCTCACGGATGGTGTCGTGGACAGCAGACAGCACCTGGCGGGCGAGCAGACTGACTCGCTCGGGCGGGGTGTTCGCCGCCGCCTGCTTGTCGGAGGTGAAACGCTCGGTAGCGTTCGCGCCGGTCGCGGCAGCTGTTGCCACCTCGCCCGACAGGTGGTTCGTCTCTACGTGGTCGACACTCATGTCTACTCCTTGCGGTGAAGTTGGATTGCTGAACTGAAAATCATTGGTCGGTGCGGTATTTCGCGAGCTTGTCCGGATCGATGCGAACACCGAGTCCCGAGCCGGGTAGGACGCTGAGCGTGCCGTCCCGAATCTCGAGCTTTTCGGTCAGCAGGTCGTCGCTCATGTCGAGGAAGTTGGACAGCTCACCTGCTCGACGCGACGTCAGGTCGAACGCCGCGCCGAAGGCAACGGTGCAGGCCGTGCCGAGCTGTCCGTCGATCTGGTTCCCCATCACCACGTCGATGCCGAGGCCCTCACACAGATGGTGGGTCCGCTGCGACGTCGTGAACCCGGTGCGCGCAGTCTTGATGCTCACCGCAGTCGCGGAACCACCGAGAATCTCACGGGTGACCTCGGCCGGGGTGGTCGCGGATTCGTCTGCCACGAAGGGGATGTCGAGTTGCCGAACCAGCCAGCGGCGGCCGAGGACGTCGTCGGCCGGGCACAGTTCCTCGGCGAGAGTAAGACCCAGATCCGACATCTCTTTCATGGCACGCGCAGATTCGGCGGCGGTCCAGCCTCGATTGCCGTCCACGTAGAGTTCGACGCCCTCGCCCAGTCCTTCTCGGAGAGCGCGTACGACAGCCGTGTCGAGGTCGACGGGCCGACGGCCCACCTTGACCTTGAAGACCTCGATTCCGTACGTCTCCCGCATCCTGGTGGCTTCGTCGACCATCGCAGCCGGGGTGTCGAACCCGAGCATGTGGCTCACACGCATCCGGTCGGTGTATCCGCCGAGCAATTCGGTGACGGGAAGGTCGAGGGTCTGACCGAGGGCATCCCAGATCGCCATGTCCACTGCCGACTTTGCCACCGGATTACCCACGGTACGAGCCAGTTTCGCATGTACCACCTCGCGCTCGACGAGGGTGAGGCCGACGATCGCCGGAGCGAAGATGGTCTCGATCACCGCAGCCACTCCCTGCTGCGTCTCGCCGTAGGTGAACGGCCGGGGCGGAGCGTCTGCGATACCCACGACTCCGTCGTCGGTATGTACCCGAACGAGTACGTGCTCGGCCGCAGAGACCTCACCGCTGGCGAACTTCAGCGGCTTGCGGTATGGGATCGAGTACGGGATCGCCTCGACTGCAACGATTTTCATGACACGCCCTTCGACTGTGCAGACGGTACGGATGATTCGAGTCGAGGAAGCACGCCCGCGTCCTCCAGAGCGCCGACAAGGGCATCGACGAGGGCCGACGGCCGGTCTCGGCACCAGGCCAACGCCAGATCGATGGTGCTCGCGCCGGCGATGTCGCGGAACACGACGCCGTTCAACTGCAGCGCTCGGACGGATTCGGGAACCAACGCAACGCCCAACCCGGCTGCGACGAGCGCGAGCAACACCGAGGTGTCCGGAGCCTCGTGTTCGCGCCTGGGGCTGAAGCCCGCGGCGCGACAGCTCGTCACGACGGCTTCGTTGACCACCGAATGCGTGTCGGCGTACATGACGAAGTCCTCGTACGCGAGATCGGCGACGTCGAGCGCCGGTTCGGTGGAGAAACGATGATCGACGGGCAATGCGAGCACCAACGATTCCGTGGTGATCGTCCGCAACACCAGATCGTCACCGGCAACAGGGGGCCGCAGCACCGCAACGTCCAGATGTTCCGAGCGCAGACCGTCCACCTGGGCAGGGGTGAGCAGGTCCCCGTGGATCTCCAACGCGATACCGGGCAGACGCTGCTTGATCGCACGCGCGATCGGCGGCAGTTGATCGAAGGCCGCAGTACCGGTGAAGCCGATGCGTACCAGTCCGTATCGGCCGTCGGCGATCCTTCGTACTCCCCGCGCACTCTGCTCGAGGTTGTCCAGATTGCGCAGCGTCTCTCGATAGAAGAACTCCCCCGCCGGAGTCAGGCTCACCTGACGGGTCGTCCTGGCCAGCAGCGTCACACCCAGCTCGGCCTCCAACTGGCGAACCGATTGCGACAACGCCGGCTGAGCCAGGTGCAGCCGCGTAGCGGCCTGCCCGAAGTGCCGAGTCTCGGCCACGGCCACGAAGTGGTAGAGGTGCCGAAGTTCCATGAACGAGCCTCTCTGTACGTGGTGGGGTGACCCTGACCACAGTATGGAAGTAATCCATCGTTGACAAAGACCTATTTTGCGTCGATTGATAAGTGTCAGCGATCAATGTCCACCCAGGTCGGGCCTAGGCAAAGCCCTGGTGTGACGGCGGCCACTCCCTGACACAGTCGCTTGTAATCGAACTCGAAGCGCCTGGAGGAACCCGATATGACCGACATGCTGGATCACGTACAGAACACGATCGACGGAGCGGTGATCGACGATGTCGCGGCGGGCATCTACCGCGCCAACCGCAGCATCTTCACCGACGAGGAGGTCTTCGAGCTCGAGATGAAGCACATCTTCGAGGGCAATTGGATCTATCTCGCCCACGAAAGTCAGCTCCCGAACAACGGCGATTACTTCACGGTGCACATGGGTCGGCAGCCCGTTGTCATCACCCGCGACAAGGACGGCGAGCTGCATTGCCTCATCAACGCGTGCGCGCACCGCGGTGCGATGCTGTGCCGACGCAAGACGGACAACCGCACCACGCTCACCTGCCCCTTCCACGGCTGGACGTTCCGTAACGACGGCACGCTGCTCAAGGTCAAAGATCCCGACGGCGCCGGCTACCCCGACACATTCGACGTCGACGGATCGCACAACCTCACCAAGGTCCCCCGATTCGAGAGCTACCGCGGTTTCCTCTTCGCGAGCCTGAACGACGACGTCTCGACCCTCGCCGAGCATCTCGGTGACACGACGAAGGTCATCGACATGCTCGTCGACCAGTCTCCCGAGGGCCTCGAAGTTCTACGCGGATCCTCGTCGTACACCTTCGACGGAAACTGGAAAGTGCAGGCGGAGAACGGGGCCGACGGCTACCACGTCAGCGCCGTGCACTGGAACTACGCCGCGACCACCTCACGCCGCAACAACGGTGAATCCAAGAACACCACCAAGGCGCTCGACGCCGGCGGCTGGGGCAAGTCCGGCGGCGGTTACTGGTCCTACCCCAACGGCCATCTCTGCCTGTGGACCTGGGCGGCCAACCCCCAGGATCGCCCACTGTGGGACCAGATGGACTCGCTGAAGGAGAAGTTCGGCGACGCCAAGGGCGAATTCATGGTGAAGGGTTCACGCAACCTGTGCCTGTACCCGAACGTCTACCTGATGGATCAGTTCAGCACGCAGATCCGGCACTTCCGGCCGATCGCGCCCAACAAGACCGAGGTCACCATCTACTGCATCGCACCCAAGGGCGAGAGCAAAGAGGCTCGCGCACATCGGATCCGGCAGTACGAGGACTTCTTCAACGCCTCCGGCATGGCGACACCCGACGACCTGGAGGAGTTCCGCTCGTGCCAGCTGACGTTCCAGGCGACCAATGCGCCGTGGAACGACATGAGCCGCGGCGCGGAGCACTGGCTCACCGGACCGGATCCGGTGGCCGAGGCACTCGACATGCCCGGTGTCATCTCGGCGGGTGTCAAGAACGAAGACGAGGGTCTGTTCCCCGTCCAACACGGCTACTGGCGCAAGACACTGCTCGCTGCCCTCGACAAGCAGCGCGCAGCCGACTCCGTACCCGCTGCAGCACAGGAGGTCTGACATGACTGCCACCGTCGACAACACCGATAGCCGGCAGACCGCCCCGTCGCGCCTGATCACCCAGTCATCCATCGAGCAGTTCCTCTACCGCGAAGCGCGCTACCTCGACGATCGCGAGTTCGAGAAGTGGCTCACGTGCTACGCGGACGACGTCGAGTACTGGATGCCCTGCTGGGACGACAACGACCTGCTCACCGAGGATCCCCAGACCGATATCTCACTGATCTACTACGAGAACAAGGGTGGGCTCGAGGATCGTGTGTTCCGCATCAGGACCGAACGGTCCAGTGCCACGTCGATACCCGAACCGCGGACCAGTCACAACATCAGCAACGTCGAGGTCATCGAACGTCGGGGAGATATCGTCGACGTCCGATTCAACTGGCACACCATGTATTTCCGGTACAAGACCATCGATCCGTATTACGGAACCTCGTTCTACACGATCGACTTCTCCGGCGACTCGCCGCTCATCCGGCGCAAGACCGTGGTGCTGAAGAACGACTACATCCACCACGTCGTCGACATCTATCACTTCTGATCGACCTGCCGTCATCCCGAGGAGTTCCATCGTGAGCCATTCCGTCGCACTGTCCTTCGAGGACGGCGTCACCCGCTTCATCACCTGCGAGGACGACCAGACCGTCGCCGACGCCGCGTACCGCTCGCGGATCAACATCCCTCTCGATTGCCGAGACGGAGCGTGCGGAACCTGCAAGGCTCTGTGCGAGTCGGGTGAGTACGACGGCGGTACCTACCTCGACGACGCGCTGTCGCAGTCGGAATCGGACGAGGGCTACTGTCTGCCCTGCAGCATGAAGCCCACCTCCGATCTGGTGCTGCAGATCGCGAGCACGTCGGCGGTAGCGAAAACCCAAGCGGCGACCCACGACACGGTCGTGACCGCCGTGGAGAAACTCTCCCCCACCACGGTCAGGCTCGCCGTCGAGGCACCGGCGGGTGGCACGCTCGCCTTTCTCCCCGGCCAGTACGTCAACATCACTGTCCCCGACTCCGACGAAACCCGGTCGTACTCCTTCAGCTGCGTCTCCGGATCGGCCGAGTTGGAATTCCTGGTCAAACTCACCCCGGGCGGGTTGATGTCCACGTACCTGAGCGACACGGCGGCCGTGGGCGACAAGATCTCGTTCACCGGCCCACACGGCAGTTTCTTTCTGCGCGAGGCTCAGCGACCTGCGCTACTACTGGCGGGCGGAACCGGATTGGCTCCGATCCTCTCGATCCTGCGCACCATGGCCGGCGAATCCAGCACTCGTCCTGTGCATCTCGTGTACGGCGCCAGTACCGACGACGACGTCGTCCAGCTGGACGAGCTCGCCGGCCTGGCCTCGACACTGGATGGATTCACGTGGGATCACTGCGTTTCGGACCCCTCGACCACCGCTGCGAACAAGGGGTACGTCACTGCCCTGTTGACCGACGCTCATCTCAACGGCGGCGATGTCGCGGTCTACCTGTGTGGTCCGCCTCCCATGGTGGAGGCCGTCCGAACGCATTTCAGCGAGGCCGGCATCGAACCGACGGGCTTCTACTACGAGAAGTTCGCGCCGTCCTCGGCAGCTGCGAAGGAGAGCATCGGCGACGAAAACGATTCGGTTGCAGCGGCGCTGGTGGACGACGAGCCGACGCCGGTCCACGAACACGCGGAAGCGACGATCGAAGCAGCTGACGCACCCGCGGAGAACCCCGCAGACGACGTCGACCCCGCCCTGGACGGCAGGAACATCTTCGGTCGAGCCGTGTTCGGCAGTCGCATGGCGGAGCCTCTGTACTCGCACGGCGCGAGCTTCTCGGACTCCGAGGAGGCAGACACCATGCGCGCGATCGCGGGTCAGCGCGTTACTGTCGCCGGCTCGGCCGCCGACCGGACCGGGTTGGACGACAGCTCCGATCTGCTCCTCACTCCCGAGGCACACTCCGTTGCAGCACAACACATCTGGCCTTCGCGGGATATCCAGCCGCTCGTCACGCGCAGTCCCGAACCTGCCCCGGCCTCGAGTTCGGGGTACGAGATCGGCGAGGAGCATCCATCGGTACACGAGTCGGACGCGGTGTTCGAGGCCAGGCGCGCCCTCGAACTCGGTGCCCTCGAACTCGTGATCGGCCGGCTGTCCTCGCAGCAGATCTCCGGATACCGACTGTTGGCCGAGACCACCACTCGCTACGTCGACGGTGACCGATTCGTCGATGCCGCCGCGTACACCGAGACCAATGCCGCTTTCCACGACTACCTCTTCACCCAAACAGGCAACGAGCATCTGCTGCAGGCCTATCGGGCTCTCGGCGTCAAGGCCGCAATGGAGGACGTGCTGCGCAACGCGACGTGGTGCGATCCGCTCTGCGCCCAGGATCACCTCGACATAGTCGACGCGTTCGAGGCCGGAGACCGTGAGCGCGCACGGGCATTGATCGCCGATCACGCCGACCGTTCGAAGGCGACGATGAAACGCGCCATGAACGAATCCCGGGCGAACAAAACGCCCAAGTTCGTCAGCCCGGGTCGATTCGCAGGCAAGGTCGTGCTGATCACCGGCGCGGCCCAGGGCATCGGAGAATTCGTGGCCCGGCGGATCGGTGCCGAAGGCGGAGCACTGATTCTGGCCGACCGGTCCGAGCTGGTCGAATCCCTCACCGAGGAATTTCGGCGAGGCGGTGTCGAGGCCACCCCAGTGATCGCCGACCTCGAAACCTGGGAGGGCGCTTCATCGGTGGTGGACGCCGCACTCACTGCACACGGACGCGTCGACGTGTCCATTCACGTCGTCGGCGGCACCATCTGGGCCAAGCCGTACGCCGAGTACCCGCCCGAGCAGATCGAGAAGGAAATCTCCCGGTCCCTGTTCCCGACGCTGTGGTCCTGCCGCGCCGTGATCCCGCACATGATCGAACGCGGCGGCGGCACCATCGTCAACGTCTCCTCGGTCGCAACCCGCGGCATCCACCGGGTTCCCTACGCAGCTGCGAAGGGGGGCGTCAACGCCATCACGGCAACTCTGGCCCTCGAGGCAGCACCGCACGGCGTTCGGGTGGTTGCCACGGCCCCCGGCGGTACCGACGCACCACCGCGACGCGTCGCTCGTGGACCCGCACCCTCGACGGAGCAGGAGAAGAACTGGTACCAGGCCATCGTCGACCAGACCGTGGACTCCTCGTTGCTCAAACGCTACGGAACACTCGACGAGCAAGCCGCGGCGATCTGCTTCCTCGCCTCCGACGAGGCGTCGTACATCACCGGTACCGTGCTCCCGGTCGCCGGCGGCGACCCGGGCTGAGTCATGACCGTGTTGGTTCGATCGCCGGACGCACTCGTACGCCGCGGATACGGTGACGTCATGTCCCCTTCACCGTTGATCGGCCGCGGTGAACTGCTGGACGTCCTGATTCGGGCTCTCGACGGCTCCGCGACGACGTCGACCTTTGTGGTGCTGACCGGCCCGGCGGGCATCGGCGCATCGTCGATTCTGCGTGAAGTCGAACGGACGGTCGGAAGCGAGGGGCATCGCACGGTGGTGCGCCGCGCAGGTGCGGTGCCGTGGGAAACGCACGTGCCGTTCGGCCTCGTCACGCAACTCGTCCCGGGCGTCGGGATCGAAGGGACGGACCCGGTCGAATGGGGACACCGCATCGCCGACGCGTTGGCGGCGGACGCCGTGACGATCCTGCTGATCGACGACGCGCACGACTGCGACGCGGACTCGCTCCGTGCACTCGCCTCCGCCGTCAGGCACCACCGATCCGCGAGACTCGCGGTCGTCTGTACTCGAAAGCCGTTGCCCGACGGCTTCATCGAGTCGCACCGGGTTCTCGATCGCGCAGCCGACCTGTCCGTGGCAGTACCGGCGCTGACGGTGTCGGCCGTTGCCGAAATCGCTGCCCTGCAGGGGATCATCCTGTCACCGTCCTCGGCTGCTCACCTGACGCGTCACACCGGTGGACGTCCCCGACACGCCTTGGCGCTGCTGGACGAGGTGCCGCGCGAGACCTGGAAGGGTGTTCGCCCCGACCTGCCTGCGCCCGCCTTCGTCGAGGCAGACGTTCGGACCACTCTCGCTCTCTGCACGGACGAGGCTCGGCGTCTGGTCTCGGCCGTCACCGTTCTCGAAGACGGCCGACCATTGACCACGGTGTGCGAGGTCGCCGGCATCGACGATCCCTGGCCTGCTGTCGATCTCGCAGAACGATTCGCACTGGTGACCGTCCGACGCAGCTCCGCAGCGACCATCCTCGAGATCCACGATCCCACGGTCCGCGCCGCGGTGCTCGCGACGATGAGCAGAGTCGAGCGCGCGCAGGTGCATCGAGCCGCTGCCGCAGCCGAGGCCGACCCGGCCGATCAGCTGGCGCACCTGGTCCACGCGTCGCCACTGCCCGATCCACTGGTCTCGGACCGCCTGGACGCGCTCGCGGCGACACGTGCAGGAATCGGCGAATGGGCCACGGCAGCACGGCTGTACCTTCTGTCGAGCCGGTCGACCCAGGAACCGCATGCCCGCGAGGATCGGCTCGTCCGCGCGGTGGACGCCCTCATCGGCGCCGGTGACATGCGGACGGCCTCGGACTACATCGCCGAGATCGAAAGTCTCCGTGAAACCCCTACGCGTAATGCCGTACTCGGCTATCTGGCCATCCTGCGCGGCCGCCCCAACGAAGCCGAAGCTCGACTCACCCGGGCGTGGCAGCTCGTACGGACGCGGCACGACCCCGAGGTCGCCGCTGTGATCTGTCATCGGCAGGTACTGCACAATCTGGCGCGCTGCGACGGTGCCAACCTCGTGCTGTGGGCCGATCGCGCAGTCGAACTCGTCGGAGCCGACCACGCAACCGCGGTCGAGGCGCAGTCCATTCGAGGCCTCGGTCTGGCGGGCACCGGGCGTGTCGCAGAAGCACTGAGCAGCTACCGAGACCTGTGGGGTCACGCCAGTACCGGGGCCGTCGGACAACGGGTGCAGATGGGTGCGGGCTGGCTCCACTTCGCAACGGACCACATCGATCTCGCGCGCTCGGAACTCGAAGCCGCAGCACCGACCGACTTCCTCGGCGGTTCGACGCGAATCTCGTTGTGGGCTCACGGTTGGCTGGCGCGCACCTATTTCGTCACCGGCGAGTGGGATGCGGCGCTTCGGTTGGTCGGAGCTGGTTCCGACTTGGCCGACCGTTCCGGTGCCGCATTGATCGTTCCGCTGCTCCAGTGGACCGCGACGCAGATCCACGCACTACGCGGAGACTGGGTGGCCGCCGCAACCAGCGCACACCGCGGTGATTCCGGTGCCCGCGACTACGAGATCATGAGGGTACCAGCGGCTCTCGGTCGTGCGGCCATCGCGGAGGCACAAGCGGACTATGCCGGGGTCCTCCGCGCTCTTGCCCCCTTGACCGAGCAGTGGGCTCACGCCGACGTGTCCGAACCCGGTTTCTGGGCGTGGCCGGATGTGTACGCCAATGCACTGATAGTCGAGGGCCGACTCGACGAGGCAGACGAGTTTCTGATTCCACACGAGGCCAGGGTGCGCGATCGTGGTCACCGCTCCGCACACGCACGCCTTGCCTGCGCTCGTGGCCGACTGCACGGCGCGATGGGCGATCTCGACTCTGCCCGAGCATCATTCGAGGACGCCCTCACTTCGTTGGCACCGCTGCCCCTCACGTACGACCGCGCCCGAGTCAACTACGCCTACGGGCAGACCCTGCGCAGAGCCGGGAAGCGGCGCGAGGCCGATGCCGTCGTCAGCGCGGCACGCGAAGGCTATCTGGCACTGGGGGCAACCACGTACGTACGACGGTGCGACCGTGAACTCAAAGCCGGTGGTGTGCACGCCGTTCTGAAGGACAGAGCTCACGATGCACTGACCCCGCAGGAGGACGCCGTCTCGAGCCTGGTCGCCACAGGAATGACCAATCGCGAGGTCGCGGCCGAATTGTTCTTGTCGGTCAAGACAGTTCAGTTTCACCTCACCAGGGTGTACGCCAAGATGGGCATTCGCTCGAGAGCGGAGCTGGCCGCTGCGCGGTCCACCGACGACGGCTCGACGACATGATCGCAGCGCACCCACTTTCGCAATGCCGAGGTAAGCACTAGGCAAAGCCCTGGTGTGACTCAGCCCACGATTTGGGACAGTGATGCAACCCGCTCGGCCGTCAGCGCCGATTCAGCCTTCAAGCGGTACTCCCTGACCGAAAAGGATCCCCGATGACTGCACCGGACTCCCTGAAAACCGGCACATCAGCCAGCACTGCCTGGGCCAGCGATCGGCACCGCCGCAGCGTGTTGTGGATCGTCGCACTGTCTACGGCAGCAATCGTTTTCGACGGCTACGATCTCGTCGTCTACGGCACCGTCCTGCCGACGCTGCTTGCCGATTCTGCCCAGCTGGGCGCGCTGGATCCGCAAACTGCGGGCGCGCTGGGTTCCTACGCGCTGATCGGGGTCATGGTCGGCGCTCTGACCGCCGGGGCCTTCGGTGATCGGATCGGCCGTCGCAGAACGATGTTGACATGCATCGTCTGGTTCTCGGTGGGAATGGGGGCCACTGCACTCGCACAGAACGTCACGATGTTCGGCGCACTTCGGTTCCTGACCGGTATCGGAGTCGGCGGCCTCGTCGCCACGGTAGGTGCCATGATTGCCGAATTCGCACCACCCGGACGTCGAAACTTGTTCAACGCCATCGTCTACAGCGGCATTCCGGCCGGTGGCGTCCTGGCGTCGTTGGCCGCGATCACCCTGCAGGATTCGATCGGCTGGCGCGGACTGTTCTGGATCGGCGCACTCCCACTGTTCGTATTGCTACCGCTGGCTCTGCTGCGGATGCCGGAATCCCCGCGGTGGCTGTTGGCGCACGGACGCGTCGCCGATGCACAGGAGATCTGCGCACGGACCGGCATTCCGATGCCCGACGCAGAGCCGGTCGTCGCCGGCGATCGCGTCGGATTCGCAGCACTGGCCCGCAAGCCACTACTGCGCCCGACGGCTCTCCTCGGGCTGATGAGCTTCTCCGGCCTACTGCTGACCTACGGCCTCAACACCTGGCTGCCACAGATCATGTCCGAGGCCGGTTACAACGCCAAGGGTTCACTGTCGTTTCTGTTGGTGCTCAACGGTGGTGCCATCATCGGTGGCCTGATCGCGTCTCGCGTCGCCGACCGCACCGGACCACAGCGCGTCATCGCGGTCACCTTCTGCCTCGCCGCGCTGTCGTTGGTTCTGCTGACGCTGAACTTCCCGCTCGGAGTCCTGCTCGTCGCCGTGGCCGGTGCAGGCATCGGTGCCATCGGCACTCAGGTGCTGATCTACGGATTCGTCTCGAACTACTACCCCACCACCGCCCGTGCAGCAGGAGTTGCGTGGTGCGCCGGATTCGGCCGGCTCGGCGGCATACTCGGACCGCTGCTCGGCGGAATCCTGCTCGGAGCCGGCATCGCGTCGTCCACCGCGTTCTACATCTTTGCCGTCGTAGCGCTGCTCGGCGCACTGGTCACCACCGCTGTTCCCGCGGTTCGAGCCCTGCGCCGATCCGATCCAGTACCCATCGAGCCGGTGAAAGTGGCTGAATGACAGATAATTTCGAGCGTCTCGTCTCGGGCGAACTACCGGAGCGTCGCCCGCCGAGTCTGCGTGCTCTACGCGCCGACTTCGGCGGGCAGTACGTCGGTGCAGGGGCAACCGGCGTGCTGTTCAGCGCAACCGGGCCGGTTGCGGTCATCATGGGTGCCGCCGCAGCGGGCTCGCTCACCGCCGCACAGACAGCGTCGTGGGTCTTCGGAGTATTCGTACTCAACGGCACCCTCACCGTGGTGGCGAGCTGGGTGTATCGGATGCCGCTGAGCTTCTTCTGGACCATTCCGGGCACTGTTCTGGTCGGACAATCGTTGGCGTCGCTGACCTGGCCCGAGGTCGTCGGGGCCTACCTTGCTACCGGGGTCCTCATCATCGTGCTCGGAGCCACCGGGGTGGTGACGAAACTGATGGATTTTCTGCCGCACAGCGTGGTGATGGCGATGGTGGCCGGTGCATTTCTGTCGTTCGGAACCGGACTGGTGCAGTCTGTTTCGTCCAATGTGATCGTCGCCGGTGCCATGGTCGTGGCGTGGTTGGCGCTGACCCGATCCGCGACGTGGTCGAAGCGGGTACCGCCGGTGCTCGCTGCATTGGTCACGGGGCTCGCTGCACTCGCAGTAACAGGCGGATTCACACGGATGACGGGGCCTGCGGCAGAGCTCCCCCTGATCGGCTTACCGGAGCTCGTTGCGCCGGCGTTCAGTGGTGCGGCACTGGCGCAGTTGGTGATACCGCTTGCCATCACCGTGGTCGCGGTTCAGAACGGTCAGGGTGCAGCAGTATTGAACTCTGCGGGCCATCGAGCACCGATGACCGTCGTCACCATCGCGTGCGGCATCTGGTCACTTCTCGTCGCGCCACTGGGTGCGGTATCGACGTGTCTGGCCGGTCCGACCAACGCGTTGCTCGTTGCCGTCGGTGCACGGTCACGGCAGTACATCGCCGGAATGACCTGCGGCGCACTCGCCATCGTGGTGGGTGTGGCGGCACCACTGCTGGTGCGCGGCCTGTCCGTGGTGCCCGCAACGTTCATCGCGGCCCTCGCCGGTCTGGCAATGCTCGAGGCACTGCGCGGTGCATTCACCGCCGCGTTCTCCGAGTCGTCCGGCCGCCCGATGCTCGCGCCCCTGATCACCCTGCTGGTCACCATCTCCGGCACCGACGTCGGAGGCCTCGGCGCTCCGTTCTGGGGATTGGTCGCCGGTGTTGCAGTTACTTACCTGCTCGATCGCCGACGGTAGTTCCCAAGAGGTCAGAACCCGATCGGCAAACCGGCGTAGTTCTCCGCCAGTCCCATTGCGCCCGCTTCGCTGGAAGCCACCCACTTCAGCTGCGAGAGCTGCAACTGCGCATCGAACGGGTCGTCGCCCGTGTGCAGCATCGTCGTCATCCACCACGAGAAGTGCGTGCAACGCCAGACGCGTCGAAGTGCCGTGTCGCTGTACGTGTCAGCACTGTGTGTCCCCTTCCCCTGCAGCAACTGCGCCAGTGCAGGTGCGAGCAGAGCCACATCGGCAACCGCGAGGTTGAGACCCTTTGCGCCCGTGGGAGGCACAATGTGCGCTGCGTCGCCTGCCAGAAACAGATTGCCGTGTCGCATCGGTGTCTGCACGTAACTGCGCATCGGCAGCACGCTCTTCTCGGTGATCGGTCCCGGGTTCAGCGCCCACCCGTCCTGACCGTGTCCGAGCCTGTCTGCCAACGCATCCCAGATTCGATCGTCGGACCAGGTGTCGATATCGGTGCCGTTCGGCACCTGCAGATACAACCGACTGACCGTCGACGATCGCATCGAGTGCATGGCGAAGCCGTCCTGATGCCAGGCGTAGATCAACTCGTCCGTCGACGGCGCGACGTCGGCGAGAACTCCGAGCCAGGAGTACGGATACACCCGTTCCCACGTGTTGCGGACAGCATCGGGCATGGCAGCACGACTCGGCCCGAAGGAGCCGTCGCATCCGGCGATGACGTCGGCGTCGATCCGCATCGCGTTGCCCGACGCGTCCGTGAAAGTGACGTAGGGGTCGTCGGATTCGACGTCGTGCAGCGCGGTATCGGAGACGTCGTAGTAGATCTGCTGGCCGGCCTTCTCGCGTGCCGCCACGAGATCCTTCGTGACCTCGGTCTGCCCGTAGACCCACACGCTTCTGTCCACCAGATCACGAAAGTCGATGTGGTGCCGCTCTTCCGGCCACTGCAGATAGATACCGCGATGCTCGTGGCCCTCGCGGTGCAGGCGCTCCCCGAGTCCATGTTCGTCGAGCAACTGGACCGTCGAATGCTCGAGAATTCCGGCGCGGATCCGGGCGAGCACGTAGTCCTGAGTACGCGACTCGATCAGGATGGAGTCGATCCCCTGCTCACCGAGCAGGTGGGACAGCAGCAGACCCGCGGGCCCTGCACCGATGATGGCAACCTGTGTACGCATGAGTCGAGTACACCGCGGTGATCCACGTCTCTACAAGCCAGAGCTTCCACTGAGTGGAAGAGGCTATCCAGTTCTCAGGCTGCGGCCGATTCCCTGGGCCGCAACCTGTAGCGCCGCAACCAGTCTGACGCGATCACGCCCGATACTCGGAACCACGAGTCCCAAGGATGCGACCACGTTCTCGCCGTCGCGAATCGGAACGGCCACAGAACAGGCCCCGAGGGTCATCTCCTCGACCGTCTGGGCGTATCCCTCGCGATGCACCCGGCGTAGTTCGTTCTCCAACTGCGCCGGTCGAGTCACCGTGAACGGGGTGATGCGAGTCAGGTTTCGAAGTACGCGATCGTGCACCTCCCTCGGCGCGTACGCCAACAGCACCTTGCCCACCCCGGTCGAGTACAACGGCAATCGCGCACCCACCCGACTGATTGCAGGCACGGACGCATGGCCTGCCAGCCTGTCGAGGTACAACACCTCGTCTCCGTCCCGAATGGCCAGGTGCACCGTCGCGAGAGTCGCACCGTAGATGTCGTGCAGAAACGGCGACGCGATCTCGCGCAGATCGGACTGATCCGGTGCCAACAGTCCGAGTTTCCACAGTCGACGCCCCACTACGTACCGACCGTCGTCCGAGCGCACGAGCGCTCCCCAGTCGACCAGTTCACGTACCAGGCGGTGGGCCGTGGCAATGGGAAGGTTTGCGCCATCGGCCAATTCGGTCAACGTCAACGCAGGGGCATGTTCGTCGAACACCGACAGCACAGCCAGCAGCCGCGAGGCCACCGAGGCCCCGGGATCCCGTACGTTCCCAGCCATCAGCACGACGATAGCGCCAATCGACGACCTTCCCGCTCAGGATGGCGTTCGCGCCGCCCAGCCGTCGACGGACTCGGGGGTACGGGGTTCGGGGCCGGTGTACAGGGCGGCCGGGCGGACGAGCTTGCCCAGACGCTTCTGTTCCAGGATGTGGGCGCACCAGCCTGCGGTGCGTCCGCAGGTGAACATGGCGGGCATCATGTGGGCGGGGACCTCGGCGAAGTCGAGGATCACCGCGGCCCAGAATTCGACGTTGGTTTCGATGGCGCGGTCGGGGCGGCGTTCACGTAGTTCGGTCAGCGCGGCTTGTTCGAGGGCGGCGGCGACTTCGTAGCGGGGTGCGTTCAGTCTCTTGGCGGTGGCGCGTAGGACGCGGGCGCGGGGGTCCTCGGCGCGGTAGACGCGGTGCCCGAAGCCCATGAGCTTTTCTTTGCGGTCGAGGATGCCGGTGATCAGGGCGCGGGCGTCGCCGGTCTTCTCGACTTGTTCGATCATCGGTAGGACGCGGGCGGGGGCGCCGCCGTGCAGGGGCCCGGACATGGCGCCGATGGCACCGGACAGGCAGGCGGCGACGTCGGCTCCGGTGGAGGCGATGACGCGTGCGGTGAAGGTGGAGGCGTTCATGCCGTGTTCGGCGGCCGAGACCCAGTAGGCGTCGATGGCGGCGACGTGGGCGGGGTCGGGTTCGCCTTTCCAGCGG